>PLET01000065.1 GCA_003137095.1 Gammaproteobacteria bacterium
CGGCCAGCGAATCCCCGCGCCGCCCCCCAATGTCCCAAGCCTGCCGGCGGACGAAAAAAGCCTGGGTGAACTCAGCCTGCGACAGTCACTCGAACAGCATCGCAAGGATCCGCAGTGCGCCGGCTGTCATTCGCGCTTCGACACCTTCGGTCTCGCCATGGAAGGTTATGGCGCCATCGGCGAAGTTCGCAATGTCGATTTCGGCGGACATGCCGTCGACAGCCGTGCGGAATTTCCCGGTGGTGTGATGGGTGAGGGTATGGCCGGCCTGCGCGATTACATCCGCGCACATCGAGAACGGGCCTTCATCGACAATCTCGCGGCCAAGCTGCTGGCTTACGGCCTCGGCCGCACGCTGTTGATATCGGACGATCTGCTGCTCGATGAGATGAAGGCGCGGCTCGCCGCCGACCACTATCGATTCGGTGCGATGGTTGAAACGCTGGTGCTGAGTCCGCAATTCCGCAACCGGCGTTCCCAGTTGCAAGCCGGGCCGCTGACGGCCCGTTACATCAGCCCTCATATCGGCGATAATCTCGTGCACTGATCCATGCGACCTGCTACCCACCGATCCGGGCATATCCTGTCGCGGCGCACGGTATTGCGCGGCGCCGGCGTGATCATGGCGCTGCCTTTTTTCGAGTCGCTGCGCGTGCTGGCGGCCGGCACCACGGACGCGTCCGGACACCCCAAGCGCCTCGCGCTGGTTTTCATGGGCTGCGGCATCAACCCGAATCACTGGTGGGCCAGGGGTGCCGGCGCGGATATGGAATTCAGCCGCACGCTCGCGCCGCTGGCACCCTTCAGGACCAAGCTCAACGTCATCAACGGTCTGGTCAACAAGCCGGCCGTGGGCGTCGGCATCCATCCCGGCCAGACCGGCAACATATTGTCCGGGGTGCCGCTCGCCAAGGGCGCCGTTTTGCGCGGCGGGATCAGCATGGACCAGGTGCTCGCCAACACCATCGGCCGCGACACCCTGCAGCCCAGTCTGGTGCTCGGCTGCGAACAGCCGGTCACCGGCTACCATGAGACGAATTTCTCCATGGCCTACAGTTCGTACATCTCCTGGCAAAGCGAGGACTCGCCGGTTCCGCTCGAGGTGTATCCCTCACTGGCGTTCGACAGCCTGTTCGAGAACCGCGGCAGCCGGCGGCTGGAGAGCATCCTCGACCGGGTGCGCGACGATGCCGCGAGCCTCGAGTCGCTGCTCGGCGCCGACGATCAACGCAAGCTCGAGGAGTACCTGGCGAGCGTGCGCGACGTGGAGAAGCGCGTCGACCGCATGCGCACCGATCAGGCCGGTGCCGCAGGGAATGCCGCGGACCGGGGCAGGCCGCTTGCGACGATGAGCCGTCCGGACAACGGCCTGCCGCAGGATCTGCGCGAGCACATGAAGCTCATGTCGGATATCGTCGCCATCGCCTTTCAGACCGACAAGACGCGGGTCGCGACGCTGATGTTCAACCGCGACCTGTCCGGGATGTTCTACCCCTTCCTCGGCGTGACCAAGACCCATCACAGCGCCTCACACGACGACACATCGGACGACTACGAAAAGATCGCGCGCTACTACGTCAGCAACCTCGCCTATCTCGCCGCGCGGCTCGACGCCATGCCCGAGGGCGAGGGCAGCGTGCTCGACAACACCTGCCTGCTGTATTTCTCGAACATGTGGTCGGGCACCAGCCACGACAACACCAAACTGCCCATCGTCACGATCGGCGGACTCGGCGGCACCCTCCAGACCGGCCGGGTGCTGGATTATTCGGCTGCGGGCGACGGGAACCGCAAGCTCTGCAGCCTGCACCTGTCGCTGATGGACCGGATGGGCACGACGCTGCCGCGTTTCGGCGACGCGGACACGCGCTTGGCCAATCTTTGAGCGCGCGGCCCGCGCTCAACGCAGCCCCCGCCGGTCAGGCCCGCGTTACCCCCCATACCACCAGACCCGCAAGGGCGGCGCCCGCGAGCAGCCGGCTCATGGAGGCGAAAGTGACCTGGGGCGCGGCCCCCGCGGGGAATGCGCGCCGGCCATGGAGCATGCCGGAGATGAGATTCTGCCGCTTGTACACGAGGTAGAACAGCACCGCCGCGACGTGCAGGACGACGAACGCCAGGAGCAGGTTGAAATTCCGGCCATGCAGCTTCGCGCAATAGCGCCCGGCATCGAAGCTCACGTGCGAGGACAAAGGGCCGGATTCGATGCCGTCGACGTCCACGGCGAACAGGCCGAGCAGAATCTGTGCCGCCAGCAATGACAGCAGGGCGATGACGCTGAGGGCGCCCAGGGGATTGTGCCCCGGCACGGCCGGCTCATGCGCTCCCATGCGCACCGGCAGCCGCCGCAGGTAAGCCCCGATGGCGCGGGGTCCCCTGACGAAGTTGGCGAAGCGGGCGGTCGAACTGCCGGCGAAACCCCAATATATTCTGAAGGTGAGCAGGCCGAGCAGTGCGTAGCCGCTGTCGCGGTGATAGTCCAATTTTCCGGCATGCGCCGTCCACCACGACGCGCCGATCAGCGACACCATCAGCCAGTGCACCAGCCGCACGGGCGCATCCCAGATGCGCACGCGCACGCCGGTGTGCGCCGCACCTTCAGTCATCGTCGTTGGGCTGGCGGAAGGTGTCGTGGCAGTTCTTGCAGGACTTGCCGACGGTGCCATAGCTGCTGCGCACGGCCTCGATGTCGCCGGCATTGGCCGCCGCCAGCAGTTGCGGCGCGCTGTCGGCGAACAATTTCTGTGCGGCCGCGAAATCCACGGGTTTGGTCCAGACTTCGGCCAGCGCCCGGGTCTTGCCGGTCTCGGGACCGGATCCCTTCGGGAACCACCGTCCCTGGTCGACCGACGCGTCGTTGACCGCCTGGGCGGCCTTCTGCAGAGCCGGGAAAGCGGGCGACTTAGAGCGGCTTTGATCGCGGATCGCCTTGAATGCCTCACCCAGCTGGTGAAAGTGATCGTGGCGCAATTTCTGCGCTTCGGTCGGCGCCGTGTCGGCCGCGATCGCACCGGCGTAGCCCGCCGCGACGATGAGCAGCCACGGCCGCGCCAGCCGTCGTATTCGTGACGCGTTCATCGCTCACCCACGCGCGTGGCGGTCGCCGGGCCGATGCCGAAGATGATCACTTCGCAATCCTCGCCCTTGGCGCCATCGAAGTGAACCTTGCCGCCGTAATGCACCGCCGAGCTGCCCGGCGGCATGGGCTTGGTGGCGCTCGTGTCGAATTTATCGCCGGTGCCCATCCACCATGTGCCCGAGACCACCACGATGACGCGGTCATTCGGATGAAAGTGCGGCCGGCTGAAGGTACCGGCCGCGAAGCGGTTGAGCACGGCGTAGGGACCCGGTTTGGAGGGATCACCGTACAGGACCACGGACTTCAGCCCGGGGTACTCCTTGCTGTCGACCCATTTATAGTCCGCCGGCAGCGTGTAGCGCAGCACCGCCGGATCCGGCTCCGCGGCGCGCACCGTGAGCACGAACAGTGCGGCGAGCATGCACGCAGCGATTGGCGCCGCAAATGAACCTGGCGCAGCACGTTGACTCATGTTGACTCCGATTCTCGCGATTGAATACATGGCGGTGCGGGACAGCCGGTTTGTCGCCTTTCGGCATGACCGCTATACTACCTGCGTTCCTTCAGTCCCTCTATTTTGCGTCATTTCAGTGAGTTGTCGTGGCCAACACCGAAACGTCTGATACCCATTTCTTCAATTTTTTCAGTCTGATACTGGGAGTGCTCATCCTCTTTGCCATCATCATTTTTGCGGTGGCGCGAGCGATCGGCGCAGATAGCCAACTGGCCCATGAGATGACCGAGCCGCTCGAGATTCAGGCGGTGGACGCGAACATCTCGCCGGTGGCGCACGAGGCGGTGGCCGGGCGGGACAACAGCGCGCTGGCAGCCATGGAGACGGCCAAGGCGGCGCCGGTCGCGGATGTCCCGGCATCCGGCGAGGCGGCGTTCACCCAGGTATGCTCGTCCTGCCATTCTGCGGGCATCAATGGAGCGCCCAAGATCGGCGACCATGCCGCCTGGGGGCCGCGCATCGCACAGGGCAAGGAAACGCTGTATCAACACGCGATTGCCGGCAAGGGCGCCATGCCGCCCAAGGGTGGAACCGCCTGGCCCGACGCGACCATCCGCTCGGCGGTGGATTACATGGTGTCCCTCAACAAGTAATGGGCCGGTCCGGCGCGCACCGGTCGAGCGCCCGCAGGCCCACCGCCTCGGCCACCTGTGCCGGGCCGATGTTGCTCTCCCCTGCCAGATCGGCACAGGTGCGCGCCAGTTTCAATACCCGATGATAGGCGCGCGCCGATAGGCCCAAGCGGGCGATGGCGGTGGCGAGCAGCCGCCGTGAGGCCGGGTCGATGCGGCACAGCCGCGCCGCCTCGTTGGGCGTCAATCGACCGTTCAGTTTGCCCTGGCGCTGCAACTGCGCCTCGCGCGCCGCCGCCACCCGCAAGGCCACGACGGCCGAGCTTTCGACCGGCACGATGGCCTCCGCCAACAGCTGCTCGGCCGGCACCGCCGCCAGCTCGACATGGATGTCGATGCGATCGATGAGCGGCCCGGAGATCCGCGTGCGGTAGCGCGCCACCTGCTCCGCCGTGCACCGGCAGCGGCCGCGCACATCACCGTGATAGCCGCAGGGGCAGGGATTCATGGCGGCCACCAGCTGAAAGCGCGCAGGGAATTCGCAGGTGCGTTTCACCCGCGAGACGACCACCGTGCCGCTTTCCATCGGTTCGCGCAGCGCCTCCAGAGCATTGCGGGCAAATTCGGGCAGTTCATCCATGAACAGCACACCCAGATGCGCGAGCGACAGTTCGCCAGGGCGAAAGCCGCTGCCGCCGATCAGCGACGCGACCGACGCCGTATGCTGCGGGTTGCGAAACGGCCGCAGGCCGGCGTTCGACGGCCGGCGGCCGGCGGCGGATTCCAGGCTGGCCACTTCCAGCGCTTCGCATCGGCCGAGGGGTGGCATCAGCCCGGGCATGCGCTGCGCCAGCAGCGTCTTGCCCGTGCCGGGCGGTCCGATCATCAGCAGACCATGTTCGCCGGCCGCGGCGATTTCGAGCGCGCGTTTCGCACCGTACTGGCCCCGCACCTCGGCCAGATCGGGCGTGGCGGCCGGCTCCAGCGCCGCCGTCGGCGGTGCCCCGGACAACCCCGTGCCGCGCTCAAGCGCCCGCCACACCTGGCGCAGATCGTTGGCCAGCTTCAGACGCGGCCCGCCAACCAGCCCGGCCTCCAGCCCATTGGCGGCGGGCAGGATCAATTCATGACCCGCCGCGGCGCCGGCGATCAGCGCGGGCAGCAGCTTGCGCGTCTCGCGCAGCTCGCCGCTCAAGGACAGTTCCCCATAGAACTCGCGTCCTTGCAGGGCGCGAGCGGACAATTGAGCGCTCGCGGCCAGAACCCCGATGGCGATCGGCAGATCGAAGCGGCCGCCCTCCTTCGGCAGATCGGCCGGCGACAGATTCACGGTGATCCGGCCCACGGGCACGGTGAAGCCGGCGGTCAGCAACGCCGAGCGGACGCGCTCCTTGCTTTCGCGCACGACCGTCTCCGGCAAACCCACGATGATGAAGGCGGGCAGTCCCGGACCAATGTGCACTTCGACGCGCACCAGGGGTGCGCCGAGCCCCTCTGGGGCGCGGCTGTAAACCGTGCTGTTCGCCGAGTCGCTGGCCATGCCGGCAGACTATTCGGCGGCAACGCTGCTGCCAGCGCGACTAACCGATGAAATCGCCGAGAAATGCCCTGCACCGTTCCAGGCGCCGCCGCATGTGCCGCCCCAGGCGCCGCCGCATGTGCCGCCCCAGGCGCCGCCTCATGCGCCGTGAGGGCATCATTGCGGCAGTTTCGCGATCACCGCCGCAAGGCGCGACTCCATGTCCGCCAGTTTCGACTGGGTACGCTGCAGCAGCGCCGCTTGCACGTCGAATTCCTGGCGGCTCACCAAATCGAGCTTGCTCAGCTGCGCCTGCAGCACGGCCTTGAAATTGTCCTGTAATTCGCGCCCCATGCTGCGCAGGGACTCCGGCACCGCCTCGGCAAGCCGGCGGGCCAGTTCATCCAGACCATTCGAATTCATGAAGCTCACAATGACCTCCTGCGCTTTGCGCATCGCACTTCCATAACGCACCATTTGGGCGGGGACGCGCCATTTTGGTGCATAAAAAGCCCTTCCACGGCCTAAGTCGTTGATTCATGCCCTGGCACGGAAGCTGCATTAGTGTACTCGAGTGCTTCGAACCACGTTGGAGGCGGCGACTAAACGGCGATAGCGGCGATAACATGACTGAATGAAGCTCATCACCGCGATTATCAAGCCGTTCAAATTGGACGAAGTCAGGCAAGCCGTGGCAGACATCGGTATTCAAGGCGTGACGGTGACCGAGGTGCACGGATACGGCAGGCAGCGTGGGCATGCGGAGTTTTACCGGGGAGCCGAATATAGCGTCGACTTCCTGCCCAAGGCGAAGGTGGAACTCGCCGTGGACGATTCGATCGCGGAGCAGGTCATGGAGGCGGTTTGCAATGTGGCCAGAACCGGCAAAACCGGTGACGGGAAGGTGTGGGTCTTGGAACTCGAACAGGCTTTACGTGTGCGCACCGGCGAAACCGGACCCGACGCGATTTGACAGGATTGAGAGCGAACCGAATCGATGAACAGCACAGAACATGAATGGATGATTGATATCGAGGACATCAGAGGCCTCGCCTGCACCCAAGCAAGGCCAAACATCTGAAGATTTAGGAGCATCTCGCGCCGGCAAGCCAGCCAACTCCCCCGTCGGTGCGATATCCCGGCGGCGCGGGTACCTCAAGGAACCCGCGCCGTTTTTTATGTTCGCGCACGGCGCAAGATGCCCTGCGTTTATACATCACAAAATTGCAATACTCCATGCTGTAAAGCAACAATCTGGGACTTTTGCGCACTGTTACACTAGTTGTCCAACAAATTGGGAGCCCGTCCGCATGAAAATGGTCATTGCCATCATCAAGCCGTTCAAGCTTGATGATGTACGGTCCGCGCTGGCCGAGGTCGGGGTACAGGGCATTACCGTGACCGAGGTCAAGGGCTTCGGCCGGCAAAAAGGCCACACTGAACTGTATCGCGGAGCGGAGTATGTCGTTGATTTCCTGCCCAAGGTCAAGCTCGAACTGGCGGTGGATGACGAGCAGGTGGACCGGGTCGTGGAGGCGATCATCGAAACGGCGCGCACCGGCAAGATCGGGGATGGCAAGATTTTCGTGTCGGAGCTGGGCCAGTCGCTGCGCATCCGTACTGGAGAATCAGGCTCGCGTGCGTTATAGATGGCGGGTGTCAGACGGGGGTCGAACATGAAACGCGTTCTGTTGTGCGCGGCATTGCTGGCGTTCTCGTCCGTGGCTTCGGCCGTCGTATACAAGTGGGTCGATGCGCAGGGCAAGGTGCAGTATGGCGATCGACCGCCGGATGGGGTGCACGCCGAGGTCATGGACCTGCTCGGAGCCCACGGCACCCGGCCCGCACCGCCCGCCGCCGCGACCCCGCCGCCAAAGCCGGCCGTGACCGCGGCGCGCGCGCAGGCAACCGGCGATGACGCCGTGAAAAAGGCCGTTCAGGACGACGTCGAGGCGGCGCGCGAAAAGCAATGCGCGGATGCGCAGGAGCGATACCGCAAATCCATCGAGGGACGCAAGCTCTACCGCATCGGCAGCGACGGCGAGCGCGAGTATCTGACCTCGGAGGAGATCGACGCCGAGCGGCTCAATGCCAAGCGCGACGTAGACACCATCTGCAACAGTCAGAGCTGACCGCCCGCTGCTTACCGGCCCAACATGACCGATTACAGCCGACCGCGGCTGTCAGGCATCGAACCGCCGCGGCGCTTTGCCCCGCGAGGCGCAAAGCCTTAATCTCTCGACCTGCAAAAACAACCACCGGGAACGCGTATGCAAACAGCCTTCGTCGGACTGGGCGCCATGGGTTCGCACATGGCCCGCAATCTCCATCGCGCGGGCCTGCTGGCGGGCGTGTGGAATCGCACCGGCGCCAAGGCACGGGCTCTGGCTGACGAGCTCCGCTGCCGCGCCTACGACAGTCTGGCGGAGCTCGCGCAGATCTGCGATGCCGTGGTGATCTGCGTCTCCGCCGACGACGATTTGCGCGCCGTCATCGATGCCATGGCGCCGACACTGCGCCGCGGGACCCTGGTGATCGACTGCTCGACCGTGGGTGCCGCCACGGCGCGCGACCTGCATGCCAGGCTCGGCGCCGCGGGCGTCGACTTTCTCGATTGCCCCGTGAGCGGCGGGGTGGAAGGTGCGCGAACCGCGGCTCTGGCCATCATGGTCGGCGGCGACGAGTCGGCATTCGGGCGCGCCCAGCCGATCCTGCAGAAAATGGGGCGCACCATCGCCTACATGGGACCGAGCGGCGCCGGACAGGCCGCCAAAGCCACCAACCAAATCATGTGCGCGGGCATCATCCAGGCGGTGGCCGAGGCCATGGCGTTCGCCAAGGCCGAGGGCCTGCCCCTCGACCGGGTCATCGATACCCTCGGCAAGGGTGCCGGCTCGAGCTGGTATTTCGTCAATCGCGCGCCGTTCATGGCCGACAATAAATTTCCCGCCGGATTTCGCGTGCGGCTGCATGCGAAGGATCTGCGAATCTGCCGCGACATGGCCGCCCGCCACGGCGCCCGCCTGCCCGTGGTCGAATCGACGCTGCAGGAATATGCCCTGCTGATCGACCAGGGCTTCGGCGATGAGGACATCTCCTCGATTTTCCGGCTGAAGTCCGGCCTTTTCCCGCAGAACCCGCCTATGGGCGGTTGAGCCGCCGGTGAACAACACGCTGCGCATCGCGACCCGCAAGAGCAAGCTCGCCCTCTGGCAGGCCGAGCACGTGGCGGAGCTGCTGCGCCGCGCGCACGCCGGTCTGGACGTGCGGCTGGTGCCAATATCCACGAAGGGTGACCGCATCCAGGACCGCAGTCTCGCGGCCATCGGCGGCAAGGGTCTGTTCATCAAGGAGCTCGAGTCGGCGATGGAGGACGGACAAGCCGACATCGCCGTGCATTCGATGAAGGACGTGCCGGCCGACATGCCGGACGGATTCGTGATCGGCGCCGTGTTGGAGCGTGCGGACGCGCGCGACGCATTGATCGCGGGCAGCGTTTCGCGGCTTTCCGACCTGCCGCCCGCGTCGCGCGTGGGCACCTCGAGCCTGAGGCGCCAGGCGCAGCTGCTGGCACTGCGCCCCGACCTGCGTATCGAGGCGCTGCGCGGCAATGTCGACACCCGGCTGCGGCGGCTCGATGACGGCGAACTACAGGCCATCGTGCTGGCTTGCGCCGGCCTGGTCCGCCTCGGCTGGGAGTCGCGCATCACCCAGCGGCTCGACCCAAGCATTTCACTGCCGGCCGTTGGCCAGGGTGTGATCGGTATCGAGTGCCGCAGCGCCGATTCCGCGGCGCTCGACCGCTTGCGGGTGCTCGAACACGCCGCGACGCGCGTCGCCATCGAGGCGGAGCGGGCATTTTCCCGGCGGCTGGGCGGCAGCTGTCAATCGCCGATCGCGGCGCATGCGCGCGTCGCGCACGGGCGCGTGATTCTCGACGGCTTGGTGGCCGAACCCGACGGCTCGAGGCTGCTGCGCGAGACGCTCGAAGGCGCTGCCGCGGATTCCGTTGCGCTGGGCGGGCGGCTCGCCGAGCGCGTGCTGGCCGCCGGCGCGGGCGCGCTGCTCGAGCGGCTGCGCACCGGTTGAGAGCTCATGCGCGCATTGCAGGGTGTCGGCGTGCTGGTGACCCGGCCCGAACATCAGGCCCTGCCGCTGTGCCATCTGTTGGAGGCGCAGGGCGCCACAACCCAGCGCCTGCCGGCCCTTGAGATCGAAGCGCTCGGCGAGCCGGCGCAGCACCGTTCGCGCGTCCCCGAGCGAATCGATCTGATCATCGTCGTCAGCGCCAATGCCGTCCGATTCGGCGCGCACTTGCTGGCGCAGGGTCAGACCGCGCTCGCGGCCATCGGACCTGCGACCGCGCGCGCCCTGGCGCAGGCCGGCCATGACGCCACCATCCTGCCGGGCGAGGGCTCGGATTCCGAGGCACTCCTCGCGCATCCGGGACTCGGACAACTGGCAGGCCGGCGCGTGCTGCTCGTCAAGGGCCACGGCGGTCGCGACCTGCTCGCACGGCAGCTGACGGCGCGCGGTGCCGAAGTGCACGCCGTCGATGTCTACCGGCGGGTGCGGGCGTTGCCCCCGGCCGGCCGCCTCGAGGAGCTGCAGGGGCGCCTGCGCGCCGGCGACCTGCAGGTGATCACCGCCACCAGTCTGGAGATCGCCGAGAACCTGCTGGCGCTGGCGGGACCCGCGCTGCGCGCCGAATTCGAGAAGCTGCAATGGCTGGTGCCCGGCCCGCGCGTGGCGCACGGCGTGCGCGAACTGGGACTGCGGGCTCCGTTGGTGCAGGCCGGCTCGGCGCGCGATCAGGACTTGGTGGCGGCGCTGTTGCGTTGGCGTTCGAGCACATCCGGGGCGTAATCGAACGAATCGAAGTACACGCGCTCCGCCAATGCACCGCGCGCGGCGAATTCGCGCCGTACCGCCGCCACCATCGCCGGTGGTCCGCTGGCATACACCTCGACGTCGGCGAGCGTCTCGAAGTCCTGCAGCACCGCCTCGTGCACCAGACCGACGCGTCCGCGCCATTGCGCCGAGGCTTCGGAGAGCACCGGAACATAGCGCAGATCGGCGGCTTTGCCGGCGAGTTCCCGCAAGGCGGCGTCGGCGTACAGGTCGCGTTCGCTGCGCACCCCCCAGTACAGGATCATGCGGCGCCCGATTGCATGGCCGACGACGTGGCGGATGATGCTGTTGAGCGGCGCCAGACCGGTGCCCCCGCCGATCAGCAGCATCGGCGCCGCGGGTGCCGCGCCGGCTGCCGCCACGGGCGCGCGATAGACGAATTGCCCGAGCGGCCCTTCGATGTTGAGCAAGGTGTTGCCTGCCGCGCCGCCAAACACTCGCTCCGTGAACTCCCCGCCGGCGACCCGGCGCACGTGCAGCTCCAGCAGTCTGGAGTCGTGCGGCGGGGAGGCGATCGAAAAGCTGCGGCGGCGCCCTCCGGGCAGCATGACGTCCACATATTGGCCGGGCTGAAAGTGGAAATCCTCGGCAGCCGGCAGGCGCAGATGCAGCACCATCACGTCATGGCAAACCTGCACGCTGCGCTCGATGCGGCAGGGCAGGCGCTTGATCTGCACCTGGTCGGCGGCCACGGTCTCGCAGGTCTCCACCAGCAGATCGCTGCGTGCGCGCGCCTGACACAGCAGCACCCACCCCTCGGCAACCTCCGCCACGGACAATCCCAGCGGCGCACCGGGATAGCTGATCTCTCCTTGCAGCAGCCGCGCCCGGCAGGAGCCGCAATTGCCGCCCTTGCAGCTGTGCGGCAGATTCAGGCCCGCGGCGAGTGCCGCATCGAGCACCGACTGGCCCGGAGCCGCGCTGAAACTGCGATTCGACTTGGATAGACTGACGCGCACCTTCATTCCTCGAGGCGTCGGCACAATAACATGCGGCCAGTTTCGATCGTGGGTTGCGGTTACACCGGCCTTCGGCTGGCGGACCGCTGGCTCAAATTGGGTGCCGGCGTACAGGGCTTCGCGACGCGGGATGAGAGCCTGCGGGAAATCGCGCGCGGCGGCGCCGTGGCCGTGCCGCTCGATCTGGACGGCGCGGCCCGCGCCCGGAATTTCGACGGCCACTTGATCTACTACGCGGTGCCCCCCGCCGCTCACGGCGACGGGGACCCGCGGCTCGAGCGCTTTCTGCAGTCGCTCGCGGGCAAACCGTGGCGCTTCATCTACCTCGGCACGACCGGCGTGTACGGCGACCGCGCCGGCGCGCTGGTCGATGAGGAAGCGGTTCCTGCGCCATCATCTGAGCGCGCCCGGCGACGCCTGGCGGCGGAGACCTGCCTGCGCGCCTGGGCCGATGCGCGCGAGGTGCCCTGGTGCATACTGCGCATTGCCGGCATTTACGGTCCGGGCCGGCTGCCGCTCGAGCGGCTGCGGCGCGCCGAACCTGCGATCGTTCCGCAGGAGGCGTCTCCCGGCAACCGCATTCATGTCGATGATCTGGTGACGGCCTGTATCGCCGCCGGATCATCGGCGCGAGCCGGCCGGCGCATCTACAACATCACGGACGGCAGCGAGGACAGCGCCACCGCCTACCTGCAGCGGGTTGCGCGAATCAGCGGATTGGCTGCGCCGGTGCTGGTGAGCAGGGCCGAGGCGCGCCGGCTGCTGCCGGCCGCGTCCTGGTCGTTCCTGGCCGATTCACGCCGCGTCGACAACCGGCGCATGCTCGAGGAACTCGGCGTGGCACTGGCGCACCACGACCTCGACGAGGGAATCCGCGCCAGCCTGTGAACCCCCAGGCTCCTGATTAGCCGGCTGCCGGCTGGCTGCGCTTGCTGTCCAGCCATTCGCCGATCGGCTCCCATTGCTTCCAATCCGGCCACGCCAGGTACTCCGGCAGCTCCAATACGCCCATGCCGCGCGCGTAGGCGCGCACGTAGTTCTGCGCCTCGCGCAGGCAGCCCAGATACGGCACCTTGAGCTTCGACAGGTACTGGTCGAGTTCCTCGTAGATCAGCGTGTGTTCGCGCACGCGGTTGGCGACCACCGCCAGGCGCGCCTGTTTGCGCGAGACCTTGCCGATCTCGAGCAATTCGGCCATGAAATGCCCGCATGCCTTGATGTCGACGCTGGACGGCAGCACCGGCACGATGATGGTTTCAGCCCGCCGCACCAGTTCATTGAGTTCCGTGCCGTGCACCCGCGCGGGCGCGTCGATCACCAGAATGTCGGTGCTTCGCGGCACGTTGCGCACACCCTCCTCGAATGCCGCCACGCCGGTGACCGCCGGCAGATCCGCGGGACGCTGCGCGAGCCAGTCGAGGCTGGAGCGCTGTGGATCATAGTCGGCGATGCAGACCTGATGCCCGTCGCGCGCGAAAAATACCGCGATGTTCGTCGCAAGCGTGCTCTTTCCGCAGCCGCCTTTCGCATTCAAAACCATCACGTGACGCATAATCCCCCGGCTCGTTGTTTTCGGTAAGGTAAGTCGCGTGCGCTGTTTGCGCAACCCCCGCGACGCATATATCGGCGCGCGCGAAGCTCGCCGCAGCCGGATGCATCGGCTATGCTCGCACCATGCGCATCGAATTTCAGAAGATGCATGGGCTCGGCAACGATTTTTTCGTGTTCGATGCGCCGGCGACGCCGGCGAGCGCGCGCCTCGAACCGGGAACACTGCGCGCACTTGCCGATCGGCACACCGGCGTCGGCTTCGATCAGGCGCTGATGCTGGAAGCCCCGAAGGATTCGCGCAGCCGGGTGTTCTACCGGGTTTTCAATGCCGACGGCTCCGAGGTTGAACAATGCGGCAATGGCGCGCGTTGCGTGGCCGCGCTGCTGTATGCGCGCGCGCCGGAACGGGGCCGCGAGCTCAGCATGGACAGTCCCGGCGGCACGGTGCGTGCCCGCATCCGCGAGGACGGGCTGGTGTCCGTCGACATGGGCGTGCCGAACTTCGATCCGGCCGCACTGCCGATGCTGGCGCCGCGGGAGGCGCCGCAGTACTCGTTGGACGTCGAGGGCGCCGCCGTCGAGGTCGGTGCGGTGTCGATGGGCAACCCGCACGCCGTGCTGCGCGTGGCGGACGTCGAGGGCGCGCCGCTCGCGCGTCTCGGACCCGCCATCGGGCGCGATCCGCGCTTTCCCCGCGGCGTCAATGTCGGCTTCATGCAGATCGTGAACCGCGGTAGCATCCGACTGCGCGTGTACGAGCGCGGCGCCGGTGAGACCCTGGCGTGCGGCACCGGCGCGTGCGCGGCGGTCGCGGTGGGAAGGCGGCTGCAGCTGTTGGATGCCGACGTCGAGGTGGCGTTGAAGGGCGGCAGCGCCCACATATCGTGGCAGGGCCCGGGCCATGATGTGTGGTTGACGGGACCCGCCATACGGGTGTTCGGGGGATCGATTGAGGTTTGAAATTCGGATTGCCATGGGAGCCTTGTACTATGACCACGAGCCATGCACGCGGTGTGAAACACGATCTGAACGACGGCAACGTCGCCGATTATCTGCAGATCTATCCGGATTTTTTCGAACGCAATGCTTCGCTGCTGCTCAAGCTGCGTCTGCCGCACGTGCGCGAGGCGGGCGCCACCGTGAGTCTGGTCGAACGCCAGGTGGAGGTGCTGCGCGAGCGCAATCAATCGCTCGAGCGCAAGTTGAAGGAGCTCGTGGATGTGGCCAGGGCGAATGACGCACTCGCCGACCGCATACACCGGCTGAGCCAGCGGCTGATCCTCGCGCGCAACCTGCTCGAAACCGTCAATGCCATCGAAGGATCGCTGCGCGAGGATTTCGACGCCAAGCACTCGGTGCTGGTGCTGTTCCGCGCGAATGCGGCCGCGCTCGAGCCCACGGCCGGACGCTTTCTGCGTGCAGCCGACCCCGCCGCGGCAGATCTGAGGATCTTCGACTCGCTGCTGCAGTCGGGCAAGCCGCGCTGCGGCCAGATCCGCGATGCACAGCGCGACTTTCTGTTCGGCCGGGACACGATCGAGATCGGTTCGGTGGCGCTAACGCCCCTCGGGCAGAAGGGTGATGTCGGCATCCTGGCGATCGGCGCGAGCGACGTGGAGCGCTTTCATCCGGCCATGAGCACCGAATTCCTGTCGCGCATCGGCGAGCTGGTCGGCTTCGCGCTCACCCGCTGACCCGCTCGTGGACGCCGGCCAGCGCGAATGGATCGACCGGTTCGTCGCACATCTGGCCAGCGAGCGGCGCCTGAGCCCGCACACCGTCGCGGCCTACCGGCACGATCTGTCGCGGCTGGCGCGATTCTGCGAGAAACGTTCGATACGCGCGTGGAGCGGACTCGGCAACCCCCAAGTACGCGCTTTTGCGGCGGCTGAACACGCCGGGGGACTCGGTCCGCGCAGCGTGCAGCGGCGCTTGTCCGCGGTACGAACCTTCTTCGAGTACCTGCTGCGCGAGGGGTTCTGCACCGGCAATCCGGCGCACGAGGTGCGCGCACCCAGGGCGCGAAAGCGCCTGCCGGCGACCCTCGATGCCGACCAGATGGGTCGGCTGCTCGCATTTCGGGTCCACGACGACCTATCGGTGCGCGACAAGGCCATCATGGAGCTGTTCTACTCCTCGGGGCTGCGGCTCGCGGAACTCGTGGGTCTGGACCTTGCCGATGTCGATCTCGCCGACCGCACGGCGCGCGTCCTCGGCAAGGGCGGCAAGACCCGCATCGTGCCCATCGGCCGCCATGCCGTGCAGGCGCTGCGCGCCTGGCTGACCGGGCGCGCGTCGCTGGCCGGCGCCGCGGCGGCCGGGCAGACCGCGCTTTTCGTCGCGCGCGGCGGCCGCCGCCTCACTGCACGCGCGGTGCAGCTGCGGGTCGGAACCTGGGCGCGGCGCCAGGGCGTCGAGATGCACGTGCATCCGCACATGTTCCGCCATTCCTTTGCCACCCACCTGCTCGAGTCGAGCGGCGACCTGCGGGGCGTGCAGGAACTGCTCGGACATGCCGACATCGGCACCACGCAGGTTTACACCCATGTGGATTTCCAGCACCTGGCCAGGGTGTACGACGCCGCCCATCCGCGCGCGCGCCGGCGCCGCGGCGCTTGAAAGGCCGCCAGCAGACCCCAGATCGGTCGGTTCAATGATTCACGATCCGGATCGCATGTACGGTACGACCATCCTGGCCGTGAGGCGCAATGGTCGAGTGGCGGTGGGCGGTGATGGTCAGGTCACCCTCGGTCAGAGCGTGATGAAGGGCAATGCACGCAAGGTTCGCCGACTGTACGACGGCAAGGTCCTGGCCGGATTCGCGGGGGGCACCGCCGACGCGTTCACCCTGTTCGAGCGCTTCGAGGGCAAACTCGAAAAATTCGGCAATCTGACCCGCGCGGCCATCGAATTGGCCAAGGACTGGCGTTCCGATCGCAGCTTGCGGCGCCTGGAGGCGCTGTTGTGCGTTGCGGACTTCGACAGCACCTATGTGATCTCGGGCAATGGCGATGTGATCGAACCGGAGCATGATCTGATCGCCATCGGCTCCGGTGGCAGCTTTGCGCAGGCCGCCGCCCTGGCGCTGATGCAATCAACCGAGCTCGGCGCCCGCGACATCGTCGAGCGCTCGCTCAACATCGCGGCCGACATCTGCATCTATACGAACCGCAATCTCACCATCGAAGAGCTGTAGGAGCCCGGGCGTCCATGTCGCAGATGACTCCGCGCGAGATCGTCGAGGAACTCGACAAGCACATCGTCGGACAAAGGGCCGCCAAGCGCGCGGTGGCCATCGCCTTGCGCAACCGCTGGCGGCGCCAGCAGGTGGCCGAGTCGCTGCGCCCTGAGATCACGCCGAAGAACATCCTGATGATCGGGCCCACCGGCGTCGGCAAGACCGAAATCGCCCGCCGCCTGGCACGCCTGGCCAAGGCACCCTTCATCAAGGTGGAGGCCACCAAATTCACCGAAGTGGGCTACGTGGGCCGCGAAGTTGATTCCATCGTACGCGATCTGGTGGATATATCGGTCAAAATGACCCGCGAAGAGGAGATGTCTAAAGTGCGCCATCGGGCCGCCGATGCGGCCGAAGACCGCGTGCTCGATGCGCTGCTGCCGCGCGCCGGCGCCGGCTTCACCGGCGACTCCGCGCCGCGCGACGGCGACACCCGGCAGCGATTTCGCAAGATGCTGCGCGAACACGAACTCGACGACCGGGAGATCGAGATCGAGGTGCGTACGGCGGCCGGGGTCGAGATCCTGGCGCCCCCCGGCATGGAGGAGATGACCCAGCAGCTGCAGGGCATGTTTCAGAACCTCGGCGGCGGACGTACCCGCACGCGCAAGCTGAAGATCAGGGAGGCCGTGAAGCTGCTGCTCGACGAGGAGGCCGGAAAGATGATCAACGAGGAGGAGCTCAAGGTGCGCGCCGTGGAGAACGCCGAGCAAAACGGCATCGTCTTCATCGATGAGATCGACAAGATCGCGCGCCGCCAGGAGACCGCCGGCGCGGATGTGTCGCGCGAGGGCGTACAACGTGATCTCTTGCCGCTGGTCGAAGGCTGCACGGTCAACACCAAATACGGCACGGTCAAGACCGATCATGTGCTGTTCATCGCCTCCGGTGCCTTCCACATGTCGAAGCCCTCGGATCTGATTCCGGAGCTGCAGGGGCGCCTGCCGATCCGGGTCGAGCTCGAGCCCCTGGTGGTGCAGGATTTCGTGCGGATCCTGACGGAACCGGACGCGTCGCTGTGCCGCCAATATTGCGCGCTGCTCGCGACCGAGGGGGTCGAGCTGGTGTTCGAGGATTCCGGCGTGCGCCGTCTGGCGGAGGTGGCATTCGAGGTCAACGAGCGCACGGAGAACATCGGCGCCCGCCGCCTGCACACCGTCATGGAGCGGCTGCTCGAGAGCGTGTCATTCGACGCCGCGGACCGCAGCGGAACGCGCGTGACGATCGATCGCGGCTATGTCGAAGGCAATCTCGGCGAATTGGTGCGTGACCAGGATCTGTCCAGGTACATCCTTTGAGCACCGGGCCGCGCACACCGCAGCCCACCGACATCAAGCTGCGCACCCAGTCGCGCGTCCTCGAAGTGCTGTTCGAGGACGGCTCCCGTTTCGAGTTGTCCTTCGAATACCTGCGGGTGTTCTCGCCGTCAGCCGAGGTCAAGGGACACGGTGGCGGCGAAGGTCTGCTGCAGACCGGCAAGGAACGGGTGGGAATCAGCGGCATCGAACCGGTCGGCAATTATGCGCTGCGCCTGAAGTTCGACGACGGCCACGATACCGGCCTGTATTCCTGGGGCTTGCTGTACGAGCTGGGCCGCGACCGCGAGGCGAATTGGACCCGCTATTTGCTGCGCTGTGCGCAGGCGGGGTACCGGCGCACGCCTTGAGGGCGAAGGCGCACGGCATTTGCCGCCGCCCCCGGCTACAATGCATCCAGGGTATGAGCGCACCATGAGCAATTCCAACCGCACGGATTTCGGCTTCGAAGAGGTGGCCTGGGCCGAGAAGGCGGCCCGCGTGCGCGCGGTATTCGAATCCGTGGCCGGCAGGTACGACCTGATGAACGATCTGATGTCGTTCGGCGCGCACCGGGTTTGGAAGCAGTTCACCCTGTCGCTGACCGCGCTGAAACCCGGAATGACGGCTCTGGATGTGGCCGGCGGAACGGGCGATCTGGCGATGGGTTTGGTGCGCCAGGTCGGCAAAACCGGGTACGTGCTGCTGTCGGACGTGAATGGGGCGATGCTCGAGAGGGGCCGCGATCGCCTGCTGGATGCGGGCATGGCCGGCAACGTCGAGTGCGTGGTTGCCGATGCCGAGCGGCTGCCGTTTGCCGACGCTTCATTCGACGTCGTGACCATCGGTTTCGGGCTGCGCAACGTCACCGACAAGCCGGCGGCGCTGCGGTCGATGCTGCGGGTGCTCAAGACCGGCGGCCAGCTCATGGTGCTCGAGTTCTCCCTGCCGACCACGCCCGGATTGAGGCGCGCATATGACGCCTACTCTTTCAATGTGCTGCCCTTGCTCGGCCGGTTCGTGGCCCGCGATGCGGCGAGCTACCGCTATCTGGCCGAATCCATCCGCATGCATCCGAACCAGGAGGTGCTGCTCGAGATGCTGCGCGATGCCGGCTTCGCGCAGGCGCGCTATCACAATATGAGCGGCGGGATCGTGGCCCTGCACCGCGGGTACAAGATCTGACATGCCGGCGACGCCAGCATGGCTCGCGACCGCAGAGGCGGTTCTCAACCGCAACATCGACGCTTGCACTCCGGCGGTGGCACTGGCCCGGCGCCTGCAGGGCAAGACCCTGCAAATCGACCTTGCCGGCCTGACCCGGGTCCGTTTGGCGGCCGGCGGCGGCCGCGTGGCATTGCTGGCGGGCGATGATTCGCCCGCCGACGCCGTCATCTTGGGTTCGCCCCTCGCGCTGCTGGCGCTGCTCTCCGGTGCCTCGCCGGCGAATGCCCGAAGTCCGGCGCAGGTGCGCGGCGATGCCGAGGTCGCCGCACAGTTCCGGGAGTTGCTGCGCTTGGCGCGGCCGGACTGGGAAGAGGAATTGTCACGCCGGATCGGGGACGTGCCCGCAAGGCGCCTGGGACGGCTCACGCGCGACGCATTCGACTGGGCCCGCAACGCGCGGCGGACCGTGCGCGAGAATCTCGCCGAATATCTGCAGGAGGAAAGCCGCGATCTCGTCAACCGGCCCGAACTCGACGAATTTCTGCACGGCGTCGATGCCTTGCGTGAGTCGACGGATCGGATCGATGCGCGGCTCGCCTTGCTGGAACGAAGCGTCAAGGGCGCACCTTAGTGCGGCTGCGAGTCGCCGTCCGCCTGCTGCAGATCCAGCGCGCCTTGGTGCGCCACGATCTGGACGACTTCGTGCGCGCCACCCATCTGTATCGGCCGTTCAGGTTTCTGATGTATCTGTCGCCCTGGACCTGGTTTCAACGCAGTCTTGGCGTGACCCGCGGCGAGCGGCTGCGCCTCGCGCTGGAGGAACTCGGGCCGATTTTCGTCAAGTTCGGCCAGGCGCTGTCCACCCGCCGCGATCTGCTGCCCGTGGACATCGCCGACGAGCTGGCGAAGCTGCAGGACCGGGTGCCGCCCTTCGACAGCAGGCTTGCCGTCGCCATCGTGGAGGCCGCATTCGGGCGTCCGCTAAATGACATCTTCGCAAGCTTCGAAAATGCCCCGCTCGCCGCCGCCTCGATCGCCCAGGTGCATGCCGCGACCCTCAAGAACTCGGAAGAGGTCGTCGTCAAAATCCTGCGCCCGGGGATGCATGCAATCATCGAGCGCGATCTCGAGGTGCTGGAGGCGCTGGCCGGCCTTGCGGACGCCTATTGGGAAGAAAGCCGGCGCCTGCGGCCCATCGAGGTGGTGCACGAGTACCGCAAGACGATTCTCGACGAGCTGGATCTGCTGCGTGAAGCCGGCAATGCGGCGCAGTTGAAGCGCAATTTCGCCGGTTCGCGGCAGCTGTACGTGCCGGCGGTTCACTGGGACTATTGCCGCGTGAACGTCATGGTCATGGAGCGCATTCACGGCATCATCGTCAGCCAGATCGACGAGCTCAAGGCGCGCGGCACGGATTTCGCCAAGCTCGCGCAAAACGGCGTCGAGATCTTCTTCACCCAGGTCTTCCGGTTCAATTTTTTCCATGCCGACATGCATCCGGGCAATATTTTCGTGCAGGTCGACGACCCGAAGAACCCGCGCTACGCCGCCGTCGATTTCGGCATCGTCGGCACGCTGCAGCCGCGCGATCAGCATTACCTCGCCGAGAATTTCATGGCCTTCTTCGAACGCGACTACCGCCGGGTAGCGGCGCTGCACGTCGAGTCCGGCTGGGTGCCGCGCGGCACGCGCATCGACGAACTCGAATCGGCGGTGCGCACGGTGTGCGAACCGATATTCAACAAGCCGCTGAAGGACATCTCCTTCGCGCAGGTGCTTCTGCGGCTGTTCGAAACCGCGCGCCGCTTCGACATGCAGGTGCAGCCGCAGCTGATATTGCTGCAGAAGACGCTGCTCAACATCGAGGGGCTGGGTCGTATGCTGTATCCGGAGCTCGACCTGTGGAAGACCGCGCAACCGATATTGCGCGCGTGGTTGCGCGACCGCATGAGCCCGCGCAGCGTTTTGCGCAGCATACGCAGCCAGCTGCCCGATTCGCTCGAGGCGCTCAAGCAGGTGCCGGGCATCCTGCAAACGCTGGTGCGCGAAGCGGCCGACGGCCGCCTGCGCCTGCCGGTGGAGAGCATCGGTCTTGAGCAGCTGCGCACCGGGATCGAGCGCGCCAACGCCAGGCGGGACGCGGCGCTCGTTGGCGGCGTGCTCTGGCTTTCCGGTCTCGTCTGGTTGGCTGCGGGCCTGCCGTGGCGTTGGCTCGGCTGGCTGCAGATGGTGGTGGCGCTCATGTTGCTGATGATGTGGTGGCGCGCTGCGCGCCCGGCGGTGCGTCGGTAAAATTTACAATTGCCGGTGCCGCCGAGCGCCCGGATATGCTGCGGGATTTGCGACGTTTGCCCGAACGGACGTGTTGCGCTCCGTGGCACAATGAACGCCGGATTCCCCTTCAACGCTCATCAGCAGGATTGCAGAGGTGCCTTTGAATTATTTTGGCTCGCGCAGCGTCAAGCGTGCGCTGTCGGGACAGACGCCCGGAGACGAGCCGATTTCCGCCGAATTGTTCAGCGTCGAGCGGCTCGAACATTTCGCCGAATCCCTGGCGGCTGACCAGGCGGTGGTCGCGGCACCATCCACCGGCATTTCGCTGCGCGGACGATTGCGCGAGAACGCCGCCGTTCTGAACGCCGCGTACTGCACCCTCATCGCCGGTGCGCGCCACACGCCCGTCGTGACGCCGGCGGCTGCGTGGCTGATGGACAACTTCCACATCGTCGACGCGCACATCCGTGCGATCAGGCGTGATTTGCCGCCCGGCTATTACCGACAGCTGCCGAAGCTGGCGGGCGGACCGCTGCGCGGCTATCCGCGGGTGTACGGCCTCGGCTGGGCGCTGGTTGCACACACCGACAGCCGCTTCGAACTGGACACCCTGCATCGATTCTGCCGCGCCTACCAGCGGGTGCAGCCGCTCACCATTGGCGAACTGTGGGCGATCGCCATCACCCTGCGCGTGGTGCTGATCGAAAATCTGCGCCGGCTCGCCGCCGGCATCGCCTCGCGGCGCGATCAGCGCGCCAGAGCCAACGCTCTCGCCGACTCCGTGTTGCATGCTGATCCGGGCGGCTCCGACGCTCATCCGCCGGTGCTGCGCGGCCTCGAGGGCGAGCCGCTGCCGAACCCGTTCGCCGCGCAGCTCTTTCAGCGGCTGCGCGACCACGATCCGGAGACCACACCGGCGCTGGCCTGGCTGCATGCGCGGCTCGCCGCGCAGGGCACGACCGCGGATGACGTCGTGCATGGCGAACACCAGCGTCAGGGCGCCGTGAACGTCAGCGTGCGCAATGTGATCACCAGCCTGCGCCTCATTTCCTCCGTCGACTGGGCGAAATTCGTCGAGGGCATCAGCCTGGTCGACGAGCTGCTGCGCTCCGAGAGCAATTTCGCCGCGATCGACTTCGCCGGGCGCGATCTGTACCGCCATGCTATCGAGGATCTGGCGCGTGGCTCGATGAGCACCGAGCTTGAGGTTACGCGGCGTGCTCTGGATGCCGCGCGGCGCGATCCGGCCGGAACGCGCGACAGCGCCGCCTCGACGCAGCGTTCACGCGAGACCGAGCCGGGCTATTACCTGGTCTGCGACGGGCGCGCCGCACTGGAGCGCGAGATCGGGTATCGCGCACCGCTGAATCGGCGCCTCGGGCGCTGGATGCGCTCCGCCGGGGTGGCCGGCTACGCGGGCGGCATCTGCGCCCTGAGCGTCGCGATCACCGCGGCCTACGTGCTGATGGCGGGTTGGCCGCATCACAATCCCATCGCCGCCGCCGTCGGCGTCCTGCTGGCGCTGCTCGCGGCCTCGGAGGTGGCCGTTGCGGTGGTCAATTTGTCGATCACGCATCTGATCGAGGCGGCGATATTGCCGGGGCTCGAGCTCGCGGACGGCGTGCCCGCCGAATTTCGCACCGTCGTCGCGGTTCCCACGCTGCTCGCCGGCACGGCCGACGTCGAAGACCAGCTTCGGGGCCTGGAGGTGCACTATCTGGCCAGCCAGGACGGCGATCTGCGATTCGCCCTGCTCACGGACTGGCAGGATGCGGAATCGGAGGTCATGCCGGAGGACGCCGCCCTGCTGGCGGCCGCCCGCGACGGTGTCGCGCGGCTGAACCGTGTTCACGGCGGCATCGACGGCGAGGATCGGTTCTGGCTGCTGCACCGGCGCCGCGTATGGAATGAGCGGCAGCGATGCTGGATGGGCTGGGAGCGCAAGCGCGGCAAGCTGCACGAATTCAACCGCCTGCTCCAGGGCTTCACGGATACCAGCTTCGTCGGCGCCGGCGGCGCGGCGCCGCAGGCTCCGCGCGGCGTCAAATACGTGATCAGTCTGGATGCTGACACGCGGCTGCCGCGCGGTGCCGCCATCAAGCTGATCGGCAAGATGGCGCATCCGCTGAACTGGCCGGTGGTCGATGCCGCGCACCGTCGTGTCACGGCCGGCTACGCCATACTGCAGCCGCGCGTGACGCCGGCGTTGCCGGTCGGGCGCGAAGCCTCGCTGTTCCAGTCGATTTTCTCGGGACCGAGCGGAATCGATCCATATGCGTTCGCCGTCTCGGACGTCTACCAGGATCTGTTCAGCGAGGGCTCCTACAGCGGCAAGGGCATCTACGATGTGGCCGCGTTCGAAGCTTCGCTCGCGGATCGCGTCGGTGAGAATCGGCTGTTGAGTCACGACCTGTTCGAGGGCATCCATGCCCGCTGCGGGCTGGCATCGGACATCGAGGTGATCGAGGAGTATCCTTCGCGCTATGACGTGGCCACGGCGCGCGAGCACCGCTGGACACGCGGCGATTGGCAATTGCTGCCCTGGATATTCGGCCATTCGCAGGTTCCCGCTCTCGGCCGCTGGAAGATGCTCGACAACCTGCGCCGCTCGCTGGTGGCTCCGGCAGCGATCCTGCTGTACATGCTGGTGTGGACCGGCTCTGCGCCGGCCGCTTGGACCCTGTTTGCACTGGCAACCACTGCGCTGCCCGTGCTGCTGCCGCTCGCGCTCAGCCTGGTGCCGCGCAGCGGCGACTTCTCGCTGCGCGGCTATTTCAGCGCGATGCGCGATGACTCGGCGCAGGCGTTCTCACTGCTCGCGCTGCGGCTGATCTTCCTGGCGGACCGCGCCTGGGTACAGGCCGACGCCGCGCTGCGCACGCTGCTGCGGCTCGGCCTGACCCGGCGCGATCTGCTGGAGTGGACCACGGCGGCGCAGTCCAAAGTGGGGCTGTCTTTCGCGCTGTCGGGCTTCTACCGCCGCATGTCCGGCGGACTGTTGCTGGTGCTGGCAATACTGCTTCTGCTGTGGAGCACCGGGCGGATGCCCTGGGTCGCCATTCCCTTCCTGCTTGCCTGGGCGTGTGCCCCGACCGTCGCGCGATACGTCAGTCGGCCCGCGCCGGCGATGGCGACGGAACCGTTGACCGCCGCAGATCGGACCGAGCTTCGCGCCATGGCGCGCGACACCTGGAGCTATTTCGACACCTTCGTCACGGCCAGGCAGCAGATGCTGCCACCGGACAACTTCCAGGAGGTGCCGAACCCGGTCATCGCCAATCGCACCTCACCGACCAACATCGGCCTGTATCTGCTGTCCGTGGTCGCAGCCCGCGAATTCGGCTGGATCGGCACCGCGGATGCCGTCGATCGCCTCGAGGCGAACTTTGCCAGCCTGCACAAGCTCGAGCGGTATCGCGGACACCTCTACAACTGGTACGACACCCACGATTTGCGGCCGCTCGATCCGCGCTACATATCCACGGTCGACAGCGGAAATCTGGCGGCGCATCTGATCACCCTGGAGGGCGCCTGCCGGGAGTGGGCGGCAAAGCCGGCGCTCGGTGCCAATTGGCGCAACGGCATCGAGGATACGCTCGACCGCACCCAGGCCATCGCCCAGGCTCTCGATGACGGACGCCGCAATTATGGGGTGTCGCCGCGCCAACTCGATGCCGCGCTCGCCGGCATGCGACGCTCGCTGCAGTCGGCGGGGGACGCCGGCCAAAGCCTGCCGGCGTTGCTGGTGCAGGCAGAAGGTATCCGGGACATCGCCCACGCCATCACCGAGGAGCGGGGTGAAGGCGGCAATGCGCCGCTGCTCAGGTGGGCCGAGATGCTGTGCGCCAACGTGGTGAGCCAGGCGCGCGACGCGGCCTCACCCGACGTGGCAGGCCGGGCCCTCGCCCTCGCGGAGCAGGCGCACGGGATGGCGCTCGCCATGGAGTTCGGCTTTCTCATGGAGCCGGAGCGCGAACTGCTGTGCATCGGCTACCGCGTCGCCGAACGTGCCCAGGACAGCGGCTGCTATGACCTGCTGGCCTCCGAGGCCCGCCTGGCCAGTTTTTTTGCGATCGCGAAAGGCGATCTGCCTGTGCGGCACTGGTTTCTCCTGGGGCGCCAGCTGACGCCGGTTGACCGCGGATCGTGTCTGGTTTCCTGGTCCGGGTCGATGTTCGAATACCTGATGCCGGTGTTGGTCATGCGCGAACCTCCTGCCAGCCTGCTCGGGGAGACCTCGCGGCTGACGGTCCGCCGGCAGATCGAATACGGCACGGAGCGCAATCTGCCCTGGGGGGTGTCCGAAAGCGCCTTCAACGCGCGCGATCTGGAGTTCACCTATCAATATTCGAGCTTCGGAGTGCCCGGACTGGGGTTGCAGCGCGGTCTGAACGAGGAAGCCGTGGTGGCGCCGTACGCCACGGGACTCGCCACCATGATGGATCCGAAGGATGCACTTCGCAATTTCGCCCGGCTGGCGGCTCTCGGCGCCCGCGGCCGATACGGCTGGTACGAGGCCTTGGATTTCACGCCGGCACGGCTGCCGGAGGGCAAGCTCGTCGTGCCGGTGCGCGCCTTCATGGCGCACCATCAGGGCATGACGTTGGTATCGATCGCCAACGTGCTCATGGACGGCATCATGCGGACGCGCTTTCATGCCCACCCGATGATCCAGGCAACCGAGCTGCTGCTGCAGGAAAGGCTGCCGCACGAGGCCTCCGCCGCGCCGCGCGGTATCGGGGAAATGCTGTCCGCGCCGGAAATGCGGGATCTGGCGGTGGCGGTGCCGCGCCGCTTCTCGTCGCCTCACCACATCCAGCCGCGCACTCATCTGCTTTCCAACGGCAACTACTCGGTGATGATCACGGCGGCCGGCTCAGGCTACAGCCGCTGGCGCGACATCGCGGTGACCCGCTGGCGCGAGGATCCGACCCGCGATAACTGGGGTTCCTATGTGTTCCTGCGCGATGTCGCCAGCGGCCAGGTCTGGTCGGCCGGCTACCAGCCCATCGGACGCGAACCGGACAGCTACGACGTGGCGTATTTCGAGGATCGCGCGGAAATCACCCGCCAGGACGGCCGCATCGTCACGTCCTTGGAAATCGTCGTGTCACCGGAGGACGATGCCGAAGTGCGCCGCGTGTCGGTGACCAACCTCGGCACGCGCGTGCGCGAGATCGAGTTGACCACGTATGGCGAAGTGGTGCTGGCGGCGTCCTCTGCAGACTCCGCCCATCAGGCGTTTTCGAAAATGTTCGTGCAGACCGAATTCGTCGCCGACGGCGGGGTGCTGCTGGCGACGCGCCGCCCGCGGGAGCCGGCCGAAGCGCGCCTGTGGATTGCGCACGTCAGCGCCCTCGACGGCGAGGCCATTGGCGGCGTGCAATTCGAGACCGACCGGGCGCGCTTTCTGGGCCGCGGCCGGGAGCTGCGCGACGCGGTGTCGATCGTCGATGCGCGGCCGCTGTCGAATACCGCGGGCACCGTGCTCGATCCCGTGCTCGCATTACGCAGACGGGTGCGCGTGGCGCCGGGCGCCACGGCGCGCATCTCCTTCTGGACCATCCTGACCACGAGCCGCGAGCAGGCCATCGCACTGGCCGACAAGCACCGTGACGCAGCCGTGTTCGAACGCGCCAAGACGCTTGCCTGGACCCAGGCGCAGGTGCAGCTGCGATATCTCGGCGTCGACTTCGACGAGGCCCAGGACTTTCAGCGCATCGCCAATCGGGTGCTGTATGCGGATTCGGCGCTGCGCGCGCCGCGCGACATTCTGGCCAGGAACCGGTCGGCCGCCTCGGGCCTGTGGCCTTATGGAATATCCGGGGATCTGCCGATCGTTCTGGTGCGAATTGACGATGACCACGACGTGGAGTTCGTCAAGCAGCTGCTGCGGGCGCATGAGTATTGGCGCACCAAGCGCCTCGCGGTGGATCTGGTCATTCTCAATGAAAGCCCGCCGTCTTATGCCGCGGAACTTCAGCACGGGCTGGACGCGGCCATCCGCACCTCGCAATCGCGGCCCGCCCCGGACGGAGACGGAGCCGGACGCGGCACGGTGTACGTGCTGCGCGGCGAATTAGTGACCGAATCGAGCCGTGAATTGCTGCAGACGGCGGCTCGCGTGGTGCTGGTGGCGCGTCGCGGCACGCTGGCCGATCAACTGGCGCGCGTGCGCGAACCGGAGCCCCTGCCGCGCCCGCGGATCAAGGCTCCCGCATCGGGCGCGCATATGGGTGTGGCGCGTGCATTGCCGGCACTCGAGTTCTTCAACGGCCTCGGCGGATTCGCCGCGGACGGCCGCGAGTACCTGACGGTGCTCGACGAGGGCCAATGGACGCCGGCTCCGTGGATCAACGTCGTGGCCAATCCGCATTTCGGGTTTCTCACGTCGGCGGACGGTTCCGGCAGCACCTGGTCGATCAACGCGCGCGAGAATCAGCTCACGCCCTGGTCCAACGATCCGGTGGCAGACACGCCGTCCGAGGTCATCTACCTGCGCGACGACGAGTCTGGCGATCTGTGGAGCGCCACGCCGCTGCCGATTCGCGAACACAATTCCCCCTATGTTGTGCGTCACGGCTTTGGGTACAGCCGCCATGAGCATACCTCGCACGAAATCGCGATGGAGCTGCTGCAATTCGTGCCGCTCGAGGATCCGGTGAAGATAGCGCGCCTCAAGCTGGTGAATCGGGGCGGCAGGGCGCGCCAGCTGTCGATAACCCATTATGTGGATTGGGTGCTCGGTAACCAATCCAGCAAGACGGCCGCCTTCCTGATCACTGAAATCGATACGCCCACCGGCGCCCTGTTGGCGCGCAATCCCTGGAGCGCGGCATTCCAGCCGCGCCACGCGTTCATCGACATGATGGGGCGCCAGCAGACCTGCACCGCCGACCGCGCCGAATTCATCGGTCGCCACGGATCGCTGGCGGAGCCGGCTGCCATGCTGACCATGCGGCCGCTGTCGATGCGCACCGGGGCCGGACTCGATCCCTGCGGCGCCATGCAGACCCGGATCACGTTGCGGCCGGGCGAGGAGGTTCAGATCGATTTTCTGCTCGGTGAGGAGGCCTCCAGGGAAGCGGCGGTGGCGCTGATCGAGCGCTACCGCCGGCTCGACCTCGACGCTGTGCTGAAATCGGTGACCGACTACTGGGACGATGCGCTGGGCGTGCTGCAGGTGAAGACACCCGATCGCTCCATGGATGTGTTGCTCAACGGCTGGCTGCTCTATCAGACGCATGCCTGCCGGCTGTGGGCGCGCAGCGCCTTCTATCAGACGAGCGGCGCGTACGGCTTTCGCGATCAGCTGCAAGACGTGATGGCGCTGTGCCTGTCCCGTCCGTCGCTCGCGCGTGAGCACATCCTGAGGGCGGCTGCGCGGCAGTTCGAGGCCGGCGACGTGCAGCATTGGTGGCTGCCCTCCAGCGGTCAGGGGGTGCGCACCCGCGTTTCCGACGATCGCGTCTGGCTGCCGTTCGTGATCGCGCACTACCTCGAGGTGACCGAGGATTTCGGCATTCTCGACGAACCCGCCTCTTTCCTGGTCGAGGCGCCGCTGGCGCCCGATCATGCGGAGCTGTTCTCGGCACCGGCCTCAACGGAGAAGACGCAGCCGCTGTTCGAGCACTGCGTGCGGGCACTCGACGGCGCCCTATCCATCGGCTCGCATGGCCTGCCGCTGTTCGGCACCGGCGATTGGAATGACGGCATGAACCGTGTCGGTGCGGCCGGCAAGGGCGAGAGTGTCTGGCTCGGCTGGTTCCTGTACGCCACCTTGACGGCGTTCGCGCCGGTCGCCGAGCGGCGCGGCGACGCGGCCAGCGCCGTCCGGTGGCGCAAGCACGCCCACGCCGTGCAACAATCGATCGAGCGGGAGGCCTGGGATGGCGACTGGTACCGGCGCGGCTATTTCGACGACGGCAGCCCGCTCGGCTCGGTTTCCAGCGACGAATGCCGCATCGATTGCATCGCGCAGTCCTGGGCCGTCATCTCGGGTGCCGGCGAGCGGGAGCGCTCGCTACGCGCCATGGCGGCGGTCAATGCGCAGCTGGTGAGCCGCAGCGACGGACTCGTGAAATTGTTCACGCCCGCGTTCGACCACACGGCGCATGACCCTGGCTACATCAAGGGCTACCCCCCGGGCCTGCGCGAGAATGGCGGCCAATACACGCATGGCTCACAGTGGTCGGTGCTCGCCTACGCCCTGCTCGGCGACGGCGACATGGCGGGCGAACTGTACTCGTTGATCAATCCCGTCAATCACTCCAGCACGCGCGCGGGCATCCATCGTTACAAGGTCGAGCCGTATGTCGCGTGTGCGGACGTCTACACGGCCCCGCCGCACGTCGGCCGCGGCGGCTGGACCTGGTACACGGGTTCGGCAGGCTGGATGTACCGCATCGGCACCGAAGGACTGCTCGGAATTCACATCCGTGGACGGAAGCTGGCGATCGATCCGTGCATTCCGCGGGGCTGGCCCGGCTTCCAGGCCGCATTAAGACATGGTTCGTCGCGCTATGCGATCAGCGTGGAGAATCCGAAGGGAGTCAATCGCGGCGTTTGCAAAGCCTTCCTGGACGGAGCCGAAGTCGCGGCGCAACCGTGCGAATTCGGGCTCGTCGATGACGGCCGCGAGCATCGGATCCGGGTTGTTCTGGGATAGCCGCCGTTCTGGGTTGGCCGCCGTTTCGGTCCAGCCTATGCGCAAGCTCGGCTAGCGTCGCGGTTCGCTGCGCCGGCGCTGCTCGAGCGAATGCTGAAGCGATGCCGCCGGCAGCGTCGCCTCGGTCAATTCGAGGTGGTCGTCCGCGATGGTGTTGAGGTCGTCGAAGGTGGCACACCAGGCCTCGATCTCCAGATCGGCAACCTCCCGCGAGATGCCATAGGTCGACTGCAGGCTCGTCGCCAGGCAGTCCTTGAGCCCGCAGATTTCGGTTAGCTGATCATCGGTCAGCGCCAGCCAGCGGCGCTTGGCCATGATCCTATATTGCGCCCAGCGCAATTGTATGAGATCCCATCTCATCGGCACCTCCTCGACGTGCGCCACGTCTTGCGGATCAATTCCGCGTCATTTCCGGTTCATTTCCGGGTCATGTGCAGCATGCTGGACAATTCCTCGGCGTGCTCCTCCTCGACGGCAAGAATGCCCTCGAGCATTCGTCGCGTGGACGGGTCGTGTACATTCATGTACGCGATCATTTCGCGGTACGACTCGATGGCAATGCGTTCCGCGATCAAATCCTCCTTGATCATGTCCTCGAGGCTGCTGCCCGCCACGTATTCGGCGTGGCTGCGTGCAGTGAGGCTCTTCGGGTCGAAGTCCGGTTCGCCGCCCAACTGCACGATGCGCTCGGCGATCTTGTCGGCGTGGCCCTGCTCCTCCTGGGAGTGTACCAGGAATTCCTTCTTGACGGCTTCCGCAACCATTCCCTGCGCCATGAAATAATGACGCCGATAGCGCAGCACGCACACCAATTCGGTGGCCAGGGCCTCGTTGAGCAGTTTGAGCACGACCTCCTTGTTGGCATTGTAACTCGGGGTTACCGCACCTTCCTCGATGTGGCGTCGGGCGCGGGCCCGAATGGCGGCCACATCGCTGGGGAGCGGTGGGTTGCTCGGGTTGCTCTGCTTGGCCTCGCTCATGTTTTGGCTCCGGGTGCGATGGTGAGACGCAGCAGCAACATGCGGATGACTGCGCCAAACGGGATCATTTTCAAGATGCGCAGCGCGATGACCGGCCGCGAAATGAGCAGACCGCAGCCGAGTGCGGCCGCGGTGCCGACGCCGCCGCCGCTGGTCAGGAACCGCATGGTGCGGCTGCGCGGAAACTCGCCCGGCACGCCCGGCGAACGCCGGTTGCCGAAGAGCGGCCTGCGATGTGGCTCGAGCAGCGCGCGCAACTCCTCGCGTGACCTTGCCAGTCTCGACGTCGCGTCTTCGCGGGAGGCGTCGTCTGGGTCGTCGCGCCAGGCATCGCCGGCCATCATCTCAATCCTCTCCCGTGGACAGCACTCGATTCAGGATCAGTCGATCCTCCTGCCATTCGCCCTTCACGGTGGCGAGAAAAGGCAGCTGAGCGCGCACGAGCCTCGATCGGTACAGCAAGGCGATCACCGCCAGCGCCAGGAAGCCCGTGCCCATCCAGGCGATGGCCGAAACGCGATGCGGCGTATCCCAGGTGCCGGCGACCACGGCGAGGCATGCCATCATGACCGCAAAGAGCAGGCTCGCCGCAGCCAGCGCCGTCACGGTCAGTCGTGCCGACCATTCACGCCGTGCGCGCCCCAGATCCTGTGCCACCAGCTCGGCATAGGCCGACAGATGACGTAGCAGCGCCGGCGCCAACTGAGGCAGGGACCTGAGTAGCCGCATCTCATCCATGTCTCTAGGAGCGGCGGGTTGCGAGAAGACCGATGGCGACGCCCACGAGTGCCGCCACGCCAAGCGCCTGCCACGGATTCTCGTGGACATAGCCGTCCGCGCTGTCGGCGGCTTGCCGCGCCTGGCGCTTCAAGGTGCTTGCGCCGTTGCCCAGCGCGAGCTTTGCGGCCGCCAGCGTATGCTCCACCCTGGAGCGTACATTGACGACTTCCGCATCCTTCACGTCCGCGATGCGCGCGACCAGATCCTCGATGTCGGCGATCAGCCGTTTGAATTCTGCCGATGCGGCGATTCGCATGTTCTCGGCACCACCGGCCACGTCGGCGGCGACCCGTCGGGCGCCGCTGCGTACCTGGTCGTTCGGTCCGTCATATATCGACTCCATACCTTATCTCCTCGGGACCTTCGGGTTTGAGGACGAATTGTGGCGGTGCGGCAACGCGCCCGCCATCAGCGTCAAACGTTGCTTGCTGTAGGAATCCGCCCACACGCTGGACATTGCCAGGCCGAGTGAGGACACTTCCCGCATGAGAATTCTGGATGAGGAAATCCGCGGGATCGGACGCTGGTATATCGCGATGCCGCCGCTGCTGCTGATCGGATTCCTGGTCGGCCTGTTCTTTCTTGCAGCCGCCGGCCAGACGCGCCTCGAGGCCGGCAATGAACGCGTGCGCAATTCGCAGCTGCGCCAACAGGCCCTGAGTGAATTCACCGCCCGCATCAACAAGGCCGAAAGCGCGCAGCGCGGTTATCTGCTCACGGGCGAGGGCTCCTACGTTGCGACTTATCGCGACGTGCTGCCGAGGATCGCCGGATCGCTCGATCAACTGCAGGCTGCTTACGGCGAATCCGGCCTGCAGTCCGAACCGATGGCCAGGCTCAAGGTCCTGACTGGCGTGAAGATGGCCGAGCTCGAGGACACCCTGGCGCTGTTGGACAAGGGCGGGATGATCCCGGCTATGCAGCTGGCGCGCATCGATGCCGGCACCAGGATCATGAACGAAATCCTGGATATCGTCCGGGAGACGCGGTTGCATGAAGCTGCCGAATTATCGGCGGCCACGGCGCAGGCACGATCCGATTTGATATGGTCGCGATTGTTCACGGGCGCCGGCGCCATTCTGAACATCGGACTGGTGCTGCTGGCGATGCGGCTCGTGTACAACGACATGCGGCGCCGGGCGCGCCAGGCTTCGGATCTGCGCGGCCAGAAGCGCGAACTGGAAAATCAGGTGGCCGAACGGACCCGGGAGTTGACCGCCCTGTCCACCCATTTGCAGGGCGTGTCGGAGCAGGAGAAATCCGCACTGTCCCGTGAATTGCATGACGAACTCGGCGGCTTGCTGGTGGCCGCACGCATGGACCTGTCCTGGCTGCAGCAGCGCCTGCCCACCAGCAATCCGGCCATCGAACAGCGCTTCAAGCGCATCCACGACTCCTTGAGCGCCGGCGTGGAGCTGAAGCGCCGGGTCGTCGAGGAATTGCGCCCCACATTGCTCGACAACATGGGATTGTTCGCGGCGTTGCGCTGGCAATTCAAGGAGACCTGCCGGCGCACCGGGCTAGTCTGCACCGAATCGATTCCGACCCTGGAGCCTCCACTCAGTCCGGACGCCGCCATCGGCATCTTCCGGATCGCTCAGGAAGCGATGACGAACATTCTGAAGCACGCGAAGGCCAAGTCAGCCGATCTGGCTGTGACCGTCCACAACGACACCTTCACGCTGCGCGTCACCGATGACGGCAGGGGCATACCCTCGAATCGCCTGCAGACCATTTCCTCGCACGGCCTGGCCTCCATGCGCCACCGCATTACCGCACTGGGCGGCACCTGGGACGTGCACAGCCCGGCCTCCGGCGGGACGGTCGTCACGGCCGTGATTCCGCTGGCCGGACTGCTGGTGCCCGAGGATGCCACGGCCACGGTGGCCTGATCGACGCCACCGTGGCCCGGCATTCGCCGAACTGCTAGCTGCGCGGCGCGATCGTGCTCCCGCCCGTCGCACCGATCACCACGTCGATGCGTCGATTCAACTGCCGGCCGCCGGAATCCGAGTTGGTGGCAACGGGATATTCCTTCCCATAGCCCTTTGTTCCGATCCTCGAGCCGGCCACATCGCGCGCCATCAGCGCCGCTTTCACCGCATCGGCACGGCGCTGCGAGAGTTCCTGATTGTAGGAATCCGAGCCGATGCTGTCGGTGAAGCCGTCGATCTGCACTCGCCGGTCCGCATGCTCGTTGAGGAACTGGGCGAGCTGATCCATCGTGCGGGTTGCCCCGGGCTTGAGTTCCGACTTGCCGGTGTCGAACAGCACGTCGCCGAGCGTCAGCACCAGGCCTCGCGGGGTCGGGGTGGCCTTCAGCGCATCGAGCTCGGTTTGCAGTCGCGCCGCCTGATCAGCGGCCTGGTCTCGCTGCTGTGTCGCCTGGTCCCGCTGCTGTGCGGCTTGGTCGCGCAGCTGCAGGGCCGCGGCGGTCTGCATGTTCGCGTCCATGGCGTTCGCGTTGGCGTCCGCAGTCGCCATTTTCGCGTTGGCGGCCGCTGTCTGCGCATCGGCTGCCGTAGCCTGGGCATTGGCGGCGGCTACCTGGGCGTTGGCGGTGGCCGCCCGGGCGTTTGCGAGCTGCCGCGTCCGGGCATTGAGCTCGATGCGGTCACGCTCGACCTGCCCGTTTGCCACCAGAGCCTCGTCCGACTTCTGGGCCCCATGAGCCTGCGCGAGCCGCGCCGTTTGCGTGGCCAGATAGGATTCCTGTCCGACCATCGCGTCGTCATGCGATCTGTCGGCCGCCTCGGCCGCACTCAGATATTTTCGGGCGGCCGCCAGATCCAGCGCCGCGTACTTGTTGACGTTCGGATCGATTTCGGCGGTTCCCACGGCGGCGCGTGCGGACTCGAGTGCGCCGTTGGTTCTCGGCGTCGATGCGCAGGCACCGAGCGCCAAGGTCAGACCCATGCCCAGAAGTGTTCGTGTGTTGATCATTGTGTGTGCCTATTGATTGATACCGGTGTCGTGCATCGATTCCTGTCGCAGCGCCTGCATGCCCGCTTCGAAATCCAGAGCCGCCTTGTGCGAGCGCTTCTGATCTGCGGTCGCCTCGGCGAGCTGCGCGTCCGCATTCGCCTGCTCGGCCAGCAGGGTGGCCGGTTCTGCGTCGCGGTTGGCCGCATCCTTTTCGGCGCGCTCCAGTTTGTCCCGCGCCGTCGACAGTTCCACCGGCGCCAGTTGCGCGGCGCCGGCCTGCTCTGCGCGCTGCACGGAGTCTCTGGCAACGGCAATTTTTTCATTCGGGATGGGCGTGCTGGCACAGCCGGCTGCAGCGACGAGCGCCGCGATGACCGCGGCACCGAGGCCTGGTTTGAGCAGATTTCCGATCACTGGGTGTTCTCCTTTGAGGTTTCAGGACATTGGTGGTGGAGAACACAGCAAGCCCCGTGCCAACCGCAGTCGGTCGAAGCGAAGGCCGCCCAGGGTGATTTGCGGCCGCGGGCGCACAGGCTTCGTGTATTAATTGCCGGTACCGGTAGAGATTACCGGGGGATGTTAATTACGCCGTGTGGAAACGGCACCGGCGGCGGTTACGGTTTCGCGAGATGCGCCGCCTCGGACATTTCCTTGAGGATTTCCGGCAGCCGGCCATAGTCGCGGGCCTTGTCCAGAAAATGCGTCGCGCCGAGCGCCATGGCGGCGCTCTTGTATTCGGGCAGATCATAGTTCGTCAACACGATCACGCGCGGCCGGGCGACGCCCGCGGCCAGGCCGCGCAACACGCCGAAGCCGGTTCCCTGGCGCAGATGCAGATCCAGGATGACCACGTCGACTGCGTCCCGCTTGACGGCGGCGAGCGCCGCAACCTCGCTGTCCACCGCGTCCAACAATTCGACGTCGGCAATCTGCCGGATGGCCTCCGTCAGCCGCTCCGTCAGCACTTTTGAATCCTCGACCAGCAAGACTCTCAGGTACTGGGTCATCGTCACGGAATTTGTCCTGGTGGCCTGCACTTACTGTATGAGTCCATTGCGCAGAGCATAGGAGGTGATGTCGGCATTTGCGGTGAAACTCATCTTTTCCAGAATCCGGCTGCGATAGGTGCTGACGGTCTTGACGCTCAAGGACAGCTCGTTGGCGATGTCGGAGACGCCGCGGCCGGCCGCCAGCTTGCAGAATATCTGGAATTCCCGCGTCGACAAGCGCGCGTGCAGCGGCTTGTCCGCATCGCCGTCCAGATCGGCCACGAGTAATTCGGCGAGCGCCTCGCTCACGTAGCGCCGTCCCGCCAGCACGGTGCGCACCGCCTTCATCAATTCCTCCGGCGCGCTGTCCTTGGACAGATAGCCGCTGGCCCCCGCGCGCAGGACGTTGACCGCGTATTGCTGCTCCGGCAGGCCGCTCATCACCAAAACCCGCACCCTCGGGTGCCCGGTTTGGATGTGCCGCAGGATGTCGAGTCCGCTGCGGTCGGGCATGTGGATGTCGAGCAGGACCAGATCCCATTCCTGTTTGCGCAGCTGATCCAGCGTTTCAGTGCCGGTCGCGGCTTCGCCAATCGCGTTGATGCTCGATTCGGCCTCGAGGAATTGTTTGAAGCCGGCGCGCACCACGGCATGATCGTCCGCGATCAGTACGCGCGACATGTGTGCAATCCGCTGTCCACCGGGTCGGTCGTTCGTGATCTAGTTATTGGCACATTCGTGATTCTGGGAATACCCGTTGAGCTTGTTGTACAGGGTTTTCAAGCTGCAGCCCAGGGCATCCGCGGCGCGCCGCTTGTTGCCCTGGAAATAGTCGAGAGTGGCCTCGATCAGCGAGCGTTCCATGTCATGGATCCTGGAGCCCACGCGGATCTCCAAGTGCTCGCGTGCGCCGGCCGTGCGCGATCCGATCTGGGACGCCGCGGCGCCGTTATGCAGCATGGGGGCGAGTTCGAGGACGTCGTCCGTGAGTATGAACGCCCGCTCGATGCAATTCTTTAGTTCGCGTACGTTGCCCGGCCAGGCATGCTGTTTCAGTTGCATGTGCGCGAACGCCGAGAAGCGCTTGCGGGCGTGCGCCTGCGCGTTCAGCTGAACCAGGAAATGTTCGGCGAGCAGTACGACATCCTCGTCGCGTTCGCGCAGCGGCGGCAGGTCGATGGGGAACACCGCCAGCCGGTACAGCAGATCCTCGCGCAAATGTCCGGTTTGTGCGGCCTGCATGGGGCAGCGGTTGGTAGCCGCAATCACCCGCACGTCGGTCGACAATTCGACGCTGGCGCCGACCCGGTACAGCTTTCGAGTTTCGAGCACCCTCAGCAGCCTCGTCTGCATGTCGAGCGGCATTTCCGTCACCTCGTCGAGCAGCAAAGTGCCGCCCCGCGCCCGCTCGAACACCCCCGCATGAGCGCGCACCGCACCGGTGAAGCTGCCTTTCTCGTAGCCGAACAATTCGGCCTCGATCAGGCCCGCGGGAATCGCGCCGCAATTGATCGCGATGAACGGCGACGCGCGGCGCGGACTGTACTGGTGGATTGCCTGGGCCGCCAGTTCCTTGCCGGAGCCGCTCTCGCCGGTCAACAGCACGCCCACGTCGGTGGGCGCGACGCGCTCAATGAGTCTGAACACATTATGCATCGCCGTGGATTCGCCGAGCAACAGCCCACCCGGGTGTGCTGGCTGCACGAATGCCGTATTGCCCGCCGTCTGCATCACAGAGTCTCCTTGCGGCGCCCGTGTAATCGTTACAAAGAACGCGATTCGATTTGTAACCCGTACCGCCGGCGATGGCCATGGCCGGCGGCTGAACATGGGCTCGGAATATGCGCGATCGGCTGTAGGTGTTTGTCCGACACTGCGTAAATTATTTATGAATATCAATGGTCTATAGCGCCGCAGCGCCAGCAACTGGTGAATTGCGGCTCCAGCACTTCACCGCATTCGGAGCAGGTCCAGGGCGGTCCGCTCGGAGCTGCTTCGGCCCTGGCCAGCGCCCGCAGCGCCGGCAGCTCATCCTCGTCCTGCACGTACAGTTGCGGCCAGGTTTCCATCATCGGCAAATCGCCCATGGCACCGGCGAGATACTGGTTGCGCAGCTCGCTCTCGATCCCGGCCGCGATGAGAACATTGCGCGCATGCGCGACTTGCAAGAGCGAGGCGGCGCGAAAGATGCGCTTCACGATCAGCGAAGGGTCTGGAGAAATGCGCGCACGTCCTCGCCCCTCTCCAAGACTTCGACCAGGGCCGAGCCGACAACCACCCCGTCGACATGCGCGGCCAGGCGCCGCACCTGATCGCGCGATCGAATACCGAAACCCGCGCAAACAGGCACCGGTGAAACCCGCCTGACCCGATCCATGTAGTCGAGCACGTCATCGGGAACCGCAACCGATTTGCCGGTGGTGCCCGTCATGGTCACGGCATAGACGAAACCCTGCGCGGCCGCGCACAGCGTCGACAGCCGTTCGGCCGGCGTCACGGGGGTGACCATCTGCACCAGCGCCAGACCGGCGTCATCGAGCGCGGCCGCGAGATCGGCACTCTCCTCCCGCGGCAGATCCGGAACGATGAAGCCCGCCACGCCGGCGGCGGCGGCATCCTTTGGCAGGCGCTCAAGCCCGTAGGCCAGCAGCGGATTCAAATAACTCATCAGCAGAACCGGGGCTGCCGGACGCGGAGCGGATTCGAGCTCCTCGATGATCCAGCCGAGCGTGACGCCGCCGGCGAGGGCGACGAAGCTTGCACGCTGAACCGTGGCGCCATCGGCCATCGGATCCGTGAACGGCACGCCGATTTCCACCACATCACACACGTCGGCCACGGCTGCGAGATCCTCCTTGAAGCGGGCACGGGTGGGGAATCCGGCGGTCATGAAGCCGACCAGCGCCGGACGACCGGCGGCAACGGCGGCGCGAATGGCGGCTGAAATCGAATCTCGGGGCGCCATATTCAGCGGTAATCCTTGAGCACGGTGCGCTGCAGGATGGGCATGTCCTTGTCGCCGCGTCCCGAGCAACCGATCAGAATGCGCGCGCCCGGATGCCGCGCCGCGTAGCGCCGTGCGCCGGCAAATGCGTGGGCGGTTTCGATGGCAGGCAATATCCCCTCCGCACGGGCGCATTCGCTCAGCGCATCCAAGGTCTCCTCGTCGGTCGCAGATTCATAGGCTACGCGGCCGGTCTGCTTCAAGAAGGCGTGCTCCGGCCCGACCCCGGGATAATCGAGGCCGGCCGAGACCGAGTGCGTCTCCTGAATCTGACCATCGGCATCCTGCAGCAGCAGCGAATAGCTGCCCTGCAGCACGCCGGGCGTACCGAAGGTGAGCGAGGCCGCGTTGTCGCCGAGGCCCACACCCCGGCCCCCCGCTTCCACTCCGAGCAGCTGAACCGTATCGCCGAGGAATGGATGGAACAATCCGATGGCATTGGATCCGCCGCCGACGCAGGCGATCGCGACGTCGGGCAGCGCTCCGGCCTGTTCGAGCATCTGCGCACGCGCCTCGCGGCCGATGACCGCCTGCAGTTCGCGCACGAGATAGGGGTAGGGGTGGGGTCCGACGGCCGAACCCAGCGAATAATACGTGCCGTCGGGATCCGATACCCAATCGCGCAGCGCCTCGTCGATGGCCGCGCGCAGCGTTTTGTCGCCGCCCGTGACCGGCACGACGGTCGCGCCCATCAGCTGCATCCGGCCCACGTTGGGCGCCTGGCGTTCGACGTCGACCGCACCCATGTAGACCACGCAGGGAAGGCCGAGGCGGGCCGCGGCGGCCGCACTGGCGACGCCATGTTGTCCGGCGCCGGTCTCCGCAATGATGCGCCTGGCGCCGAGCCGCCTGGCGAGCAGCGTCTGCCCCACGGCATTGTTGATCTTGTGCGCGCCGGTGTGCGCCAGATCCTCCCGCTTCAGCCACACCTCGGCGCCCCAACGCCTGCTCAAGGCGGCCGCGTGCGTCAGCGCGGTCGGGCGCCCCACCCAGGTTTTCAACTCATGGGCGAATTCGGCCTGAAAATCCGCGCTCGGCAGGTGGCGACTCACGCCGGCTTGCAGCCGGTCGAGCGCCGGCACCAGCGTTTCCGGCACATACCGTCCGCCGAATCGTCCATATCGGCCTTTCATGTCCGGATACCGTGCGTTCAACTGATCGGCGGGCGGCGCGCCCGCGCTGAATTGCGTGCTCATATCTGCTGCCCCCGTGTCGACGCCGCGCGCGCGGCGCGCACGAACTCGTGAATCTTCGCCGGATCCTTGACGCCGGGCTCGCCCTCCACCCCGCTGCTCACGTCGACGCCAAACGGGCGCACCGCCGCGATGGCTTCGGCCACGTTGTGGGCCGACAGGCCGCCCGCGAGAATGACCTCGGTCTGGCGCGCCAGTTCCGCCGCCCGGCCCCAATCGGCGAGTTCGCCGATGCCGCTCGACGGTCCTTCGAACAGCATGCGCAGCGGCAGCGGATGCGGCGTCTTGCGGCCGAAGCGCACGACGGGAAGCACCTTGACATGCGCGGGAATCCGCAATTCGCGCAGATCCTCGACGTCGGTCTGAAAATAATCCGGTTTGAGGATGCGGCAGATCTCGTCGACTTTCATCTGCAGCGGATGCTGGGTCACGGCTACGCGCAGAATGCCGGCGGGGGCCAGGGCCGCGAGCTGCGCCGCCTGACCCGGCGTGACCTGCCGGGGACTTGGCGCGAACACGAAGCCGATGGCGTTCACTTCGGCCGCCGCCGCCGCGCTGACCGCATCGGCGCTGGTGATGCCGCAGATCTTGATCCACATGGGTTCGAGTGTAGCCATTTAGCCCGGCGCCCGGGTTGACTCGAGTATATCCGCGAGCAGCGCCGCCGGATCGTCCCGGGCCATCAAAGCCGTGCCGATGAGCGCCAGGCGGTAACCCAGCCGCCGCATCGCGAGCGCATCGGCCGGCGTGGCCACGCCGCTTTCGGCCACCGCCGGACCCGGCGGCAGGTGCGCGGCGAGCGCCGCGAAGCGCTGCGGCACCACCTCGAGAGTCTGCAAATCACGGCAATTGACGCCGACCAGCAGCAGTTCGCGCCGATTGCGGCGAGCCGTCAGGAGACCGGCGGCAGCCTCCAGATCGGCGCCATCGAAGGCTTCCAGCAGAACGAACAGGCCGTGGTCGGCGCATGCATCGAGCAGCTCGACGATCCGGGCCGGCGGCAGCATGCGCAGGATCACCAGCAAGCCGCCGGCGCCGGCGGCCCGTGCCTCCAGCACCTGGTAGGGGTCGACGATGAAGTCCTTGCGCATGGCGGGCACCCCGAATGGTGCGAGCACCGCCGCCGCCTGCCTCAGGTGCGCGAGTGATCCGTCGAAGCGTGACGGTTCGGTCAGCACCGACACGGCCGCCGCGCCGCCGCGCGCATACGCCGTGACCCGGGCATCAAGACCCCGGTCCACGTCCCCCAACGCGCCTGCGGCGGGGGAACGCAGCTTGAGTTCCGCGATGACGTCGAAGCCCGCCGCCGACAGGCGCAGCGGCGGCGGCGGCGGGGTGAGACGCGCGCGCCGCTCGAGCGCGTCGGATGACTCCAGGCGCATCGCCTCGCGCACCCGTCGGGCACTGCCGTGCGCCATCTCGTCCAGGAAGCCGCTCATGGGGTTGCGGCGAAGCGCTGCAGGCGCTTGAGCCAATCGCGGGCCTGTCCGCTGTCGATGACCCTGCGCGCCCGATCGATGCCGTCGCCGATCGAGCCGGCGCGCCCGGCGATGTACAGGGCGATTCCGCTTTGCAGGGTCAGGGCCTGCAGATGCGGACCGCGATCGCGCTGCTCGAACACGTCCAGCAGCGCGGTCAGATTGGCGGCCGCATCCGCGCCGGCAAGATCCGCCGGGGCGCAGGGCGCCATGCCGAAATCCCGTGGATCGACCTCGAGCCGGCGTACCTGCCGCGGCCGCACGTCGAAGGCGGCGAACGGGCCTATCGGCGTCGCCTCGTCCCAACCGGCGGCGCCGTGCACCACCCAGGCACGTTCGACGTCCATGCCGGCCAGGGTGTCGGCCATGAGCTGCGCCGTGGGCGCGTCGAATGCTCCGATCAATGCAAAACCCGGCGCGGCCGGGTTCGTGAGCGGCCCGAGCAGGTTGAACACCGTGCGAACGCCGAGCGCGCTGCGCACGGCGGCGAGGTTTTTCATCGCGGGGTGATAATACGGCGCGAACAGAAAGGTGAAGCCGGTGGCCGCCAAGCAGCGCGCCGCCCGGGCTTCGTCGAGCGGCAGCACGAAGCCGAGCCGTTCGATCAGATCGGCGCTGCCGCTGCGGCTCGAGATGGAACGGTTGCCGTGCTTCACGACGGGCAGACCGCAGGCAGCGGCGAGCAGCGCCGCGCCCGTCGACAGATTCAGACTGCCGGAACCGTCGCCGCCGGTGCCGACGATGTCGATGGCCCCGGGCGCCGCGGGCAGTTCGGGTTTGCGGGCGAGACGGCGCATGGCGCCGGCGAATCCGCGCACCTCAGCGGCCGTCACCCCCTTGGCACGCAACGCCGCCAGCAAGGCGCCGGCCACGGCGGCCGCCATCTGCGGATCGGTCAGCGATTCGAGCAGAGCCGCGGCCTGCTCTTCGGACAGATCGCGTCCTAGCAGCAGATGTTCCAGCGTTGAGCGGGTATCCTGCATCGGCCGGTTCAGGTGCTGAGAAAATTGCCCATCAGCAGGTTCCCCTGCGGAGTGAGCACGCTCTCCGGGTGAAATTGCACTCCCTCGATGGGCAGCGTGCGATGGCGCACCCCCATGATTTCGCCCTCGGCCGTGCGCGCCGTGATCTCGAGCGGCGCCGGCATGCTCGCCGCCTCCGCGATCAGGGAATGATAGCGGCCTGCTGGAAAATCCGGCGGCATACCCCTGAACACGCCCTTGCCGTCGTGCCGGATCGGAGAAACCTTGCCGTGCATCAGACGGCCCGCGCGCACCACCTTGCCGCCGAACACCTCGACCAGCGATTGATGGCCGAGGCACACGCCGAGAATCGGCACGCGGCCGGCGAACGCCTCGATCATGCGCATGGAAACCCCGGCGTCCTGCGGCGTTCCCGGACCCGGCGAAATCACCAGATGGGTGTGCTCGAGCGCGAGAGCCTCCTCGACGCCGATGGCGTCGTTGCGAAACACATCGACTTCGGCGCCCTGCATCAGGAATGCCTGCACCAGGTTGTAGGTGAAGGAGTCGTAGTTGTCTATCAGCAGCAATTTCGGCCGTGGGCTCATAACCCCTCCGCCGCCAGTTCGAGGGCGCGCCGCAGGACGGCGCTCTTGGCCATGACCTCGTCGTATTCAGCCGGCGCGGAACTGTCGGCGACGATGCCGCCGCCGGCCTGGTAGCTGTAAGCGTCGCCACGGAACACCAGGGTGCGGATCGTGATGGCCTGATCCATGTCGCCGCGCCGCCCGAAATATCCCACGGTTCCGCCGTACAGCTGGCGCCCCACCGGCTCGAGCTCGTCGATGATCTGCATGGCCCGCACCTTGGGCGCGCCCACCAGGGTGCCGGCCGGAAACGTGGCGGCGAACAGGTCGAACGCGTCCCGGCCCGGCGCCAGGGTGCCGTTGACGCCGCTCACGATGTGCATGATGTGGCTGTAGCGCTCGATCACCCGATACGGGTCGACGGCGACCGAACCCGCAGTGGCGACGCGCCCCAGATCGTTGCGCGCCAGATCAACCAGCATGACGTGCTCGGCATTTTCCTTGGGATCCGCGAGCAGTTCGGACCCGAGTTCGGCGTCTTGCAGCGGATCGGCGCCGCGCGGCCGGGAGCCCGCGATCGGCCGCAATTGCGCATGGCCCGCGTGCAGTTTCACCAGAGCCTCCGGCGAGGATCCGACCACCGTGATGTCGCCGAGTTCGCAAAAGAACATGTATGGAGACGGATTCAGCAGGCGCAGCGCCCGGTACACCTCGAAGGGCGGCAGCGAGTGGCGGCCCTCGAAGCGTGAGGCAAGTACCAGTTGGTACACGTCGCCCGAGGTGATGTAGGCCTGGGCCCGGCGCACGCCGTCGGCATGGGCGCTTCGCGACAGCGACGGCGTCGCCGGCGAAAAGCCGCCCGGCACCAGGATCGACGGCACCGCACCGCGCAGCGCCTGGATGACCTCGCGCCGCAGACTCTGCCGCTCCGCCTCGCTGCCGTCGTGCAGCAGTGCCACGCCGCGGGTCAGATGGTCGAACACCAGCAGCGAGCGCGGCGCCACGAAATGCGCGTGCGGCGCCGGCGTGTCGTCGAGGCTGCGGCCCGGCAGACGCTCGAAATACCTCACGGCGTCGTAGGCGGTGTAGCCGACCAAGCCGCCGGAGAGCGGCACTCCAGGCAGATCGGGCTGCGGCTGCGGCGCCTGCACGAGCGCCGCGCGCAAGGCATCCAGGAATTCGACCCGCGATCGCGGCCGCGGCCCGTGCGCAGCGCCGACCTTGAGGCCCGACGAATCGATTTTCACCTCCAGGCATTCGCCGAATCCAATGAACGAATAGCGCGCCAGCCGCTCGCCGCCCTCGACGCTTTCCAGCAGGAATCGCGGTCGAAAGGGTGCCAGCTTCAGATAGGCCGACACCGGCGTATCGAGATCGGCTGCGATGTCAAATGGCGGCTTCATGCTCATGGGTGAATATCGCGGACAACAAAAAACCCACCACCGGCTCTTAGGCGGAGATGGGTTCTGGACGAATACGATTTTATCTAAGACTCAAACGGCCAGCGCCTGCTCCCCCATGTCCTGGGTGCGCCACCAACCGGTGCGGTGAATGTGCCGAATCGCCATCAACGGAGTATCGCCGCGTTCAGCACGCAGCGTCAAGCCCGCTATTTCCTGGCCTCCAGGCTCAGGCTCTTCTTGAATTTGCGGGTCAATTCGACGAAGCGCGGGGTCAGCCCGGCGTCCTCGTACACCGGATCGCCGTGGTCGTCGCGCGAAATGACTTTCGGCCCCGGTTCATAAGGCATCGCCGCGGCGATCTCATCGAGTGCGGCGTGCAGCAGATCCGTGACGATGTCCTCGATGCGATGTCCCGGAAACAGCTCCACCAGCGCCTGCAGCCGCGAAGCATCGTCGAGCGGCAGCCGCACGGCATACTCCCTGGCGGTGAGCGGCGGTGCGGCCGTCCTTTTCCAATCATCGAGCAGGGTCTTGAATTTCACGGCTACTCCGCCATTACGGGCTACGATGCCGGCATATTATAGACTGGCGGCCGTGCCGAACCGCACCACATGAGGAATTCCAAGATGCCCAAGGCCGCGGCCGCGCCGGCCGAGGCTTTGCAGCGGGGCTTTCTTGGCGTGTTCGCCTACAGCCGCCGGGCGCTGGAGCTCGTGTGGACCACCAACAAGCCGCTCAGCGTCGCGCTCGCCGCGCTGACGCTGATCGCCGGAGTGCTGCCGGCCGGCATCGCCTATCTCGGCGCCCTGATCGTCGATGCGGTGGTGCATGCCGCCGAGGTGCACCGGCGCACCGGTGTCACCGGCCTGCACGATGTGCTGAAGTACGTGACGCTGGAGGCGGCGCTGGTTGCCGGCACGTCGGCGGCGCAGCGCGGCATATCGCTGGCGCAGTCGCTGCTGCGCGCGCAACTCGGCCAGCGCGTCAACGTCATGATTCTCGACAAGGCATTGACGCTGGAATTGACGCAGTTCGAGGATTCCGAGTTCTACGACAAGCTGACGCGCGCGCGACGCGAGGCATCAAGCCGTCCATTGAGCCTGGTGATGCGCACATTCGGTCTGCTGCAGAACGCAATATCGCTGCTCTCCTTCGGCGGGCTGCTGATCAGGTTCTCGCCATGGGCGGTTGCGCTGCTCGTTCTTGCGGGACTACCCGCATTCCTCGCCGAGGCCAAATTTTCGGGCGAGGCATTTCGCATGTTCCGCTGGCGCGCCCCGGAATCGCGCATGCAGATCTATCTGGAATCGGTGCTGGCACGCGAAGATCACGCCAAGGAGGTCAAACTGTTCCAGCTCGGGGGCCGGCTGCTGGACCGCTATCGCGAGATATTCACCCGCCTGTACCGCGAGGATCGTGACCTGACTTTGCGCCGCGATGCCTGGGGCTTAGGATTGGGGCTGGTGGGCACCGGCGCGCTGTACGGCGGCTATGCCTGGATCGCGGTGGAAACGGTGGCCGGGGCGATGACCCTCGGCCAGATGACCATGTATTTCATGCTGTTCAGGCAGGGCCAGACGGCGGTGAGTGCGGCGCTTTCGGCCGTCAGCGGCATGTACGAGGACAATCTGTATCTGTCGAATCTGTTCGAATACCTGGAACAGCCGGTCGGCCACAGCGGCGGCAGCCTGCGCGCGGGACCTGCGCCCGGCGACGGCGTCCGCTTCGAGCACGTCGACTTCGTCTATCCGGGTGCGGCAGCGCCGGCGCTCGCGGATATCGACCTGCACGTGCGCCCCGGCGAGAGTCTCGCCTTGGTGGGGCAGAACGGCTCCGGGAAGACCACGCTGATCAAGCTGCTCACCCGCCTGTATCGGCCGACCTCCGGCCGCATCCTGCTGGATGGGCTCGATCTTGCCGAATGGGACGAGACCACCCTGCGCCAGCGCATCGGCGTCATATTCCAGGACTTCGCCCGCTATCAGATGTTGGTTGGCGAGAACATCGGCGCCGGCGACGTGCGCGCCTTCGACGACGAGGCGCGCTGGCGCGATGCCGCAGCCCAGGGCCTTGCCGACGAATTCGTCGAGGCGCTTCCCGCGGGGTACCGCACCCAGCTCGGCAAATGGTTCAAGGACGGCCGTGAGCTGTCAGGCGGCCAATGGCAGAAAATCGCCCTGGCGCGCGCCTTCATGCGCAGCGACGCCGACATCCTGGTGCTCGACGAACCGACCGCGGCCATCGATGCGGGCGCCGAGGCGGAGATCTTCGAGCACTTCCGCGAGCTGACGCGCAATCGAATCGCCATCGTCATCTCGCACCGTTTCTCGACCGTTCGCATGACCGACCAGATCCTGGTCCTAGAGGAGGGTCGCATCGTGGAGCGCGGCAGCCATGAGTCTCTGATGGCAGCGGATGGGCGCTATGCCAAACTGTTCACCCTCCAGGCACGCGGGTACCGCTGATGCCGTCGTTCGACGTCGTTTCGGAAATCGACACCCACGAGCTGACCAACGCGGTCGATCAGGCGCTCAGGGAGCTCGGACTGCGCTTCGATTTCAAGGGCACGGACGCCACTTTCGAGCTCGAGGAGACCACGGTCACCATGATCGCGCCCGCCGAATTCCAGCTCAAGCAGATGCTCGAAATCCTGAAGCTGCGCATCGCCAAGCGCGGCATAGACGTCGCCTGCCTCGACGTCAAGGAGCCGCTGGTCAATCTCGCGGCGGCGAAGCAGCTGGTGATCCTGAAGCACGGTATCGATGCGGATGCCGGCAGGCAGGTCGTCCGGTTGCTCAAGGAGTCCGGGCTCAAGGTTCAGGCCCAAGTTCAGGGCGACAAGGTGCGCGTCACGGGCAAAAAGCGCGACGACCTGCAGCAGGCGATCGCACTGCTCAGAAAATCCAAGGTGGACGTGCCGCTGCAGTTCAACAATTTCCGCGATTGAGAGCCGCGCCACGGGGATCGCGGCACCGGTTCTCGCGGACTACTTCGCCGGCTCGAGCCCTTTCGAATAGATGACGGTACCGTCCAGCCTGACGATGATCGCATCGATGTCGTCGAGACGGTTGTAGATCTCCATCGCCTTCTCCGGACCCAGGACGAACGCCGTCTTGGACAACCCGTCAGTGCGTGTTGCATATGGCCCGATCACCGTCGCGCTGCGCACCTTGCTCGCGGAATGGCCGGTCTTCGGATCGATGATGTGGTGATAGCGCACACCGTCCTCTTCGAAGTACCGTTCGTAGTCGCCCGAGGTCGAGATGGCGGCGTCGACCAGCGGAATCCTGGTGATCACCTGTCCCTCCTCTTTGCGTGGATCGCGGATGCCGACGATCCAGGGCTTGCCGAAGCGATCGCCGATGATGCGGCTGTCGCCGCCCGCGGCGACGTAGGCGCGCGTGAAACCATACGACTTCAGCACCTCGATTCCGCGGTCCACAGAGTAGCCCTTGGCGATGCCGCCGAGATCGATGCGCACCCCTCTTTGCGAGAATCTCACGGTCTGCTTCTTCGCATCGAGCAGCACGTGGCGGTAATTCACGGCCGGCAGCGCTTTGGCTATTTGCGCCTCGTTGGGACGCACGTGGTTTCGAAAGTCGTACATGTAGCCGACGCTCGCGTAGGTGATGTCGAAAGCGCCGTCGGTGATCTGCGAGTATTGTTGGGCGGTCGACAGCAGATCGAACAGCTCTTTGCTGATGCGCATCGGTCCATCGGCGGCCCTGGCATTGACCTGCGACACCTCGCTGCTCGGCTTGTAGGTGCTCATCGACTCGTCGATGTGGTTCATCTCCTTGAGCACCGCGTCGATCGCCTCGTCCGCCTTGGCCCGGTCCTCGCTCCACAGCTCCACCGTGATGCGCGTGCCCATGATGCCGTCGGTGACCCGGCGCACCCATTCGGCGTGCGCAGGCGATGCCGCACCGGCGAGCAGCCACGCGGCAGCGGCGAATCCGACGGGCCACGGTATGTAGGTTCGCTTTGCATTCGACGTCATGGGGGCATAGCCTAGCGGGTTCCCGGCGTGTAAGGTATGCCCCGGATTTCGAGCGTCGCAATTCGATAACAAGTCACGATTGAGCTTTTCCCTGACATCCGCCCAACGGACCTGGCTCACCATTTTGGTTGCCAGCCTGGGCTATTTCGTCGACCTGTTCGACCTCATCATGTTCGTACTGGTCCGTCTGCAGTCGCTCCAGGAGTTGCACGTGAGGCCGCAGGACATGCTGCACACCGGGGCGTTCATTTTGAATCTGCAGATGGCCGGGTTGATGGTGGGCGGGGTTTGCTGGGGGCTGCTGGGCGATCGCCGCGGCCGCCTGTCGGTGCTGCTCGGATCAATCACCGTGTATTCCATCGCGACCTTGGGGAACGCCTTCGCCGGCTCCGTGGGGACGTACGCGGTGCTGCGCTTCATCGCCGGCGTCGGACTCGCGGGCGAGTTGGGCGCCGGAGTCACCATCGCGACGGAACTGCTGCCCCAACGAATCCGCGGCTACGGCAGCACCCTCATCACCACCGTGGGGGTGCTCGGCGTGGTGGTCGCCTCATTGGTCGTCGAAACCGTGACCTGGCGCCACGCCTATCTGCTCGGCGGGTTGATGGGGCTGGCGCTGCTGCTGCTGCGAGTCGGCGTGCAGGAATCCGGCATGTACGCCAACGCGAAGAATATGGGCGCAATCCGCGGGCGGCTGCTTCCGTTCCTGCGCAGACCCCGGTTGTTGGGCCGGGTCGCGCTGATCACCCTCATCGGCGTGCCGATCTGGTTCGTCATCGGCGTTCTGGGTGCATTCACGCCGGAGTTCGGCCGCGCCCTGGGGCTGGCGTCGAATCTGCCCAAGGTGACCACGGCGATCATGGCCCTGTATCTCGGCTTTTCGGTCGGTCACTTGGCGGTCGGTCTGCTCAGCCAGTGGCTGAAGAGCCGGCGTGGTGCGGTGTTGATCGCCCTCGGCGCACTGGCCCTGCTGCTGGTGGCCTACCCGCGGGTCGCCGGACGGTCCGTCGGCGCCTACTACGCGATGTGTTTCGCGCTGGGCTGCGGCGCCGGCTACTGGGCGATGTTCGTGCAGATCGCGGCTGAACAATTCGGCACCAACTACCGGGCCACCGTGACCACCAGCGTGCCCAATCTGGTGCGTGGCTCCACGATCTTCATGACCCTCGGTTTCCAGGCGCTGATTCCGCTGTACGGAGTGGTGGGCGCGGCGCTCGGTGTCGGTTTCAGCGTGCTGGTCATCGCGGTCGCCGCGACCTTGGGCCTGCCGGAGACCTTCAACCGTGATCTCGACTATGAAGAGCTGGTGTAGCGCGGCCAGCGCATGATCACGAGCGCGCTGCCGACCATGCCGCCGAGGTGCGCGAAGTGGGCGACTCCGGCCTGCGATCCGGTGACGCCTAGCAGCAGTTCGATGCCCGCATACAGGGTGGCGAACAGCCAGGCCGGCATCGGTATCGGCGGAATTAGCGGAATCACCTTGCGCCGCGGAAACATGACGGCATAGGCGAGCAGCAGGCCGAATACGCCTCCCGATGCGCCGATGGTCGGCTCCGGGGGAGCTGCGAACAGGGCCGGCACGAACAGTTGAGTCAGCCCGGCGGTGATGACCGAGGCGAAATAGACGGTGAGCAGCCGGCGCGCGCCCACGTAGCGTTCGATCTCCGCGCCGAACATCCAAAGCCCCAGCATGTTGAAGCCGATATGTTCGATGTGTGCCGTGCTGTGCAGGAATGCGTAGGTGATGATCTGCCAGGGATGAAAATACGATTGCCCATCGATCGGCTGCAGCGGCCACAGGGCGAAGGGACCGTCCAGGGTGCCACCGGCGAGCAGCTGCAACACGTAGATGGCGGCATTCGCGGCGATCAGCGCTTTGACGGCGGTGATTTTCATCCGGCGTGCAAGATTTTCATCTGGTGTCGTACCTTGGATTTCATTGCTGAATGGGTATTCTAACCCGCCATGAACGCCGTATTCCTGGATTACGACACCGTCTCCATGGGGGATCTGGACACATCCGCGCTGCGCCGGATCATGCCCGCGCTGAAATTGCTGGAAGACGTCTCCGAATCACGAATTGCGGCGCATCTCGCGGACGCGGAGATTGTTCTGATCAACAGGCTGGCGTTATCGCGCGAACGGCTGCTCGGCGCGCCGCGCCTGAAATTGATCGCGCTGGCGGCCACCGGCACGGACAACGTCGATTTGTCGGCTGCGCAGCAGCTCGGCATCGCGGTGTGCAATGTACGCCGCTATTGCACGGCCTCGGTGGTGCAACTCGTTTGGGGCATGATCCTGGCGCTCACCCACCATTTGGCCGACTATCGCCGGCTCGCCGCGGCCGGAGACTGGCGGGCGGCGCAGCGCCTGCCGCTCATCCAGCCGATGCGCGAGCTGGCTGGACGACGCCTGGGGGTGATCGGGTGGGGAGAACTCGGACGCGCCGTCGCCAAGGCCGGCGCCGGCTTCGGCATGGAGGTGGTGGTCGCCAACCGCCGCGGCGGCGCGCCTCAGGGCGGGCGGCTGGATCTCGACGAGTTCTTGCGGGTGGCCGACGTCGTTTCCCTGCATTGCCCGCTGAGCGATGGCAACCGCGGCATGATCGGCGCCCGAGAATTGTCGCTGATGAAGCCCGATGCCCTGCTGATCAACACCGCGCGAGGCGCCTTGATCGACGGGCGGGCGCTGGCAGAGGCGCTGAAGTCGCACCGCCTTGGGGGCGCCGGCATCGACGTGCTGGCCGTTGAACCGCCCGCCGCGGACGAACCGCTGCTTGATCCCGACATTCCGAATCTGCTGCTGACGCCGCACATGGGCTGGGCGGCCCGCGAAGCCCGCCAACGCTGCCTCGACGAGATGGCCGCCAACATCCGGGATTTTATGGCCGGTAAACGGCGCGGACGGGTGGTCTGAAACCCGTCCACGCCCGCAGTCGCGCCGGCTTCAGCCCTTGCCTTCCTTCTTCGCGCGCTTCGCGGCGCGCTTCTCCTCCAGCGTCTTGGTCGGCTTTTTCTTGGCCTCTTTCTTTCGTTCCATGCCCTTGCCCATGACTCGCTCCTCTTGACTACGCACAAATCGCCCGTGGGCCAAAGTATGCGCTGCGTCTTCGTGGCAGTCGATACGGTTGTGGCTTCAGCGGCTCAGCGCTCAGCGGCGCTTGAGAATTTTACGCGGCTTCGGCGGCTTTTCGTCGACACGCGTGATGCGCATCTCCCGCCCGGCAACGCGGACTTTTTGCAGCGACTTGAAGATGGCCGGCGGCATGCCCTCTGGCAGGCCGACGAAACTGTGGTCTTCGCGGATGTCGACACGGCCGATGTGCACCCCTTCGATGCCCGCTTCGTTGGCGATGGCGCCGACGATATTGCCGGGCTTGACGCCGTGGATCGAGCCGACTTCGATGCGAAAGGTTTCCATCTCGGCCGCCGCCGGCCGCGTCGCCTGCCGTTGCCCTGCCGACGGCCGCTCGGTTCGCTGTGGCCGCTCGGTTCGCTGTGGCGGCTCGGTACGCGCCGGCGGCTGCGCAGCCCGCGCGGGCTTGGCGTCCAGGAGCAACGGCGTCGTGCCCTGGGACAGGCCGGCGAGCGCGGCCGCGATGTCGATGAGCGGCAGGCCGGTCTCGATCTCCAGTTGTTCCAGCACCGGCCGGTAGGCCGTGGCCTCACCCTTCGCAACGGCCTCGACGATGCGCAGTTTGAGCTTGTCGATGCGCCGCGCATTGACCGCGTCGACGCTCGGCAGGTTCATCGGTTCGATGGTCTGGCGGGTGGCGCGTTCTATGGCCCGCAGCATGTTGCGCTCGCGCGGCGCGATGAACAGAATGGCCTCGCCGCTGCGGCCCGCCCGGCCGGTGCGGCCGATGCGATGGACATAGGACTCGGTATCATATGGGACGTCATAATTGACCACATGACCGATGCGTTCAACGTCGAGTCCGCGCGCCGCGACGTCGGTCGCGACCAGGATGTCGATCTGGCCGGCCTTGAGCCGCGCCACGGTGCGTTCGCGCAGCGCCTGCGGGATGTCGCCGTTGAGCGGCGCGGCGGCGAAGCCGCGCGCCTCCAGCTTCTCGGCCAGTTCGACCGTGGATTGTTTGGTGCGGGTGAACACCAGCATGCCGTCGAAGCTCTCGGCCTCCAGGATGCGCGTCAGGGCATCCAGCTTGTGCACGCCGCTCACCAGCCAATAGCGCTGCCGGATGTTGGTGGCGGTGCTGGTCTTGCTCTTGATGGTGACTTCGACCGGGGAACGCAGGTGCTTTTGGGCGATGCGCCGGATGGCCGCGGGCAGGGTGGCGGAAAACAACGCGACCTGGCGCTGCGGCGGAGTCTGCTCCAGGATGCTTTCCACGGCGTCGACGAAGCCCATGTGCAGCATCTCGTCGGCTTCATCGAGAACCAGCAGGGTCAATCCCGTGAGCTTCAGCGTGCCTCGATTCATGTGATCGATCACGCGACCCGGGGTTCCCACCACCACATGCACACCGCGCCGCAGGGCGTTCAACTGCGGCTGATAGCTTTGGCCGCCGTAGATGGGCAATACATGAAAGCCCTTGATGTGCGCGGCGTAGCGCAGGAATGCCTCGGACACCTGTAGGGCGAGTTCGCGGGTGGGCACCAGCACCAGCACCTGCGGCTCATGCCGGGAGACGTCGATTCGCGACAGCGCCGGCAGGGCGAACGCCGCGGTCTTGCCGGTGCCGGTCTGCGCCTGGCCGAGCATGTCGGCGCCGGACAACAGCACCGGTATGGTGGCCGCCTGGATGGGCGATGGCGACTCGTAACCCACATCGGCCAGGGCGCGCAGCACGGGTTCGGAAAGTCCGAGGTCGCGAAAGGCGGTGGCAGTGGGCGGGACAACCGCGGGAATGGCGCTCATGGGGACTACCTGCAGGCAAGGACGCCAAGTCTAGCGGTTTGACGCGGTATTGCTACCATGCGCGTCCTATGGGACGCATATTCGAAGTCAGAAAGCACGCGATGTTCGCCCGCTGGAACCGCATGGCGAAGCAGTTCACCCGGGTCGCGAAGGACATCGCGATCGCGGTGCACGCCGGCGGCCCGGACCCGGCCGGCAACCCGACGCTGCGACGCGTCCTGCAGAACGCGCGCGCAGTCAACATGCCGAAGGACAAGACCGATGCGGCCATCCGGCGCGCGTCGGGCAAGGAGGCCCAGAACTACCAGGAGATTCTCTACGAAGGCTATGCGCCGCATGGGGTCGCGCTGCTGGTGGAGGCGGCCACCGACAATCCCACCCGCACCGTGGGCAGCTTGCGCAACATATTCTCCAAGGGCGGCGGCAATCTGGGCAACACCGGCAGCGTCAGCTTCCTGTTCAAGAAAATGGGGGTGTTTCGCCTGGATCCCGCCACCGTTAAATCGCAGGACGATCTCGAGCTGGATCTCATCGATCACGGGCTGGAGGAAATGGGTGAAAGCAGCGGCGACAAGGGCGAGCCGCAACTGGTGATCCGCTGCGCCTTCGTCGATTTCGGCAAGCTGCAGGAGGCGCTGGAGGCGCGCGGCATCACGCCGCTGTCCGCGGAGCACGAATTCATCTGCGCCGTGCCGACGGAGCTACCGGAAGCGGAGGCAGCCGAGGTCCTCGCCTTGATCGACAAGCTGGAGCAGGACGACGACGTTCAAAAGGTGTTTCACACGCTCGCGTGAGCTAGGAGGCTTCCCGCGCTCGAGCTCCGAGGCTTCCCGGGCTCGACCACGGAGGCTCCCTTAAGGATCCGTAATCCTGTCATCCGCAAGTCGCGCCCGGCGTTCTCCATACAGGTTCGGCAAATGGAGAAGGTCCATGAAGCGTTTGTTCAAGATATTGATTCCATTGGGTTTGGTCCTGACCGCCGGCTGCGTCGTCGCGCCGCTGGGCCCGCGCGGCTATTACGGTCCTCGGGTCGCGGTGGTCGCGCCCGCGCCGGTGGTGGTGGTGCGCCCCTATCACTACGGCTGGTGATGGCTTGGCGTGGGCCGGCCCTGCCGGCCCTGCGCTTTCAGATCGTCAATGTGTTCACACGCGACCGCGGCTGCCCGCCCGCGGATCGTGTCATGACATATTCTGGGCGCGGCGTGATTCGCGCAAATTGCGAGTAAGTGCCATGCTGTAAATTGGATTTCCCCAGGCGCCGGACCTTCGCATGGCCGCTTCAGAGATCAGCGTCACCGTGCCCGTTTACAACGGTGCGGCCTTTTATGACAGCGCTCTTGACTCGATCCTGCGGCAGGACTGCCCACATTTAGAGATAATCGTCGTCGACGACGGATCTACCGATGATCTGGACGAGAACATTCGCCGCCGCAGGGTCGGTGTCCGCTGTTTTCGGCAACCGCGGCGCGGTCCAGCTGCAGCGCGAAACACTGGCATCCGCGCCGCGAGCGCCAGGTGTCCCTGCTGTATCGGCGCCATGCCGCGAACATGACCCGCTGTAGAACCCGCGAGGCGAACCTGCGCGTCCTGCAGCGGCGTCTGCGGCCGCTGCGGCCGCGCAGACCTATGCCGTCATGGAGACCGTGCTCGTGGACGACGGGTCGTCCGACGGCACCGCGGAGCTGGTCGCCGAGCGCTTTCCGACCATACGCCTCATCCGGCAGATGCGCACCGGACACCCTGGCGCGCGAAACCGGGGCATTCGCGAGTCGCGTGGTGAATTCCTCTCCTTCGTCGATCAGGATGACTTATGGTCGCCCGAGAAGACTGAATCCCAGGTTCGGTGCCTGCTCCATGACCCGGCGCTGGACCTCGTATTCGGTCACATCCACAATTTCTTCTCACCGGAGATGACGGTGGAGGATACGCGGCGCGTGGCGGCACCGATGAATTCGCTGCCGGGTCAACTGCAGGGCGCCATGCTTGCCAGGCGGCGCTCATTTGAGCGCGTCGGCCCTTTCAACGAGTTCAGGGATGTCGGCGATTTTCTGGAATGGTATGGACGTGCCATGGTTCTGCGACTGAAGGTGCACATGCAGCCGGAGACCGTGTTGCGGCGGCGGATTCACGCCGGCAACCACCAACGGACTCGTACAGATCGGGGGAGAGGCTACCTCCCGGTGCTCAAGGATCTTCTGGACCTGCGCCGCCGCGCTGCCTCCCGGCCTGGGATCGACGAGCCGCCGGAATCCTGACGGCACGACATAACCCCGGGATTTCGGGGACCGCGCGGTTGCCCATCACGACATCAATTCGCATATGTCATATCCAAACGAGCCGTTGCTCACCGGGATTTTCTCGGGAATGATTTGTGAGAATATACCGCAGGTCCGCGCCAAGAAAAAACATCGGGGAATCTCTACCGTGAAATGCACGCATTGGCAGTTGAACGATCGCGAGGTGTCGAGCGAAGTGATCGAAGGCGAACTCATCGTCATGCACCTTAAAACCGGAAAATATTACTCGAGTTCAGGGACCGGTCCATTGGTCTGGGCATGTCTGGAGGCCGGAATGTCGGCCGCCGCGACCCGTGATTTCGTCGCCTCATGCTGTCGCGTGTCGCCACAGTCCATTGAAAGCGACATCGACGGGTTCATCGAGAGCGTGGCCGCGGAGCAGCTGATGCGCGAGTCGACCGCGGAGGTCGATCCGGTGCCCCCACCGTGCACCGACCCCCCGGTGTACAGCAAACCTGTACTTCAGGTTTACTCGGATATGAAGGACCTTCTGCTGCTCGATCCGATCCACGACGTGAGTGAGGACGGATGGCCGATGCGGCCGACCGCCGACAAAGCCTGAAGTCCTCGTGCGCGCGCCCAGCGTCAGCGTCGTCATCCCCTGCTTCAACGCGGCGGCTTTTCTGGCGACCGCGGTGGAAAGTGTCATCCGGCAGCGCGGCGACCCGATCGAAATCATCGTCGTCGACGACGGTTCCACAGACGAAACCGCGTCCATAGCCTTGTCCTTCGGATCGGCCGTCAAACTCCTGCGCCAGCCCAACGCGGGAATCGGCGCGGCGCGCAACGCCGGGCTGGCGCTCGCCGGCGGCGAAATCGTGGCGTTTCTGGACGCCGATGACCTTTGGACGGACAACTCGCTCGCCGCGCGCTTGATGGTGTTGCAGGCCTCACCGGACATCGACGGGGTGTTCGGTCAGTGCGAACAATTCTTCGACGCCGGGCTGGATCCCCTTACCAGCGCCAAATGGGCGGTGGATCTGCGCCGACAGCAATTCCGTAATGCCGGTGCCATGCTCATACGCCGCGTTGCGTTCAATCGCGTCGGCGGCTTCGGCACGGACCTGCAGGTCGGCGAAATGGTGGATTGGCTCGGACGCGCCGAAGCCGCCGCCGTCGCGTTCGCCAACATCGACGATCTGGTGCTGCTGCGCCGGATTCACGGCAGAAACAACTCGTTGCGCACCGACCTGAGGAAGGGCGATATTCTGCGTGCGCTCAAGCGATCCATCGACGTCAGACGCGCGCGACGTGAGCCCCCCGGCGCCTCATGATGGACGGCGGCGCCTTGCGCAACAGCGCCTTTGAGGAGCCAGGCCTCTGGCCGAGTACGGAGCAGAAACTGGTGCTGAGGGCTGCGCTCGGAGACCGGTGCGATTCAGGCACGGCATTCGCAGCGTGGCGCCGCGATTTGGACGAATCAAAGCCTTTCGATCATGAGATTGCCAGGCTCCTGCCGCTGCTTTACGACAACTTGCGAAGGTGGGACTGCAAGGACGGGCTGATGGACCGCCTCAAAGGCGCGTACCGCATGAATTGGGTCAAAGTTCAGACGCTGTTCGCGCAGCTGCGGCCGCCGCTCGAGGGGCTCGCGGTGGCGGGAGTCGACATCATCATGCTCAAGGGCGCTCCTTTGGCGGTCGCCTATTATCGAACACCGGCAACGCGTCCGATGATGGATATCGACATCGCCGTCCCAGCGAACGAGGTGAGTCGCTGCCTGGCGGTGCTGGGGGGACTGGGCTGGACACCGCGGGCGTTCTTTTGCAAAGACGTACTTCGCCTGCGCAACGCGCTTGCCATTTATGGGCCCGATGGACAGGAATTTGATCTTCACTGGCGCATACTCCCGGAGTTTTCGGATCCCCGCGCCGACGCGGAGTTCCGCCGACACAGCGTACCCTTCCAATTCTTGGGTCAGGCGGTACACATGCCGGACGCCACGCGGATGCTGGTTCATTCGGTCTTTCACGGCGTTCGTTGGAACGCGGAGCCGACGGTACGCTGGCTGGCGGACGCCACCTTCATACTGCGCAATCATGCTGGGGAGATCGACTGGGATTGGCTAGCTGATTTTGCCCGAAGGTGGCAAATGTCGCACCGCTTGGGGCTGGGCCTTGCCTACCTCGCCGAACACCTCGGGGCTCAGATACCCTTGCATGTGCTGCAGACGCTGCGCATGCGCCGCCCGACCTGGGTGGAGCGGGTGGAATCGCGCACCTTGCTGCGCGACGAACGCGCGGTTTACGCGGGCATGCTGGGTCCGATCGCGCTGCCATTCGGCGACTACGTGCGATTCATCGCAGGCGCGAATCCGATCAGGGCGGCCTGGGATTTCGTGGTGTTCCTGCGCATCTATTGGGGACTGCGTCGGCGGCGGGAAATCGCAGGCTATCTGTGGCGCGGCATCAAGGCCCGCTGGCGGAGGGCGCTGCATGGCCGTTGAGGATCGTCTGGTCTGGCTGGGGCTGCCGGACGCCTCCGGGCGGGCGCTGCTGGCGCGGTATTTCCGACCGTGGTATGGCCTGCTCGCGTTCTACGTGATCCTGGCGTCCGTTCAATCGCTGGGCAATCTGCCGGTGCTGTGGCTGCTGAAGATGCTGTTCGATACGGCGCTGCCAAGGGGTGACATCCGGCTGTTGATCGAACTGGCGGGCGGCGTGCTGGCGATCCGGATGGCATCCAGCCTGCTCGGATTGTTCCTGAGGTGGATCGTCGTGCGGATCATCAAGCGGTCCGTCGCCAATATGCGCGGCGATCTGCTGTGCACCGTCTACGGCGGATTCGAACGGCCAGGCAGCGCGGCGGATCTCGATCGTCTGCACTCGCGGATCGTCAACGATACCGAACGGATCGACGGCGTCTGCAACGCGCTGCTGTCCGGTATGCTGCCGGCCGCCATCACCAGCATTGCCCTGCTGATCGTGCTGTTCCGTCAAAGCTGGGTCTTGATGGGCATCGGTGCCTTGACATTGCCTGTAGTGTGGATGACGTCGCGACTCGCGAGGCGCAGACTGCAGCGCGTGGTTGCGAGATTTCACGACGCCTTCGAGGCCTTCAGCAAATCGGCATCGTTCGCCCTTCGGCAATTGCGCCTGACACGCGTACAGGGTTTCGAGGACGGGGAACTCAGGCGCCAAAAGGGCATTCTCGGGAAGCTCGAGCGCGACGGCGTGCGCATGTCCATGGCATTCGCTCTGCATAATGATCTTCAGGTCATGATGTCCGGCTGGGGGGCCATTCTGTTATTGGTGGCTGGTGGATTCGAGGTCATCTCCGGGCGCATGACTTTCGGCGCCCTGGCCGTCTTCTATTTCGGCGCCGGCATGCTTTATGGGTTGATGGGATCCCTGCTCGGTGCCGCGGCGGAAGTCGCCGGCGGCCAGCAGTCGCTGCGGCACGTGGCGACATTGACCGAAGCGGCAGCGCTTCGAACCGGCGGCTGCGCCACGATCCGGTTTCAGGGCGGATTCGGACTCGAGGGCGTCATTTTCGACTACGCGGGAACGCGGGTGTTGAACGGCGTGGATCTGGTCATCCCGGCGGGTGCCCGGGTGGCCATCATCGGCGCCAACGGCTCGGGCAAATCCACCTTGCTGGGGGTGATGCTTGGGTTGTTGCGTCCGGCGGCGGGAGTGGTGCGAGCTGACGGTCAGGATTGCGCAGCCATGGACCTGCCGGCATTCCGCCGCCAGATCGGCGTCGTACTTCAGCACCCGTCCTTTTTCCACGGTACGGTGCGGGAGAACATCGCCTACGGAGTGCCGGAAGCGGACGATGCCGCCATCGCGGAGGCGGTCGCACTCGCGGGAGCCGGTGAGTTGATCGCCTCCCTGTCCGGAGGCTATGACGCCCTGCTCGGCGAGGGCGGCGCCACGCTTTCCGGCGGCGAGACCCAGCGGTTGGCCATTGCCCGCGCGCTGTTGCGGCGGCCGCGCGCGCTCGTGCTGGATGAGCCCACCAATCATCTTGACGTGAATGCGGTGTGCCAACTGATCGACACGTTTGCCCATCTGACGCCCCGCCCGACCGTGGTCCTCGTGAGCCACGATGCGCGCGTGCTGGAAATCGTCGACGCAACCTATCGGCTGGAGGGCGGCAGTCTGCACAAAATGGTCCGTCATGAACCGGCACGCGGTGCAGCACCCACGGCCGCGGGCGCCTGAGTGACCGAACCCAACGGCAACTCGAGATTCGGTCAGCGGTCCGAGGCCGAACAAGCGGCGTTCGTCGGAGCGGTGCTGCAGGCAAGCCGCGAGGCCGAGAAGCGAGTCGCGCCCTTGCGGGCTGCGCTGCGCATCGCCGGATGCAGGATCGACGTGCTGTTCACCGGGGCGCGGATGGTCGAACAGCTCCTGCCGGCACTGCGCCACAATCTGATTGGTGACGGATCGGCGGCCAAAGCGGTCGTGCACGTCTGGGACACGACGACGACCGGTGCGCGCATGCCGCCGCCGCCCTGCGGCGCGGAGCATTTCACCGACCGCGGAGATATCTGGGGCTTCAAGAGCACGCGTTATCGAATCGTTTACCAGCAGGCAGAGTGCGCGGTCAATGTGATGGATCTCGCGACCGGCGAGGCGGCGTATTGGGTTCACCATCCCGAGAACATGCCGTTCTGGACCAAGGCTTCGCCGCTGCGCACCATTTTGCACTGGACCTTGGAGAAGGACGGGGCGCAACTGCTGCATGCCGCGGCGATCGGCGACACGCGCGGTGCAGTACTGTTGACGGGCAAGGGTGGCATCGGCAAGTCAACCACGTCGTTGGCGGCGCTCAGGGACGGCTTGAGCTACGTAGGCGACGACTACGTGGCCGTACGACTGACGCCGGCGCCGCAGGTATTCTCGCTATATTGCACCGCCAAATTGAATGCTCAGGACATGGAGAAATTTCCGGCCCTGGCCGCGCACGTGACCAATGTCCCGTCGATCTACGGGGAAAAGGCCGTCATCGATCTGCGTGGCATGTCGAGCCAGTTGCGGGTCGAGATGCCGCTGCGAGCCGTGCTCACGCCGCGCGTGATCGGCGGTTTGGATACCGACTTCGTACCCGCGGATCCCTTGACGATACGGCGGGCGGCGGCCTTCACCACATTGGCGCAATTGCCATACGCGGGCCAGCAAACCCAGGATTTCATCGAGCGGCTGGTAGACAGTCTGCCCTGCTTTACGCTGCGCTTGGGCACCGATATGCGGCGGGTGACGCTGGCGATCGAATCCTTGCTTGTGGATTCTGAAGCCGGGGTGCGCAGTTCGACCACTCTCGAGGAGCCGCCAGTGCAGGCATCCGGCCCGACGCCGCTGGTGAGCGTGATCGTACCCGTCTACAATGGCGCGACATTCTTGCGCGATGCCATCGACAGCATCCTCGCGCAGAATTATCCGAGCCTCGAGATCCTGGTGATCGATGACGGCTCGCAGGACGACATCGACGCTGCCGTGGCACGACTCCCGGTCGACGTGCGTTTCGTCAGGCAGCCGAATCGGGGGCCGGCCGGGGCACGGAATCGTGGCGTGGGGGACGCCTCGGGTTCCATCATCGCTTTTCTGGACGTGGATGACCTATGGCCCCCGGGCACATTGCGGATTCTGTTGCGCGAACTTGCGGCCGATCCGAATCTGCAGGTCGTGCAGGGCGATGCTCTGGTGCTCGTCAGAGATGCGGCCTCGGGACACTACGACGTCACCGGCGATCCGGAATTGGCGTTTCCCTTCTACATCGGCGCCGCCCTCTACCGGCGCAGCGTGTTCGAAAAGATAGGCCTGTTCGACGATCGAATGCGCCTCGCGGAGGATACCGATTGGTACATGAGGCTGCAGGAGAGCGGACTGACGTACCGGCGCGTCGACCACGTGAGCCTGCACGTGCGGCGGCATGGCGGCAACATGACGCTGGCGGTTCCTCAATCTGACTTGATCAAGTCGACCATGGCCGCAATCAAGAAATCTCTGGATCGGACCCGCGGCACGGGCCGGCCTCCCCGCTGAGCACCGGCGCGTGAGGGTGCTCTTCTGGAATCACATGTATCTGCCCGATCTCGGCGGGCTGGAAACGTTCACGTCAAGGCTCGCCCACGAATTGTGCACGCGCGGACACGAAGTCATGGTCGCGACCACCTGGAATGACCCCTCGCTGCCGCAGCGGCAGATCGTCGACGGAATTCGCGTCGCGCGCCTGCCGTTTCACAAGGCCATGCGCGGCGACGACCCACTCACTACGATGCGTACGCTCAAGGCGGCTGCGGCGCTGAAGGCCGAATTCCGGCCCGATGTCATCCACGTACATTTCGCGGATCCCAACGTGTTTTTTCATTTGCGAACGCGCGCAGCGTATGACGCGCCAATGGTGGTCACGTTTCACATACCTTTTTCCGACGGGCGGACGGCGCGCGGCGGAGTTGTCGATGAGATGGTCGGCGCGGCGCGCGCGCTGATCGCCGTGAGCACCGCCAATGCCCGCGCGGTTGCCATCGGCGTCGGCGTGCCGGTCAACGCGATCGAAGTACTGTGTCCGGGCGTCCCCGACGTGGAATGGGTTCCCCCGGCACAACCCCGGCCGTGCAGCGGACCCTTCGTGTTTGTCGGCCGGCTGGTGCGCGACAAAGGCTGTGATATTGCCGTCGAGGCGCTGGCTGGGGTGCGTGCAGCGGGATGGCCGGCCAGTCTGAGAATCGTGGGCGCCGGACCGGAAACCCCTCACCTGCAGGCTCTCATCGAAGCACGCGGACTGCGGCCGAGCGTCGAATTGGCGGGGGGCGTGGAACCGCGCGCGGTGCCCGGCCTGATGGCGGAGGCTTGCGCGGTGCTGATACCCTCCAGGTATGCGGAGCCGTTCGGCATGGTGGCGGTGGAGGCGGCACTCATGTGCCGTCCCGTCATAGCGGCGGCGACGGGCGGTCTGCAGGAAATCGTGGTGCACGAGCGCACGGGCTACCTGGTACCGGTGGATGATCCCGCCGCGCTGTCCGCGCACATGATCCGGGTGCTCGCTGATCCGGCCGCCGCCGCCGCCATGGGCAACGCCGGCCGCGCACGCGCTCTCAGCCGCTATTCCCTGCACGCCGTGGCGGATCGATACCTCGGCATCTACTCCGCAGCCACGCAACGCGAACTTGACGGTTGACCGCCCGACGCGCGCGAATTCAAGCCTCGCAGTCGGCGACGACCCGGGTCGTGACGAGGTAGATGTCCACCGCGTATTCCGCTTCGTCGTAGCGGCGTCCGCCGATCGAGAATTTATGTACGCTGCAGTCGAACAGCCAACGCTGCGTGGCGGGGTCGAGTCCCGCCCTCGAGCGATCGAGCACTATCCAAAGCCTTCCGCCCGCCGATCCGAGCCGCTTCAGCTCTGCAACCGACTGCGGGCCCCGCGACAGCGGAAAACTCGGTGCGCAGCAGCCTTTCGCGTAAAGCCGGAACAAGGAGACCGCATAACCCGTCACGCGGTCACCGGACTGCCAGTGTTCGCGGACATACTGCACGGCACCGCGCTCGTCGATGCGCGAACCGTCGACGAAGTGGCTGGCGAGTGCCGGCACGTTCACCAGACAGATCGTGCCCAACCACGCGCCGGCAGCCAGGGCGCTGCGCGCGAGCAGCAGGCGGTAGATCACGGCGATCGCGTAGCCCGCGGCGACCAGCGCACCGAGCACGAATGGGAAGGAATATTCGACGTGATATACCATGATCAATGGCAGCAATATCGTAGCCGCCAGCCAACCCAGCAGACAAACCAGCCAGTACGCATTCTGCGCGGAAGGGTCGCGAAGCATCAACAGGGCGCCCACCGCCGCCAGCAATGCCACCGGCCATCCGATCATTACAATCGATCCCAGCACGGAGTGAAGCGTCGAATAGCCCCAGTCCGCGCCCTGATTCCAGTCGTGCACCAGCGGGCGCACGTAGAAAATCGCAAAAGCCGCCAGTAGCAGCGCGGCGGCGGCGAACATCCCCCAGACCGCGCGTGGCAGCGTGCGATGTCCAGTCCGGGCTCCGGCCGCGACCGCCGTGCACAGCAGGGGAAGCATGATCAGCAGCAACGTGTGCGATAGTGTCGCGGCGCATGCCAGCGCGCCGGCGAGCATGGCGCGGTAAATCTCCGCCCGGTGCATCGAACGACCACCCGGGTTCCACAGTAGTCGCGCGCCGACCAACAGGCACGCGGATCCGAACAGGGCCGCGACTACATAGAAGCGCGCCTCCTGGCTATGCGCAACGTGCTGCGGCATCAATGCCATCAGCAAAGCGGTTGCCAGCGCGGTTGGCCGCCCCATGGGACCATCCAGCAGCAGGAACGTCAGCATCACGCACAAAGTGCCCAGCAGTGCACTCATGGTGCGAAAGCCGCGCTCATCGGAACCGAACAGCGTGTGGCCTGCGTGGAACAGCAGGTAGCTCACGGGGATCAAGCGCGGCAGCCGGTAGGCCTGATCGCCGTCCGGAACCGGCTGCGCATGAAACATAATGCGCTCCTCGGTGAGCGTCGCCGACTCATCGCCCGAGTAGGCCCACACGCCCAGGCTGTGGAAGCGGAGCACCGCCGCGAGTACCGCCAGGCAGATCGCCGAGATCAGGAGGTTCCCATGTTTTGACAAGTGGTTTCGCCCGATCGCTGTTTCCAGTGACATTCAGCGGCTTTATTGCGCTAGCGTATCACGGCGGCGCCGGCGTCCGCGGTCGTCACCGCACCGACACCGCGTGTACAGAATCGGACCCAGCGAGCACAATGCGTCCCTTTGCATGAAAGAACGCCCATATATCGATTCGCTCACCGGCCTGCGCGGCATTGCGGCGCTGTGGGTCGCGCTGTTACACGGCGTACACGAGCTGTCGCTCGAGTCGATAATGCCGAATCCGCTGTTGAACTCGATAAGCTGCGGCTGGCTGGCGGTTGATCTGTTCTTCGTGCTGAGCGGCTTCGTCATTGCCTACGTGCACCTCGGGGATTTCACGCGTATCACGAAGGCCACTTGCGTCCGATTCCTGCTGCTGCGGCTGGCCCGGATCTATCCGGCGCATCTGGCCGCGGTTCTCCTCTGGCTGGCACCACTGTCGCTGGCGGCCTGGCAGTCCGTCGCACCCGCCAGCGCGGGATTGAGCCGCAATTACTCCTGGCTCACGTTCACGGCGGCGGTGACCCTCACCAATGGCTGGGGAATCCCGGGATTCATGGGCTGGAATCTCCCATCCTGGTCGGTGGGGTCAGAATGGTTTGCGTATCTGACGTTTCCATTGCTCGGCTGCGCGCTATGCCGTGTCGCACGAGCGGCATACGCAGGCGCGATTATCGCGGCGACTTTGCTGTTGATGCTTTGCCTGTCTCATTGGCTGACTGGCGGCGCTAGATTCGTGCTGCCGGACCGTTGGGCGTTGGTGCGGGTCGAGTGCGAATTTCTCATCGGATGCTGCGTTTACCTGCTGGCGGCGACACGGCGCGCGTCGATCCTGGGCGCCGTGCTGACGTATTCCGCGGCGGCTGCGGTCGTGGCGATGTCGATGGCGGGCTGGCAGTCCAACAGTGGTGTCCTGTATCTCATGTGTTTCGCGGCCCTGGTTTTCGGACTGGCGAATTCGCCGACAGGCCCGTCGCGATTCCTGACGCTATGGCCGCTGCAGCGTCTCGGCCGCATCTCGTATTCGCTGTATCTGATCCATGCGTTGGTCATCGTCGGCATTCGTACGTTGGCGCACCTGCCGCCGTTGGCGTGGCTGCCCGAACCCGCCGGTACCTGGGTGCGCCTGGCGCTCTACCTGGTTTCGATCGGCGTCGCCGCCCAGATGCTGTACGCTCTGGTGGAGAAACCTGGGAGGATCGCATTGCGCCGCCGCTGGGGCTTGGACGGTGCGCAGCCATCCGCCGCGCTCGCGGCCTGAGTCGCAGTATGCGGATTCACTCGGGTGCATTCGCCTGGCCGCTGGGGATACTGTTCGTTGCTGCCGCCGGCGAAGCTACCGCCCGGCTGGATGACTGGGCATTTCGGGACACGCCTTTGCTCCACAGTGCCGACCGCCAGCACGATCTGCTGCTGTATGATCGCGATTGCATCCGCGGCCGGCCAAACGGCCGGTATGGTAAATTCCGCCTGAATCGCTACGGCTTCCGCGGCCCGGAAATCGCCCGCGTAGCTTCGCCCGGCAGCATACGAATCATGTTGCTCGGTGCCTCCGAATCGTTCGGCCTCTACGAAACCGACGGCAAGGAGATTGCCGCATTGTTGCGCGAGCACTATGCCGGCGCGGCGGATCACGTGGAAGTCGTAAATGCCGCCGTGGCCGGGATGAACCTGGTTTCGTTGCGCGTCTACTGGGACCATTGGGCGAACCGATTTCATCCGGATATCGTATTGATCTATCCGTCGCCGCAACTGTATCTGGATGACGATGCGCCTCGCGCCCCCGCGGCCTATTCAGAACCACCCGTTCCCTGGTTCAGATCGCGATTCGCCATGCGTCTGCTGGACGCGGTCAGGCAGCTGGAGTTCGTTAGGAGCGCCCGCGCCCGCTATGCGGTATGGCGTGACTCCCGCGGCCGGGACCCCTGCTGGCCGTTTCGCACCGTGCCGGTGGACCGGCTCATACAGTTCCACCACGATCTTGATGCCTTGGCCGGCGACATTGCCGCGGGCGGGGGCCGACCGGTGTTGCTCACGCACCCGATCAGCGCACCGGCGGATACGGAACCGAGGGATCTGCGGGCGCTCGAGGGACTGCGAATTTTTTTCCCGCGGGCCGGTCCGCGGATCATCCAGCAGTTCAACGCCGCAGCGGATCGGTTGACGCGCCTGATCGGCGTCTCGCACCACTGGCTGGTGATCGACATCGCCGCCGGATTGTCGGGTCGACGCGAATTGTTCGCCGATCCGATGCATTTCAACGACGCAGGCAGTGCGGCGGCCGCCAATTTGCTGGAGAGCAACCTCGAGCCGATATTGAACGGAACGGCGCACTGATGCTGTTCAACAGTTTTGTGTTCCTGTTCGCTTTTCTGCCGATCGTGTACACCGGATTTTGGTCGCTGCGCTTGACCTCGCATCGTTACGCCTGGCTTACCGTCTCGAGCTATGTGTTCTATGGCTGGTTCAATCCGTGGTACTGCCTGCTGCTCGCGTTTTCGACCCTGTTGAGTTTCGTGGCGGGCCTCGGCATGCTGCGCTTCGGCTCCGACGGCGCGCGGCGCTGGTGTATGTTGGCGCCCGTAGCCGCGGACTTGCTGCTGCTGATATTCTTCAAATACGCGGCTTTCCTGGCGGCCACCCTCGCGACGCTGTCGGCATTTGCCGGATTCGGCTGGCACGTGCCGCAGGGAGTCAGTGTGCCGTTTGGCGGCAATCGTTATGTTGCATTTCGCGACATCCTGCTGCCGGTGGGAATTTCCTTCTATACGTTCCACACCATTTCCTATGTCATCGACTGTTATCGGCGCACGGTCACGCCAACGCGGCAATTGTTGGAGTTTTCCGCATATGTGTCGCTGTTTTCACAGCTGGTCGCGGGACCCATCGTGCGGTTTCGCCAGATCGAGGGCGACCTGGGAAACCTCGGCAGGGCGCAACGGCTACGCTGGCTGCCGGTCGGTATCGCCTACTTCGTCTATGGACTCGCAGAAAAGGTATTGGTGGCTGACACGCTCGCGATCTTCGTGAATCCAGCGTTCGACCACATCGAGCAGCTGTCGACGCTTGGCGCCTGGTGTGCCGACCTCGGCTATGCCTTTCAGCTGTACTTCGATTTCTCGGGCTACAGCAGCATGGCGATCGGACTGGGTTATGCGTTCGGACTCAGGATTCCGATCAACTTCAATTCGCCTTATAAGGCGCTGGATCCATCCGACTTTTGGCGGCGTTGGCACATATCGCTGTCGGCATGCCTGCGCGATTACGTGTACATCCCCCTCGGCGGCAATCGCGACGGCCAGTACAGAGCGTATGGAAACCTGATGCTGACGATGCTCATCGGCGGACTTTGGCATGGCGCTAACTGGACCTTCGTGGTTTGGGGTGCCTACCATGGTGTGCTGCTGGCACTGTATCGCGTGTTCCGCCGCCATTGGGACATGCTGCCCGCCGCCACACGCCGGGTTGGCACGTTTGTAATCGTACTGCTCGGCTGGACACTGTTCAGATCAGCCAGCCTGGGCGCCGCCGGCCAGATGTTGAGGACGATGTTCGTTCCGACTGCCGGCGTCGGAGTGTCGCAGCCCCTGCTGTTTGCCGTGATGCTCGGAACGGCCGCTTTTTGGGCGATGCACGGACGAAACGTCCACGAGCTGACTCGGGACTTCAGATGGACCGGCTGGGCCACGCTGCGCTTCTCGGCCATCGCGGGCGCCGCCCTGGCGCTGATGGCGGGCGACCGCAATGCACCGTTTCTGTACTTTCAATTCTGAATCCGCTCCGGCATGACATATCACTGGGGCCTGCGTGACCCACCGAGCACGCGTGATGACTCGCGCATTATGTAATGGCCAGCCGCAGATACCGGTTGAGGGCTTCATGCACCTTGTTTAGTCTGAGCCATAACAAAAAAGTCCTCGCCTCTAGGACTTGGAGTGCAATGCGTATTCCGATTTCAGCACATCCGGTTCGAATCCCGCTGATTTTGCTGGCGGCCGCCGAGGGATTGGCGTTGTTTTCCGCCCCATATCTGGCGGTATGGGTACGTTTCGCGGATACGGATTACCCGCCGCCGACGCATGGAGCCGTCTGGCCGCGGGGTTTATCGTTTGCGATCGTGATGCTGCTGAGCCTCGTTGCCACCGGTTTATACAGCGACCGGCAGCGTGCCCGGCCGCTCGGCGTGTTGCTGCGCATAGTCGCCAGCGCCGCCGCTGCCTTCGCCTCGTGCGCGCTTTTTTTCTATCTGGTTCCTCCGCTTTTCATGGGGCGCGGGGTGCTCGGTATAACCGTGGCGGCCGGCGCACTCGCATGTCTGTGCGTGCGCGCCGTTGCGGCACGGCTGCTGGACGATTCGATCTTCAAGCGGCGCGTAATCGTCTATGGCGCCGGGAGGCGCGCTGAGGTTTTCGGGCGTCTGCGCCGTCGGACCGACCAGCGGGGTTTCCTTGTGGTCGGCTTCATCGAGGCCACCGGGGATGCGCCCGTGGTTCCGCGCGAGCGTCTTTTGCCGGCCGGGTGCGGTCTGCTGAGGTCATGCCGCGGCCTGGACGTCGACGAAATAGTGATCGCGATGGACGATCGGCGCGTGGCATTTCCGCTTGCGGAGCTTCTGCAATGCCGGTTGAGCGGCATCCAAGTCGTGGATCTGCAGTCCTTTCTCGAACGCGAGACCGGTAAACTGCGCCTGGATGTGATCGATCCCAGCTGGATGATCTTCGGCAGCGGCTTCAAGCGAAATCCACTGCGCCAGTTGAGCGGCCGCGCCCTCGATCTGCTCGTGTGCGCCGCACTTCTTGCGCTCACGTGGCCGCTGATGTTGGCCGTTGCGCTCGCAATCAAAATCGAAGATGGTCCGGGTTCTCAGGTTTACTACCGCCAGCGCCGGGTCGGCTTCGAGGGGTGCGAATTCGAGATGCTGAAGTTTCGAACCATGGCGGAGGACGCGGAAATTTCCGGAAACGCGCAGTGGACCATGAAGGACGATCCGCGGATAACGTTGGTGGGCCGCGTGATCCGCAAGCTGCGCGTCGACGAATTGCCGCAAATCTTCAACGTGCTGAAGGGCGACATGAACATCGTCGGTCCGCGCCCGGAACGCCCGGAGTTCGTCAGGGAGCTGAGCGAGAAAATTCCCTATTATCGTGAGCGCCACTTCGTCAAGCCCGGCATAACAGGATGGGCGCAGCTGTGCTATTCATACGGGTCTTCCGAGGTCGACGCGCTGGAGAAACTTCAATATGACCTATATTACGTCAAGAATCACGGCCTGCTGTTCGACCTGAGCATTTTGTTGCAGACTGCGGAGGTCGTGCTTTGGGGTAAGGGAGCCCGCTAAACCGGGAAGAACGGTCTTGAACAAGAACCTGCATTGGACCTTGCTCCCGCTCCTGCTCTGGTTGGCGCTGCGTAGCGTGCCGCAGGTGCAGGCAGCCGAGGAGTCAGCCGCGGCTCCAATGGCCGCGCAGGTCTCCCCGGCCTATATCATCGGTCCGGGCGATACGCTGCAGATCTTCGTCTGGAGGAATCAGGAACTCACCGCCACGGTGCCGGTCCGCCCCGATGGAAAGATTTCAACCCCTCTGGTCGAGGACATGGTGGCCGTCGGCAAGACACCGACACAGCTAGCCCGCGACGTCGAGCAGGTGCTGGCGCAGTACGTCAAGAGCCCGCAGGTGAACGTGATCGTGACGCAGCCGGCCAGCGTTTTCGGTCAGATCAAGGTGATCGGCCAGGTGGTCAAACCTCAGGGCGTGGCATTTGTCGAGGGCATCACGGTTCTCGACGTGGTGCTCGCGGTGGGGGGTCTGGCACCTTTCGCCGCCGGAAATCGCGCGCATATCGTGCGTACCGAAAACGGCAAGACCACCGAGATTCGCATCAAGCTGGATTCGCTGGTGAACGACGGTGACATGAAACAGAACATATTGCTTCACCGCGGCGACGTCCTGGTCGTGCCGCAATCGCGCTTCTAGGCGATGCACGGCCCCCTCGACCATGTACGGGATGAGCTGCGCGGCGCATGGCGTTTTCGCTGGCCGGCGCTCGCGCTGGCGGCGGCCGCGGCGCTGGCCGGCTGGGCCGCGGTGTTCACCCTGCCGGACCAATACGCCGCCAGCGCACGCATATTCGTCGACACACGCACCGCCCTGAAGCCCGCGCTGCAGGGACTTACCGTCGAACAGGATGTCAATGCCGAACTCAATTTCGTGCGCCAGTCCCTGCTGGCCGGCGCGCAATTGGAGCGGATTGCTCAGAATTCAGGGGTTCTAAGCGCGGCGGTGACGGACCCCCGAATCCGTGCACGCGTGCTCGCCGATTTGAGCGAGCGGATCGAGATCAGCGTGCGTAGTGCAAGCGACCATGAAAATGAACGGGACACCGCCGGCAGCATCTACCAAGTGGATTACAAGGACTCCGACCGAAATCGAGCCCTGGCGCTGGTGCAACTCCTGCTGAAATCCCTGGTCGGGCAGACGCTCGGGGGAAAGCGCGAAGGTTCGCAGGGCGCGCAGAAATTTCTGGAGGGGCAGATCGCCGACTATGAGAAGCGGCTGCGCGCAGCGGAGGACAGGCTGGCTGATTTCAAGAAGCACAACATCGGGCTCATGCCCACGGAGCAAGGCGGCTATTTTTCGCAGCTTCAATCCGAAGTGGACGCGGGCAGGAAGACCGAGGGCGCGATTTCCGTGGCGGTGTCGAAACGAATGGAGCTCGACAAGCAACTGCACGGCGAATCGGCGATCGCCGCAATTTCTGGCGGCCCGGCCGTCGGTGTGAACGGCGTGGGCGGCGCCGGCGACACACTCTCGCGGATTCGCGAGACTCAGGCCAAGCTGGACGAGTTGTTGCTCCGCTTCACCCCCAGACATCCCGATGTCATCGCCACGACGGAAGCACTCGCGGAATTGAAACAACGCCGCGCCGCCGAAATCGAGAGCGTCCGCCGCGGCGATGCAGGGGCGCTGGCGGCGAGTGGAGCCGCGAACAACCCGGTTTATCAGAGCATCCAGCTTGCCTTGAATCAGGCCGACGTCGATATTGCCGCGCTACGCGGCGAGCTGGCGCAGCATCTGAACAAGGCCGAGGAGTTGCGCCGCCGGCTCGACACCGCACCGCAAGTCGAGGCCGAATATGCTCAACTCATGCGCGACTACGACTTGAACAAGGCGCAGTACAACGCCCTCATGGCGAATTATGAGAAGACACGCCTCGGAGAGCAGGCCGATGACGCCGGCTCCATGCGTTTCGACATCGTACAGCCGCCCACGGCGCCTTTTCGGCCGGTGTCGCCGAAGCGCCCGATCCTGCTGCTCGGAGTTCTGGCGCTGGCGGTTGCGGCCGGTGGCGCATTGGCGCTGGCGCTGCATCGGCTGCGGCCGGTGGTGTACTCGATTCAGGCCCTGTCGGAGTTGACGGGATTGACCGTGATCGGCTCGGTAACGTCGGCCTTTGCGGAACAGCGCCAGGCGGCGGCGCGCAGGGCGTTCATCGGCTATTGGGCGGCCGCGAGCTGCCTGGTCGCCGCGTGCGCGGTGGCGTTGCTCTTGGATTATTTCGGCGTGCGTCTGCCGCTTTCCGTGGCCGGCGTTGGCTGAGCACGAGCGCGCCGTGGACAAGGTTCGCAGCAACCATGCCGGCGCGGGCGCGTGCTTTGGTGCCGTCGTCGCCGGCGCGAGTGCGTCCCACGAAAAGCGGGTCACGCTGAACATTCATGCACTGCGCGAGGCGGGATATCTTCCGCAGCCGGGCAAGGTGCGCCAATTCGCCGAGGCATACCGCCACATCAAACGACCCATCCTCGCCAAAGCGATGATCCATGCGCCATCCGGCGCTGATCCGCGGATCGTGATGATGGCCAGCGCGCTGCCCGGCGACGGCAAGACCTTCACCAGCATCAATCTGGCGCTGAGCATGGCACGTGAAAAGGACGTGTCCGTGGTTCTGGTCGACGGCGATGTGGTCAAACGGGATTTGAGCCGGATGTTCGGAGTGGAGAAGGAAATCGGACTCCTGGACGCGTTGGGGAATCATGCGATCGACCTGGAGCGCCTGATACTGCCCACGGACGTGCGCGGACTCAGCGTCATGTCGGCCGGTACGCCACACGATGGCGCCACTGAACTGCTCGCCAGCACACGCATGACTGCACTCGCCGCCGCCATGGTTGGACGCAGCGCCCGCCGCATGGTGATTCTTGACTCCCCGCCCTTGCTGCTGTCGAGCGAGTCCCGGGCGCTGGCGCACATTGCCGGTCAGGTGGTGATGGTGGTGTGCGCCGGAAAGACGCCGCGCCGCGCGATACTCGACGCCATCTCGCGCATGGAGCGGGATAAACCGCTTGCGCTGGTCCTCAATCTGGTCGATCTCGGCACCACGGACGGCTATTATGGCTATGGGAGCTACGGCGAGGAACGTGGTTAGCGCGGCGCGGCGCGGCGCCCTGCCGGCGGCATTGTGTCTCCTGGGAGTCCGATGTCTGGGCTCGCCTCTGGATTTCTCCCTGAGCACCGGCTTGTTGGCATCCGACAACGTGACGCGGGTCCCGTCAGACGCGGAAAGCGACCTCATTGCGACCGCCGGACTTGACCTGCATTTCAAGCAGGACACACGCCTGCTGAAAGCCGCGTTCGATGGCGATTTTGCCTATCTGGATTTCCTGCGAAATTCCTTCGGCAATGAGGTCATCGGCCGCTTCGATGGCACGGGCAGCTTCGCTTTGATTCCGGAATTGCTCTCTTGGAGCGTCAGGGATGACTTCGGCCAGATCCAGGTCGATCCGTTTCGGGCGATCACTCCGGAGAACCGGCAGAACGTCAACTACCTTTCGTCTGGGCCCGACGTCACCCTGCGTTTCGGTGCGCGAAATTTCGTTTCATTGAGCGGACGCTATTCGCTCACCCATTACCAGGTGAGCGATTTCGACAGCAAGCGCACCTTCGGCGGGATCTCGGCAGGTCGCGACCTCGGCGTGGCCTCCAATATCTCGCTCAATGCCCAGACCGAGCGCATCGCGTTCGACAATACGGCACTCAATAGCGACTATGACCGGAACAGCGCTTTTCTGCGCTACGAGGCCAGCGGGGTGCGCACCAGATTATGGGTCAATGCCGGCGGGTCGCACGTCGACGAATCGGCCGGCGGGCTCTCCGGTCCGCTGCTTCAGGCGCAGGTCGAACGGACGTTGTCGCCGGCCGCGAAACTGGCCATCGGCATCGGTACCCAGCTGACCGACGCCGCGGACAGCTTTCGCGAGGTCAGACCCGGCGCAGTCGGCGGCATCGAAACCGGGCCGGTTGCCGGCACGAGCGAAACCTTCAGGCGCCGCTATGTCGAAGCATCCTGGTCCTATACGCGCAGCCGCACGACGATTTCGACGACGGTGCGCTGGACCGACGATGCCTATCGGGTTTCACAGACACTGGATCTGAAGCATACGGAAGGGCAATTGCGGCTGGAACGGCAGATCAGCCCGTTCGTCGCCGCTCATCTGGTCGGTTCGATCCGCAATTACGACTATGTCAATGCGCTTTCGAGCAGCAGGGATCTGATCGGCGGCGTCGGCCTCACGCTGCGAACGGGCCAAAACCTGTCCGTTGCCATGGACTACGCCCGCGAAGACCAAGCGGCTCGGATCGTGCAGAACACGTTTCACGAAAATCGGGTGTCGATCACGCTGGTTTATCATCCCGCCAGGATCGGGATGGGCGTGTTTTAGTCGGCCTGCACCGCCGCGTTGCCGCCGCGGTCAGCCCACAGATGCCCGGCGACGTCCAGGACGTTTGCGCGCAGGTGCACGTCGCTGCAGCCGTCGAGCTGCACGAGATGCGTTCCCGGGCGGTTGCGGGCCGTATTGCCCCGGATGAACGGCGAGTTCACATGCGATGCCCGTATCGCGGCCACCTTGAATCCGGAGAATTCGCAATCGTCCACAAGGAATGCTCCGTCGCCAACGAATGACACCGAGTAGTTCGCGGCCGGCGTGTTGAACTGCAAGCCGATGATCTGAATGAGCGAGAGTCCCTGATTCCGGCTTCCCAGTATGGGCCGTGCATTCGATCCGCCGTCAAACACCGCGCGGCGCGGGTTTAGGGACTGCAACACGGTGGGTTTGCCGAATATCCCGGTAGGCACCTCGAACCAGGGATGGTCGCCATCGACGCCATTTTCCCGATCGAGAGCTGGATCGGCGGCCACGACATAGAGTCCGTCCAACAGTCCCAGAACGGCGCCGGCCAGCAGATGAACATTATTCGGATCCTTGAGTATCGACAGCGGCCAGGGCGTGCCGGGCGTCAGCCCATCATTCGACGCCGATCCCTGCGGGCCGATGTAGCGGTCGTAACGCTCATGGCGGCGCAGCCCGTCGGTCACGATCACCCGCCGCAGCCGGCGGGTTCGGCCGTGCGGATTGACCACCTCCAATTGATACCAAGCGTCGCGGATGGGGGTGTCCGTGACCGGCTGCGGCGTTCTCATGACGCCACCCACCGGAATCATCCACGCCAGCGTCTTGCCCTGCCAACCGGGCGTCAAGATGATCGATTCGCCGCTGCGGATTTCCGTGGCGCTCGATTCGAGGGAGGCGGTGGGTGCCGGGCCCGCGGGCGCTGCGTGAACCGCTTCGATGCGCAGGCCCCCGGTGTCGACCGCCTCAAAATCCCGCGTGGTGAGCAGCCGCAGATCCCGCCACGCCGGACCCGGTCCAAGGTCTTCGGTGTCCCACGCACTGGTGTCGCCATCGGCCGATAGCGCGAGTCCCGTGTCGGAATTGATCATGCCGTATTTCTTCAGCGCGCGCAGGATGCGCAACGCCTTGCGATTCCAGGCACCGCCGCCCGGCTTGCTGGTTTCGGAGACGCTGGCCTTCAGGCGGATGCGGCCGCCGAACGGCAGCGCATTGGAATTCCCGAACGCGCTGGCGTGCGACGCGGGCGGGGAGATGAAAACGGGGCATTGATCGGGAATTGTGAAGCGGAACGCATGGTTGATGGCGTCATGCTCGACTTCCTCACCGCGAATCAGACCGGCGAGGATGCTCTGTCCAGCCACGTCTGCGCTGGTATCGCCGAGCGGGCGCTGCGAATCGCCGTCGTCCAGATCCCATACCGCCATATTGGCGCAATACCAATGGTCGACGCGGCGATAGGCCCGGTACAACTCATAGCAGACCCTCAGGCGGCGGTCGATCAGCAGCACATGACGATCCTCCTCCGACGGCTTTTCGGGATGGGTGGCATTTGCCGGATAGCCCTGCACGATGTCGTCGCGCAGCGGAACGGGTGCATACACCAGATCGCACTCGCCCAAGTACTGGCTGCATACGATCGGCACCAAGGGCTGCAGGCGCGAATCGGCCACGAAGTACGGCGTGCCCACCACCGATCCGGCGTAGCTCCAGCCGCCCGCATCCTGGGAATAGGGATGCATGCCCAATGATCCGATGAAGAGTGTGCTCTGCGGGTGGAGGGGCAAGGCACTGACGTCGCGCCGCCACTGTGTACGGGAGAACAATCTCATGCCGTTCAGCTTGGCGTTCAATCCCAGGTCAGGAATTCCGGCGGTGGCGGCGTGTGCGGCGCCTGTGACGGCACACATTCGGCGCGTACCCGCCGCCGCCAGCAGCCGCACCATCAGCCGCGAGAATGCGCGCCGATCCATTACTTGGGCGTCTCGGGTGGCCGCCCGATGGTGCCGCGCAGCGACCGGAGTAGATCGGAAACACCGGATAACTCCGCTTCGAATTCGATTTCCCGGGCGTCGTCGCGGTCGAGATAGCGCTTCAGCAGAAACGGCGAGTGGCCACTGTGGTTCGATCCCACATCGCAGGTCATCGCCGATTCAATGCCGAGCGCCGCCAGCCACTCCGGGTGCTGCGGTGCATAGCGCCCGCTCGGATAGCAGAAATGCGTGGCACGGCCGGCGCCAATTCGTTCGAGCACGCGCCGGTTCTGAAGAATCTCTTCGGCCGCCGCCGATTGGTCGGACGAGGGAAAAGTGTGCGTGTGGGTGTGCAATTGGATGTCGACGCCGCACCTTTGCAACTCCGCCACGTCTGCGGCGTCGATGAGTGCGAATCGGCGGTTGCGTGTCACGGTGTCATAATCCAGATCCAGCAGTGCCGCCAGGGTACGCACCAGCTTTTGGCGGCCGGCGGCATCGCATTGTTTGTTGCCGAAGCCGGCCCAGCGGGCCGCCAGGGCGCGCTCGTTGCCCGGAATGGCGAAATCCCCGTCGAGATCGGCAGCTATGCCGCGCACCGACAGCGTCGTGCGGGCCGTGCGCCAGAACATGTATTCGATGACGACGTCTGTAACGACCTCCGCCCGTTCCACATGGTAGGTGGTCAGATACAGGCAGGCGGGCATGGCATGCTCGAGCAGCAGAGGCGCCGCCAGCGTCAACGTGCTCTTCCAGCCGTCGTCGATGGTGATGACGACCTCGCCGCGATTGATGTCGCCGCGATGCAGCTTCTCGAGGGCCTCCGCCAACGGCAGGACGACGTAGTTCAGCCGCTTCAGCAACGCCAGTCTGCGTGCGAAAACTGCCGGACGCATGAACATGATCGGCGCATATTCATGTTGATCGCCGATCGAAAAGCCGTGATAGCAGAGAATGCGCAACCGCCTGCGAGACAGGCGGCGTGCCATCGCGAACACCCCGGCGGTGCGCATCGCGTACAGCAACAGACGCTTCGTAATTCTTCTGATTTGCGCCGATTGCGGTTTACGCATGTCCCTTACCAGTTGCAATCACGTCGGCGCCACACGGCGCACGGTGCGCCGCAGGAACCCCCAGATCTCCTCCTCGGGCCCCGGCGGTCCTCCGCTCAGTCCCCAGAAGCAGAGCAGCGCCGCGAGATAACCGATGGCACCGCTGCCGGAGAACAACAACAGGCGGGGCCAGTGGCCGAACTGCGCGGCACCCGCCACGGGTTGCATCGCCAGCACCAGTCCGCCCATTGCGCCGCTCGCAAGCACCACCCGGTAGTTGCGTGCCAGCATGTCGGTCAGTTTCAGATCCAGGGTCTTCGCCAGCGCCGTGAAGTTCAGCACGAGCACCACGGCCGCTGCGACCACCTGCGCCCAGGCCACCCCCAGCACTCCATGATAGCGGCCCAGGATCAGCGTGAACAAGATGAACACCGCCGCCCCGGCAATCGACAGGAGCGTCACAAACCGTGACCTGCCGAGTGCCCAGTAAACATAGTGTGTGTTGGCGGCCATGATGTTCATGACATTGGCGCAAGTCAGCACCCGCAGTACGCCGGTGGCGCCGCTCCATTGCGCGCCGAGCAGAATGGCGACGATGTCCGGTGCGCACAGCCCGATGCCGAGCGCCGCCGGCACGCCGATGGACCAGATGAGCCCGGACACACGCAGATATACCGGCCGCAGCCGCGCCACCTCGCCCTCGAACTGCGAATATCTTGCGAACACGGCTCGATTGACCGGTTCGGCAATCTCCGTGGACGCGAGGCCGGCAATCTCTTGCGCCATGGAATACAGGCCGACCTCGCGCGCGCCAATGTTGCGGCCGATCCACATGTCGGAAAAACGGCTGCGCAGCACGTCCGTCGCGTTTCCAAGGAGAAGCCATGCGGAAAAATGCAACAGATCGGCGTGCCGCGACAAATCCCATCGCGGCCTGCGCGGGTGCATGCGATAGCTCAACAGGCTCATCGTGAACCTCGACGCGGTGGTGCCGAAAATGAGCGCCCAGTAGGACCTGGCGTGGGCCGCCCACACTATGGACGTGACGAATCCCGCCACTCTCGAAAAAAAGTTCAGCTTGAATTCCTGATCGAAGCGGCTGGCGCGCCGGTACTCCGTCATCCAGATGTTGCCCGCCGAGCCCAGCAACGCATTGAATCCCATGGCGATGACGATGGGCAGGATTGCGGGCCGCGAAAAAAGCCGCGCGACGGGATATGCGGCCGCCGACAATACCGCGAAAATGGCCAGCCCGCTGATGAGCCGCAGCGTCCAGGCGGTGTCGTAATGTTCGCGCGTCACGACCGGGAGTCTGATCAGGGCCCAGTCGAAGCCGAACGCTGACAGCACTTCGACGATCGCCGCCACCGATGCAGCCATGGCCACCAGGCCGAAGTCGCCCGGCGACAGCAGGCGGGCGAGGATCGCGATGCTGATGACCCCAAAGACCCGTTCGGCCTGACGGGTCGCCAGCGTCCAGGCGACCGCCCGCCAGGTGCTCGGTCGCAGCGCGTTCATCGGCGACTCATGCGTCCCGCGACGGGTTGGCCGCCGCCGGTGACCGCCACAGACTTTCCGCCATGCCCCGGCAGTAGTATACGAGTCCCGCCACCGCGGCCCAATTTAACTCCAACAGCAGGCTGGCCATGCCGATCAATCTCAGTCTGCGCAGCACCGGCAGGCACGAGCCCAGCAGGGCGACGCACCAAAAAGCGGTCTGTGCCGCGGCGGCCATCCGATAGAATGCCCCGCCCGTGAGCCACGCGGCGGCAAGCATCCCGAGCAATGCGAACGGCACGATGAGCCGGCAGAGTTTGTGCGAAATGTACTGCCACAAGGCGGGATTCTTGCCGGGTACGATCAGCCACCGATTGGCGGCCAGGCTCTGCCAGTTTCCCGCGAGCGTGCGGATTTTGCGGCGGCGCTCGGCGGCAAGACTCGACTCTGCTACATCATATATCCGTGCGCGCTCTTCGAAGACGATGCGTCTGCCGGTCCGCAGCACCGCCATGGGTATCTCGAAATCGTCGAGCAGGGTGCCGGGGCGCAACGGTTTGAACTCGGATCTGCGCATCGCGTAGAGTGCTCCGGTCGCGCCGACGGCGGAGAAATATTCGCTCTCCGCCCGGCGTATGAACTTTTCGTACCGCCAGTAGAGCCCTATTGAGGCAGCGACGCCCGTCGCCGGCGCCTCAAGGATGAGTTCGCCGCTCACCACCCCGATGTCAGGATCGCCCAGCCTGTCGATCAACGCCGTTAGCGCCCGGGCATCCAGCCTCTGCCGCGCGTCGGTAAAGACCAGAATCTCTCCCCGGGCCGCCGCCACGGCGGCATTCAGCGCTGCGGCCTTGCCGCGCGCCGTGCAGTCCAAAACGGCGACCCCGGGCAAGGCCCGGGCGACCGCCACCGTGCCGTCCGTCGACCCATCAGAGGCGATGATGATCTCGATCAGGTCCCGCGGATAGTCCTGGGCATTCAGGCTCGTCAACTTATGCTGGAGACGTGGCGCCTCGTTTCTGCAGGCAATGCAGACGCTCACTGTCGGCCGGGCCTGCGCGGTACGCGGCCTCGCAGACAGCCTGCGGTTGCGAGTGCATTTGGATGCAGCCCACACCAGCAGCGGATATGCGACATAGGTATATCCGACCAGTGAGACGCTGATCCAGAAAACAAGCATCATTGGCTGCAAGCGTCCATCTAAAGGCATCCCCGTGCGCCGGAAGACTACTCTATCAGCAGCCCATCGCACCCATGCAGCCGCCCTCGAGGTCCGTGACATAACGTGGAAATCGGTCCGGTGCGGCCGATGCCGTTGATGGATCACTACGCCAGCACCCGGCGACCTGCCGCCCGGTCGACGCCATCATCCTTCGGCCTGTTCGGCTGGAGTGTTGCGGCCATGATCTGGGTCGGTATCGGCCGCGTCACCGAGTTCATTCCGCTGTTACGCGGGTTGCCCTTGGGGAAGATTGCCGTGGTGTTGGCGTTGACCGCCTATTGGGCCCGCGGATCGAGGCGCTCCGGTTTCCCGCCGCTGTTGAGCACGCCGCTCGGACGCAACGCCGCTCTGTTGGCCGCCATCGGCCTGGTGAGCATCACGTTCTCCATTTGGAGATCACAAACGCTGCATGAGATTGGCGAATGCACGGCCATCGCAGCCGAGTTTTGGCTGGTGTACACGGCCTCCTCGACGTGGCGAAACGCCCGCTTGCTGCTCGGTCACGTCGCCGCGGCCTCCGGCGCACTCGCATTGACGGCGGCGGCTCAATACACCGGCGGCCGCGCCGAGGTGCATTCCGGTTATGACACCAACGATCTTGCCTATGTGCTCGTCGTGGTCCTGCCGCTAGCGTATGCGGGTGCAGTGACCGCGAAGGGTTGGAATCGGCTGCTCTGGGCGTCGCTGTGCGGAGCTTTCGTCATCGCGGTCTTGCTGACCGCATCGCGCGGCGGTGTGGTCGGCCTCGTGGTGGTTGTGCTCGGTCTGGTCTTCAGCGCGGACACGCGCCTCGCACCCGCCGGCAAGCCACGCGCGTCCCGCCGCACGGCGCTGATCGCTCTTCTGTGCCTGATCGTGTTCTGCACGCTGTGCTGGCGCATCCTTCCGGCGGAAACCCGCGGGAGAATGCAAACATTCGCTCATCTCGATACGGATTACAACATGCAGCGCGGTCACGATTCGCGCCTCGACATCTGGATTCGCAGCGCTTCGAGCCTGGTCAAGCGTCCCATCGGCTTCGGGCTCGGCACGTTCCAGGCCGTGGACGGCATGACCGGCGGTCAATATCGGGCACCCCACAATTCCGAAGTGCAGATCGGCGTGGAACTCGGCTTCCTCGGATTGTGGCTTTACCTGCGGATGTACCTCCTTTCGTGGCGCGTCCTGCGGCGTGTGTCGTTGCCGCCCGCCACCGTCACGGCAGGCGTGGAGACCGATGATCAGAAGCGCATCTTTGCCGCGAACCTGCGGATCAGCCTGTTGGGCAATTTCACCGCCGGTTTCTTTCTGTCGCAGGCGTACAGCAACCTGATCTGGATCCTGTTCGCGCTGATCGCTGCCATGGCGTTGGCACAGACCCCGGCGCCTCGGGTGATTGAGCGTCGGGCATGAGGGTGCTGTGGTTATCGCATGTCGTGCCCTATCCGCCGAAATCGGGCCTGCTGCTGCGCGCCTTCCATTTGCTGAAGGGCGTTGCATCGCGGCACGAGGTGGATCTGGTGGCCTTCAACCAGTCCCCGCTCATGCGTGCGCTGTACGCCGAACCCGCGGAAGGTCTCGCCGAATGCCGCCGGGAACTTGGCCGCCTGTGCCGGAGCGTGCTCATACTACCCATAGAACGCTTGGAGCGGCCCTTCGGCAAGGCGAGAACCGCCGCGGAAAGCCTGGTGCACGGTGACGGATACACCGCCGACTGGCTTCGCAGCCGGGTCGCACCGCGGGAGATTCGCGCGCTGGCGGAGCGGCGCGCCCATGACGTCGCACACTTCGATGTCATTTCGCTTGCGCGGTATCGGTCGCTGGTGCAGGTTCCGGCGACCCTCGGCCATCACAACATCGAATCTCATATGATGCGCAGGCGTGTCGCAAGCGAACCAAACCCGATCAAGAAAGCCTATTTCCTGCAGGAGGCCGTGCGCCTCGCCCGCTATGAACGATTCTGGGCACCGCGCTTTGCGGTCAACATCGTCTGTTCCGACCTCGACGGTGAGCGCTTGCGGCGAACGGTGCCGGACTCGATCACGCGGACCATCCCGAACGGGGTCGACTGCGCGTACTTCCGTCCGACGGTGGCCGCGGAAAAGCCGGATTCGCTGATTTTCGTCGGCACCCTCGGCTGGTATCCCAACACGGCGGCGGTTCTGTTTCTGTTGCAGGAGGTCTTTCCGCGGCTGCGCGCGGTGCGCGCTGCGGCAACCTTGGACATCGTGGGTGCGAACCCGCCGCCGGCCATCGTCAGGGCCGCCAGACGGTTGGCCGGCGTGACGCTGCACGGCTTTCTCGAGGACATCCGGCCGGTGATGGCGGCGGCGACGGTGGTCGTCTGTCCGATCCGCGACGGCGGCGGCACCAAGCTGAAGATCCTGGACGCCTGCGCAATGGGCAAATGCATCGTGGCGCATCCGGCTGCCTGCGAGGGAATTGCCATCAGTCCGGGCGTCGACATCCGTCTCGCCGAAAGCGCGCCGCAATTCGTCCGGTCCATCGTTGAGCTGCTGGGTGCGCCGGCGGAGCGACTTGCGATGGGCCGGGCCGCGCGTGAACTCGCCATGCGGAGATATTCGTTCGATGCAATCGGTGTGGATATGGCCGACCTTCTCGGCGAAATCGCATCGCAACGCCACGGTCACAGAGCCGGGTAGATGTCCCAATATTCGCGCACGATCTGGTCGAGTGCAAACCGGCCGGCGACCTTGGTCCTGGCGTTGTCGACGAGACTTCGACGCAGTATCGGGTCGTCCCACAGGCGCGCCACCGCAGCAGCGAGCGCCGCCGGATCGTCGGGAGGCACCAACAGTCCGTCGATGCCGTCGGCGATGATTTCAGGAATACCGCCGACCTCGCTTGCGACCGCCGGGCAGCCGGCGGCCATGGCTTCGATGATGACGAATCCGAAGGCTTCCTTCCAAATCGAGGGCACCAGCAGCATGTCATGCGCGCGCAGCAACGCACCGACGTCGCTGCGCATGCCGAGAAACGAAACGCGCCGATCCAAGGTTCTAGCGGCCGCCAGATGCCGCAGATTGCCGCCTTCCCGGCCGTCGCCGATGACCGTCAAACGCGCGTCAGGCAGGCGATCCGCAAGTATGGCGAGGGCTTCTATGGCGATGTGAGCGCCCTTTTCACGACTCAGGTTGCCGACGAACGCGAGTCTGGGACCGACCGCGGCTTCGCGCCACTCGGGTGTCGTGCCGACATCGGTGCCGTTGTATATGACTCGCACCCGATCACGCGAAACCATATAGTCGCCGGCGATTTTGTCGCGCGCCGACTCCGACACGGCCGTTATCGCGGTGACCACGCGGCCGAACAGCATCTGGCGCAGCTGCTTCAGCCATCGACGCAGACCCGGTCTCGGCCGTGTGTCCCCCGAATAGTGATAGGTGGCCACCACGGGTACCCGCAGTATCCAGGCGATAAGGGAAAATGTGCCGAACAGCTCGAAAAAATGCAGGTGCACGACCCGCGGCCGAAGACGCAACAGCAGCGCGCCCAACACCAGGCTGTGTCCCAGGGTCGGCAGGCCGACGCGCGGAATCACATGGACCGTGGCTCCGGCGTCGGTGAGTCGGGCGGCCAGTTCGGGGCACGGCCCGCACTCGAATACGAAATGCACGTCCACACCTCGTGACCGGCCCAGCCGGGCCAGTTCTGCGCACATGCGCTCGAATCCACCCAGCTTATTGGGTTCTATGCCGGCAATCCACAATACGCGTGTCATGTTTCCGTCCCGATTGGTCATAACATTGCGTAAACTTGCGCACTGCCATGGTCTTCGGCGATCTCGCGCCGGATAATTGTGCCGCTCCGCCGCGCGCGCGCCGTGACTTCAACCCATTGCTGGAAGCCTCCGATGATCGCACGTTGCTAAGTGAATGACAGCCACGCACATGACGACATCGCCGCAGCGCCTGCGCGTTCTGGAAGTCCTCTACTCCTTTCGCATAGGCGGTTCGGAGGTGATGGGATTGGAACTTGCCCGTCAGCTGGCCGAACAGGGCGCCGATGTGCTGGTCTCCGCGATTGACGGCATCGACGGTCCGTTGCGCGAGCGATGCGCGGCCTACGGCTTGCCGGTCGTCAATCTGCGGATTCCAGCGGCATCGCCGCTCGGGCGAAATGGCTACAACCTCAGCCTGATACGCCGTTTGCGCGATCTTCAATTGGATGCTATCCACTTGCAACACCTGGTCTCCCTGAACAAGCTGGGGATAGCCGCCCGGCTCGCGGGCATCGGACGCATCATCGTCACCGAACACTCGGAGGCGGGCCTGCGGGACAGCTTGGCCGGCCGGTTGCGCGCACGGATCAATTGGCGTCTCGCGCATCACATCACGGTCATTCACCAGGGTATCGCCGACTATCTGGTGCAGAAGGTCGGTGTGTCGCGCTCGCGGCTGGCGGTCATACCGCTCGGCATCGACATCAGGCATTGGCACCGCACGGATCGGGAGGATTGCCGCAGGACACTCGGGATTGGGCGGGAGACCGTCTTCATTTTCGTCGGCCGGATCGCCGCCGTAAAGAATGTGCCGGAACTGGTCAGCGCTTTTCTCGAAGCACGGAGTCGGACGCAACTGGCGGCAACCTTGCTCATCGTAGGAGACGGCGCCGAACTGCCACGATGCCGGGCGCTGGCGGCCAGTCACCCCTGCGGTGGCGACGTGAAATTCGTCGGCGAGCGCAGCGATACACGTCCGTATCTCGCCGCCGCCGACGCGCTCGTCTTGAATTCCCGGTGGGAGGGCACGCCGCGCGCGCTGCTGGAAGGCATGTGCATGGGACTGCCCGGAATATGCCCCGCGGTGGGCGGAGTCGCGGCTCTCCTGCAAGGCCGCGGTTGGCTGACGGATCCCGGCAGCCGCGCGAGTCTCGTGGGCGCTTTTCTCGATGCGCTGGGCGATCCTGACAAGGCGCACAGGCTCGGCGCATTGGCGCGGGGCCATGTCATGCAAACCCGCGACGCGCAAGCCATCGCAAGAAGCTACCACCGGCTCCTGGTCGGCAACGAAGCCTAGTCACCATGGAACGACCGGCTCCGCTACAGGTGATGACGCTGATCGAGGGCGCCTCCGTCACCGGGCCACTGCGCGCCGTGCTGGATTGCTCGCGATTCGAATCGACCGGCAACGATGCCGTACGGGTGTCGCGAACCGTGGTGACGACCTCGCGGCGCAATGCACCTCCCCGCCGGCAGTTTCTGGACGCGGTGGCGGCGGCAGCGTTGCCCGTCGAGGTGCTGGACGAACGCCATGCGTTCGATTGGGAGCCGGTGGGACAATTGTCGGAGTTGCTGCGGCGGGCCGCGCCCGATATCGTGGAAAGTCACAGCTATAAGCTGCATGCGCTGACGTGGCTCGCCCGACAGAGGCTGGGCGAGGATCGACGGCCGGTTTGGATTGCCTTTCACCACGGCTACACGCGCGAGACCTGGCGAGTGCGATGCTACAACCAGCTTGACCGGCTGACCCTGCGGTTCGCGGATCATGTCGTCACGGTCTGCAACCCGTTTGCGGAAGTGCTGCGCCGCCGGGGTGTGAGCGCCGCGCGAATTTCGGTGCTGCACAATGCGCTGGCCGAGCAGCCTAAAGTGAAGGCGAACGAAGGCGGCGTTCTGCGCGCGGCGCTCGGTATCTCGGCGACGGACCTCGTCGTGCTCACGGTAGGGCGCTTGTCTTCAGAAAAGGGGCACGCCGATCTCGTGGCCGCGTTCGCGGCCATTCAGATGCGAACGCGCCGCCAGGACCTGCGGTTGGTGATCGTCGGCGATGGCATCGAGGTGCGCAGCCTGCGGGCGCTGGCGCAGCCTCTTGGCAACCGGGTGATTTTTGCCGGACAACAGCCGGATATCGGGGTGTGGTTTGCAATCGCCGACATATTCGCATTGCCCTCGCATAGCGAAGGTTCGCCGCTGGCACTGCTCGAAGCCATGCAGGCGGGGCTGCCGATCGTTGCGACCCGCGTGGGGGGCATACCGGAAATGATCGACGACGGCGAGAGCGCGCTGCTCGTCCCGGCACGCGATCGGCGGGCGCTTGCCGCCGCCCTGGCCGCGCTGCTGGGCGACGCGCCGCGCCGGGCCATGCTGGGCGAGGCCGCCATTTTGCGCTGCAGCCGGTACTCGCCGGCAGCGCGCGGCAGCGCGCTCCTCGCGCTATATCGCATGGCGGCGAAGCGCGCTTCGCAATAGGGTCCTGACCACCGATACGCGGGGGGCGATGCCGAAGAACACGCGCTCCGAATAGGCGAGATCACCGACGCGCGGCGGATGCGGCCCCTTGCAATAGATGGCACCGCCGGTATCGCGCACGTTGCGCATGCCGCCGATGTACGCGTCCGAACTGACGGTCACGGCGGCGATGCCGAAGGGCGCCATGTGCCGCGCCAAGGGATGGGAAAAGCGCGCGTAGTCGTCGATGTGCCGGCAATACATCAAGTGTGCGATACGCATCGGGCCGCGCCCCGACTGCAACATGAAAACGAAAGGGTACGTGCCGCCTCCGGCCTCGCAGGTCACGCAGCGGCAGCCGCAATCCGCATGAAATGCCATCAGATCCCATTCCAAGGCTGGCAGCACCGAACGGTCGGCGGATGGACTGAAGCGGCGGATCACCGTCCGTTCCCGCACCCGGCCCGATGCGGGGAAGGTAATCATCCGGCCGTGAAACAGCGGTTGGTACCCCTGCGCTTCAAGGATCGGCACGGTGTGTGCAGCAGGCGTCATGTTGAGGTAGGTGGCGCCGGGGATGCGCATCGCGCGGGCCGCCAGCAGCGGCGCGTAGGGGCGAAATTCGGGCGTCACCACCCAGCTGGACATGGCACAGCGGGTCTGCGGGGGCGTGCCGTCCGCCATATGCGTGCACATCTGCAAAACTGCGCCCACCAATTCGCCGTCCGACTCGAGCATGAATCCAAACCGCGGCAGTAACGGCTGCAACCGACGCCGCGCCAGGACATTGAGGACCCGGCCGAAGTTCCATCCCTCACCCGCGGCGCGGGGAAACCCGCGGTCGAGAAAACGCGCCACCCGGCCGAGCTCATGGTCCGCAATCTCACGGCAGAGCACTGTTGGGACCGTCATCCCCGGTCTCCCAGCATCTTCTTCATGAGCAGCCGGAATCCGCCGCCACCGCTCGCAGCCAGCTGCGAGCTGCGCCAAACCTTCCATGCCCGCGTCCCTGCCTCGCTGCAGCGATGAGCCGCGTTGAGCCAGCGGGCCGCCAGGAAGGCCCGAAATCGACGGACATCGTACAAGCCGGCGGCGTCGTTGGCCGCAAGCAGGCGATCGAGCCACGACTTCGTCAACTGGAGATCGCCGACGCTCAAATGCCTGGCCACATCGAACAGCGTCAGGTGCAACAAGGTCTCCTCCGCGCCCGCGTGTGGAATGAGGCGTTCGAGTTGCCTCAGCCTCAACATGTCGACGGATCGCATTTGGGCGGCGCTCTGCATCCGGGTCACCTGGTTCGGGTGGACCCGATAATGCAGGGCGACGATGGGCAGATTGGCGAGCTTGAAATGCTCCGCGGCCCGCATCCACAAGTCGAGATCCTCGGCATGGGTGGCTGACGGCGAGTATCGCAGTAAATGTTCCCGAAACAACTTCAGCCGACACATCACCGTCGGATGTGCGAGGGGATTGAACGCGAACAGCTGGGTATAGATATCGGCATGACCGAGCGGCATTCGCTGGATGGCATCCGGTCTGCCGCCAAAGGCTTTTATCCAGGTTCCGCACACGCCAACGAGCGGATTGCCGTCCATGAAGTGCATTTGCCGTTCAAGGCGTGTCGGTTGACTGACGTCATCGGCATCCATGCGGGCGACATATTCGCCGTCCGCCATGTCCAATCCTCGATTCAGCGTGGCAACCACGCCGAGATTCAGTGGATTGCTGACGATGCGCAACCGCGGATCGTTGATCGAGCGCAGCACGGCCTCGGATTCGTCGGTGGATCCGTCATTGATGGCCAACAGCTCCAGTTGGCGGTAACTTCCTGAAAGAATGCTGTCCACCGCTTCGCGGACGTATGGAGCAGCGTTGTGAACGGGCATCAGTACGGTCAAGCGGGGCGGCAGGGGCGGTCTCCGGGTGAACGATCAGTATACTTGACTGCGGCAATGGCACGGGAATCGCCACTGGACCTTGCCGGACCATGCGGGGTTTTCGCGGGCCGTACGACATCAATAATTGCCGGTGTAAAGACGCGTCACTTTCCGTTCACGTTGCTGGACTCGATGGTGGTGCATCCCTATCACTACGGCTGGTGATGGCTGAGAGGGGCCGGCCCGTCGAGACTGGCGGGCCTCAACCCTCCGCCACCGGATGCTCCGCCATGATCTCGAGCGCCTTGACCAGCGCCGAGTGGTCGAGATCCGCCATGCCATGGGCCGCGCAGACCTGCATGAGCTGGGCGGCACCGGCGGTTTGCGGTAGCGCCACATCGAGCTCCCGCGCACCCTGCAGCGCGAGGCCCAGATCCTTCTGGTGCAGGCGGATGCGAAAACCCGGCGCGAAGCTGCGCTTGATCATGCGCTCGCCGTGCACCTCGAGAATGCGGCTCGCGGCGAACCCGCCCATCAGGGCTTGGCGGACCTTGGCGGGATCGGCGCCCGCCCGGCTCGCAAACAGCAGCGCCTCGCCGACGGCGGCGATGTTGAGGGCGACGATGATCTGATTGGCCACCTTGGTGGTCTGGCCGTCACCGTTGCCGCCGACCAGGGTGATGTTCTTGCCCATGGTCTGCAGCAGCGGCAGCACCTGGTCGAACACCGCGGGATCGCCGCCGCACATGATGGTGAGCGAGGCCGCCTTGGCGCCCACCTCGCCCCCGGACACCGGTGCGTCGATGTAATCCGCGCCGAGCGCGTTGATCCGTCCGGCGAAGGCTTTCGTCGCGGTCGGCGAGATGGAGCTCATATCGACGATGATCCGGCGCGGCCCGTCGCCGGACTCCCCGAGAGCGGTCGCGATGCCGCCGGCGCCAAACAAGACCGCTTCCACGTCCGGCGTATCCGGCACCATGATGAATATGACGTTCGCGTTGCGCGCGACCTCGGCCGCACTGGCGCACGCCACCGCGGCCGGTGCCGCGATGCCCTGCGGCAGCCCGCTGCGGGAGTGGAGGAACATCCGATGGCCGGCGCCGATCAGATGCTGCGCCATCGGTGTGCCCATGATCCCCAAGCCGACGAATCCGACGTTCATAGTTGAGTCCTTGCGGATGATTGAGTGTGGGTTCAACGGAGGGTGTTTGCGGCCTCGGGCGCGGTGCGCATCGCGGCCATCACCTGTTGCGCACCCGCGGCCATCAGCCGCGCATCCGAACTCACGGTCACGAACTGGAAACCCTTGCGTATGCGCGCGAGCGCCGCCTGGGGCGTGCCATTGTGAATGCCGGCGACCATGCCGTGTGCCCTGGCGCGCGCGAGAATGTGGTCGATGGCCTGCGCCGCCGGCGGATCGACGTCATCGAAGACCGGTTTGCAGCCGAGCGCCAGCGACAGGTCGGACGGTCCGATGTAGATCGCATCCAGGCCTTCCACCGACAGGATGTCGTCGAGATTGTCGAGCGCCCTGGCGGTTTCGATCATCGCGAAGGTGACGATGGTGTCGTTGGCATGCGTCGCATAATCCGCCCCGCCATAGAGCAGCGCGCGGATCGGCCCGAAGCTGCGCGTGCCGCGCGGCGCGTAATGCGTCCAGGCGACGAGGTTTTGTGCGTCCTGGCGCGAATTGACCATGGGGCAGATGACCCCGTACGCGCCGGCGTCGAGCGACTTCATGAGGATTCCCGGCTCGAGCCATGGCACACGGACCACGGGAACGGTGCCGGTGGTGGATATCGCCTGCAGCATCGGGATCATCGCCTGATAGTCGACCACGCCGTGTTGCAGGTCCACGGTGAGTGAATCCCATCCCTGGTGCGCCATGGTCTCGGCCGAGAATCCGCTCGGGATGGCCAGCCAGCCGTTGACGGCTGCGGCACCGGCTTTCCAAATTTCGCGAAGTCGGTTGGTTTTCACCGGGTGCACCATTGGCTCTGGGGATTGGAGGTTTTCATCAGGTCACCGGCGCCGGATTGAAGAGCACCAGGGAGTTGTGCAGTTTCCAGTGCTCGGCCCAGGTCTTTTTGCGGCCGCTTGCGACGTCCAGCATCAGCCGGAACAGCTCCCAGCCAATCTGTTCGACGGTGGCATCGCCGTCGGCGATGCGGCCGGCATTCAGGTCCATGAGGTCATGCCAGCGCCGGGCGAGTTCGCTGCGGGTGGCCACCTTGATCACGGGCACCTCGGCGAGTCCATACGGGGTGCCGCGGCCGGTGGTGAAGACGTGCAGGGTCATGCCGGCCGCGATCTGCAGGGTGCCGCAGATGAAATCGCTCGCGGGGGTGGCGGCATACACCAGTCCGCCGGTGATGTTGCGGTCGCGCAGTTTTTCGCCGGGCGACAGGACGCCGCTGATCGGTGCGGTGCCGCTCTTGATGATCGAACCCATGGCCTTTTCGACGATGTTCGACAGGCCGCCCTGCTTGTTGCCGGGCGTGGTGTTGGCGCTGCGGTCGGCGCGGCCCCTCTTCAGATAAGCGTCGTACCAGGCCATCTCGCCGATCATGGCGGCGGCGATCGCGGGATTGGCGGCGCGCGCCGTCAATTGATCGATGCCGTCGCGCACCTCGGTGTTCTCGGAAAACATCACGGTGGCGCCGGCACGCACCAGCAGGTCCGTGCAAAAACCCACGGCCGGGTTGGCTGTGACGCCGCTGAAAGCATCGCTCCCCCCGCATTGCACGCCGACGACCAGATGGCTGGCCGGCACGGTCTCACGGCGGCGCGCATCGAGTCTCTGCAAATGAGTCCGGGCGGTTGCCATGATCGAATCGATCATCGACATGAACCCCACGTGTGCAGCGTCCTGCAGGCACACCACATCGGGTCCGGTGCGCGCCTGCGCCCGGCCGCGCTCGTCCATGAGTGCGAACGTGCCCGGCGGCAGCAGCCGCGCCGGCGGCAGCTTCTCGCAGCCCAGGCTCACCACCATCACTTCATTGCCGAAATTGGGATTGAGCGAGATGTTGCGCAGTGTGCGGATCGGAATGACCGCGTCCGGTGCGTCGATGGCGACGCCGCAGCCGTAGGTGTGTTCCAGTCCGATCACGTCATCGACATTCGGATACTGCGGAAGGAGCTCGGCCTTGATGCGCTTGACGGCATGCTCCACCACACCCGAGACGCATTGCACGGTGGTTGTGATGGCGAGAATGTTGCGGGTGCCGACCGTTCCGTCGCGGTTTCGGTACCCTTCGAAGGTGTAGCCTTGGAGCGGCTCGGTTGCGGGCGGGGCGACCGTGGCGATGGGCAGCCCTTCGAGCGAGCGCGCCACGGGCATTTCGAGCAGACTTTCGTGCACCCAGCAGCCCGCGGCGATGGCGCGCGCCGCCCTGCCGATGGTGACGTTGTAGCGCACGACCGCGGCGCCGGCCGGCAGATCGATGAGCGCGAGCTTGTGGCCCTGCGGAATGGATTCGTGCAGGGTCAGGCCGGACGGGAACCGCGTGCCGGCAGGCAGTCCGCCGTCGTTGGCGACGATGGCAACATTGTCATTGGGGTGCATGGTGATGTGCACCGGACTGCGCGCTGCTGGCTCATGCATGTTGAAACCCCCTGAATTCGACCCGCTTGATGTCCTGCACGATGACCAGGTACGCGAAAATGGTGACCAGGGCGTTGGCGCCGACGAATAGCAGTGCGCCGTCGAAGGATCCGCTCGCCGCCAAAATATAGCCGATCGCGATCGGCGTGACGATTCCGGCCACGGCACCGAAGCTGTTGAACAGGCTGCCCGCCAGGCCGATCGCCTGTTTCGGCGCCACATCGGCCATCACCGCCCAGCCGAGCGCCCCGAGGCCCTTGCCGAAGAACGACAGCGCCATCAGGCAGACGATGATCCAATCGGTGTCAATGTAGTTGCAGGTAATCATGCTCATGGACAGCAGCATCCCGGCGACGATCGGGGTCTTGCGCGCGACGGTGAGTGAGCAGCCGCGCTTCAACAGGGAGTCCGACAGTACGCCGCCGAGGATGCCGCCGAAGAAGCCGCACAGCGCCGGCAGCGACACCATGAAGCCGGCCCTGAGGATGGACATGTGCCGCTGTTGCACCAGATAGACCGGAAACCAGGTGAGGAAGAAATAGGTCAGCACGTTGATGGAGAACTGACCGATGTTGATGCCGAGCAGCATGCGGTTGGTGAGCAGCTGCCGCAGCGCAGGACGCGTGGAATCGGACCGCGACGCGGGACGCTCCTGCAAGTCGACCAGGGCGCCGCCGGCCCGCAGATAATCCAGTTCGGCGCGGTTCACGCCGGCGTGCCGCGCGGGTCCGCGCCCGGCCGTCAGCCAGGCCAGGGCGAGCAGCATGCCGAGCCCGCCCATGAGCACATACACCCAGTGCCAGCCATACCAATGCGTCACCGCCGCCATCAGCGGCGTGAACACCACCGCGGCAAAGTATTGCGCCGCGTTGAAAATGGCCGACGCCGTACCGCGTTCGCGGGTCGGAAACCAGCTCGCCACCACCCGGGCATTGGCCGGGAAGGCCGGCGCTTCGGCCATGCCGACCAGAAAGCGCAGGCAGAACAGGGCCGCGATCGCGCTTGCGGGGCTGCCGAGAATGCCGGTGCCGGCCTGCATCAGCGTGAACGCCGACCAGCCGAATATGCTGGCCGCGTACACCCGGCGCGCACCGAAGCGGTCGATGAGCCATCCGCCCGGAACCTGCGCGAACACATACGCCCAACTGAATGCCGAAAATAGGTAGCCCATCCGGATCATGTCGAAGCCGAATTCCGCCTGCATCGACGGACCCGTGATGGACAGCGTGGCCCGGTCGGCGAAGTTGACCGTGGTGATGAGGAAAATCAGCGCGAGGATGCGAAAGCGCACGTGGCTGCGTTTCTGCAAGACCGCTTGCGGCGTAATGGCCAGGGGCTTGCTCCGCTACTGACCCTGGGTCGCGGCCGGCTCGACGTCGATCGAGGAGACGATCGCATCCCCGCTCGAACCCGCGAAATCGAGGTTCAGCGCACCGTTCGCCACGGTGGCCACGAAGCTTCGCTCCAGGGCCTTGAGCGGGCCGCCGGCGGCCGCGGCGACATCGAGATCGACGATGGCGGGTGCGCCGTTCGCCGTCACCGAAAATACCCGTGCGCCAGGGCCGTCCTCCGGTTCCACGAATCGCAGGCGGACGCGATACATTCCGTTGGCGAGGGGCAGCACGTAGGAGAAGCGCCCCTTGCGGTAGGTGTTGAGCAGCGCTTCGAACGGCGTACCGCTGATGTCCCTGTGGACCGGGGCAACGGCCGCACGCACCGGCATGAACGGATTGATGGCGGCGGCCGCGCCACCGCTGAAGAAATCGTCCGAGCCATGGGGGCCTTCGGGGCCCGGCATCCCTTCGATGGACCCGCAGTCGATGCGGTAAACCCCGGCACCGACGGTCAGCGTCCAAGAGACCGAGTCGGAAACCGTGCCGGAAGCGAACTCACCGGCCGCCTTCACCAAATTCGCGCCGGGCGCCAGTGCCACCGCCGGCCACCGGCAGATGCGCTGCGGACATTCCGTCAGGGCGCCGAGGCTGCGGCCGTTGATCCAGGCTTCGGTCGTACGGGCATTGCTGTAAACCTTGAGTTCAGTGAGCGGCAGCACGCGTTGTGTCTGCCGGCGGCTCGCGATGTACACCGTGGGCGCCGGATTCCAATTGGCACGGTAGAAGAAGAACGCGTCCTTGCGGGTTTTGCGGTCATAGCTCGCGAGGCCCTTGGTGTTGATGTTGACCGAGTCGCCCTCGGTGCGTCCCGGGGTCGAGAAATCGAACATGAAGGTGAGCCAACTGCCCCAGAGAAAGGGCTTCGCGGCGAGTATCGGCCAGGTCAGTTCATGCACGCGGCTCTGGTATTCCTCCGGCTGCACATGGCCCCGGGGATCGACCGGACCGCCCAGAGGATTGTCCGTGTGCTGGACGATGGATGCGCCCGCTCCATATTCGCTCACCGCCAGCGGTATCGAGGGATAAGCCGCACGCATCCGGTCGAGATCGGCGTTGAGGTCGGCGGGCACGGTGGTGTACCAGCCGAAGTATCGATTCGCCCCATCGAGGTCCGCCGCATCGATCACGCTCGGCGACCCCGGCCTCCCGTAACAACAATTCGCGATGGTCGACGGGCGTCCGGGATCCTCCGCCTGAGCGGTCTGGCGCAGCAGGCCGAGCAGCGGCCGCGGATCGGTCTGCGCGTTGGTGCCGCCGCCGACCGCCGCGGGAATGACGCTGCCAAAATCGACCTCGTTGGCGAGGCCCCAGACGGCGATGGAGGCGTGGTTCGAGCTCTGGCGGATGAGTTCGACCATCTGCTGCTTGGCGTTGTCGATCAGTGCGTCCGTCGGTTGCGTGGCGCCGCCCAGAGTCCACTTGCTGACCAGCGGAATTTCCGCCCAGTTGAGCAGCCCGAGTTCGTCCGACAGGTCATTGAGGGTATCGGAATGCTGATAATGGGTGAACCGGATGCTGTTCGCCCCCAAGTCCCGGATCATTTCCAGGTCTTCGCGCTGATCCGCTTCCGACACCGCCCAGCCCTTGCCCTCACGATCCTGATGCAGGGCGACGCCGTGCAGCCGGATGCTTCTGTCGTTGAGAAACAGGCCGCGTTCCGGGTCGATGCGAATCTGGCGCACGCCGAATCGCTGCGTCACCCGGTCGAGCCGCACACCGGCGGGCGTGCGCAGTTCAAACGCGGTCTGGTACAGATAGGGATCATCGACGCCCTGCCAGAGATGCACATCGTGAATCCTCACGGTGCCAGCCACGTCGGCGTCTCCATGAGCCCCGATGTCGAGCCGGCGGGTCAAGGATGCGACCACGCGGCCGCCCGAGTCCTTGAAGGTCACCGTGAGCACCACGGCGGCGCGCCGTCCCTGGTCATTGCGGATCTTGGTTTCCACGGCAATGTCGGCCGCGCCGTCGGCCAGCTTCTTCGTACTCAAGCCCACGCCGGGCCCGCCGTGATCCAGCATGCCGATGTGCACGGGGGCGGTCGCGATCAGCGAAACCGGCCGGTACAGACCGCCGTAGATCCAGAAATCACCCGCGAGGGGCAGTATGTCGGCCGTGCTCGAACCCGGCGCGGGTGTGGAGTTATCGGTTTTCACCGCGAGGGTGTTGCGCTGCCCGGGCGACAAGGCCGCGGTCGCGTCCAGCCGGAAGCGCGAAAATCCGCCGCGATGCCCGCCCAGCCGCACTCCGTTCAACCACACGTCGGCGCGTTCGCTGGCGGCATCGAACTGCACGTAGACGCGCCGGTGGGCAAAGCGGCGGGGCACCTCGAATTGCAGGCGATACCAGCCCACTCCGCGCGATTGGTTGAGCGCCCGCGGCGCTCCGCCGGCGGCCGTGTCGGTGCCGACCCGGTTCCAGGTGTGCGGCACGCTGACTTCGGTCCAGGTGCCATCCGCATACGACGGGTCTTCGGCACCGGCTGGATCTGCCTGGAGAAAACGCCACCTGTCGGTGAGCATGAGGGTCTCGCGGGGGCTGGCGCGCGCGCTGGCTGCCGCGTCCGGCGGCTGCGCCCGCGCGGGCCGGCCGATCGCCAGGACCCCCGGCAGGCTGCAAATCATGCACAGGATGGGAACGGCGCGCTTCAACGGGCGGTGGCGTAGCCGATGGAACTCATCCAGGCCACGAACTGCTCGAACCACAGATCCGTGGTCAGCCCCAGACTTCGCATGCCGAAACCGTGTCCGCCCTTGTTGTAGATGTGCAGTTCCACCGGGTGGCCGGCCGCACTCAGGGTCTGGTAGGCGCTCAGCACGGATTTGGACAGGGGATCGTCTGCGGCCACGGCGAGAAACATCGGCGGTGTATCGGCCGGCCATTTGACGCCGTCGTCGGCACCCATGTAGATCTGTGCGGCGAAATTTGGCCGTGCCGCAGCGTCGGCGCCGACCACGGCGGCATTCACCAGACGGCCGCCCGCCGAGAAGCCGACCGCGCCGACCCGATCGGGATCGAAACCCCACTGTGCCGCATGCGCCCGCACATAGCGGATCGCGGCGAGTCCATCGGCAATGGCCGTCTGCGGCGCCGGACTCCGGGCGGCCGGATCGCCGGGCGTTTCGGCGCGCGCGGGCTGGCGCAGGTATTCCTCGTTCGTGTCCGCCGTATGCCTGACCCGGTATTTCAGAACGATGGCGGTGTAGCCCTGGGCCGCCAGATGGCGCGCCACCTCGTAGCCCTCCCCATCGACGGCCAACCTGACGAAACCGCCTCCCGGCGCGATGACGATGGCCGTGCGGTTGGCCCGCAGCGGATTTGCCGGGTTGAACACCGTGAGGGTCGGCTGCACGACGTTGCGAATGCGGCGCGTGGACCCGACGGGCGTCACGATTTCTTTCCAGGTCCAGGTTTCGGAGCCGGGCGCAACACCCGGATACAGCGCCACCACCCGCGCCGCATCCGAGGGCTGTTCGGCATTCTGCAGTCCCTGCGCGTCCGCTGCGAGGGGCAGGCCCAGTAAAAGCGTCGCGGCTGCCAGTGATTTGATCATGTACCGCCCCGGTCAATTGTTGATCACTTGAAGTTGACGCGCACTCCCAGTTTCAGGTAGCGGCCAATCAGGTCGTAATACGCGTTGTTGTTCGCCGGCAGCGGCGGTGGACGGTTCATGACGTTATTCAGAACGAAGTACACCTGCTCGCGGCCGCCCAATTTGCCGAAATCGTAGCTGCCGCCCAGATTGAACAGAGCATAGGATCCGATGTAGTTGTCGTTGATGCTGTTGCTCAAGGCGGGGCTGTAGGCGGGATTGTCCGGTCCGATGAAGCCGTTGTTCTGGTGACCGCTGCTGATGTAGCGCACCTGCACGTTGGCCGATAACCGCTCGAGGTTATACGTGGTGGTGACATTCCACAACCAGGACGGCAGTCCGGCCGGACCGCCGAAGCCTGCACCGGTCTGCCCCGCGCGGTTGATGCCCTCCGGAAACAGCGGCGAGACGTCCGTCGACGTCCAGTATTCGAACACCCGGGTACCCTCGGCGTTGACGATGACGTCGCCGGCCAGGCGCCCGTTCAGCTGGTCCAGCGGCTGCGTGAAGGTCAGCGCCAGGTCCACCCCATGCGTGCGGAACTGCGCCACATTGGCCGTCGTGCCCTGAACGGCCAGGATCTGGCCGCTCACGACATTGTTGTTGGCGAATGTGATGAGGGAGCAATACGGACCCCCGTTGTAGACGCCGCCCGTCAGACAATTGTTCACCACGGTCTGGGTGCTGGTCGCCGTGATGGCGTCATTGATGACGATGCGGTAGTAATCGGCCGAAACCTTCAAGCGGCTGAAGAATTGCGGCTTGAACACCACGCCGAAGGTGGTCGTGTCGGACTTCTCCGGTTTCAGGTTCGGGTTTCCACCCACCGTGAAACCGGCGGCGTTGGTGGGCTGCACGATCCCCGGGCGCGGGTCGAGCGGCAGCGGCAACGATACCGTCTGCGGCGTGTACAGATCGACGAGATTGGGCGCCCGGATGTCGCGCGAACGCGTTCCGCGGAACAGGAAATCACTGGTCGGTTCCCAGGTCAGACCGGCCTTCCAGGTCGTGACCGAGCCGGAGGTGCTGTAATCGGTTTCGCGCACTGCGCCGTTGAAATCGGCCGACCGGGCCATCGGCAGATTTTTGAGCAGCGGCACCACCGTTTCGACATAGACTTCCTTCACATCCTCCTGGTGGTAGGGCAGATTCGAGACGTTGCCGCTGTACCATGCGGCGGCCTGTGACAGCGGGTCCACGCTGGTCTCCAGCGAATCGGTCCGATATTCCAGGCCGGATGCAATGGAGACCGGGCCCGCCCAATCGGAGAACGGTTCGCCCTGGAGGTTGGCGGTGGCGTCCTTCAACGTGGTCACGGTCTGTGCGGTCGGGGTGCCGAGCACATAGGCCAATGCCGCGGGACTTCCCGTGGTCGTGCCCAAGATGTCCAACGGCTGGCAGCCGGCGGCCTGGGCGGCAGCGCTGGCGCACACGACCTGGCCGCCGACCTGCACGGCATTGATGGCGTTCTTGAAATTGGCGTTGTTGAACGCGTTGTCCACATGCCGGATGGCGTTGTTCCTCCCGTACTGGTACGAGGCATCCCATTTCCAGGTCTCGCCGAAGTGGCCCTCCAGTCCGGCGACAATCCGGCTCGTATCCTCGCTGATGTCATTGACGCTCGGTCCCAGCTGGTTGCTCAGGTAGCCGAGAGAAATTCCCTTTGCCGGCACCAGTGCCAGCTGGGCGGGGGTGAGCGCCTGCTGCAGATAGTAATTGCTCGGCAGAATGGTGAGCGCCGCGGTGCCGCCGCCGGCGCGGATCGCCGTGCCCGCATCCAGGGTGTCGATGTGTGAATAGAGCGGCTCGATGTAGACGGTCAAGTGATCGTTGAAGTCGAAACTCAGCTTGGAGAGGAAATTCGCGCGCTCGATGGCCGCATGCAACTGCTGGAAATTGCGGTTGTCGATGCCGGCCGCACTGTTGGCGGCGAGCTCGGCATCGGTGAAACCCGTTTTGACGAACGCAAAATTGCTGTCGAGATAGCCGGGGGTGAAGCGCGCAGTGGTCGTGCCGCCGTTTGCGCCCGGGACGAACGCCAGGCCCTGCAGGGGACCCGGCGTCAGGATCAGACCACCGGTGGTTGCGCTGCCAAAATAGGCGTCGCCACCCTGCAGGATGATGTTCGCCGGCACGCCCGCCGGTCGGGTCGAATAGGCCACCGAAGCCACCGACGACTGTCCCCAGGCGCGTTGATCGTTGTAGTAGCTGGTGCCGCCGTTGTTGTCGTATTCGCCGCCGGCAATGATATGTCCCTTGCCATCCGCAAAACTCGTGCCGCCGGCCAGACTGACGTACCGGTCCTTGTCGTCATCGTAGTTCGGGGTTTGGCCGTACTGCGCGGTTGCCTTTATGCCCTGCAGCTTGTCGTCGAGGATGATGTTGACCACACCCGCGACCGCATCCGAACCGTAGTCGGCGGACGCGCCGCCGGTCACCACGTCAACGCTGCGGATCAGAGCCGTCGGGATGATGCTGAGGTCGGTGGTGCCGCCGACGGTCGTCGCCGGCAGATTGGTCGCTGGCAGCCGCAGCTTGTCGAGCAACACCAAGGTGCGCTGTGCCGTCAAGCCGCGCAGATCCGCAAGTTCCGCGCCCGAATTCCCGATGCCTCCCGATGCCGGGGTATTGGTGGCGCGAAACGCCGGCACCTCATCGAGCAGATCACCGATATCGACGGTGCCGCGCGCCTCCAAAGCCTGCTGGCTCAACACCACCGTGGGGGTGGGCGCGTTGAATCCCGCGCGATCGATGCGCGAGGCGGAGACCACGATTTCCTCAAGTGGCTGCGGCATCGTGTCCGCGGTTGCGGCCGCGGTTTGCGCCCGAACGGGCGTTGCGAGGCTGGCAGCCAGGGTGGTCAACGACAGCCCGACGACCGCCGTCCATCGATTGCAATGATTCGAGTTGTGGCTCATCACGTCCCCCTGTCGATTCTTCGTTATGCCGATTCGTTGAACGAATCACGTATACCCGTAATAACATTCGGTATTACGTAGGACAAAGATAGGACATAGCGGCGTGGACATCAAGCCGGCTGCGCGACAAATTCAGCATGAAATCATCAAAAGTGACGTTTTTGGGGGTTTTTACGGCCTCGCGGTTGGGGAATACCACGGTTTGCGTGAGGAATGATATCGCCGTGTAGCACGGTTTTACGCTATACCGTAATTACCTCGAGGTGGATGTGTCGCGGAGAAATCTGTCGTACGCGCAGATCCCACCTGCGGTTGACTGGTATCGACCACGAGGATTTTGGCTAGTAGGATTTTGGAAGGCCGAGCTCACGCTCGGCGATGTGACAAAGGATCATCTCCCTCGACACCGGCGCGAGCTGCGTGGCCACCATTTCGCGGAAGTATCGTTCGACATGATATTCGGCGGCATAGCCCATGCCGCCGTGGGTGCGGATCGCACGGTCGGCCGCCTTGAAGCCGGCGTCCGCCGCGAGAAATTTGGCGGCGTTGGCCTGCGCGCCGCACGGCTGGCCACGGTCCTGCAGGTCCGCGGCGTGCAACGTCATCAGTTCGGCGGCGTAGAGTTCCGACCAGCACTCGGCCAGCGGGTGCTGGATGGACTGGTTTTTGCCGATTGGTCGGCCGAAGACCACGCGCTCTCCGGCGTAAGCCACGGCCTTTTCGAGCGCCCGGCGTCCCATGCCGATGACCTCGGCGGCATTGATGATGCGCTCGGCATTGAGGCTGTCGAGAATATAGCGAAAACCTCTGCCCTCCTTGCCGATCAGGCGGTCGGCGGGCACGACCATGTTGTCGTAGAAAACCTGATTCGAATCGACGGCGTGGCGTCCCATCTTGGGTATTTCACGGATCTCGACCGCGCGGCGGTCCAGGTCTGCGTAGAACAGCGACAAGCCGTCCGTCGAACGGGTGCATTCCTCGATCGGTGTGGTGCGGGCGAGCAGCACCACCTTGTCGGCCTGCTGTGCGGTGGAGGTCCAGATTTTCTGGCCGCTGACCAGATAGTGGCCGCCGTGCCGGACTGCGCGGGTCTTGATCTTGCCGGTGTCCAGACCGGCATCCGGTTCGGTGACCCCGAAACAGGCGCGCGAACTGCCGTCGATGATGGACGGCAGCCATGCACGACGCTGCGCGTCCGTCCCATGGCGGACGATGGAATGAAGGCCGAAGATATTGATGTGCACGGTCGAGCAGGCGGCGAATACACCGGCGGAATGTCCGATCTCCTGCATCATGATGGCGGCCTCCGTGACTCCGAGGCCGGCGCCGCCATAGGCTTCCGGCATGGAAATGCCGAGCCATCCGCCCTCGGCAACGGCGGCGGCAAACTCGAAGGGAAAGCTGTGCGTCCTGTCCTTTTCAGCCCAGTAAACATCGTCGAACCGATCGCAGATCGCGCGGATCGCATCGCGGATCGCCTCGCGTTCAGGTGTGTCGCAGAGGGGGGCGAACTGTTTCACGCATGGGCCTCGGTGGCGATCGATCTGGATCGCTATTGCGATATAGTATACGCTATAACGAATATCAGAGCGGCCCTTCGCCGGTCAACACATCTCCCCAGTCATTACTTATGCCATTGTCCAAGATCGTCGGCCGCACACTCGACTTCCTAGAACTGTTCGCGGATCAGAAGCGTCCGCTGTCGGTCTCGGAGACTGCGCGCCTGCTGGACTTGCCTGCATCGAGCAGCCACGATGTCCTGAAGACGCTGCAGGAGCGCGGTTATCTCTATGAACTCACCGTGCGCGGCGGCTATTACCCGACACTGCGTCTCTACAACATCGCCAAGACCATCGCCGACCATGATCCCGTGGTGCTGCGGGCCGGCGGAGTGCTGACGTCGCTGCGCGACAAGATCGACGAAGCGATTTTGCTGTCCAAGGTCAACGGACTGAGCGCATCTTATTTGCTGGTGCTCGAGTCCTCGCACATGCTGGGGTTTCGCGCACGGGTGGGATACCCGCTGCGCAATCTGTACGCCACCTCGACCGGGAAGGCGATACTCGCGGGTCTCGGCGATGCGGAACTCGGCGCCTTCCTGAAGAACACGACATTGACGCCAATGACCCGAAAGACGAATACCTCCAAGACGGCATTGCGCGCGGAACTGGTCGAGGGAAACCGCCGCGGGTGGTTCCTGAATCGCGAGGAGAGCGAGGAGGGAGTGACCACCTTGTCGGCGAGATTCAAGTGGATTTCTGCAACTTACGTCGTCACCATAGCCGGCCCCACCTCACGGATGGCCGGCAAGCTCAAGGAGGCGGCGGATCTGCTCACCGGTGTCTGCAGACTCCTGGAAGTCTCGCCGGTGCCCACGGTCGAAGAACGTTGAAATGACGGCGCCGGCTCAGAATACGCGATTCGCGGTGGTCGCGTCGGCGTCGGTGGTGCACCGCGGCTGGTGATGGTTTAGCATTCGCCGGTCATGCCGGCCCTGCGCTTTCACATCGTCAATGTGTTCACTCGCGATCGCGGCGCGTTGACCGGCAATCCGCTGTGCGTATTTGAAAGCGGTGTGGGCTTGGACGCGACCACCATGCAGGCGCTGGCGCTGCAGTTCAATCTGTCCGAGACTACATTTCTGCTGCCGTCCTCCCGTGCCGCGGCCCAGGTCAGAATCTTCACGCCGGCTTTCGAAATGCCCTTTGCCGGTCATCCCACGCTGGGCAGCGCACACATCTGCCGCGCGCAGCGCCTGGGGGGTGATTCGTTCACTCTGGAAATGGCCGGCGGCCTGATTGACGTGCAGGCGCAGGGCGACCGTTGGACCCTGCGCGCTCCGCCGCCGCCCGGTTGGCGCGAACCGGAACTGCCCCCCGCGGCACTGGCCGAAGTATTCGGTCTTGAGGCTGCCGATATCGGCGAGCGGCCGTTGTGGGTACGCACGGGCGGTACCGAACAATTGATGGTTCCCCTCGAATCGGCCGGAGCGGTGCAACGAGCTGCGCCCCGGGCTGCCGCCTTCACCGCGGTGCGCAATGACGCGGGCACCAACATGGCTTACCTGTTCGCCGACGAAGGTGGCGGAATGCTCAGCCGGTTCTTCTTTTCCCAGGGCGAGACCCTCCGTGAGGATCCCGCCACCGGCTCTGCCGCTTCCAACCTGGGGGCATGGTGCGTGGCCATGCAACGGCCGCTGCCGCTTGCACTGGGCATTTCCCAGGGAGATCAAACCGGCCGGCCCTCCACGCTGCTTTTGACGGTGGACGCACAGCGGCAGGTATTCGTCGGCGGGGATGTGATCGAGATTGGATCGGGCACCCTCACCCTGTGATTCGGGTTGCGGGGCTATACGGCTGCGGACCTGCGACCCGGTTCACCCAGGAGCATCGAATCGCCGAACGCGTGCACCGTATCCATGATGGAGGCAGGCACCCGGGGTAGACGCTCGATGAGGGGCCGCGCAAACAGGTAGCCCTGGAAAAGATGGACGCCGAGGGCGCGCAGCGCCGCGGCCTCCTCGATCGTTTCGATCCCTTCCGCGATGACGGAAATGTGCAAACTCCTGCACAGGCCGACTATAGCGCCGACGATCTTGGTCCTGACCTCATCCGTGTGGATGGAGCGGGTCAACGCCATGTCGATTTTGAGGACGTCGGGACGAAAGTCCGCGAGCATGTTGAGGCCCGAATGACCGGCACCGAAGTCATCGATCGCCGTGATCATCCCGTGGCGCTTGTATTCATTGAATATCGCCTGCAGATGGCCCACATCGCGGGATGGTTCATTCTCGGTCACTTCGAACATCAGGTGATGCACTGGAAATTGCGCGCGTTTGGCGGCCTCGAATGTTCTCTGCAGGCAGGCGGCGGGCTGGTAGACGGCGTTTGGCAGGAAATTGATGCTCAAGAGCGTATCCATTTCGAGTCGCGCTGCCAGCTCGATCGCCTTCACCCTGCAGGCCTGATCAAAGCTGTATCGATTCTGCTCGTTGATCTGCGACAGGACATCCGCCGCGCTGCCGCCACCCGTCGGCCTCACCAGCGCCTCGTAGGCGTAAATGGCGATGCTGTCGATATCTACGATCGGTTGGAACGCCATCGTGAAGGACGGGAGCGAGGCCTCCGATTTGCAGGCGCTACACTTCACTTTTGCGTTGGACATACGGTCTTCCTTGAGGCTACAGACGGTATCGGCGGGAGACACCTGCGCCCAAAGGGCGGAAGTCGGTGGATTGTGAGACGCCGGTCACAAAAACCGGGGCTGGATCAATGCGTCGAAAAAAAGCCTCTGCTCGCCCGCTTCGTGCTTGACATCCGCTGGGTCGTAATGTCTCATCGATTCTTGCGCGGTTTTTTGCCCTCCATCCGCGGACCCGATGAGGAATCATGTTTGCATCGCGCATATCGCCTCTGCGCCTTGGCCTGCTCACGTTGACCCTTGCCGGTATTTGCGCGTGCCCGGCCGGCGCACAGTCCCTCACCACTGTCTCCATCGTCGACCCCGCCTACGGCATCAAGGCCTTCACCATCAGCATCCCTGCCGGCTGGAAGTTTGAGGGCACCGTTCTCCCCGGACCCGAATGCAGCCGCGTCCCCATGCCCGTCTTCCGCGCGTATTCTCCCGACGGCTTGACCGAGATGCGGCTGCTGCCCGCCTTCAACTGGACGTTTCATCCCGGCATCAAGGGATTCCGCCCGGTGAACGGCTGCCTGGCTTATGCCGGCCCCATGTCGGCGGAAGATTTCCTCAAGCATTACGTGGAAATGATCGCCGGCAACGGCATGCACGTCGTCGGGCCGATGGCTCTCGGCGCCGCATACCAGCAACGGGTCGCCGGCGTCGCGCGGAACATGAACCGCATCGGTCCCAACATCCACGGCTCCGCCGACGCCGCGGCTGTCCGAATCGAAACCGTCAATGGCACCTTTGTCATCGAGCAGCGTCTGCGCGCCTACGTCGAATGCCGGATTGCCACCAGCGGGCCCGACGCCAACGGCGGCGGCTGTTCCGCACACGTGGATGTCGAGCGCGCTCCCAAGGGCAAGCTCGATGCCCTCTGTGGTCTGGTTGATGCCCATGATCTGGTCCGGACGCCGCACGAAGACGCCTGGCTGCAGCGCGTGCAACAGACGTTGATGCAGCGGGCTCGCGAGGATCAGGCCCGCCTGACCCGTCAGGAACAGGCCGGTCAGGCGATGCTCAAGCGGCAGTTCGATGACTTCATGGCCACCTCGCAGCGCAACCACGAGGCTTTCATGGCCCGGCAGGAGTCCTCATTTCGCAGTGCCATGAACAACGCCAACGCCGCCATGAACGCCCGCACCACGGCAGCATCCGACTGGGTCGACTACGCCCTCGACCAACAGACCGTTGTCGGTCAGGGCGGTTTGGCCAAGGTTTCAAGCTCGTATGCACACACCTGGTCCAGTACCGTCGGAAATCAGACACAGTGGTTCCAGACAAACGACGCCAATGCCAATCCGAACGGCGCCCTCTCCGGCAATTGGACCGAGGACACCAAGGTCCACGGCGATGGCCAAGTCCGGTGAGATCAGCCGTGATTTTGTCCGACAGACGCCGGCGGTGGAGGATGAACCGCCGGGCGGCGCTTTATTGCATCCGATCGGGGCAGAAAGAGTGGAGGCGCTGGTTGCCGCTTTGCGCCGTTTTGATGTAGGTCGATCTCGGCTTCAAAGGTGATCTGTCCGCAACGGCTAGCCGTCGACTTTCATGGATGTACTCGTGAGCGCGTATAAATTTCACTGTTCCGGCGTACCCCGAAAAATCACCCGGCCGGCTCGAATTGTATAACTCACGCGCGACAACGCGGAAAGATCAGTTGCCGGGTCGCCCCGGAACACCGTGAGATCTGCATCCATTTTTACGGCAATCCGCCCGCTGTGGTCGGAAAAGCCGAAGCGGTGTGCAGGGTTCGTGGTCAAAGACGCGAGGATCTGGGGAAAGGTGAGCCCGGCTCGTTGCATGAGAGCGTACTCCTCGGAGGTGTCGAATTGATAGATGTAACCGACATCCGTCCCAAACAGAATGTCGCCGCCGGCCGCGCTGTAGGCGCGGAGGCGTGCGACCGCACGCTCGACGATTTTTTGCTGAACGTCCGGGGGAGCGCCGCCCTTCTTCGCCTCGACATCGAACAAGGTCAGCGTCGGGATGAGCGACATATGTGCCGCTCGCATGCGTCCGATGAGCACGGGCGACCACGTTCCTCCGTCAGAGGTCAGATGGGCGAGAACGTCGGCGCCGCTGTCTAGTGCGATATTGATCCCCGCCAAGTTGGAGGGGTGAACAAAAACCGGCCGGCGGAGCCGATGCGCCTCCTGAACGATGGCCCGGGCGCGCCCCAAGGACATCAGCAACACGCCATCACCTTCGATGGAACCCGCAAATATCTTGATGCCGTCCGCGCCGGCGCGAATTTCCCTTTGGACCCGCTCAACCGCATCGACCACAGTCACGTCATCAGGCAGGATGATGTTGTTCTCATCGAGATATTTCGAGACGTAACCCGGTACACCGTGCGGAGCGAAAAAAGGCTCGCCGGTGGTGAGAATACGTGGGCCGAGGATCTCACCGCTTGCGATCCGGGTCCGAATGCCACTCGTGTTGGCGAGAACAGAGGCGACGTCGAAGACCGTGGTGAAGCCCCAGCGGGTCAGCATCGCTTGCAGCGCAACGGTGAGTTGCGACCCCGACTTCTTGTCGGCATGCAAAAGGTTTGCGGGAAGAATGTGAACGTGGCTGTTCCAGAGACCGGCGGTTACTGTCATGCCGGTGCAGTCAATGACGGTGGCCGCGTGCGGCATCGGACCCGCAACTTTCGATGAGGCCTGCCTGAGCGATGCCACACGGCCATCCTGCACGACCAGTACGGCGTCCTCGAGCGGCGGCGCGCCGGGTGATGGATACACCCGTGCGTGCGTGAGAACGAGTACCGCCGCATGAACGCACGCAATACCGCATGCCAATTGAAAAACCCATGCGGCTAAAATGCTTGTGAGGCGCATCAAGGGATCGCGCTTCGCAAAGTACGCAGATGCTTCGGCGGTGCAACCGCGGAACGTGGTCGGAGTTCGCGCAACGGCGAGCGCTCCGCTAGCTGAGTGCGCTGATCATCAGGTAATAACCATCCGGATCCTTGAGCGCAAACTCCATTGTTCCCGTGGCGGGGTTGACGTGAGGATCCTCCTCGAGTCGTGAAACAAGGGAGCGGGCTCTCCCTAGTGCCACGTCGAAGTCATCAACGCGGAAATACAAGAGCAGTCCGTTTCCAGGTTGCGCATCGTCCGGACTCATCAAGGACGGATGCTCGTGCGAGCCCCACTGGTGAAGACACAGCAAAACTGTTCCATCCGTGTCGCAGATCTGACCCCAGTAGTCGTGATTCGGCGCCGTTGCGGGTTGCCCGAAGAGCGTTTGATACCACTTCAAGCTGGACGGCACTTCTCTGACGCCGATGATCGTCCATGTGCGCTTCATCGTACCTCACTCGCCGGTCATCAAAACGCAGCTTAACGTGCCAGAGCTCTTTCCTTTCACGCGTCGGGGATTCACGTCGTGCATACTCATGAATCCGATGCCGGCTTGCGGAACACGACGAAGTGCTGCATGGGAAGCCGCTCCGACGTGTGGTCCCAGACTAGCGGAAGTACGCTCATTTCCCGACGGATCTGCGCTTCGCTCATTTTATGGAGGGTCTTGATCGGCACGTCCGGGTCCCCGGCGCGATATTCCACCAGTACCACCCGGCCACCGGGCTTGAGCGCCCGCACCAGACTGCGCATGACCTCGTAGGGGTAAGCGAGCTCATGGTAAACGTCAACCAACACCGCCAGGTCGACCGAAGCAGGCGGCAGTCTCACGTCGTCGGCGCCTCCTTGGATCGGCATGAGGTTCTTATACTCGGGTCGCTGCGACAACCGCGTGAGCAGCGCCACCATCTGCGGTTGCACGTCGACCGCGAAGACCCGGCCGGTTTGGACCAGGGGCGCCATGCGTCGCGATAGATAACCCGAGCCCGCGCCGATGTCGGCGACGGTCATGCCGGGCTGCAGGTGCAGTTCCTCCACCAGCAGGTCGGGCCGCTCCTCACCGGCGCGGCTCGGCCGGTCGAGCCAAGGCGCGCCCTCGAAACCCATGACCGCGGCAATCTCGCGTCCCTGATAGAACTTCCCGATGCCGTCCGGACTGCCGCGGCCCTGACGATATGGAGGCGTCGCGACGGAACTATCGGCGTTCGCCGGCGGCAGCGGTGCGGCGAACGCACCGAGCATCCAGCAGACGGAGGCGACAATCGACGACCTTCGAACGAATCGCGTCGCTGACATGCCGGCAGTATGGCAGACGTCGCGCTGATGATCACACCCTTGGCAGAATTGGGTTGAAACCCCTATATTTGGAAATGCCCGTATTGGAGCCGATTCATATGTTTGGAACGCGGGATCTTTCCCTTTTCGTGGCGACCGGATTGCTGCTGAACATCATGCCCGGGGCGGACACGATGTATATATTAGGCCGTTCCGGCGTGCAGGGCTTTCGGGGCGGATTATTGGCCGCACTGGGCGTGGGCGCGGGTTGTCTAGTGCACATCACAGCGGCGGTCCTCGGAATCTCCGCGCTGCTTGCCGCTTCGGCTGGCGCATTCGCGGCCATCAAGATGATTGGTGCGGTCTATCTGTTTTACCTCGGAATCTCTCTGCTGCGAAAGAGTGCAATGCCGCATTTGCCGGCCGCTGATTTGCCCAAGACGGCGGCGATGCGAATATTCTGGCAAGGATTCCTGACGAACGCGTTGAATCCAAAGGTCGCGCTTTTCTTTCTCGCGCTGCTTCCGCAATTCATTTCAGCCGAAGCCACGAACAAGCCGCTGGCGATGTTGTTTCTAGGCGTTCTGTTCGACTTCAACGGTACGCTTTGGAATATCCTCGTCGCATTCACGGCTTCAAGTTTGGCGAAACAATTCAAGCACGCCGGTGCGATTTCGACGTGGCTCAACCGGACCGTCGGTGCGTTGTTCATCTATTTTGGCGTCCGGCTCGCCGCCAGTCGCAACTGAACAAGCTTTGGTGGATACACCTGGACGCGAGGTGTCCCATGAAACTCTCTCATTGTTGGTCTGCGGCCGCGCGCCTTGAATCCATCTTCATCACATCGTCCATGGCTGGTCCCGGACTGATTGTACCGATGTCTGAAGTGTGGGTGGTCAACAGGCGTTGCCGCTGCGACAATGGGCCGCCAGCATCACGCCGTTCACCCGGCCGCACCCCGAAATCGCCAAGGACACGCCCATGATCGCGCACACGACCTTGCCCGTCAGCAACTATTCGCGCGCCAAGCGGTTCTACATTGCGGCGCTGAAGCCGCTGGGGTACTCCAACAATATGGAGTACGGCGAGAGCGCCGGCTTCAACGACGGCAAGAACACCGACTTTTGGATCAGCCATCGGCAAGCCATCGTCAAGTTGCACCTCGCGTTCGAGGCACGCAGCAGCAACGAGGTGAAGGCGTTCCACGAGGCGGCGCTCGCAGCCGGCGGTCGGGACAACGGCGGTCCCGGCTATCGCGATTACTGGCCGGGCTATTACGCGGCCTTCGTGTACGATCCGGATGGGCACAACATCGAGGCGGTCTGGTACGACTACAGCAAGGAGAAGTAGCCGCCGGTTTGGGCTTGCGAGTATCGGTATCAGATATGAAAATGAAGCCCATGAAGAAAATAGATCTTTCGACGGTCCCCGCGCAGACCGGCGGCACTTATCCGCACCCCTTCGATGCCCCCTGCAGCGATCAGTCCTGTCAACGGCTGGCGCGCAATGCAGGATTGACCCTTTTCGGCGTCAATCTGACCGTCATTCAGCCAGGCGCCTGGTCCAGCCAGCGTCACTGGCACAGCCATGAGGACGAGTTCGTCTGGGTCCTGGACGGCGAACTCACTCTGGTCACCGACGCTGGTGAAGAAATATTGCGTGCCGGGGATTGCGCCGCATTCAGGCATGGCGATTCCGAGGGCCATCACCTGATAAACAAGTCCGGCCGCGCCGCGAGAGTGCTGGAGATCGGCAATTCCGATTCGCGGGACGTCTGCACATACCCGGACGTCGACATGATCGCCGATGCCAGCGGGTACACCCACCGGGATGGAACCCCCTATCCGTTGTCCAAATAGTGCGCGAAATCCAAAATCCGCAGAGCAACGTGACGATGACCGGTCCCGGCATCCGCCCGCTCCGCCGCGACGACTATCCCGCCTGGAAAGACCTATGGGCCGGCTACAACGCCTTCTACGGCAGGATCGGACCGACGGCCCTTCAGCTTGAAGTGACCCGGACCACCTGGTCCCGCTTCTTGGACGACAACGAACCCATGCACGCACTGGTCGCCGACAATGCCGGCCAGCTCCTCGGCATGGCGCACTATCTCTTTCACCGCAGCACGATTCAAATCCCGCCGACCTGCTACCTCCAAGACCTGTTCACCGCCGAAGACGCGCGTGGTCAAGGCGTCGGCCGCGCCCTTATCGAGGCCGTCTATGACCGCGCCCGAGCCGCCGGGTCTCCCAAAGTCTACTGGCAGACGCACGAGAGCAACACGACCGCATTGAAGCTCTACGATAAGATTGCCGAAAAATCCGGATTCCTGGTTTACCGCCGTACGCTTTGATGGTGCGTCTCACCTCGTTCGGCCAGCGCCCGTTGCCGGGGACTCCACGCATGGTCGAACCGGCAACCATACTCTCCATGACGCCGGGAGGAGTTTCTACATGCCCGTTCTTCATCAGATGCACATGTCAGGCAACTGCTACAAAATCCGCCTCGCGGCACGACAGCTCGGCGTGGCACTCACACTCAAGAATTACGGACTTCACGACGGCACCACGCGCAAGCCCGATTTTCTCGCCAAGAACCCGAACGGCCGTGTTCCGTTGCTGGAATTCGAGAATGGACGCACGCTCGCGGAGTCTGGGGCGATCCTCTGGCATCTGAGCGAGGATACCTTTCTGCTGCCCGCCGACCGTTGGGCCCGCGCAGAGGCACTGCAATGGATGTTCTTCGAGCAATACAGCCACGAACCCTATGTGGCAGTTGCGCGCTTCTGGCTTGCCTTCGCTCCGAAAGATGAGCTAGAGAAAAAGCGGCATCTGATTCCGGAGTGGCACGCAAAGGGCAATGCTGCGCTCGGCGTGATGCAATCTCACCTTGCACGGCACGACTGGTTCGCAGGCGGGCGCTACACGATCGCGGACATTGCCCTCTATGGATACACGCACTGTGCCGCCGACGGCGGATTCGATCTTTCCGCCTATCCGGCGGTGGGCGCATGGCTCAAGCGGATCGCGGGCGAGCGTAATCACGTGCCGCTGGAATTTGCCTGGTGATGCCAAGCCCGCGTCTTCACGGTCAGCGCGATACACCGCCTCCCTGGGATATTCCTCTGATGGCGTGATTTGTCCGGTCTTTGTCCGGAACATGCATTCCATCATTTGAAGGGCGGGATATGCTTTATCCGCATCGCCCAACCATGGAGACAATAAATGTCCGACACTGATACCGCTCTGCTGGTCATCGACGCGCAGGAATCGTTTCGCAGCCGACCCTATTGGCAAAACTCGGGTGTGCCGCCATTCATGAACCGCCTGCAGGCCCTGATCGACGGTGCCAAGGCGAACGGCATCCAGGTCGTGCAGATATTCCACGTCGAGGATCACGGTCCGTTCTCGGAAACCTCGGGATTGGTCGTGCCGCTTGCGCCGATCTCCCTGAATCCGGACGCGGTTTTCAAGAAACGCCGCCACAGCGCCCTGGTGGGCTCGGGTCTCGACGTCTGGCTGACGCGAAAGCACATTCGACGCGTGATTGTTTCCGGGATCCGCACCGAACAGTGCTGCGAAACCACGACCCGCCACTGCTCCGATCTTGGCTACGCAGTGGACTTCGTGGCAGAGGCGACGCTGACCTTTGCGATGGTGGACGCGGCCGGCCGCGAATGGAGTGCAGCCGAGATTCGCGCACGGACGGAGCTGGTCCTGGCCGGTCGGTTTGCTCGCGTCGCATCTGTTGAAGAGGCGCTGGCCGGCTCAGCGGAGCGGGTCGCCGCGTGAAAGGCCGGCCCGCATCAACTGCCGGGATTTCCGTGTTTGTCGTGGTTCCGCCGCGCGTGCTGCTGCTCGACGTCGCGGGCCCGATCGAGGTGCTGCGCAAGACCAATCTCGAGCAGGAGGCCGTGCGGTTCGACGTGATTTACGTCGGGCCGCTACCGGAGGTGCGCTGTTCGATCGGCCTGGCAATTGCGGGAATCGCTCCGCTGCCGGAGCGCCTCCCGGATGGCGCGCTGGTGGTGATTGCCGGCAGCGCCGATCTGCCGCTGGGGGGTTCCAAGGCGGCCCGCGCTCTCGATGCCGTGCACGAGGCAAAGATCGTCGGCTGGTTGAAGCACGCGATTCGACCGGGCATCCGCCTAGCGTCGATCTGCTCCGGCGCACTCCTCGCAGCGCGCGCCGGACTCCTCGACGGCCACGACTGCACCACACATCACGCCTGCATCGCTGAACTCTCGCAATTGGCGCCCTGCGCCCGTGTCAAAGACAACCGGCTTTTCGTCGAGGATGGCGAACGTCTCACGAGCGCCGGGATCACGGCCGGAATCGACATGATGTTGCATGTCGTGGTGCAGCATGCCGGGCATCCGGTCGCGCTGGCGGTCGCGCGCTACCTGGTGGTCTACCTGCGCCGGGGCGCCGGCGATCCACAAATATCGCCCTGGCTGGAAGGCCGGAATCATATTCACCCGGCCGTCCACCGCGCCCAGGACGCCATCGCCGCCGATCCCACTCGCACCTGGTCGGTGGATAAACTGGCCGCCGTTTCGGCGTCAAGCGCACGCAATCTCTCCCGGCTGTTCAACGATCACGCAGGGATGAGCGTCATCGACTATGTGAGTCGCATGCGAGTCGCCCTGGCGCGGGAGATGCTGACGAACTCGAGACTCGGCATGGATACGATCGCCGAACGCGCCGGTTTTGGATCGGCCCGGCAAATGCGCCGCGTCTGGCGCCGCTTCCACGACGTGCCGCCGGGTAGGTTGCGCAATGCGCGACAACACGGGCACGCATCGACCGACATCGGCTGAGCAGCCGGATGGAAGGCTTTGCCGTGCGCAGGAAACGTAATGCGCCGGCATTCAGGCGCCGTTGCGCAAATCGCTCCTGCCGGACTCGGCGCCGGACGCCGGCGGCTTCGGCGCCAGGCCATGATTGACGATCATGTAAGCCCACCTGACCACCGGCTGCAGACGAGGTGACACCATGCTGCGTGCCCTGTCGACGTCGACCCAGCGAGCCTCCTGGTGTTCGGGTATGCCGATTTCAGGGTTGACCAGCAGTTCCACATGCTCCTGCTTGCTGCGCGCGACGTAGTATCGGGAAATCTTGCCCTTGTTGTAAGGGCCGGTTTCCATGAACACCATGCCCCAGTCGAAGGAGATGTCGTCGAGGGTTGTCTCCTCGCGCACTTCGCGGATCGCGGCATCGATGGGATCCTCTCCCGGCTCGACCATGCCCTTCGGGAAATCCCAGTTGCGATAGGCGCGCAGCAGCAGGAATTTCAATTTGCGTTTGATGACACTGACCACCACCACGCCCGCGGACAATCTCGTGGATGGTGCCGGCGGAGAGTTCGGTGGCGGAGTGGACGATGTCATGCCGCCTGAGAATACTCCAATACGCCTGCCACGGCATGTATCACCGACGCGATTCGCACTGCGCTTTGGATCGCCTCGCGGCCGACTTCGTGCTGACGCAGAGTCTTGTCGTGCGCGGTAACGCACATGCCGCAGCCGTTGACGGCCGATACGGCAAGCGACAGCAGTTCGAAATCGTTCTTATCCACGCCGGGATTGGCCAGAACGTTCATGCGCAGGCGCGCCGGCATGCTGGTGTATTCCTTGTCCTCGACCAGATGAACAAATCGATAATAAATATTGTTCATCCCCATGATCGCCGCCGCCGCCTTGGCGCCGGTCAGGGTGGCCGCGTCGATTTTATCGCCGGCGAGTGCCTCGATCTGCCGGGCAAATCGTACATTGCGCGATGCAATCGCGCTCGCCACCGCGATCGACCAGATCTGGCGCTCCGTCAGCCCCGGGGCGCCCTGCGCCGACAGCACGCTTCCCAGATTCAGCTTCAGATCCTTGGCGTAATCCGGGATCTGATCCTTGATGTCATCGATGGTCATCGAAATTCCTCGAGTATGGGGGTCCGCCCTCGCAGCGGCCCCCCCAGGGCCATAAGACGGGACGGCGCCCCGGGCGCTGGGCCGATGTTTGAGCCGATCAGGCGACTTTCAGGGTTTCCTGGCCCTTCTGCCAGTTGCAGGGGCACAGCTCATCACTCTGCAGACCGTCGAGCACCCGCAGCACTTCTTCGGGACTGCGGCCGACCGACAGATCGGTGACATACACGAAGCGGATCACGTTCTGCGGATCGACTATGTAAGCCGCGCGCTGCGCGACGCCTTCGGCCGGATCCAGGATGCCGAGCGCCGAGGTGAGTTCGCGTTTGATGTCGGAGATCAGGGGAAAGGGCAGCGTCTTCAGCTCGTCCTTTTGCTGGCGCCACGCCAGATGGACGAATTCCGAGTCGGTGCTGCCGCCCAGTACGACGGCGTCCCGATCCGTGAAGGATTTGTTGAGTTTTCCGAAACCGGCGATTTCGGTGGGGCACACGAAGGTGAAATCCTTCGGGTAGAAGAAAATGATCTTCCACTTTCCCTTGTAACTGTCGAGGGATATGTCCTTGAATGCCGTCTTGATGTCGCTGGAAACGACACCCTTGAGGTTGAATGCGGGGAACTTCTGTCCAATGCCTAACATGGGATGACTCCGTAATGGCGAATGATGAAATGGCTGGTGCCCGAACACACACTATGCCACGGATGGTTAATGAACGTTATTGATAATAATGTTGATTTTGATAGACTTCCTCTATGGGTGCAATGCAATGAATCTCAAGGACCTCAAGTATCTGGTGGCGCTCGCGGACACCGGCCATTTCGGCAAGGCCGCCGAGCGCACCTTCGTCAGCCAGCCGACCCTCTCGGCACAGCTGAAGAAGCTCGAGGGGTATCTGGGGGTGAAGCTGGTGGAGCGTCAGCCGAAGAACGTACAGCTCACCGACGTGGGCCGCGAAGTGGTGGTGCGCGCGCGGCGCATGCTGGACGAGGGCAATGCGATCATCGCACTGGCGCGCAACAATACCGACCCGTTCGCGGGCAAGCTCAAAGTGGGGCTGATACCCACCATCGGACCCTATCTGCTGCCGCGCGTCATGCAAAAGATCCGCAAGACGCTGCCCAAGTTGAGCCTGATGCTGTACGAGTACCAGACCGAGGATCTGCTCAAGCGTCTGCGCGACGGCGAGCTCGACCTTGGCATCATGGCTCTGCCTGCGCCGCAGGACGGTCTGGAGTCGCGCGTGCTGTACGTGGAGGACTTCACGGTCGCTCTTCCCAACAACCACCCGCTCACCGCCAAGCCGACGATCAAGGTGCAGGATCTCAAGGGGCATACGCTGCTGCTGCTGGAAGACGGACACTGCCTGCGCGATCAGGCGCTCGAGGTCTGCAGCCGAGTCGACGTGCGCGAGGCGGAGGACTTCCGTGCGACCAGCCTGGAAACCCTGCGTCAGATGGTGGTTGCCGGCCTGGGCATCACGCTGCTGCCGGAGCTGGCAGTGGAACCGCCGTTCGGTTCGCAGCGCGGGCTCGCCACCCGCCGATTCACCCATCCCGCGCCGTCGCGCAAGGTCGGTGCAGTTTGGCGCCGGTCAACCACGCGTGGCGAGGCGATCACCTCGCTGTGCGACGTCCTGGACCAAGCCATGAGCGGCAAGGCCTGACAGCTCCGACATGGCGCGCGCAATGCGATCCGGCCGGGGTGCCGATTGGGTGTTTCGGGCCGGCGACCGCGCGATTCTCGATGCGCTGGCCGGTGGCGGCCATCGCGCCGGTCTGCGGGAATATTTCGGAGCGCGCGCCCACGCGGAGCTGTCGCGCCTCGCAACGGCCGCCGCCGCCGCCAACCCCAGCGGCCCGCGGGTGCTGATACTGCCCGGCATCATGGGTTCGAGGCTCGGCGCGGCCGCGCGCGGCGGCGGCACGCAGGTGCTGTGGATAGATCCGGTCCAAATCCACACCAGTGGGCTGATGAGCCTGGCGCTGCCGGCCGGCCGGGATCTGCGGCCGCAGGGGGTGCTGCTGTATTATTACGCGAAGCTGCTGCTCAGCCTGCGCTCGGTGGGCTGCGACGCGGAATTCTATCCGTACGACTGGCGCCTCGGCCTGGACGAACTTGGAGCGGCGCTGGCGCTGCACATCAAGGCCGAGGGCGGGCCGGTCAGCCTGGTCGCGCACAGCATGGGCGGACTGGTGGCGCGCATGGCGGTCGGCATGCTGCCGAAGTGGCGTGTGCGCCGGCTAATCATGCTCGGGACGCCGAATTTCGGATCCTTCGGCGCCGTGCAGGCCATCCGCGGTACCTATCCGTTCGTGCGCAAGGTGGCCCGATTGGATCCGCAGCACTCGCCGGAATTCCTGGCGGAAAACGTCTTCTGCAGTTTTCCCGGACTGTATCAACTGCTGCCCCCGAGGCGCCGGCTGAGGAGCGTGAATCTGTATGACCCCGCCGGATGGCCCGCGGGTGCCGCACCCAACTCGGATCTGCTCTCGAGGGTGGCGGCGGTGCGTGCGGGTCTGTGCAAACCGGACTCGCGCATGGCCCAGATTCTCGGCATCAATCGACTGACGGTGATCGACCTGCGGCGCAAGGGCACGGGTTTCGAATACAAGCTGGGACTCAATGGCGATGGCTCCGTGCCGCTCGCCCTGGCGCGATTGCCCGGCCTGCCCACGTATTTCGTGGACGAGTCGCATTCCAGGCTGGCCAACAACGCCGGGGTGATCCAAACCGTCATCGACCTCATCCGCCGCGGGCGCAGCCTCGCCCTGCCACGGCGGTGGACCGGGAAGCGCACCCCGCCGATGCAGGTGCACGATGAGCAGCTTTGCGCCGGCGACAGCGGCAAGATCGACTGGCGCAAGCTGAGCCCGGCCGAACGCGCTTCGCTTCTCGCAGAATTGTACGAGTGACGGCTACCATGTGTAGCGCACCCGGTAGCGAACCGACTGCTCGCCGTCGGCCGCGACCCTCACCGGGAAGACGATGGTGCGTGCGTCGTCCTTGTCGAAATCCTGCGAACGGCTCTTGATCGTCCATTGGCTCCATCTAAGCAGCCGTTCGATGACCTGCACATCGACGGCTTCGGTTTTGTGGTTGCGGATCTTGACCTCGATTTCCTCCTCCATCCATCGGGCCTTGTTGTCGATGGTAAAATCCACCTGTCGCCTCTCACCCACGACGTCGAATGCGGAACCGAGTCTGACCCGCACCTTCTCGTTCTTCGGCGTGTGATCGATGACGTCCTCACCGATGAATTCGAGTCCGTGATCGTCGGGGTCGACTTGCGACACCCTGATCCGCCCCTTCGGCAGCGGCACCCCGAGCCCGGATTTTTCCTCGTTTCTGAACTCCAGGAACACGTCGATTTTACCGTTGCCGACGGCGTCGTAGCCGCGATCGGTGTTGACCCCCGTCGAGTAATACGTGCCCGCCTGTCCGGCGTAGACCAGGGTTTTGCGGGCCGGCACGCGCCTCGCTGCGTCGAACAACTCGATCTGTTTGGTTGAATTGTTGGGCAGCGAGGTACGCCCGCTCAGCGTATACAAGTGATACTCGAAAAACGGCTGCTCGGCGAAGGTAGCCGCTTCGGCGGAGTTTGCGCGTCTCGCCAGGGTCTGCGCCACGGGCCGCGGCGCCTGCGGCTGCACGCGCTGTACGTCGCCGGCGATGAGCTTCAGCCGCGCGTCGTCGAAATTGGCGCCGGACTGGTTGATGATGCTCACCCACGCGCCCACATCGACGAACCCCGAATTCGCGTCCGCACCCTGCGCGTAGGTCAGATTGTAGTCGGCCCACCAGGTCATGCCGCCGGTTTGGTAGGACACGCGCACCGTCTGGGTTCCCGCCTTGCGGGCCGCGAGATCCCAAAGCAGCGTCGGGCGCGTGATCAACCCGCCCGGCAGTTCCGGAAAGCGCAGGTTGGAATATTGGCCGAGCGCGTGAATCTGGCCGTCCGCCCCGCGCAGCACCAGGCCATCGGCCGCGGCCAGCAGCACCCCCGTGATTTCGGTGACCTGATCACCCTGGGCCTGCTGCGCGGTGACGTTCTTGTCGATGTATCTGGACAGCAGTTTGGAGGTGCTGATCAGGTCGAATTGGAAGTTCTGCTCGATGACACGGGTGTTCTGCGGGTCGCTCAACGACACGAATTGCACGGTGGTGGGGTCGATGAGCGCGGCGACGTCCGTGAAGCGCACCTGGCTGCGGCCGGCCGCCACCTCGACCTTGCGGTCCTGGCTGACCATCGCATAGCCCGGCACATCGGCCGCACTCGGTGAACTTTCACCGGGCAACGGCCGATAATAGGCCGCCGCGAGCGCGCCGGGCTGCACCGAGCTGTAGATGGTCAGGGCGCTGTCGCCGTCGGCCGCCCGGGCAGCCGGCGCCAGGACCCACGCCGCGGCGCCTGCCGCGGCCAGAAGCTTGACGAGGTTCGGGGCACTGGCTTCCCTGGTCATACTCGGCTCCTGCGACGGGCTGGTCGCACTCGTTGATCTGCGATTGATTTCACGTATCGTTGGAGCGGATACCGGCACCATGGGCGACGAGGACCATCCGGCCATGAATGTTCACATCGAACCCGCTGAGAATCCGCGCTCCGAGGCGCCGCGCATCGATCGAAAGTTCATCGAGGATCATAGGCTGATCGACCGTTATCTGGAAGGCAAGCTGCCGTTCAAGGGCGCGCGCGACCTGGAGGACTGGTGCCGGGCGCACCCGCATTATCTCAGTGAGCTCAGACTCGCCGAGCGCACGCATGCCAGCCTGCGCCTGCTGGAAGCCGGCGGCAGCCCGCAGGATTTGCGCGAGCCGCCGCCGCCCTGGTGGAGAACGAATTATTTTCTGGCCGGCCTCGCCGCACTGGCGATTTCGAGCTTGATCGCCTCATGGGCTCTGGCCGGCAAGAATGCGCTGCTGCGCGGCGAGCTGGATGATGCGCGCAGCCGGGTGCGTCTCGGGTCGCTGCAGCCGCCCGCGACGCAGAGCATGCTGCGCGTGACGCCGGATCGCGCGGCCGCCGTGGGTCAGGCGCGGGTGGCGGTGAATCACGATTCGCCGCAAATGCTGGATCTGCGGATCGACATGAGCTATTCGGGCCAGCAGCAGTTTCGCGTCACCGTGGACAAGAGGGATCAGGGCCGTGTAATGGTCATCGACAATCTGCTGCGGGATTCCAACGGTGACGTCAAGCTCGCGTTCAACACGTCGGCCTTGAGCGCGGGACGCTACGACGTGCGCATCGAGGCGCTGCCGCTGCTCGGTGCGCCGATCGCCGCAGGCTGGCTGACCCTCGATGTGCGTTAGGAGCGCGCCTCAGTCCTCGCGCAGCGTGACGATGGGCGGAGTATTGACCACGCGGCGCGTCGCCAGCGTGCCGCTGATGCCGACCAGCAAGGTGCCGCAAACCAATCCGACGACCCATACCCACGGATCGAGGGTGTACGGCAGCGAAAACAGCCGCCGCGCCAGCACCCAGCCGATCGAAGTTGCGCCGAACGCCGCCAGGGTGCCCGCCAGGAATCCGAGCGCCGAGAATTCGGCGGCCACTCCCTGCAGCACGGTCCGGCGGCTCGCACCCAGGGTCCGCAGCATCGCGCTCTCGTAGCGACGCTCGTCGCGCGTCGATTGCACTGCGGCGAGCAGCACCACCACTCCGGCCACCAGGGTGAACAGGAACACGTACTGAACCGCCAGGGACGCGCGGTCCATGATGCTGCGGATCTGCTTCAGGATGGAATCCACGTCGAGCACCGAAATGGTCGGAAAGCGGCGCACCAGATCCGCCAGGGCCGGCCGCTGGGCGGCGGTCAGGTACACGCTGGTCATATACGTGCCGGCGGCGCCGTCGAGCAGACCCGGCGGGAAAACCAGGAAGAAGTTCGGCCGGAAGCTGTCCCAGCGCACCTTGCGCACGCTGGCAACCGTGGCGCTGAGCGTCTCGCCGGCGATATCGAATGTCAGCTCGTCGCCGAGCTTCAGCTGCAGCGCCTCCTGGTATTCGGTCGATATGGAAACCAGGTGCTTGCCGTAGTCGGCACGCGTCCACCAGCGTCCCGCAACCAGCTGATTGTCCTCCATCAAGGGTCCGGACCAGGTGAGGTTCTGCTCGCGTTCGAGAAATGCGCGGCCATTCTCGGCCCTGAATCGGAGGGCATCGCCCGGCCGCCCGTTCAGCGCCGTGATCCGCGCCCGCACCATGGGAAACATCTGCGGTTCGCCGAAGCCGCGGGCCTTCAGGAACTCCTGCAGCGGCATCAGCTCATCGGGGCGGATATTGATCAGAAAATTGTTCGGTACGTCGCTCGCCAGGCTTTGCCGCCAGTCAGCCAGCAGGTCGTTGCGCACCACCGCCAGCAGCAGCAGCACCATGATCCCCAGTCCGAAGGCCACGATTTGCACCACGCTCCCCGCGCCGCGGCGCGAGACGTTGGCGAGACCGTAGCGCCAGGCGACGCCCACGCCGCCGCGCAGATGGCCGGTCAGCCGCACCAGGGCAAAGCCGGCGAGGGTGAGCGCCAATCCCACTGCGAGCACGCCCGCCAGTACGCTCGCCACCAGTTCGGTGTCGCGCACCAGGCTCCACAGGATGGCACCAAGGGCCGCCAGCGCCAGCAGGTAGCTGGCACCGTAGCGCAGCGGGGGCGCCTCGACCGTCTTGCGCAGCACGCGTGCCGGCGGCGTATTTTTCAATTGCAGGAGGGGCGGCAGGGCGAAGCCGATGAGCATCGCCATGACCGTGACCAGGGCGATGAGGACGGGCGAGAACGAGGCTGCGGGCAGATCGGCCGGGATCAGCCCGCGCAGCAGCCAGGTCAGTCCGCTCTGCGCGAGGTTGCCGAGCAGCGCGCCGGCGCCCACCGCCGCCGTCGCCAGCAGGCCGAGTTCGATGATCGATATGGCGAGAACGAAGCCCTGGGCCGCACCCATGCATTTCATCAGGGCCACCGTGTCGATGTGGCGGGCTGCGTAGCGGCGCGCGCCCATCGCCACGGCGACCGCGGCCAGCATGACCGAAGCGAGACTCGCCAGATTCAGGAAGCGGCTGGCGCGGTCGACGGCCGAATTGAGCTGCCGGCTGGATTCGTCGACTTCGCGCAGCCTCTCGCCGGCCGGCTTGACGGTATTGAGGTATTCGCGGAAGTCGCCGATCGCCGCCGCGGGTCCTGAGAACAATGCTGCATAGGTCACGCGGCTGCCGGGCTGGATCAGCGCCGTCGCCGCGATGTCCTCGATGTTGATGAGCGCCGCCGGTGCGAGGTTCACGAAACCGGTGCCCTGATCGGGACGATAGTCGAGCACCTCGGTGACTCGGAACGTGCTTTCACCCACCTTGAGAGAGTCACCGAGCGCCACGTCGAGCTGCGCAATGAGGCGCGCGTCGACCCACATCTCCCCATGCTTGGGCACCTGATCAGTGTTTCGGGCCGTGCCGAAGGGCATGTCGGCGATGCGCACGTGGCCGCGCAGCGGATAGGTGTCGCTGACGGCATGGATTGCCGTCAACTGGCTGGCATCACCGTTGAATATCGCGGTGGGAAAGGATACCACCTGCGCACTGCGCAGCCCGCGGGCCGCAGCCAGCTCGAAATAGCGCCGCGGCAGGGGCGCGGGCGATTCGATGCGCAGGTCTGCCGCCAACACCTCGGCGGCCTGGGCGCGCACGCCCTGTGCGATGCGGCTCGTGAAGAAACCCACCGCGGTCAGCGACAGCACGGCCACCGTCAGTGCAGACAGCAATACGGCAAGCTCGCCCGATTTCAAATCGCGCCACAGATTACGCAGTGCAAATCGCAGGATGGGCATGGTCCTCAGCTCACCGCGTGACCTGCGTCCAGTTCGAATGTGCGGTCGCAGCGCGCTGCCAGCGTGCGGTCATGGGTGACCAGCACTAGGGTGCTGCCGGAGCTGCGGTTCAGTTCGAACAGTAGATCCGTGACGCGCTGTCCGGTTGCCGTGTCGAGATTTCCCGTGGGTTCATCGGCGAACAGCACGGCAGGGTGCGTGACGAATGCGCGTGCGATGGCCACCCGTTGTTGCTCGCCGCCGGACAATTGCTTCGGATAGTGGGCCGCACGCGGCGTCAAACCGACCTGCTCGAGCGCCTGCGCCGCCAGGGCGCGGGCATCGGTGCGATTGCCGAGTTCCAGCGGCAGCATGACGTTTTCGATCGCCGTGAGCGATGGAATCAGGTGAAAGGACTGGAACACGAAGCCGACGTGGCGGGCACGGATGGCGGCACGGCCGTCTTCGTCGAGTTCGGTCAAATCGACGCCGGCGATGAGCACGCGGCCCGTGCTCGGTGTATCGAGCCCCGCGAGCAGCGCCAGCAGCGTGGATTTGCCGGCACCCGAGGCACCGACGATGGCCAGGGATTCACCGCCGCGCACACTGAGGCTCACATCGGCGAGAATGGTGAGCGAACCCTCGGGGCTCGCCACGGTCTTGGTGATGTGGCGGGCTTCGAGTACGAACTGGTCATGAATCGTGGAATCCTGCATTGGGAGCGCCAGTGATGCGACTTTTTGTCCTATTGCTCGTGATTTCGGGCGTGCCGGCCGCTGCCGAAGCGCCCGCACCGCCCACGCTGCCCACGCTGCTCGTGTACGGCGACAGCATCAGCGCAGGCTACGGGATTCGCGTCGAGCAAGGATGGGTGGCCCTGCTGCAGGCGAAGCTGAAACAGGAAGGGTACGGGTACCAGGTCATCAATGCCAGCATCAGCGGCGAGACGACCGCAGGGGGGCTGGCGAGGCTGCCTCGGGCGCTCGCATTGCATCATCCGCAGGTGGTCATCCTCGAACTCGGCGGCAACGATGGGCTGCGGGCGCTGCCCGTCGCCCAAATGCGCGACAACCTCGCGCGCATGTGCGCCCTGGCGAAGTCGGCTGGAGCGCGCATTCTACTGCTCGGCATGCGGATCCCGCCCAATTATGGCCCGCAGTACACCGAGCAATTTCGCCTGGCGTTCAGCGATCTCGCCCATGCCGACAAGCTGCCTTTCGTGCCGTTCCTGCTCAATGACATCGCCCTGAATGCAAGCCTGATGCAGGCCGATGGATTTCACCCCAATGCGCTGGGGCAGCCCCGATTGCTCGACAACGTGTGGGCGGAGCTGGGCGGACTACTACACAGATGACGCGGGCGGCGATCCCCCATACCCGGGGGACCGCCGCCTGCGCATCGTCCCGATATCAGCCTACTTGGTCAGGAACTCGGCAACTCCGCCGTGCTTCGAGCACGCGCCGCTGTGAGTCTTGGCATGCGAGTACGTTCCGTCCTTGCACTTGGCGGTGGCACCCGTGGGATCCGTCGAGCTGGCCGAAGTCGTCGTAGCGGTCTTCGGAGCCGAGGTCTTGGTCGTGGTCGCCGCAGGCGCAGCAGCCGGCGCGGCGGTGGCGGCGGTCTCCGTGGCCTTCTTGGTCGAGGTCTTCGGCGCCTTCTGGACGCCGCCGTGTCCGCTGCAGGCACCCTTGCCCACGGTGGCCGACGTCGTGCCATCCTTGCAGGTCGTCGGTGCGGTGCCGTCCGCGGCGTAGGCGGGCAGCGCCAGCGTGAGGATCACCATCGGCGCGGCCACCAGGCTCATTATGTATCGATTATTCATTGGAAAAGCACTCCCAGGTTTTGAACGCGTCCGGATTGTAAACGGTATCCGCCCGGATCCTCCTTAAATGCGTGTCATCAGTGCGCGTCGGCGATCGGCAGCATGCTCACCACGTCGAACACGAACCGGGTGTGCTGGCGCGGCGTGGCGGCCTCGAACAGCGAACCGTCCACCGTGACGTGGGAGTTCTCCCCGATATTCTCCGGGAACTGCGCCAAGCCGGTCATCTGCACGTCATTGACCGGCAGGCATTGATGACTCTGGGCCGGCGCATACACGTAGGCGGTCCGGTCCAAGGCCAGAATCGCCACATTGTCCACCCCGTCGGCGGCGGGATAATCGCGAAAGTGTACGACGCCTTTGAGGCTGTTGCGGACGGGCTGGACGAACAGGCAATGGCCATAGCCGAAAACGCAGCCGGAAAGGGCCGCACAGGCGGTGAGAGTCAGCGTTCGCTTGATTTGCATTCGATTGGCACCCCTCGCAAGTCCATCCGACAGCCGCGACGGCCCCGCGTTCGCCCGGTTGCCTTAAGTATGCGCTCACCCGCACGCGCGGCCCCGGGTTTGCTGGCGGATTGAACCGGTGATATACACGCGGAACTATAAAAAGGAGCTGACCGGAGTGGACCGAATCTGGCTGAAGCGCTACCCGCCGGGCGTCCCTGCGGATATCGACCCTGGTGAATATGCTTCGCTGCCGGCGCTGCTCGAGGAGGCCTTCGACCGATTCAAGGCGGCGCCGGCCTTCACCAACATGGGCGCCACCTTGAGCTTCACCGAGCTCGACGAGGGCAGCCGCGCACTGGCCGCCTGGCTGCAGAAGGCCGCCGGACTCGCGGCCGGCGAGCGCGTCGCGCTGATGATGCCCAACATCCTCCAATATCCGCTGGCGCTGTTCGCGGTGCTGCGCGCCGGCATGGTCGTGGTCAATGTCAATCCCCTCTACACCCCGCGCGAACTCGAGCATCAACTGGTGGATTCCGGCGCAAAAGCCATCGTGATCCTCGAGAACTTTGCGCACGTCCTGCAGCAGGTGCTGCCGCACACCGCGATCCGGCACGTCCTGGTGACCCGAGTCGGCGATTATTTGAAGCCGGCGCGCGGCATGCTGGTGAACTTCGTGTTGCGGTATGTTCGCAAACAGATCCCCGCCTGGAGCATGGCCGGCGCGCTGCCGCTGCGCCGCGCGGTTTCGGCCGGGCGCCGCCTGGCCTTCGACCGGGCCGCGGTCGGTCCCGAGGACATCGCCTTCCTGCAGTACACGGGCGGCACCACGGGCGTCGCCAAGGGCGCGATCCTCACGCATCGCAACATGGTGGCGAACGTTCTGCAGGCGAGCGCGTGGCTCGCCCCGGCACTCGTTCCCGGCACTACGCCCATCGTGATCACGGCGCTGCCTCTGTATCACATCTTTTCGCTCACCACGAACGGCCTGGTGTTCATCCGGTTGGGCGCGCACAACGTTCTCATCACCAATCCGCGGGATTTCCCCGGATTCGTCGCGGAACTCAGGAAATTCAAGTTCTATTTCATCAGCGGCGTGAACACGCTGTTCAATGCCCTGCTCCACACTCCGGGTTTCGACTCGCTGGACTTCAGTGCGCTGCGGGTGACCCTGGGCGGCGGCATGGCGGTGCAGGCCGTGGTGGCCGAGCGCTGGAAAAAGGTCACGCGCTGCATCCTCACCCAGGCCTGGGGATTGACCGAAACGTCGCCGGGCGCCTGCATCAATCCGCTCGACCTGGATTTCAACGGCTCCATCGGGCTGCCGATTTCCTCCACCGACATCTCCATCCGTGACGACGAGGGCCTGGAACTCGGGATCGGTGCGGTCGGCGAAATCTGCGTGCGCGGGCCGCAGGTCACGCGCGGCTATTGGAACCGGCCCGATGAGACGGAAAAGGTCATGCTGGGCGACTGGCTGCGCACGGGCGACATCGGACACATCGACGGCGAGGGCTTCGTCTTCATCGAGGATAGAAAGAAGGACATGATTCTTGTTTCGGGATTCAACGTCTATCCGAACGAGGTGGAGAGCGTCATGGCGGAACACCCGGGCGTACTCGAGGTCGCCGCCGTCGCCCAACCGGACGAGAACTCGGGTGAGGTGGTGGCGCTGTTCGTCGTCAAGAAGGATCCGAACCTGACGGCGGCGGCGCTGGTCGAACACGCCCACACCGAACTCACCGGCTACAAGGTGCCCAAGCACATCTATTTTCGCGCCGAGCTTCCCAAGACGAACGTGGGAAAAATCCTGCGGCGCGAACTGCGGGACGAATTGCGCGCCGCCGCCAAACCTCAATCCGTGGAGGATTCCGCTGCCGGTACGTAGTTGCGCACGGTGTCCACGAGCAGGGCGACCTGCTGCGGATCGACCTCCGGGGTGATGCCGTGACCGAGGTTGAACACGTGTCCCGTGCCGGGACCGTAGCTTTCGAGCACGCTCAGGGTCTCGGCGCGCAGCACGGCGGGCGGCGCGAACAGGGCGGCCGGATCGAGATTGCCCTGCAGCGCTACGCGCCCGCCCACGGCCCGCCGGGCATCGCTCAAATCCGTGGTCCAATCCACGCCGACGGCGTCGCAGCCGATGGCCGCGATGGCGCCGAGCCAGGCGCCGCCGCCCTTGGTGAACACGATGTTCGGCACCCGGCGCCCGTCGGCGTCGCGGATGAGCGCGGCCACCGCCTGCGCCATGTAGTGCAGTGAGAACTCCCGGTATTGCGCCGGGGTGAGCACACCGCCCCAGGTGTCGAACAACATCACGGCCTGCGCGCCCGCGGCGATCTGCGCGTTCAGATAGGCAATGGTCGCGCGGGCGAGCAAATCGAGCAGACGATGCAGCTCGCGGGGCGCCTCGTACATCATGCGTTTGATATGCGCAAACGCCTTGCTGCCGCCGCCCTCGACCATGTACGAGGCGACGGTCCAGGGGCTGCCCGCGAAGCCGATCAAGGGAACCCGCCCGGCGAGTTCGCGGCGTATCAGGCTCACGGCGTCCACGACATATCGCAGCTCGCCGTGCGGATCCGGAACGCCGAGCCTGTCGATGTCGGCGGCGCCGCGAACCGGCCGGGCGAACACGGGTCCCTCACCGGTGGAGAACTCCAGGCCCAGATTCATGGCATGTGGAATGGTCAGGATGTCCGAAAACAGAATGGCGGCATCGAGCGGATAGCGGTCGATCGGCTGCAGGGTCACCTCGCAGGCGATCTGCGGGTTGGTGCACATGGCCAGAAAATTGCCTGCGCGCGCCCGGGTCGCACGGTATTCCGGCAGGTATCGGCCGGCTTGGCGCATGAGCCAGACCGGCCGCCGCGGCGTCGGCTGGCGCAGCAATGCGCGCAGCAGCAGATCGTTCTTGAGCGCGCCGCTCATGTGCTTTCCGACGGATCGAACAGTCGCGCATGCTCCAGAATGGCATAGCGGTCGGTCATGCCGGCGATGTAATCGGCCACCGCGCGGGCACGGCCCACCGGGCCGTTCGGAGCTTCGCGGCCGCCCGCAGCGCGGCCTGGCATCAGCGACGGATCGGCGAAAAACGACTCGAACAGCTCGCGCACCACACGACGCGCCTTGGAAGTCATGCGCTGCACCTTGTAGTGCTTGTACAGATTGGTGCGCAGGAAGCTCTTCAGTCCCTGGTTCAATTCGCGGGTCCCGGGACTGAAGCCGATCAGCGCGGCCGGCTGGGATCTGACCTCCGCGATCGAGGCGACGCCGGCGGCGCGCAGGCGTTCGGCCGAGGAGTCGATGAGGTCGCTGACGAGGTGGTTGATCACCCGCCGTAGTATTTCATAAACCAGGCGCCGACCCGCGAGGTTCGGGTATTTCGCCCGCACCGCAGAGTGGTATTGGTCGAACAGCGGAACGGACTTGAGCTCCTCCACGGTGATCAGGCCCGCGCGGATGCCGTCCTCGACGTCATGGTTGTTGTAGGCGATCTCGTCGGCGAAGTTCGCAAGCTGCGCCTCCAGTCCCGGCTGCCGGCGATTGATGAAGCGCTCGCCCAGGCTCCCCAGCTTCAGGGCATTGCTGTACGAGCAGTGCTTGAGAATTCCCTCGCGGCACTCGAAGGTCAGGTTCAAGCCGTCGAATTCCGCGTAGTGCTCCTCGAGTTCGTCGACGACGCGCAGCGACTGCAGATTGTGTTCGAATCCGCCGAAGTCGGTCATGCATTCATTCAGTGCATCCTGGCCGGCATGTCCAAACGGCGTGTGTCCCAGGTCGTGCGCGAGGCAGATGGCCTCGGACAGCACCTCGTTGAGCTTCAGCGCCCGCGCGACGGTGCGCGCGATCTGCGCCACCTCGAGCGAATGGGTCAGACGCGTGCGGTACAGATCGCCTTCGTGATTGACGAATACCTGCGTCTTGTAGACCAGCCTGCGAAACGCCGTCGAGTGCACGATCCGATCCCGGTCGCGCTGATATTCCGAACGATAGGCCGGCGCGGGCTCGGGATGTTGCCGGCCGCGCGACTGCTCGTCATGGGCGGCATAGGGCGCGAGTTTGCTCATCCGAAGTACTCCGCCAACGTGGCGTCGAGGACGCTCTTGTCATAATGGGCGATCACGCCGGCGCGGCCGGGTCCCTCCAGGACGACCAGACGCACGGCACCGGCGAGGACTTTCTTGTCCATTTGCATCAATTCGAGCGCCTTGGCCGCGCCGAAGCGCGGCGGCCGGGTGGGCAGCCCCGCCCGGCGCAGCAATCTCTGCAGCCGGTCGGGCGCGGCCGCATCGATCAATCCCAGCCGATGCGAGAAATCGGCCGCAATGAGCATGCCGATGGCCACCGCTTCGCCATGCAGATGGGCTTCATAGCCGGTCGCGGCCTCGATGGCATGGCCAAAGGTGTGGCCGAAATTCAAGATGGCGCGGATGCCGCCTTCGCGCTCATCCTTTGCCACCACCGCGGCCTTGATTTCGCAGGACCTGGCGATGATGTGCGTCAGGGCGTCCGCGTTGCGCGCCAGCACCGCCTCGAGGTTGCCCTCCATCCAGTCGAACAGCTCCGGATCCCAGACGCAGCCGTATTTGATCACCTCGGCGATACCGGCGCGCAGTTCGCGGTCCGGCAGGGTGGCGAGGGTATCGGTGTCGGCCACCACCGCGATCGGCTGGTAAAAGGCGCCGATGAGATTCTTGCCGCCCGGATGGTTCACGCCGGTCTTGCCGCCCACCGAGGAGTCCACCTGGGCGAGCAGCGTCGTCGGCAGCTGCACCAGCGCTACGCCGCGCTGGTAGCTGGCGGCGGCGAAGCCCGCCACGTCGCCGACCACGCCGCCCCCGAGGGCCAGCACCGTGGCATCGCGATTGAGTCTGGCGCCGACCAGGGCGTCGAATACGCGGCCCAGGGTCTGCAGGGTCTTGTGCCGCTCGCCATCCGGCAATACGCACTCCGCGACGCGCCGGCCGCCCAGGCCCGAGCGCAGCCGCTCGAGATACAGCGGCGCCACCGTCGCATCGGTCACCACGAGCACGGAGCGGCCGGGAATCGCGGTGTCCAGCACGGCGCGATTGCCCAGCAGCCCGGGGCCGATCGCGATCTGGTAGCGCGAGTGCCCGACGTCCACCTCGAGTGTTTTCACGGTGCGCAGTATACGAAGCTTAGGTCCAGAGCGCGCGCCGGAGCTCCTGGTGGATTTCCTCGGCCACCAGCTGCACGCGGCGGCCGTCGGTGGACACGGTCAGATCGGCGATCTCGGCGTACAGCGCCGCCCGCCGCAGCATCAACTCGGTGAGCTTGTGTCCGGGATCGGTATCGTTGAGCAGCGGCCGGTGGCGGGCATGGCGCGTGCGCTCCAACTGTTGCTGTATCGAGGTCTCCAGGTACACCACCAGGCCGCGCTCTGCCAGCACGCGCCGGTTGCCGTCGTCGATCACGGCTCCGCCGCCGGTGGCCAGCACGATGGAATCGAGCTGCGTCAGGCGTTCGATGGATTCCCTTTCGCGCACCCGGAAGCCGGCTTCGCCCTCTTTTTCGAAGATGAATTGGATGTCCACGCCGGTCCTGGCCTCGACATCCGCGTCACTGTCGTGGAAGGTGAAGCGCAGCAGCCGTGCCAGATGCCGCCCGACCGCGGTTTTCCCGGATCCCATCGGCCCGATCAGAAACACGTTCTTCTTGGAGATCATGGTAGCGGCCGATGTTAGTCGATCGGCCGGGCGTGCGCAGGCGCAGGACCCGCAAACGGGGGCGGGCACCCCGCGCAGGCCCACGCGCCGCGTTGCAAGCTTTGGCGCTAGTTCGCCAGCGGATAGCTGTAGGTGGTGACGATGCCGCCCGGCGTCGTCACCGTGATGTACAGCGTACCCGCGGTCGGAGTCGTGCTTTGATTCGACAGCGCAAAGCTCACGTGCTGGCCACCCACCGGGAAGGCGCACGGCCAGGTATAAGGCGTCCCGGCGACCACCGAACCGGCGGTGCCGGGCACCACCGAGGCGGCCACGGTGGTGCCCGCCGGCATTTGCTGATCGCGATCATCCGCGATGTTGAACGTGAAGTTGGTGGTGCCCGCGCTCACCGAGTACGGTGCGCCCGTGGTCGGCGACACCACGGTGACATTGGCGGTGCTGCCCGACAGGATGATGACGTTGAAGGCACCGATGGCCACCGAGGTCTGGGTGGTGTTGCACAACGGACCCTCGCACAATGGACCTTCGAAAAGGCCATCGGGGCCGTCGCGCTGGCCGTTGTTGTTGAAGTCGATGTACGGCTCGCCGAGCACGTAGGTCGGCGTGCCATAGGTGTCGTACAGCTCCCATTGGTTCAAGAAGGGCTCGGAGGTGTCGAACCAGGGCTTCGGCTGGCCGAGATTGGCGCCGCTGAGATAGTCGTTGTCGGCATCGGCGGCATCGAAGGCCACCGTGTCGCCCGGATCGAAAATGCCGTTGCCGTTGGCGTCGCGGAAGCTCTCCTCGCCGATGGCCGTCACCATGATCGGGCTGCGGCCGTTGGTGGTGCCGTTGCACAGGTTGCCCGGACAATAGGCCGCATTGGCGCTGGCGTTGCCGGAGGTCGATTGCGGATTCCCGGACACCGTATACGGCGCCTTGCTGGACCAGTTGACGGTGCAGGATCCGGAACCGGAGGTGGGCGTGCCGGTCTGGCAGCTCGCCTGGATGCCGCCCAGGGTGGTCTGGAAATTCGCGGTGGTGCCGTCCGGGACGGGATTGCTGAACCGGTCCGTCATGCTGACGGTGACCGGCACGGTCACGCCGTCGATTTCCCAGGCCTCGACATTCGGACATTTCACGGCCAGCGAGATGTTCTGGCTGGTGGGAATGCCGGTCGAGACGGTCAGGGCGTTCGATTCGGTGGAAATCGTGGTGCCGCTGGAGGACGTGGTGGTCGCCGTCACCCGCACGGAGGTCGCCTGATTGCCTGAACTGACGATGGTCTGCACCTGCCCGTTCGCGCCGGTGACCGCGGAGGCCGGCGAGATGCTGATGCCGCCCACCGAGGTGTTGAGCGAGAAGGTCACCGTGGCGCCCGCCCGCGGACCGCCTGAGGTGTCGAGCACCTGGAAGATCAGGGTGGAGGTCTCAGAGCCGCCGGCGCTGCCCGTGCCCTTCAGGCTGATGCTGGAGGGGGTGGCCGACACGAACGAGATCGAGCCGATGGCGGCCTGCGCGATGGTCACGGTGCCGGTGGCCGTCAGCGTCTGGCTGTTGGCCGTGGTGGTCGCGGTGATGGCATCCGAGCCGCTGCAGCCCTTGGCCGCGTAGGTGGCACTGGCGGTGCCGGTGCTGGTGGTCACGGTCGCGGTGCCGGTGGCGGCGCCGGTGACGGTGATGGTCGCGAGGTTGTTGCCCGCGCAGGTGGAACTGAAGACGATCTGGGTCGGCTGGGTATAGAGCGTGCCGTTCTGATCCACCAGCGAGACCTCAAGGCTGGTGCTGCCGCCCGCGGACAGCGCGCTCGTGCTGACGCCGATCACGCCCGACTGAAAGCTCGAGCCGGAGCCGCTGCCCAGCGACAGTACGGTGGCGGCCGTCGTGCCGGTGCCGGTGGTGCCGGTGGTTCCGGTGGAGCTGCTGCTGCCTTCGGTGGAAATGGTCTTGGAGCCGCCGCCGCAGCCGGCCAGCAGAGCGGCACACATCCCAGCCATGATCGATAGTCTATGCATGTTCATCCTCGCTCGACAGGAGTCGGCGTACGCGATCAATACAGATTTGAACCCTCACGCAGAATTTTCGGCGTGATGAAGATCAAGAGTTCGGTCTTGTTGTTGACATCGGTGGTGGTCTTGAACAGGTGGCCGAGGATCGGAATGTCGCCCAGATAGGGCACCTTGTCCGAAGACTTGGTCTTGGTCGTCTCGAGAATGCCGCCGAGCACCACGGTCTGGCCATCGTTGACCAGCACCTGGGTGATGATCTCGCGCGTGTCGATGGACGGCACCGTGCCGCCGGTGGCGCTTTGTACCAGGCTGCCGACCGAATCGTCGCTCACGTCGATGTCCAGGATCACGCGGTTGTCCGGCGTGATCAGCGGAGTGACCTTGAGCGACAGCACCGCCTTCTTGAACTGGGTGGTGGTCGCGCCGCTCGAGGCGGATTCCTGGTAGGGAATTTCCACGCCCTGCGCGATGCTCGCCTGTTTCTGGTTGGCCGTGATCACCCGCGGCGAGGAAACCACCTCGCCGCGGCCCTCGTTCTGCGCGGCCGACAGCTCCAGGTCGACCAGGTAGCTGCCGCCCAGCAGCGAGACGCCGAGAGTGCCCGCCGGCGTGGCGACAGGCAGGTTCACCTGATAGCGATTGGCGAGAGCCGGTGTGGTCACCGGCGTGGCCGGCAGACCCGCGGCCAGGTTCGCCAGCGCCGATCCCGTCATGGTGTCGGCGCCGGCGCCGTTGCCGGTGACCGCCAGCAGGCCGTTGCTGCCGTTCGTGCGGGCCGAGGTGACGCCGAAGCGGGCGCCCAGATCGCGCTCGAAGGTGTCGTTGACGACCACGATGCGCGCTTCGATCAGCACCTGCCGCACCGGCACGTCGAGAGTCTGCACCAGACGCCGGATGTCGGCCAGACGCTCGGCGGTATCCTGAACCAGCAAGGTGTTGGTGCGCTCGTCGATGGACAGTGTGCCGCGCGTGGACAGCATGGACTCCTTCGAGCCGGCCGCCTTGATGAGTTTGGCGAGATCGGAAACCTTCGCGTAATTCACCTGCAGGAATTCCGTTCGGACCGGCGACAGCTCCTGCAGGTCCTTGCGGGCGGCGAGCGCGGCCTTCTCCCGCGCCGCGAGCTCCTCGGTCGGCCCGATGATGATCACGTTGTCCTCGCGGCGCTTGTCGAGGCCCTTGGTGCGCAGCACGATGTCGAGCGCCTGATCCCACGGCACGTTCTGCAGACGCAGGGTCAGATTGCCGGTGACCGAATCGCTGACGACGATGTTCTGGCCGCTGGTGTCCGCGAGCAGTTGCAGCACCGAGCGGACGTCGATGTCCTGGAAATTCAACGTGAGGCGCTCGCCCGTGTATTCCTTGCGCTCTTCGCCGGCCGCGCGTTTGGTCGACGGCCTGATCTCGATGGTGTACTGGGAGTCGGATTGATAGGCGAGCTGCTCGAAATCGCCCTGAGACGTGATCACCAGGCGCGAGCTGCCGTCCACCCGCAGGGCATCGACGCTCTGCACCGGTGTGGCGAAATCCGTCACGTCGAAGCGGCGCTGCAGATTCTTGGGCAATTGGGTGCCGGCGAAATCGACCACGACCTGGTTGCCCTCCTGGCGCACGTTGACCGGAGTGCGTGAATCGCTCAACTGCACGATGACCCGGCCGGTTCCGTCGGATGCCCGACGAAAATCGATGCTGCTGATGCTGCGCTCCGACGCGGACGGGCCCGCAGTCGCACGCGCCACGCTCGGCGCCGTGACGGCGCCACCCGGCGCGCTGCCGAGGGTGACGACGATGGTGTTGCCGTCGACCTTGGTGGTATACGGCATCAGCGAATCGACGTTGACCACGAGACGCGTGCGGCCATTGGCTTCGGCCGCCAGCACGGTATCGACCCCGCCGGAGCGCACGTCGATGCGGCGGGAGGGCAATGCGATCGAGGTGTTGGGCAGATCCAATGCGATGCGCGCCGGCTTGTCGATGGTGAAGGCCATCGGTTCGGGCGCCGGCCCGGACAAATGCAGCTTCAGCTGCACCTGCTGGCCGGATAGGGACTGCACGTCGATGGATTCGAGCCTGTTGGGATCGGCGGCACGCGCCCCGAAGGTGGCCGCCAGTGCGGCCAGCGACATCGCCGCAATCATGGCCGATCTCTTGAAATTCAATGTCATGCGTTGCTCTCCCTGTGGCCTCAGTCGCTCAATCCCAACGAGGCCGGTCGCTCGATGTAGCCGCCGAGACCGTCGGGGACGATCTCGACCAGGCTGATTTTGCTGCCCGTAATTTCAGTGATCTTGCCGTCGTTCTGGCCGAGATAATTGCCCGGCTGGACCTTGTGCACGAGGCCGTCCTTCGATTGGACCAGCCCGTAGAAATTATTGCCGACTTTGAAGGTGCCCACCATCTTCAGCGTGTCGAGCGAGAAGCCTTCCAAAAATTCGCGGTTGCGGCGCGTGCTCGGCCGCAGATTCGCCTGGCCTGCGCTCGGGCCCTGCGGTTGGAACGGTGAACGCATGTTGCCGACGCTGTACACGTAGGTCTCGTAGGGCTTCACCTCGGGCAGCGGCTCGATGCGCCCGCCCGGCCGCTTCTTGGTCTCGGCGATCCACCGTTCGAGATCCGACTGGCCGCCGGAGCAGCCCGCCGCGCACAGGTTGGCGGCGATCACGACGGTCATCGCGACCAGGCCCCGCGTGGCGCCGCTCACGTCGCGTCTCCCGGCTTCTTCTTGCCCGGTTTGGCCGCCTTGTCGGCGTTCTCATCTTCGATGTACCGGTAGGTCTTGGCGGTGACGTCCATGGTCAGATTGTCGAAGCCTGCGTCCTTGCCCGCGCCTTCGGGCTTGATCTCGATGTCGTGCAGCGTGACGATGCGCGGCAGGGCGGCGATGCCGCTGACGAAGTTGCCGAATTGGTGAAAACTGCCGACGAGTTTGATCTTGATGGGCAGCTCCGCGTAGAAGCCCTTGCTCTGTTCGCTGGCAGGCTGGAACAATTTTTCCTGCAGGCCGGCGGCGAGGCCGGTCTGGGAAATGTCGACGAGCAGATTCGGCACCTCGGTCTTGCCCGGCAACTGGCGCAGCATGGCACCGAAGGTGCGCTCCATTTCCGCCAGCTGACCCTTGTAGGCATCGAGGTTCGCCGCACGCTGCTGCTTGCTCTCGAATTGGTTTCGAAGATCCATCTCCTCGGCCTCGGCCTGCTGCAAAACCGGGCGGTCCTCGTTCCAGACGAGCATGTACCAGGCGATGGCCGCGCACACGAGGAATATCACGCCGACGAAGAATCCGCGCACGGCCAGCGGCCAGCGGCCCGGATCGCGCGGATCGAGAGTACGAAGCTGCTCGACAAAGTTCATTTAGACGCAACCTTCTTGGAAGTTGAATCGCCGCCACCGTCGAGGTCGACTCCGACCGTATCGGTAAAGAGCGTGAAACTCGAGCCGCCGGTCGGGGCATCCTTGGCGGCTTCGACCACCTGCAGCACCGGATTCGCCATCCACGTGGACGCGTCGATGTTGCGCATGAACGAAGACACCCGGGTGCTCGATTGGGCAATGCCGTGGATCTCGAGCTTGCGCCCGGTCTGCTTGATCGAGGTGAGATACACGCCCTCGGGCACGGTTTTCACCAGTTCATCGAACAAATGCACGATTTCCGGGCGGCTGCGCTGCAGCTTTTCGATGATCTCCATGCGTGCGATCAGGCGCTGCTTGCGGTTCTCCAGATCGAGGATGTCGGTGATCTGCGCCTCGAGCTTGACGATCTCCTTTTTCAGCAGATTGTTCTTCTCGGTCTGGGCGTCGATCCAGCTCGAATACATGAGCTTGCCGGCCAGCGCGAACATCACGGCGGCAATGACGGCGCCGCCCGCGGCGATGGCGAATTCACGGCGCCGGGTCTTGCGTTCCGACTCGCGCCAGGGAAGTAGGTTGATACGCGGCATGTAACCCTCAGTCGAAACTACGCAGCGCCAGGCCGCACGCCGTCAGCAACGCCGTGGCGTCACGCCCCACGGCCTGGGCCTTGGCCTTCGAGGAGATCTTCATGTTGCCGAGGGGATCTCCCCGGTCGGCCGGCACACCCACGCGGCTCGAGATCACGTCCGCCACGCCCGGTATGTTGGCGCAGCCGCCGCAGACCAGGATCTGATCCGGCTGGGAACGCCCGCTGCCGGAGGCCAGGTAGAACTGCAGCGATCGGCTGACCTGCTGGGTCATGTCGTCGATGAACGGATCGAGCACTTCCGGCTGATAATTGCTCGGCAGACCGCCTTCCTTCTTGGCACGGCCGGCCTCCTCCATGGACAGTCCATAGGTGCGCATGATCTCTTCGGTCAACTGCTGGCCGCCGAAGGCAAAATCGCGGGTGTAAACCACCTTCAGATCGCGCAGCACGCTGAAGGTGGTGCTGCTGGCGCCGAAGTCGACCACCGCAATGGTGCGGTCCAGGCCGCCGTCGGGCATCTGATGGCGCATCAAGGCACAGGCGTTCTCGAGCGCGAAGGCCTCCACATCGACGATCTGCGCGGTCAGGCCGGAGGCCTGCACCGCCGCCTGGCGCTGCTCGACGTTCTCGGTGCGGGTCGCTACCAGCAGAACATCGAGCATTTCCGGATCCTTCTCCGAGGGGCCCACCACTTGATAGTCGTAGCTGACCTCCTCCATCGGAAAGGGAATGTATTGGTCGGCTTGCATCTCGACCTGGCCCTCGAGCTCGTTCTCACCGAGATTCTTGGGCATCTGAATGACCTTGGTGATCGCCGCGTCACCGCTGATGGCGATCGCCGCCAGCCGGCTCTTGGCGCCGGAACGCTTGACCGCGCGCCGGATGGCTTCGCCGACCGCTTCGGCGTCGACGATGGCCTTTTCATTGATGGCATTGTGCGGAGTCGGTTCCGCGGCATAGGATTCAACGCGATATTGGCCACCGGACATCGTCAGCTCGATGAGCTTTACCGATGAAGTGGTTATGTCAAGTCCCAGCAGCGGACGATATCTTCTACTGAACGTCCACACAATTTTTTCCTTTTTCGCTCAGTACCTTGGAGGCTCTTAACTGGTGCACGAGACTAACGATGCCTGACAAACTTAGCAAGAAACTGTTAAATAGAGCGTGACCCCACTCACGGTAATTGTCGCCGGGGAGGGTCGGGCAACGCACAAAAGGGGGTCTACGCGTATATCGTAGCCATGTCGAGTAAGGCGTCGGCCGTCGAATCATTCAGACCTCATCCATTTGCGCGCGCCGTGAGACGACGTCATCGTGGTCTGGCAACCCCGCTGTCCTAGGCTTCGAACCCGTAGACCGGTGGCTTTGCGTCCTCATCTTTCGATGAGTATGCCCATGTAACCAGCGGTAATATGCATGCCCAATTGTGCCGGTGCAATAAGTTAGAACGGTTTTCTGTGGCCAAACGTTACCTAGTTCTCATCTCGCGCATTTGCACGGTGCTGATCGGCTTGATCGCACTGTTCGCCTTCGCCAATGTCTGCGCATACGCCTACCTGAAGCCGGCGCTGCCGGACGTCGACACTCTGCGCGACGTGCAGCTGCAGGTGCCGCTGCGCATCTACACGCGCGACGGCAAGCTGATCCAATCCATCGGCGAGCAGCGCCGCATCCCGGTGAGCTACGATCAGCTGCCCAAGATGCTGATCCAGGCATTCCTCGCCACCGAAGACGACCGCTTCTTCCGGCATCACGGCGTCGACTGGCAGGGCATTCTTCGCGCCGCGGTGGCCAATATGAAGGCCGGGGGCATCCGCCAGGGCGGCAAGCACCATCACCATGCAGGTGGCGCGCGGCGTGTTCCTCACGCCGCGCCGCGATATGAAGCGCAAGATGAGCGAAATCTACATCTCGCTGCTGATGGAGTCGGAATTCTCCAAGGAGGAAATTTTCTCGCTGTATGCCAACAAGACCTTTCTGGGCCAGCGCGCGTACGGGGTGGGTGCGGCCGCCGAAGTGTATTTCGGCAAGACCATCGATCAGTTGAGCATTGCCGAAATGGCGACGATTGCCGGCATTCCGAAGGCTCCCACGACGCAAAATCCGGTCGCCAGCGCCGACGGCGCCAGAAACCGCCGCTCCTACGTGCTGCGCAGGATGCTCGAGTTGGGCTTCATCACCCAGGCCGAGCATGATGCGGCGAACTCGAGCCCGATGGAGTCGCGCCTGCACGGGCCTTCGGTGGAGGTCGATGCGCCATACGTGGCCGAGATGGTGCGCGCCGACATGCAGGCGAGGTACGGTGACGATGTGTATACCGCGGGCTACAAGGTGTACACCACCATCGATTCGCGGCTGCAGCTGGCGGCCACCATTGCCCTGCGAACCGGACTTCTGGAATACGACCGCCGCCACGGCTACCGCGGCCCCACCGCCAAGGTGGAACTGCCGAAGGCGGCCGGCAGCGAGGATTGGGACGCGGAACTCGAGGAATTTCCGGTCATCGGCGGCCTGCGCCCGGCCATCGTCGACCGGGTCGAGGGTAGGAGCGCCCGCATCGTCGTCAAGGACCTCGGGCCTGTGACGCTACCCTGGGAAAAGCTGTCCTGGGCGCGTCGCGAGCTGCCGGACGAAAAGGTCGACCGTTCCCCCACCCAGGCGTCGGACATCATGAGCCGCGGCGACGTGATCTACACGGCCGGCAACACGGCGGAGTCCCTGCAGTTCGTGCAGGTGCCGGAAGCGCAGAGCGCCATCGTCTCGGTGGATCCGAAGGACGGCGCGGTGGTCGCGCTGGTCGGCGGCTTCGACTTCTTCCAAAGCAAGTTCAACCGCGTCACCCAGGCGCGGCGCCAGCCGGGCTCGGCCTTCAAGCCGTTCATATACTCGGCCGCTTTCGACAAGGGCTTCACGCCCGCGAGCGTGGTGCTCGACGCGCCCGTGGTGCTCGACCAGCCGGACACCGAACAGGTCTGGCGGCCCGGCAACAGCACCAATAAATTCTATGGGCCCACCCGCCTGCGCGAGGCCCTGGTGCGCTCGCGCAACCTGGTGTCCGTGCGGCTGATGCGCGAGATCGGCGGCGCATACACCTGGAATTACGTCACCCGCTTCGGCTTCGACAAGTCGCAGCTGCCCGATGACCTGACCCTCGCCCTCGGCACCGCCGAGTTGAGTCCGCTGCAGATGGCCACCGGTTATGCGACGTTCGCCAACGGCGGTTTTCGCGTGAGTTCCTACTACGTCGACCGCATCGAGGATTCCGCCGGCAAGGTGCTGTTTCAGGACCGGCCGGCGCTGGCCTGCTTCGATTGCAGCCGCGACCCCGATGCGGCCGAGCCCGCGCCGCCGCGCGCGCGTCCGCATTTGGACACCGGCGAGCCCGACGGCAAATCGATTATACCGGCGAAGGACCTCGCGCCGCAGGTCATCCGGCCGCAGGTGGCCTATCTTCTGGCCGACATGATGGCCGACGTCATCAAGCGCGGCACCGGCACCCGCGCGCGGGCGCTCAATCGCGACGACGTGGCCGGTAAGACCGGCACCACCAATGATCATCATGATGCCTGGTTCGCCGGTTTCAACGGCGATCTGGTGGCCATCGTGTGGGTGGGATTCGACCAGGACCGCTCCCTCGGCGACGGCGAGGAAGGCGGCCGGGTGGCGGTGCCCCCCTGGACGTATTTCATGCATGCGGCTCTGGCCGGGTCGCCGAGACGATCGGTGCCGGTGCCGGATGGTTTGGTCACGGTGCGCATCGCACCCGACACCGGTCTTCTGGCGAGCGCCGACAATCCGAACGGCATCATGGAGAAATTCATCGAAGGCAACCTGCCCAAGGCGGAGGTCTATGAAGGGCAGAGCAATGCCAATCCCCTGACGGTCGGCGACAAGCCGCTGTTCTAAACGCCATGGCAAAGAAATTTTCCCAGCGCGCGGAAGATCTTCGCCGCGCCCTCGCCCAGGAGGCCGCAAGGATCATGGCGGAGCACGGCATCGAGGATTTCCTCCAGGCCAAGCGCAAGGCCGCCGACCGCCTCGGCGTCAATGATGTGGCCGTGCTGCCGAAGAACGTCGAAATCGAGGCGGCGCTGCGCGCGCACCAGCGGCTGTTCGGACGCGATTCACACGTGCACAGCCTCAAGGAGCAGCGCCGCATCGCCCTCGACGCCATGCGCCTGCTCGAGGAATTCCAGCCGCGGCTGGTGGGATCGGTGTTGACCGGCACGGCGACCGACCATAGCGACATCAACCTGCACCTGTTTGCGGACCGCCCCGAAACCGTCGCCATCCACCTGATGGAGATCGGCGTGCCGCACGAATTCTACGAACGCCGCGTGAAAATGGACGCCGAACGCAGCCTCACCTTTCCCGCGCTGCGATTCGGGGCGGGCGGGCGCATGGTTGATGCCACCGTGTTTCCGATCGACGGCATCCGTCAATCGCCCTATTCGCCGGTCGACGGCCGGCCCATGCGCCGGGCCGATGCGCGCGAGGTTTCAGAGCTGGTGGCCGGCACGGGCTAGGCTGGCCGACAGCGGCTATGGCTGGCGCGGCTTGGCCGACGGCTTCGCCTGCCACACCTCCAGCGTGTCGGGCGAACCCTGTGCGCGCACGCCGTTGTCGGTGAGTATCTCCTCGGTGGCCGCCACCATGTCCTTGCGCGGAAACACCAGCGCTTCGCCGCCGTGCTGATCGAATTCGAAGGTCACGAACGGATCTTCGAGATCGCGCAGCAGCGCAACCAGGTGACGGAGACTGCGTACGCGCGCGCCGTTGACCGAATAGACCACCGCGCCGGCGGGACTCGAATACCCCTGCGCGAGCTTGTGCGGAAAGAAGGGTGACGGCACCACCACCAACTCCTCGGTGTCGCCGTCAGGCGCATCGAGTCCGCGCGTTATCAGCGGGTTCTTGACCAGGCTCAGACCACGCATGGCAGCGGGGTTGGCATAGAAGTGCGACACCAACTGCCATGACGCCCTGGAGAACACCATGGGCCCGTAGATGAAATACGACGGGTAGTCGCCGTTCAGATCGGTGATCAGCGTCGGCCAGTGCGCGGATACCGGCAGCCGGATCTGACTGACCGCGCCCGCACGCACGATGGTGAGCGGAACCGTGCCGTTGGCGGCCACCTTCTGGATCAGGTACTGGAAACGAACCCGCAGATCCTTGCCCAGCCTGATCATCCCCTGATTGTCGATCGGCGTGTCCGCGATGTGGGTGATGACGTCCCATTCCCTCAGCGGATTGGCGTCGGTGCTCTTGTACGGCTGGTGGACGACCATACCCTCGACGGATTTGTCGAGACCGATGAAGCGGCGCAACGCGGGGTTTTCCAAGGTCTGCAGTTCGTCGTTCATGGCGGGCTTGCCGTCGTAGTGCCCGTCGGTGATGTCCTTGAGGAACAGATCGACTTCCTCGTTTGGAATGATGTAGCCGATGTTCTGGGTGTCTCCGCCCAGCTTGCTGAATGCCAATCCGATCATCTTATCGCCGGCAACGGCGGGTCCGCCGCTGTTGCCGGGATTTATCGCCGCGTCGATCTGCACGCGCAGTCCGGAGGTCAGGAAATTGTAGGGGACGAACTCGATGCGCGACACGATTCCCTTGGTGATCGACAGGGAAGAGCCGCCGGTGGGATAGCCGTAGGCGAGCACCGCGTCCTTGATCTGCGGCAGCTTGCTCGCACGCGCCACCGCCGGATGCGTGTCGAAGAACGACTCGTCGTCGAGCTTCAAGACCGCCAGATCAATGCCGGGCGCCACGGCCACCACGGTGGCCGCCACCTTGTCGCCCGCCTCGTTAGCCTGCACCTGCACCTGGCTGGCGTAGAGCACGACGTGGGCATTGGTCAGGATGCGCTTCCCCTCGATGACCACACCCGAAGCCGTCACGTCGCTCGGCGCCTCCTTGGTCCAGGGCTTGAACGGATCCGGATAGCGTAAGGTCGCAAACACCTTCACCACCGAATTCTCGACCGTAGCCTGCGCGTGCACGGCGCCGGACGGCATCAGGCACGAACACAGCACTGCCAAAGCCGCCACCGCAGCCACCGCCGCCGATTCCGTCGATGGTGCGCGACGCATGCGTGCGCTACTTCGCAACCGCAAAAGCCAGCAACACGTTACCCGGTTGCCCGATCAGCCTTCCGTAACCGGAGTTGACGTACACCATGCCGTCGACGATGGTCGCGCCGCCGTGGTCCAAGGTGCCGCCGCTGGCCTTGACGCCATTGACGGTGGTGAAGTCCTTGGCCGTGTCGAAGTCCCAGACGATCTTGCCGTCGATGGTCGAATAGGCGCGCAAATGCCCGTCCATCGCCCCCGAGAAGGCGATGCCGGGCATGACCGACACCGCCTGGCGCTGTCCTATGTAGCAATTGCGCTCACCCCAGGCACAGGCCACCACCGGGGTGGGCGTGTACCAGCGTTTCGCACCGGTGGCCATGTCGAGCGCATCCAGGCCGACCGGACCCGGTCCGCCGGCATTCGCCGGCAGGTCACTGATGGCGACATACACGTTGTGATGGTCCGCGGCCGGCCCCCAGCCGACGCCGCCGATCGGCACGCCGCTACCGACGCGGGACTGCCACAGGAGCGCGCCGGCGTTGTCCGGATCCAGACCATACACATATCCGGATTTCTGGCCGGCGAGAATGATCTGTTTGCCGCTGGCGAGTCTGCGCAGAATGGGCGAAGCGCCGAAATCGAAGTCCGGTCCCACTTTGACCGGGCAATTGCCCACGCCCTGGCCCACGCAATGCCTGCCCTTCGGGCATTCATCCGGCGTCGCGGCGCAGCCGACGATCCAATTGTCGGTTGGCGTGACCTGCTTGACCCATCGAACCGTGCCGTTGGCGAGGTCCAGCGCAACGATGGCGTCCGACATCGGCGCATCGATGCTGGTGTAGGAGTTTCCGGTGCCCACGTACAGCAGACCACGCTTCGCGTCCACGGTGGGCGCCGACCATATCGCCACGCCCGCCGGACCGATCTGCTCGACCCCGGCCTCTGTGGTACGGTAGGGCTTGGGTTTGTCGGCCACCATGTAGGTCTTCCAGACGACTTCGCCGGTGACGATGTCGAGTGCGACCACGCTGCCGCGGAAGGTGCAGCAGGGGTATTTCGGATTCGCGGCGGCGGGCTCCTCGACCGAGGACACCGGCACGTAGAGCAGACTCTTGTAGAGGATCGGCGATCCGGTGATGCGGGCGAGCGGGTGGGTGTCCGCCTGGACTTTCCACAGCAACGCACCCTTCTGCGCATCCAGTGCATAAACCGCGCCGGCGTCATCGCCGAAGAACACGGCGCTCGGCGGTTTCAGCGTCTCGATGTGGGCGTTTTTGGTCCGCGACCGCTTCGGCCGGTAGGGTTTCTTGGGCGGCGACAGCTCGCCCACCGAAATGGCGGTGCGCGTGCTCGCGGCGGCGTCGAACGTCCAATAGGTGCAGCCCGTGGATGCGTCGAGGGAATACACGCGGCCGGCCATGCTGGTCACGAACAATCGGCCATCGACCACGGTGGGCTGCCCGTAAGTGACCGGACTGCGGTAGCCGAAGGCCCACTTGACCGTGAGTTTGGGCACGTCGGCGGCCCGCAGCGCCGGCTCGGGCTGATAGCGGGAATTGTCCAGGTCCCGGCCCCAACCGTTCCACTGCGCCGTGCCGACGGCCACGGGTCCGGCTGGATTGGGACACAGATTCGACTCTGCGGGCCGTCCGCCGAGTCCGGGTTGCCGCCCGGTGAGGAAGGTGGCCAGATTTGTGATCTCGAGGCCGCTCAATCCCGCCGCCTGCGTTTTCATGATCCCCAGGCTCAACGCCTGCACCACATCTTCCGGGGAGCGCTTGGACAGCTCATCACGGGTTGGCACCCGCTCCAGACCCTTGTCGTGGCAAATTCCACAGCGGGCGGCGAACAGCCGCGACTCCGGCGAATCATCGTTGGCCGGCGCGGCGCGCGCCACGCCCCCCAACAGCAGCGCGGCAGATGCAACTGCCCCGATCCACATGCCCGCTCGCCCGTCGCTGATGGACATCAGCGCTTTTCGATGACGAGGTAGTCGCGGCGCTTCGGGCCGGTGTAGAGCTGGCGCGGCCTGCCGATCTTCATCTGCGGATCCGACACCATCTCCTGCCAATGGGCGACCCAGCCGGCGGTGCGCGCGATGGCGAACATCACCGTGAACATGGATCGGGGAATCCCGAGTGCACTGTAGATGATGCCGGAATAGAAGTCGACGTTCGGATAGAGCTTGCGCGACACGAAGTAGTCGTCCTTCAGCGCGATTTCCTCCAGCCGCAGCGACAATTCGAACAGCGGATTGTCCGTCTTGCCGAGCTTTTCCAGTACGCGGTAGCACATGCCGCGGATGATCTTGGCGCGCGGATCGAAATTCTTGTATACGCGGTGGCCGAACCCCATGAGGCGCACGCTGTCGTTCTTGTCCTTGACGCGCGCCAGGAATTTGTCGATGTTCGCCACGGTACCGATGCTGTCGAGCATGTCCAGCACGGCCTCATTGGCGCCGCCGTGCGCCGGGCCCCACAGGGCCGAAACGCCCGCGGAGATCGCCGCATACGGATTGGCGCCGGTGCTGCCGGCGAGCCGCACGGTGGAGGTGCTCGCATTTTGTTCGTGATCGGCATGCAGTATGAACAGCAGATCGAGCGCCTCGGCCGCCACCGGATCGATGGCATACGGCTCGCAGGGCACGGAGAACATCATGTTCAGCAGGTTCGCGCAATACCGCAGATCGTTGCGCGGGTAGACGCTCGGCTGGCCGAGCGAATGCTTGTAGGCCGCTGCGGCGATCGTCGGCAGCTTGGCGATGATCCGATGCGCGAATATCTCGCGATGGCGCGGATCGTAGATGTCGGTGGTGTCGTGATAGAAGGCCGCCATGGAGGCGACGATGGCCGAGACCATCGCCATCGGATGCGCATCGTGATGGAACCCCTGGTAGAAGCGCAGCAGCTGCTCGTTGACCATGGTGTGCCGGGTGATCGAATGCTGGAAGCTGTCGAGCTGTGCCTTCGTGGGCAGGCTGCCCGTGATCAAGAGGGTGGCCACTTCCAAAAAGCTCGATTTTTCCGCGAGCTGCTCCACCGGGTAGCCGCGGTACAACAGCACGCCCGCATCGCCGTCGATGTAGGTGATCTTGCTTTCGGTGCTGGCCGTCGCCATGAAGCCGGGATCGAACGTGAACACGCCCTGTTCCTTGACGAGCGCGGCGATATTGATCACGTCGGGACCGATGGTGCCCGAGATCGCGTCCATTTGAGTGGCTTTCGAGGTGGCGAGGTTTTTTAGCTCGTATTTCGTGCTCATACGCTTTTTTCCGACGGGTGTGGAGCCTTGTTCGTTGATCTGCGGCAGCCTTGCACGGCCGTAGACCGGAATCAAGCTTGAGAACCCGGGCTTGAGAAGGCGGGCTCCTTCCTCGAACTCGAGGCGGTCAACCCGCGCGCCACCATCCAAGGATCAGCCGGCGGGGTGTTCGCCGGCTGCCACCGGAAATTTTACGCCTTGGATGCCGCCGGCGCGGCTTTTGACTCCGGCGCGGCCTTTGACGCCGGCGCGGCCTTTGACGCCGGCGAGGGCTTGGCGACCGACCCGGGCTTTGAGACCGGCTCGGGCTTGGGGGCCGGTTCGGGTTTGGCGACCGTCGCGTACTTCTTTCGAAACTTGTCGACGCGGCCGCCGGTGTCCACGATTTTCTGCTTGCCGGTGTAGAACGGATGGCAATTGGAACAAACCTCGACCTGCAGGTCGGTTCCGATCGTCGAGCGGGTCTGGAACTTGTTCCCGCAGGTGCAGGTGACGGTGATTTCTTTGTAATCAGGATGGATGCCGGCTTTCATGTGAACCTCGAGTGCTCGTGCGGCAGAATCGACGAAGCCCATTGCGGTGTTCATCGCCACGCCAAGTGCTCGCGCGCTCCTTAAAGTCGGCGCCCGAGCGGGTCGCGGAGTGTAGCGGCTGCCCGCGGCACCCACAAGTGAGGCCCCGTAAGCCCTTCAATAGACAAGCGCTTGCAGTCTTGTCCACAACTCTTGTGGATAAGTCTGTGAATGACTCCGCGCGGCCATTCTGCGTGCCGCGGAAATTCGCATAAATGTTGCATTGGTCAAAAAATAGCCAGAGCAATTTATTTATATAAATCAATATCTTATATGTTCTATTTGACCTAACGTAGCCGCAATATGCTGTAGGTATGCTGAAGGGTGGGATTGAGCGCGCAATGTGCATAAGCTCATTCCAGAAATCCCGCCTGCAGATCGTTTAGAAACCGCCTTCCCAGCTCCGTGGCGCGCCAGCCGTCGGCCGTCCGTTCGAGCAAGCCGCGGCCCACCGCCGCGGCGAATCTGCCCGCGAGACCCGCCACCGGCAGTCCGGTGCGCAGCTGATAATCGCGTTCGGCGAAGCCCTCGTTGAGTCGCAGGGAATTGAGCATGAATTCGAAGGGCAGCTGGGGTGGGGTCACGAATCGGCGATCGCCGATCGGCCCGGTTGCGCCGTGCATCAGCTGCAGATACTCGCGCGGCTGCTTCGGCTTGACGGTCCGCAACACGCGATCCGGCGCCGACACGGTGAGCTTGCCGTGGGCGCCCGCACCCAAGCCGACGTAGTCGCCGAATTGCCAGTAATTCAGGTTGTGCCGGCAACGGGCGCCGTCGCGCGCGTAGGCCGATACCTCGTACTGACCATAACCCGCCGCAGCCAGCAGTTCCTGACATTCGGTCTGCATGCGCCACACGTCCTCCTCGTCCGGCAGCTGCGGCGGCCGTGCGTGAAACACGGTGCCTGGCTCCAGGGTTAGCTGATAATGCGAGATATGCGCGGGCCCAAGGGCCAATGCCGACTCGACATCCGACAGCGCCGCCTGCGGCCGCTGCCCCGGCAGGCCGTACATCAGGTCCAAATTGAAATTCCCGAGACGGGCGTCGCGCAGCTCATGCACCGCGCGCAGCGTGTCGTCGGCCGAATGGATGCGGCCCAGCAGCTGCAATGCGCGCGGCTCGAAGGTCTGAGCGCCCAAGGACACCCGGTTGACGCCGGCGTCGCGGTAGCCCGCAAAATTTCCGCGTTCGACGGTCCCCGGGTTCGCCTCCAACGTGATCTCGGCGTCCGGCGTGAATTCGATGCGCTGCTTGAGCCCCGCCAGCAGATGCGCGAACTCCTCGGGCGCGAACAGGCTCGGCGTGCCGCCGCCGAAGAACACCGTTTGCACGCGCCGGTCGCCGAGCAGCGCCTTCTCCGTGTCGAAATCGCGCAGCAGCGCATCGATGTAATCCGCATCGGGCCGCCGGCCCTTCAACTGATGGGAATTGAAATCGCAATAAGGGCACTTGCGCACGCACCATGGCATGTGCACGTACAGGGCGAGGGGCGGTGCGGGCGCAGTCATGCGCCGCCCAATGCGTCGCGCAGGGCGAGAAGCGCCCGGCCCCGGTGGCTCAGGCGGTTTTTCTCCGTGATGTCGAGTTCTGCGGCCGTCCGGCCCAGGTCGGGAAGCCAGAAATACGGGTCATAGCCGAAGCCGGCCGCGCCGCGCGGCGCATCGAGGAGCAGCCCCTCCCATGCGGCCACGGCGGTGAGCGGGGCGGGGTCGGCCGGGCCACGCACGAAAGCCAGGGCGCATCGATAGCGCGCGGTGCGCACCGCAAGCGGCCTGCGCCCGAGTTCGGCCATCAGCTTGGCGTTGTTGGCGGCGTCATCCGCGGCCGGCCCCGCATAACGCGCGGAGTAGATCCCGGGCGCGCCTCCGAGCGCGTCCACTTCGAGGCCCGAATCATCGCCGATCGCCGCCATCCCGGTGATTGCGGCGGCATGGCGCGCCTTCAGGAGCGCATTTTCCGCGAAGGTGGCGCCGGTCTCGGCAACCGGCGCCACCTTCAAGTCGGCCTGGCTGGCGATGCGGAACGGCAATCCGGCGAGCAGCTCCCGAAATTCGCGCAGCTTGCCCGCATTGCCGGTGGCGACCACCAGCAGTTCATTGGGCGCGGGCGTCGAGCTGTGCGGCATGCAGTCGGGCGATGCCTTGGGTGGCGAGATCCAGCAGCTGATCGAGTTCATGGCGGCGGAACGCGTGTCCCTCCGCAGTGCCCTGCACCTCGATGAATCCGCCGCCGCTGTTCATCACCACGTTCATGTCGGTCTCGGCGTTGGAATCCTCGGCATAATCGAGATCGAGCACCGCCGTGCCGCGATAGATGCCCACCGAAACGGCCGCGACCTGCCCGTGCAGCGGGTTCTGTGCGATGCTGCGCCGGCGCAACAGCACGTCGACCGCATCGGCCAGGGCCACGAATCCGCCCGTGATGGCCGCCGTGCGTGTGCCGCCATCGGCCTGCAGCACGTCGCAATCGATGGTGACGGTGCGTTCGCCCAACGCCTTCAAGTCGACGACGGCACGCAGCGATCGGCCGATCAGACGCTGGATCTCCTGCGTACGGCCGGACTGCTTGCCGCGTGCGGCCTCGCGTGCGGATCGGGTGTGCGTGGCCCGTGGCAGCATGCCGTACTCGGCGGTAACCCAGCCCTGCCCCTGGCCGCGCAGGAACGGCGGAACGCCATCCTCGACGCTGGCCGTGCACAGCACGCGGGTATCGCCAAAACCGACCAGGACGGAACCCTCGGCGTGCCGGGTGTAGGCGCGGGCGAAGCTCAATTTTCGCAGTTCGTCGGGCGCCCGTCCGCTCGGCCTCGGGGCGTTCACAGCGCCTGCCAGCGCAGCACGGCGGCGCTCGTGTTGTCGCTGTACGGCGCGGAGGCCTGCACCGCCTCGGCGCCGAGTTCCGCCAGCGATTCACGCAGCGCTTTGGGAGACGGCAATGCCAGCCTTGCAAAGTCCTGATCCTTGAGATTCGACCACAGGCCGTCCGTGCACAGCAGCAGCACATCGCCGGATTTCAGGCGCCGCCTCGAGGAGAGGCTCATTTCGGGAAGCGCCGCATCCCCGCCGAGGCAGCACTCGACGTAGTTGCGCATCGGGTGGCCTTGGACCTCGGCCTCCGTGATCAGCCCCTCGCGCAGCAGCACCTCGACGTGGCTGTGATCGCGCGTACGCTCGATCACCTGCGATTGGCGCAGCTGATAGACGCGGCTGTCGCCGACATGCGCCCAATACGCCGCCGAATCCTGCACCAGACACACGGCGCACGTGGCGCGCGGCCGTGCCTCGACGCCGCGCCCCGCACCGAGCTTCACCACCTCGTCATGTGCCCGACCCAGAGACAGATGCAGAAATCCGAGCGGATCGAAAATCGGATGCGGCGCCTGCCAGAACGCCTCGAGCAAGGTGGCCAGTGCCGTCTCTGCCGCGCGCGCGCCCTCGGCGTGGCCACCCATGCCGTCGATCACGGCCATGAGAACCGCCGATTCGTCGGCGGCGATCGCGACCCGGTCCTGATTTTCCTCGCGGTGGCCGATCAAGCTGACATCCGCGGTCTCGATCTGCAATGAATGCTCCCGGCGTTCTGTTAAAATTCTTCGGATCGTCATCCGTGTTCATCTTTGAAGGCCGATTATGGCCGATTTTCGGCTCAAACCCCTATGATTCGCAGCATGACAGGCTTCGCCCGCCGCGAGCGGCAACTTCCCTGGGGACTGCTCACGTGGGAACTGAAAACCGTCAACCACCGCTTTCTCGAGATCGGCTGCCGTCTGCCGGAGGAATTCCGGGCGGCGGAGGCCGGGTTCCGCCAATCGGTCGCCGCCTCCGTGCGCCGCGGCAAGGTGGAATGCTCGCTGAATGTTCGGCCGGCGACGGCCGGTGCGTCGCTGGAGGTGGATGCGAATCTGCTCGCCGCACTCACGCAGCGCGCCCAGCAGATCGCCACGCAGGCCGGCGTCGCGGCGCGCATCGACGTCGTCGACCTGCTGCGCTGGCCCGGCGTGCTGCGCGACGGCACGCGCGATGCGGCTCCCATGATTGACGCGGCGAACAAGCTGCTGGAGGAGGCGCTCGCCGATCTCGAGCGTTCACGCGACAGCGAGGGTGCGCGGCTGCGCGACGCGCTGGAGCTGCGCTGCAAGGGGCTCATCGAATTCGCGGCGCGGGTTGCCGAGCGGCTGCCGGAGGTGCGTGCCCGCGTGCGCGTCAAGTTGCTCGAACGCATCTCGCAATTGGTGAGCGACGTGGACCACGAACGTCTCGAACAGGAGCTTGCCATCCTGGCGCAGCGCCTCGATGTGGACGAGGAAATCGAAAGGTTGCGCGGCCACGTCAGCGAGGTGCGCAATACCTTCGACGGCCCCGACCCGGCAGGCCGGCGGCTCGATTTTCTGATGCAGGAGCTCAATCGCGAGGCGAACACGCTGTCGTCGAAATCCCAGGACATCGAAACCACCCGCGCCGCGGTCGACATGAAGGTACTGATCGAGCAGATGCGCGAACAAGTGCAGAACATCGAGTAGTGGCCGCGCAAAGCGAGCGCGGGCGTTTGTTCGTCATTGCCGCGCCGTCGGGCGCCGGCAAGACCAGCCTAGTCAAGGCCCTGATGGAGCGCGAGCCGCAGCTGCGCTTCTCGGTCTCCTACACCACCCGCACACCGCGGGCGACCGAGCTCGACGGCGCCGACTATCATTTCGTGGATGAGCAGCACTTCCGGCGCATGATCGACGCCGGCGAATTCCTCGAGCATGCCCGCGTGTTCGACAACAGTTATGGCACCGGCCTCGCCGCGGTTCGCGGGGCCTTGGCCCGAGGCGAGCAGCTGCTGCTGGAAATCGACTGGCAGGGGGCCGCGCAGGTGCGGCGGCGACTGCCCGAATCACACGGCATTTTCATCCTGCCGCCGTCGCGGCGTTCTCTCGAGGACCGCCTGCGGCTGCGCAGCACGGACTCGGATGCGGTGATCGCGCGTCGGCTGCGCGATTCGGTGGGCGATATGGCGCATTGGCCGGAATTCGAGTATGTGGTCATCAATGAGAATTTCGAGCAGGCGGTGGCGGATCTGCAGGCCATTGTCCACGGGCGGGGCGACGCGCTGCGCGCGGAGCGGCCTGCGGTTGCGCGCCTCGCGGCCGATCTGCTGCGCCCGTAGCACCGCCGCCTGCCAACCGATGTCCCGGTGCGCGGCAGTCTTCAATACTGTGCGTGCAAGCGCACGGCGACCACCCATACCGGACCGCGATCGGTGTTGTAGCCGGGATTCTCGACGTGTTGCAGGTCCAAACTGAGATGAATCCCTGAGCGGACGGCGAGGCGGTAATAGGTCTCCAAGATTTGCTCGGCTGCCGGATGCGGCAGACGGCCGTCACCGATCAGCACCCCGAGGCCCCCGGCGGCCAGGTACCGCTCGCGCACGGCGGAGATCCCGTTGTCGATGGCGACGATGCCGATAGTGTCGTCGTGCCGATGCCACCGCGTACCCTGAATCGCCGCGCCCACCTCGACCGAGCGGTCGATATCCGTGAACTCGTACACCTCGACGTTGCCCGCGGCCTTGCCGAGGCGTGCAAAGACGCCGAGATCGGCGCTGATGGTCTGTTCGACATCAAGACTCGCCCCCGGTCGACCGCGGTATTGTCGGACGTCCGCGGCATTCGGCACGGTGCCGGTCAGCGAAGCCAGCTGAAGGGCCTGGTCGAGCAGCCCCATGCGGCCGCGGCTGTCGAACAGGGTCAGCCGCAGGCTGCCCGTCTGACCGAAAAGCCCGTAGCGCCGCTCGAGTTCGCCGTCGTACTGGAATTCGTGAAAGCCGGGGTCCAGATGGGTGCTGTTCGGAATATTGGACAGATCGAAGATGCCCGCGCGCAGCGTCCACGGCCCGAGATAGCGCTCGACGCACGCGCCGAGCGTGTACCCCCAGGCGTCCGCGGCGTAATCGTAGACGCCGGCATCCACCGCCGCCCAATTGAAGAAATCAGCCCGCGGGTCATGCGCATACCGGTTCGCGTCGAACACGTCGGTTACGCCGAATTTGCCGAGCGTCAGCACCCAGCGATCCTGGCTGCGCGAGCCGCGGAGTTGATCCGCATCCGCCTCCACGACTTCCCGCTCGTCCCCCGTATTGAAGGTCTGACGTATGAAGGCCCGCGGCAAACGCAGATAGGGCTGATTCTTGCCGACCTTATAAGCCTCGCCGCTCGTGAATCCCGCCACCCCGAGGGTGTCGTCGAGCCCGAAGCCCTGGTCGATTTCCGGCGTGATCCAGCCTTCGGCCCCGGGCCAGAGGCGTGCACCGACGTACAGGGTGGCATCCGCCGTCTCGCGGCCGCTGCTCGGCGACAAGCTGTTGGGTCCGCTGTAGGGTGCCGGGAAGGCGTCGGTCTCCTGTTCGACGTAGGTTGCCTGGGCGTGAACCGCCCAGCGCTCCTCGGGAATCGGTTGCCCGTCCGGGCCCGCCGACTCGTCCGCCCGCGCGGCAGACGACTGAAAGCCTGCCAGCCAGATGAGGGTCAACGTCGCACCCACGGAGAGCCGCGAATCGCGCCGCGCGTGTCGCGCGTGGAGCTGATCGAGATTGTTCAGCGGCACTTGCAGCGGGAGATCCGACGAGACGTGTTCAGGTGCCGCGCAGAATGCCCAACGACTCGATGAGCACGCGATGATCGGCAAGGCTCGCCGTCAGAAGTCCGGCGATCTTGCCCTGATCGTCCCAATGCCGCAGCCGCACGGCCTCGCGGAAGTGGCGCTCGGCCTCGAATGCGCGCACTTCCGGCAGCGACATCGGACCGCCCTGCAACTTCAGGGTGATTGCGGAGGCCGGGCTCAACATCGCGGCATAACCCGGGTCGGTTGCACACAGATAGCGTTTGGCCGGCACGTGCAGGCGCACGGGTTCGCTGACCTCCGGCGCGAAGCGCTGCGCCAGCCAGCGGCTGCCGGTGATTTCATGCCGCGCGTCCCGGGTCCATTCGGCGATGTCGTTCGGCGCAGCCTGCAGCAGGTGGCCGATGTCGTGCAGCAGCGCGGCGGCCACCAGTCCCGGAGGCGCGCCCTCGAGCGCCGCGAAGTGCGCCGCCTGTAGACAATGTTCCGTGGTCGACACCACCTCGCCGTAATAGGCACTGTCGCCGGCTTCGCGGAATAGGGCGAACAACTCGTCGGCGACGCTCATGGGAGCCCTGCTTCTGCGGACAGCGGTTCCGGCGGCGGCACGAGCGCGGCCGCGGCGCGGGTGCCGAGGACATACAGCCAGCCGGCCCCGAATGCCGTCAAGGCGCTGACGGCGGCCAGTACCACGAACACACCCTGCCAGCCATAGGCCACGGACATTTTCCCGACGCTGTAGCCGCCCAAAACCGCACCCAGGTAGCCCACACCGTCGATCAGGCCTGATGACACCGCACCGGCCTGCTTGCCGCCGAAATCGAGCGCAAAGGCGCCGCCGAGATAGCTATAGGGCCCGAGCAGACAGAAGGCGATCAGACCGATGGCCGCCAGGGGCACGAGAGTGCCGGTGGTGCTCGAGTGCATGCTCATCAGCAATATGAGCGCCGCAGCCGTACAGGTGAGTCCCACGAACATGATCAATGAGCGCCCGTTCACCCCGAGGCGGTCGCTGAGCCAGCCCGACACCAGCACGGAGACGGCGCCGACGCCCGGAAAAATCGCGCTCATGCCGGCGGCATTGCTCATGCTGTAGCCCAGATAATCGCGCAGATACATCGGTGTCCAGTCGTTGAAGGTTTCGCGGATGATGGTGCATCCGAGGGACAGGAAACAAACCAGGAGGAAGGCGCGGCTGCGCAGCAGCGGCAGCAGCAGCTCCTTCAGATTGGCCGGCCGCGACTCCGAGGCGGCGAACAGATTGAGCGGATTCGGGATGGCCTCCGAAAAGCCTGCGCGCACGCGCGATTCCCGCAGAAACAGGTAATTCGCGACCAGCATGGTGCCGGCCACCGCCGCGGCAAGGAGGAACAACGAACGCCAGCCGTAGCCGCGCAGGATCAGCGCGCCCATCCATTCGCGCGCTGCAGCATCGCCGACCAGATAGCTGACGCTCAGAATGCCGATGATCGAGCCATACGAGGAAAAATCGAACCATCGCGACGACACCTTGACCAGACCGGCCCAGGCGACCGACTGGGTCAGCCGGTTGCCGATCCACGCCATGGTGAACAGCGGCAGGCCGACGCCCGACGCAAACAGCAGCGTGAAGGCCATGGCGCCCGCCAGTCCAATCAGGAAATTGATGCGCCCGCCCCAGAAATCGCCGAGACCCGTCAGGAACAGTTTGCCGAGCGCGTAGGCGAGCACCCCGAGCGAGCTGATGGCGCCAATTCCCACGATCACGTCGTCGTGGGACAGGCCGCGCTTGCCCAATTCTTCCACCAACATCGGCGTCGCGACGGACAGGTCGGCGCGGCAGAAATACAGCGAGGCATAGCCCCCGAACAGGAGCAGAACCGTCACGATTTGGCGTTGGCGCAGGCCTCGGATCACGGCGTTCCTCTGTGGGATCTTCCTCAAGGGACCTCCCCTTGAAACCGGGTTGGCTCTCACAAAGGCTATCATCCCATTTGAGACAGGCGTATTTCTGCTATTCTTGTCCGTCAATCATTTGGAATGAATTTATGGCTCGAATCACCGTCGAAGACTGTCTGCAGAACGAACCGAATCTGTTCAACCTGGTGCTGTTGGCCGCGAAACGCGCGCGGCGCCTGGCGAACGGCGCGGAGGCCACGGTGGAGTGGGAAAACGACAAGCCCACGGTGGTTGCTCTGCGGGAAATCGCGGCCGGCAACATCACCTTGGAAATGCTGGAAGAGCCCGAAGAGCCGCCGGCCCAGCCCGCGAACGAGCTGGACCTGCCCGCCGATTTCCGCGCCCCGCAGCTCGGGCTGGGTGACTAGAACCTAACAGCTCGCAGGGGAACGATGGACTATGCGTCTTCCATACTTGGTTTCCTNNCTACCCGGTGGAAGACGCTCCACCGGGATCAGTCAGCTCCTCGACAAGCTCGAGACCTACCTGCCCCCTGCCCAGATAGAGCGGGTTCGCGAAGCCTACGATTTCGGCGCCGAGAAGCATCAGGGCCAGAAGCGGGTCTCGGGCGAACCCTACATCACCCACCCCGTCGCGGTCGCCGACATCCTCGCGGATCTGCGTCTCGACGCCGACACTCTGGTCGCCGCGATATTGCACGACGTCATCGAGGATACGCCCACCGCCAAGGCCGAAATCGCCGGCATCTTCGGGCAGGTCGTGGCAGAACTGGTGGATGGGGTCAGCAAACTCGATCAGATCCAATTCAAGAACCGCCAGGAAGCGCAGGCCGAAAGCTTCCGCAAGATGCTGCTCGCCATGGTGCGCGACATCCGCGTGATCATGGTCAAACTGGCCGATCGCATGCACAACATGCGCACGCTAGGGGTGATGCCGCCCTTGAAGCGCCGCCGCAGCGCCCGCGAGACCCTGGAGATCTACGCGCCCATTGCCGAACGGCTCGGTTTGTATGCGGTCAAGCTGGAACTCGAGGACCTGGGCTTTCGCGCCCTGTACCCATACCGCTACAAGGTGCTCGAACGCGAACTGAAGCGCGCCCGCGGCAATCAAAAGGAGTTCATCGGCAAGATCGCCGAGACGTTCAAGGGAGCGCTGAAAAAGGCCGGCATCGGCGGCGGGGTCGAAGGCCGCGAGAAGCACCTCTACAGCATCTACCGGAAGATGCAGCTGAAGGGCATCTCCATGAACGAAATGGTGGATGTGTACGGCTTTCGCATCATCGTCGACGCCGCCGACACCTGTTATCGCACGCTTGGGCTGGTGCACAGCCTCTACAAGCCCATGCCCGGACGATTCAAGGATTACATCGCCATTCCGCGCGTCAACGGATACCAGTCGCTGCATACGACGCTGTTCGGTCCGAACGGCGTGCCCATCGAGGTGCAGATCCGCTCGGAACAGATGCACCGCGTGGCCGAATCCGGAATCGCCGCGCACTGGAAGTACAAGACCGGCGGCGAGGCCTTCGGCGGCGTCGAGCACGACCGCGCACGCGAATGGCTCGCGAGTCTGGTGCAGATCCAGGAGGGCGGCAGTTCCGAGGAGTTTCTCGAAAGCGTCAAGGTGGACCTGTTTCCAGACAAGGTCTACGTGTTCACCCCCAAGGGGAAGATATTGCGGCTGCCGACCGGCGCCACCGCGGTGGATTTCGCCTATGCCATCCACACCGACGTGGGCAACCGCTGCGTCGCCGCCAAGATCGACCGTCGACTGGTGCCGCTGCGCACCCCGCTGCGCAACGGCCAGACCGTCGAGATCATCACGGCGAAGGGCGCCACGCCGAATCCCTCTTGGTCCGCGTTCTTGGTGACCGCCAAGGCGCGCGCGGCCATCCGGCAATACTTGAAGAACTTGAAGCGCGGCGAGGCATTGGAACTCGGCCGGCGCCTGCTGCAGATCGCACTCGACGAATTCTCCCTGAGCCTGAAGAAGATCCCGGCCGCGGACCTGGACGCGGTGATCAAGGATTTGAACCTGAAGGACGCCGACGAACTGTACGAGAAGATCGGGCTGGGCGAGCGCATGGCGCCCCTGGTCGCACGGCGCCTGCAGCCGGCGCGCGAGGGCGAGGATCCGGCGAGGGCCAGCGCCGGCCCGCTGATGATCGCCGGCACGGAAGGGTTGCTGGTCAATTATGCGCGCTGTTGCTTTCCCATCCCGAAGGATCCGATCATGGCGTACCTGAGTGCAGGGCGCGGCGTGATGATTCACCGGCAGAATTGCGGTAATCTGGCCGAGTACCGCAAGCAGCCGGAGAAATGGGTCGCGGTTGCGTGGGAGGAGACCAAGGACCGGCTGTTCAGCTCCGAAATCCAGGTCGAGGTCGGCAACCGCATGGGGGTGCTGGCCGCGGTGGCCTCGAGCATCGCCGGAACGGAAACCAACATAGATCACGTGGTCGTGGAGGAGCGGGATTCGAACAGCTCCACCCTCAGACTGGAACTTCAGGTGCAAAGCCGCAAGCATCTCGCACGGGTCATCCGCACCGTCCGGCGCATGCCCGACGTGCTCAGGGTGTCGCGCACTCTCGCCTGATTCACTCAACCAAACCTCCGTGGACTCATGAGCAAACAAATCATCTCGACGCCCCTCGCTCCCGCCGCCATCGGCACCTACTCGCAGGCGGTCAGGGTGGGCGGCACGATCTGGGTATCCGGCCAGATTCCGCTCGATCCGGCGACCAAGGAGCTGGTCCAGGGTGACATGGAGGCCCAGGTACGCCGCGTCTTCGAGAACCTCAAGGCCATCGTCGTGGCGGCCGGTGCGGGGCTCGACGATGTGGTGAAGGTCACCGTTTTCCTGGTCGACCTGTCGCACTTCGCTTTGGTCAACCGGGTCATGGCCGAGTATTTTCGCGAGCCCTATCCGGCGCGGGCGGCCGTGGGAGTCGCGTCGCTGCCGCGCGGCGCGCAAGTCGAGGTGGAGTGCATCGTCGGGTTGTGATCGAGCCCCGGCCGGTCACTGCCTTGCGCGGCGTCGGCAGCACGCTGGCCGAGCGGCTGCGCGCTCTCGGCGTCGACACGATCCAGGATCTGCTGTTTTTGCTGCCGCTGCGCTACGAGGATCGCACGCGAACGGTTCCGCTGGGCGAACTGTACGCCGGCCAGCGCGCCGCCATCGAAGGCGACGTGCAGCTCACCGAGGTGGTTTTTCGCGGCCGTCGCCAGATGCTCAGCCGCATATCGGACGGTTCCGGATTTCTCACGCTGCGGTTCTTTCATTTCACCACCCAGCAGCAGACCGGCCTGGCGCGGGGCGTGCGCATCCGCTGCTACGGCGAAGCACGCCGCGGACCATCCGGCCTCGAATTCGTGCATCCGGAGTATCGGCGAGTGGATGCGGCGCCCACCGAGGCCGACCTGCACCTCACGCCGGTCTACCCGAGCACCGAGGGCGTGACCCAAGGGCGGCTGCGGCTGCTGGTGGGCATGGCCCTCGATCAGACCACGGCCGATGACCCACAGGACTGGCTGCCGGCCTCCTTGCTGGCCGATGCGGGTCTGCCGTCGCTGCGTGACGCATTGCATTACGTGCATCGGCCGCCGGCCGATGCGCCGGTCGATCTGCTGCTCGATCGGCGTCATCCGTCGCAGCGGCGGCTCGCCTTCGAGGAGTTGCTGGCGCACCAGTTGTCGCTGAAGCTGCTGAGGCGGCGCATACAAAGCGAGCCCGGCTGGCCGCTCGAGCCGGATGACACGCTCAAGTCGCGGCTGCTCGCGGCCCTGCCTTTTCAATTGACGGCGGCACAGCGGCGGGCTCTGGCGGAGATCGAGCGGGATCTGGAACTCCCGAAGCCGATGCTGCGCCTGGTGCAGGGGGACGTCGGTTGCGGCAAGACCTTGGTGGCCGCGCTCGCCGCAACGCGCGCCCTGCTCGCCGGCCGGCAGGTGGCGCTGATGGCGCCCACCGAACTGTTGGCGGACCAGCACGCGCAAAACTTCGAGCGCTGGTTCAAGCCGCTGGACACCGCCGTCGCCCTGCTGACGGGACGCCAGACCGGCAAGGTGCGAGCGGCGGCGCTCGCCGGCATCCGCGCCGGCCATGCGCCGATCGTCATCGGCACCCATGCGCTCTTCCAGGAAGGCGTGGAATTCGCCTCGTTGGCGCTCGTGATCGTGGACGAGCAGCATCGCTTCGGCGTGCACCAGCGCCTGAGCCTGCGCGAGAAGGCCGCCCGTGACGGCCATCGGCCCCATCAGTTGATCATGACTGCGACGCCGATCCCGCGAACGCTCGCAATGACCGCCTACGCCGATCTGGACGTGTCGATCATCGATGAACTGCCGCCCGGACGCACGCCGGTGAAAACCGTGGTGCTGGCCCAGCAGCGCCGCGACGAGGTGGTCCTGCGCATCCGCAACGCCTGCGTCGCCGGGCGGCAGGCCTATTGGGTGTGCCCGCTGATCGACGAATCCGCGGACATGCCCTACCAGGCGGCGGAGGAGACCGCGGCGGCCCTCGCCGCCGCGCTGCCCGAACTTGCCGTCGGACTGGTGCATGGGCGCATGCCGGGTGCGGCGAAGGAGCGCACGATGCGGATGTTCAAGGACGGCAGGATCCAGCTGCTGGTCGCGACCACCGTCATCGAGGTCGGCGTCGACGTGCCGAACGCCACGCTGATGGTCATCGAGAATGCCGAAAGAATGGGGCTCGCGCAGCTGCATCAGCTGCGCGGCCGCGTCGGCCGTGGGCAGCACGACAGCTCCTGCATGCTGCTGTACCGCGCACCGCTGTCATCGCTCGCGCGCGAACGGCTCGCGGTAATGCGCGCCACCAACGACGGCTTCGAGGTGGCGCGGCGCGATCTCGAGTTGCGCGGTCCCGGCGAGCTGTTGGGCACGCGGCAGACGGGTCTCGCCCAGATGCGAGTCGCCGATCTGCTGCGCGACGCGGATCTGCTGCCGCGGGTGCACATCGCCGCCGAGACGCTGCTGCGGGAGCTGCCCGCGAACGTGGCGCCGCTGGTGCGCCGCTGGGTCGGCCAAGCCGAACAGTATGGCCGTGTCGCCTAGCCCAGCCGGGTATCAGGCGCGAGCCGCATCGGCCAGGGCGGGATCCTGATGGCCGGGCGCGCACAAGTGCACGTCTTGGCGACGCTGGCGGACTACGCGCGGCTCATGCGCCTGAACCGGCCCATCGGGATCTGGCTGCTGCTGTGGCCGACTCTGTGGGCACTGTGGATAGCGGCACAGGGCAGACCGGATCAGCGGCTGTTCACCGTATTCGTGTGCGGCGTGGTGCTGATGCGTTCTGCAGGCTGCGTCATCAACGATTATGCCGACCGGAATTTCGATCCGTACGTGGCGCGCACCAAGGATCGACCGCTCGCGGCAGGCCGCGTGTCGGCGCCGGAGGCGCTGGTGCTGTTCGCCATCCTGGCGCTGGCGGCGTTGACCGTCGCCCTGCGGTTGAACCGGCAGGCGCTGACGTTGGCCTTCGTCGGTGCGTTTCTCTCGGTCACCTACCCCTTCATCAAGCGGTTCCTGTCGGTACCTCAGCTGTATCTCGGTCTGTCCTTCGGCTGGGGCATACCCATGGCCTTCGCCGCCGAGACCACGACGGTGCCGCGGCTCGCATGGCTCCTGTTCCTGGCGAACATCCTGTGGGTCGCGGTTTATGACACGATGTACGCGATGGTGGATCGCGAGGACGACCTGAAGATCGGCGTGCGCTCGACGGCCATATTGTTCGGCGATGCGGACCGGCAGGTGATCGCCGTGCTGCAGGCGATGACCCTGGTCGCGCTGTACCTCGCCGGGCGCCTGGCGCATCTCGGCGGCTGGTATCTGGCCGGGGTGCTCGCCGGCGCCGGGTTTTTCGCCTATCAATTGTGGCTGATTCGCGGGCGTGAGCCGGCGCAGTGTCTGCGCGCTTTTCTGAACAACAACTACTTCGGCATGGCCGTGTTCAGCGGCATTTTGCTCGATTACCTCTTCCATTGAGAGCCCTGCGCCGCACGCTCGCCGGGTTGGTTCTGGTCGCGGCCATGCTGCTGCTGGCGTGTTGGGCGAGACCGCCGGAACTGATCCGGGTGGGCGCCAACTACTCCGCCAAGATCGTCTGTTCGAACGTTTTTCTCGCGAACCGCGACCCGCAGGCGGTGCTGTACGTCGACGTGCAGGCAACGGGACACCCGTTGCTGAGACTGATGCGGGTGTCGGTGGATCGCGCGGCCGGCGTGGTGCGCGCCGGGCTGCTCGGCTTCATCGGCGGCGGCCTCGCCGTCTCACGCCCCGGCATGGGCTGCACGGTTGTTCCGGACGGCGATCTCGCAACGGCGCTCGCGGCCACCGCGGCGGCGCCGGCCGCCGCACCGGGACCGGCCGCCGGCGCGCGGCCGTTCGCGGCGGATCGACCCGGGCCGCAGGGTGAATTCGTCGCCATCGTACCCGCACTCGCGCCGATCCTGACGGATGCGCGGCTCGCCGGGCCCGGCGTGCGTGCGATCGTGGTCCTGCATCAGGGCCGCATCATCGCCGAACGTTATGCGGAGGGTTTCGATGCGCGGACCCCGCTGCTCGGCTGGTCGATGACCAAGACCGTCATGGCGGGGCTCATCGGCATTCTCGTCAAGGACGGACTTTTGTCGATCGACCAGCCAGCCGGATGGCCGGCCGCCGATCCGCGCGGCCGCATCCGGATCGCGGACCTGCTGGGCATGTCGAGCGGACTGCGCTTCAATGAAGCCTATGGCGCGGTTTCCGATGTCACGCGCATGCTGTTTCTGGAGCCCGACATGGCGGCTTTTGCGCGTTCCCAGCCGCTCGCACATCCGCCCGGAACGGTCTGGAGCTATTCGAGCGGGACGGCGGTCATTCTTTCCCGCATTTTCATGGATGCCGCCGGACCGCGGCCCCTTGGATTCGTGCGCGAGCGCCTGTTCGATCCGCTGGGCATGAGTTCCGCGCTGATCGAGACGGATGAGCATGGCACGCTGGTGGGTTCCTCATACATGTACGCCAATGCGCGCGATTGGGCGCGCTACGGCCAGCTTCTGCTGCAGGACGGGGTCTGGCGTGGAGATGAAATTCTTCCGCGCGGCTATGTGGCGATGATGACCACGCCCGTGGCGGCTTCCGGCGGACAGTACGGCCATGGCCAGGTGTGGCTGGCGGGACCCGACGGCAAGTCATCCGGCATTCCCGCGGACACCATTTGGCTGCAGGGTCATGACGGCCAGAGTATCGCCGTCATACCTTCGCGCCGGATCGTCGTCGTACGTCTGGGCCTGACGCCCGAGCGCACGGGCTACCGGCCCGAGCCGCTGGTGCACGCCCTGCTGGATGCCGTCAACCGGCTGGATCCCGGCAAATAGTGTCCTGTCCACGGCCGGACCCCAGGCGGCGCACGCTTGCTGTCAAATACAGGGGCCGGTGCGTACAATCGCGCCGCGGTCGACGCGGCCGTAACCTTCACACGCAGGAGTCGATTCATCATGGGATTGTTCAGCAGCATTCTCGACAAACTCGGTTTTGGTCACGCGGTCTCTGCGGCTCCGGCCGCGGCAGCGCCCGTTGCCGCTTCGGCTGCGGCTCCTGCGGCCGCTCCCGCAGCGCCGGCCGCCGTCCCGGTGGTCGACGTGGTCGCCAAGCTCGATGCACTGGCCGCCAAGAATCCGGAAAAACTCAATTGGAAGGTGTCCATTGTCGATCTCATGAAGCTGCTCGGCCTGGACAGCAGTCTGACTGCGCGCAAGCAGCTGGCGACGGAATTGAATTGTCCCGCCGACAAGATGGCCGATTCGGCGCAGATGAACATGTGGCTGCACAAGACCGTGATGCAGAAGCTGGCCGACAACGGCGGCAACGTGCCGAAGGAATTGCTCGGCTGAGCGTCCGGCGCACTCAGAATTCTCCGTCGCGAACACACGGCTGATGCCGCGCTGTTCTCTCGCAACGGACAATTTGTAGTGTGCGTTGCACAAGATTAGTCTGCAATGGTGCTCGCAGAACGGGGGGCCGCGCGTACTTGCATCCCCCTCATCGAAGGATCCGTCCATGCAAACCTCCGGCCCGCGAACGTTACTCGCCGCAATCGCCCTGCTGCTGTTCGCCAGCGCCTTCGCGGATGGCGGCGGCATGTCCATCTCCATCATCAATGACAACCCGGACACCATCTTGGTCACCGCGTATGACCTGAATTTGTACCCGCCGGCGGCAATTCTATCGGCCCGCAGAATCAATGGTTTCGCCACAATCCCCTTGTCGATCACGCCCGGCCCCGACGGTTACGGACACATATCCTGGAACGCCGTCAGCGCCGACAACTTCGTCGGACAGTGCGGGTCGAAGGATCGCCCGCAGCTGCTGGCCAATACGGTGGTTCACGTCTTCGCGAAATCGGATTGCCATTCGCCGTAATCGGAATCGTCCCTGTGTACCTTGGCGAACAGACGATGGGCCCGCTGCACACATAGAGTGGCGCCCCGTACCCGCCATGGCAGGAGAAAGTCGATGCTGCGCACCCTGACGGACTTGGAGGATTATTCCATCGGCGCCACCGACGGCGACATCGGCCGCGTGAAGGATTACTACTTCGACGACGAGGCGTGGGTCATCCGCTATTTCGTCGTCGAGACGGGCTCTTGGCTGAGTCGAACGGTGCTGATCTCGCCGCTCGCGGTGGCGCGGGCAAACTGGGCGACCCGGCTGCTCGAGGTTTCGATCACCCGGCAGCAGGTCAGGGACAGCCCCGACATCGACACGGACAAGCCGGTGACGAGGCAGCATGAATCGACCTACCTCGGTTATTACGATTATCCCTGCTATTGGAACGGCACCCAACCGATCAGCGATGCGCAGTCCGGAATCACACTCACCGGCCTCGGGTTGGGCGGCACCAGTCCTGCGTACCGGCGCGCGCTCGAGGAGAATGCACGCCGGGAGGTTGCCGCCGACGCCGTATTGCACCGGCACGACGATCACCATCTGCGCAGCTGCAAGGCGCTCATGAAGTATCACATACACGCCTATGACGGCGGCATCGGGCACGTTCAGGGTTTCCTGGTGGAGGAGCGCACCTGGGCGATCCGGTACATGATCGTGGATACCAGCAATTGGTGGCTCGATCACCTGGTGCTCGTTTCGCCGCGATGGATTTCCGCGGTCGAATGGACGGGCTTCAAGGTGTTCGTCGATCTGACGCGCGATGCCGTGAAGCACGCGCCGCCTTACCATTCGGGCTCGCAGCTGGACCGCGATCAGGAGATCGGACTGCATCGTCATTATGTGCGGCCGGGCTATTGGGCCGGCGACACCCGCGAGAACTCGACCGGCCCGGGGCCGTGACGCTCGACGAGCCGCCCTCGAATTTCAATCAGGCGTTCGAGGGCGCGATCACAGCGTCGACGGTGGCCTGCGCTTCCTCGAGAATCTTCTGCAGGTGTCCGGATCCACGGAAACTCTCGGCATAGATCTTGTAAATGTCCTCGGTGCCCGACGGTCTTGCCGCAAACCAGCCGCTCGCGGAATTGACCTTGATGCCGCCGATCGGCGCGTCGTCTCCGGGCGCGCGGTCGAGAATGCTGGTGATCGTCTCCCCGGCGAGTTCGGTTGAGGCCACGTCATGTGAGCTCAGCGCGGCGATCTTCTTTTTCTGCGCGCCGGTCGCGGTGACCTGTACCCGATCTTCCACCGGACTGCCCAGTTCATGTGCCACCTCGACATAGAGTTCGCCCGGGTCCCGCCCCGTGCGCGCCGTGATCTCGGCCGACAACAGAGCGGCGATGATGCCGTCCTTGTCGGTGGTCCATACCGACCCGTCGCGGCGCAAAAAGGTGGCGCCCGCGCTTTCCTCGCCGCCAAAGGCGATGCGGCCGTCGAGAAGTCCCGCCGAATACCATTTGAATCCGACCGGCACCTCGTACAAACGGCGGCCCAGCCGGGCCGTGACGCGATCGATCAGGCGCGTGCTGACCACGGTCTTGCCGACGGCCGCAGCCGTGGGCCAGCGCGGCCGGTGCCGGAAAAGATAATCGATCGCCACCGACAAATAGTGGTTGGGCGGCAACAAGCCGCCGGTCGGAGTCACGATGCCGTGCCGGTCGTGGTCGGTGTCGCAGGCAAAGGCCACCTGAAATCGATCCTTGAGGCCGATCAGGCGCTGCATGGCGTACGGCGAGGACGGATCCATGCGAATCTGCCCGTCCCAGTCGAGGGTCATGAACGCAAACGTCGGATCCACGACCTCGCTCACCACCGTCAGATCCAATTGATGGCGTTCGGCAATCGCGGCCCAATAATGAACTCCGGCGCCCCCCAGGGGATCGACGCCCATGCGGATTTTGGCCTCGCGGATCGCATCCATGTCGATGGTGTTGACCAAATCGGCGACGTAGGCAGCGAGGTAGTCGTGCCGGTGCGTGGTCGTGGCGCGCAGCGCCGCGCCGTACGGCAACTGTTTGATGCCGCGCAGGTTGGTCTCGAGATAGCGGTTGGCCGCCGCTTGGATGCCGTCGGTGACGTCCTCGCCTGCCGGACCTCCATTCGGCGGGTTGTACTTGAAGCCTCCGTCACGCGGCGGATTGTGCGAAGGCGTGATGACGATGCCATCGGCCCAGTCCCCGGTGCGTCCGCGATTGTGGGTCAGAATGGCGTGCGATATCGCGGGAGTGGGGGTGAATTCGTCGTTCCTCGCCAGCATGACGTCGACGCCATTGGCCGCCAACACCGCGAGCCCGGATGCGCAGGCCGGCCACGATGAGGCGTGGGTGTCGTACCCGAGAAACAGGGGTCCGCCGATGCCGTGCGAACTGCGGTAATCGCAAATCGCCTGGGCGATGGCCAGCACGTGCCGTTCGTTGAACGAGCCGTCGAACGCCGAGCCGCGGTGTCCCGACGTGCCGAACACGACGCGCTGCGCGGCCACCCCGGGATCGGGTTCGATCTCATAATAAGCCGTGATCAGCTTGGTGACGTCGATGAGTGAGGACGGCGGCGCCGGCTTGCCGGCAAGCGGGCTGATGTGACTGCGTATCGCGCCGGAGGCGGCCGGGATGGGTGGTGACATCGTCGGGATCCTCCGTGAGGGGTGGCGGTGCGAACAGCCTACAGTGCGTCGGTTGCGCGTCTGTGCGCCAACGTACGCACCCGGAGAATTCGCCTCCGCAGTTGTGGGGCGTTCTATCATTGTCCTCACGAATCGTCCGCCGCCGCACCAGGCAGTTGAGCCGTGGACCATGAGCGAGCAAGCCCGGGTTGCGAACTGATGGTCCTCGGCAGGGCGATCAGGCCACTTCGCGCTTGTCCCGATCCTGCCAGTAGCCCTTGCGCCCATAATGGCGGTAAATCACGGCCTCTTCGGCACGATTCAACGGCGCAAGAGGATCGTAAGCCGGGGAATCCTTGATTTCCTGTCGACTCAGACTGACGGTAACACTGGATTCGGACCAACTCACGGCGTCGATCCAATCCGGTGCGATCAGGACCTGATGTCCCAGCCACCAGTTGCTCGTGTCCATGATCAGATACTGGATGGCCCAGGTGCGCTCATCCATGAGGTAGCCCTGAACATGCCCGATTTCACCGTCCGTCGCATGAATGCGATAGCCCTTTACGGCTTTGCAGCTGCGAAGATGCGGATCGTCGTGGCGATGCCGCTCCTCGGACGCCGCCGCCGAATCGGCCGCGTCCTGCGACATCGTCCCCGGGTATGCGCCGGCGCCCCAGGTGCCCCCGCCGGCCCACAGCCCACCGCCGGCCCAGTAGTACGGGTAGCCGTAATATCCGAGATAGGTCATTTCCTGCTGCCGCGAGACCGGCTTATCGGTATCGATGTTCGGGCTGTGCATCACCTGCTGTTTGGTGATCGCCGCGGGCAATATCCCATGCTCCCAATCCGGAGTGCGGACGGAGTACGGCGAGATCAGCACCTCCCGGCCCACGAGCCAGGAGCCGGTATCCACGGTAAAATATCGGATGACCCACGCTTCATCGTCAAAATAGCAATCCTTGATTTTGCCGATGGTGCCGTCGGTGGCGCCGATCGTGCAATTCTCCAGATCCGCAATGTTGCGCAACATGTTCATCCTCCTTAGTGGGCATGAAGAGTAACCAAGATTGCGGCGCCGCTCTGTTCGCCACACCACGTTGCAGACGGCGCGGGATTCCGGCGGAGGCTGCCCCCGTCTATTCGATCATCGGTCCGTCGATGCCCCGGGGTCGCGCATTCCAGAGCGTGATGGCCGTGATTTCAGGGTGGTCGGGTTCCTGGGCGAGGATGCTGAGCGATGCCGGACTGAGCGCAAAATGTTGCCCGTCGCCGATCGGCAGCCCGATCCATCGCGCGGCCAGTGCGGGTCCGAATTGGCCGTGGGAAAACAGGGCAATGTTGCCGGTGAAACCGCGCAGACGCGTGAGAAGCCGGTCGGCGCGCTGCGAGATCTGCGCGGGCATTTCGCCCCCGGGGCAGCCGTCGCGCCAGACGCTCCAGTCGGGCCGCTGCTGATGGATCTCGTCGCTGCGCCGGCCTTCGTAGTCCCCGTAATCCCACTCCGCGAGGTCCGCTTCGATCACGCGGTCGGCTCCCAGACCCGCCAACTCGCAGGTCTGCCGTGCGCGCAGCGCCGGGCTGCAGAGCACGCGGGTGAACGCCTTGTTTTGCAGCCAGGGCGCCAAGTCGCGCGCGGCCTCCTCGCCGTGCGGGGTCAGTACAAGATCGGTCCGGCCCGTGTGCCGGCCGGCCAGGGACCAGTCGGTCTCCCCATGCCGAATCAGATACAGCTGCAGCGGCGGGCTCAGAGCACTTCCGCGGATCTACATCCGGGAACCGGTCTTGGCGTGCTTCACGTCGCGCGGCCAGTATCCCACCCGTCCGTAATGCGCGTGAATGCCTTCCTCCTGCTCGCGGTCGAATGGCGCCTTCGGATCGTAGGCCGGCGCATCCCGGATCGCTTCGCGCGTCAGATCGACGGTCACCGTGGACTCGGCCCAGTTCAAATTCTCGATCCATTGGGGCGCGATGACCACCTGATGCCCCAGCCACCAATTGCTGGTGTTGACGATGAGATAGCGAATCGCCCAGGTCCTTTCGTCGATCAGCAGGCCCTGGACGTGGCCGATATCGCCGTCGCTGGCATGCACGTAATACCGCATCACATCGTTGCCGCTGCGCAGATGCGGGTCGGCGCGCGGGGTTCGCGCCGAATCCGCCGCCACCGCGGCTTTCACCTCGCGCTGCATTCCGCCCTGCAGGATGTCCGGATACAGGCCCGCGCCCCACAATCCGCCCCCGCCCCAATAGTTGCCGTAGCCGTAATAGCCGAGATAGCCCATTTCCTGCTGCCGCGACACCGGTTTGGCGGTGTCGAAGTCGGGGCTGCGTTCGACCTGGCTTCGGGTCAGTGAGACGGGCAGGATCTTCTCGGACCAGTCCGGCTGACCGATGGCAATCGGCGAAATCAGCACCTTGCGCCGCGCCGCCGGTCCGTCGCCCATGGCCACCACCAGGTAGCGGATGACCCAGGTATCGTCTTCGAAGTAAAAGTCCGACACCCGGCCGATGAGGCCGTCCCGTGCACCGATGGAGTAGTCCTCCATGTCCTTCATGCTGCGCAACATAGGTCCCCCGGGGTGTACGTAAACGCGTGAGTCACCAGGATGCGCGTGCGCGCAGGCGAGCGTCTGTTCGCTGTCGCACATGCCGCGCCTCGCGCGGCGGCACTACCGGGCCGGCGGCGTCGTGGCGGNNGCGATCAGGCTCGACGGATTGGCCACCCCCGGGTCGTCGCGCAGCTTCACGTAGTAGGGGCCGGCAGCCGGGTGCGCCACGGGCAGCGAATCGCCGAGAAAGCCGTCGGGTACTTCCACCGGATGCGTGAATTGCGCATCGTTGGAAACCTGGTCCACCAGGAACAAATCGGATCCCGAGAGCTTGCATGCGATTTCCGCAGCGGCGGGACATTTGACGTCCCTGAGCATCGGCAGGCGCACCAGATCGGCCAACGGCTGCCAGTCGCCGGCGACGCCGCCGGCGTTGACCCGAAAGCGCAGGGGTCCGAACGCCGAAGCGCCGAAGGCCTTGGCCGGCACCAGAGTGGCCACGGCAACCTTGGAGTTCTCGAGCAGCATGCCGCCGTTGCCCTGGCTCAGCGTGGTTGCGATCGACTCGTCGGCGGTGGCGACTTCAAGGCTTTCATCGCGCGTGAACGCCGCCGGTGCCTGCGCGCGCACGGAAAAAACCAACGTCGCGTCGAGCGGCAATTCACCCGGATCGGCCAGCAGGATGTGGCTGTTGCTGCTGGCGGGCGAGGGCTGCACGTGCTTGCCGATCAGCACGACGCGCGGACGGGCCGGGTCCACCAGGGCCATGACGGTGACGACGCGTCCATCCTTGAGGGACAACTTCGCCGCCATCGGATGATCGGCATCGAGCGCCGCGAGGGATTGGGCGTCCTTCGGCACCATCGGCAGCTCGTCGGCAGCATGCCGAACCGGACGATCGCCGGGCACGAACACCGCATCGCCCATGGCCAGGGACGAAACCTCGTCGAGGCGGCTGCCCTTCAACAATCCCCAATCGTCGCCGGCGTGGATGTGGAAGCCCTCGAACCGGCCCGCCTCGGAAAACGCAACCATCGGGATGGCCTGCGGTTCGCCTGCACCGAATTGGGTGACCATCAGGGTCATGGCGCCGGGCGTCGCCTCCTGCAACGGCAGCGTGACTTCGACTTCATTCGGCTTGATGTTCTTCCACTCGGCCTTCAATTCCTTGCCGGCCGGATCCTTCAGCATGATGCCGTCGATGCAGCTGACGCTGTCGGCGCGGAAGTGCACCGTGTCCTGGCGCCCGACGATCAGCGCCGCCGCGTCGCCCGCGGCGCTCTCCCAGGTCACCGCGCGTGAGTTCGTCAGCCGGAAACCGGGTCCGTCGTAGGACTCGAAGCCCCACCGGCCGCGCAGCAGCGCGTGCAGATCGTCGCCGAGTCCGGCCACGCGCAAGGCCGACGTGTCGACGACGTAGCCGCCCTGCACGGCATCCGCCTTGGCCGGCAGGTCGACGGTCTTGCCGTCGACGCCGGTCAGGCGCAGCGACAGGTCGTGGGCATACCCTGTGGAGAAAACCAGCGGTGCGCCTTCGACCGGCAACACCAGGGTCGCGCGGCTGGCGCAATAGATAGCCTTAGGATCCACCGCATGCAGCGGCGGCAGCTGCGCCGATTCCACCGCCGGCAGGGCGGCGACCAACACCGACATCGGGTCGTGAAACGACGGTGCCGTGTTCAACGTCAGCGAGATCCGATCCCCCGCCTGCGATCCCAGCGCCGGAATGTACTGGTAGTGGGCGACGTGGAAGCTGTCGAAGATGCGGGCGATGTCCAGCACCGATGCGATGTAGGGACTGTAGTAGCCGTAGCTCAGCTGCGGTGTGTAGCTTGCCTCCATGGCCAGATCGCTGCCGGGACCGGAAGTGAGCGCCTCGACGATGGATGTGCTGTGTCCATCGTTGAGGATGAGCGACTCCTGGCCCTGCATCAGGCATGGCGCCTGCAACTCGGGCATCCGATCCAGACATTTGTCGTCCACCTTGATCGCCAGGCTGCGCGCCAGCAGGGGTGCCGCCGCCTTGAGTTGGGTGGGATCGCCGTCGCTGAGCGCACTGATGCTCGTCAGGTAGCGCTCCAATCGCGATCGATCCAAGGCGGCCTGGTTCAAATCCTGCGAGGTGCGCACGAAGGCTCCCGGGCGTCCGCGCACCGCACCCACCAGGGTACGGAAATCTCCGCCGGTCTGCGGCGCAAGAAACAGCAGCACCTGCTGCGCACCCTCGGGCACCGTCACCGTCAATCCCTCACGCGCGCATTTGCCCGTCCACGTCTTGCAGGGAAAGAACCAGGCGTCGGGCGGCGGATTGGTCGAGCCGCTCAAGAAGGCGGCCACCATCAGATAATGGCTGGATTGGGTCGGCGGCAGATCGGCCTTGATCCACAGGCGATCGCCGGCCGACAAATTGGGCACCTCGGATATCGGCAGGGTGGACGCGCCGCGGCCGACGCTCACCCGCAGCACCGGCCCGGCAAGATCGAACGGCGCCGGATTGGCGTGGACCGCCGCCGCCAGAATGCCCGACAACCACCAGAAACCTCCTCGCGACAACGTTCTCATCATGGCCATGATGCGCGAAGCTGAATCCCGATGCGTCGACCATGGCGACAATGTCATGTGCTACGTCTGAGGCCGGGGCCCGCGGTAAGTTCACTCTCGAGCACTCATGACGCATTGCAGCATGACAGCGAGCCATTGTAATTTGCTAACTCCGCGGGGATCATTCGGCGCTGGCTGCGGGGGGATGTTCATGAATACGCGTCGTGATTTTCTACGTGCCGCTGCGGCCGTGCTGCCGGCCGCGCTGCCCTGGCCGGTGAGCATGGCCCAGGCGCCGCGCCGGCGGCTCATCGACGTCCACCACCATTGGTACAACACCGAACTGCTGCATTCCTGGGGACGGGACAGCTTCGATCCCAACTGGACGACGTCGGCCTCACTCGCGGTGATGGACGACGGCGGCGTCAGCACCTCGATGCTGTCGGTCACCCTGCCGGGGATCTGGAAGGGCGGCGATCCCGCAGGATCCGTCAAGCTGGCGCGACTGTGCAATGAAGGCATGGCGCAGACGGCCCAGGATCATCCCGGCCGCTTCGGTTTCTTCGCCACCCTGCCGCTGCCCCAAACCGACGCGAGCCTCGCCGAAATTGCCCATGGGCTCGATGTGCTGAAGGCTGACGGCATCGGCCTGCTCTCCAGCTACGACAACGCCTCGCTCGGCGATTCGCGCTTCGCACCGGTGTTCGAGGAATTGAATCGCCGGCGAGCGGTGGTCTACGTGCACCCGATGTCGCCTGGCTGCTGCACCTCGTTGGTGCCAGGCGCAGGGCCGGGCTCGCTCGAGGCACCCTCCGACACGTCGCGGGCGGTCGAAAGTCTGCTGATTTCGGGCACGCTGTCACGCCTGACCAACCTGCGTGTCGTGCTCGCAGCCGGCGGCGGCACGCTGCCCTTCGTGGCCGACCGTTTCGTCAGAGCGGCAGTGGGCGCCGGCAAAAAGGCGCCCGAAGCCGAGCAGTCCTTGTTCACCACCGAGGCGCTGCAGGCGGCCCTGGCGCGGCTGCACATCGACACCGCCGGCGTCACCTTTCCACCGGAATGGGCGGCGCTGATGCAGTTCACCACGCCCGGGCAGCTGCTGTTCGGCAGCGACTGGCCGTTTGCGACGGATCGCGAATGTGCGGATCTGCTGCATGCCATGCAGCAGCGCTTCGGGATGCAGCCCGGCGATGTGGAGAAGATCGAATACCTGAACGCCCTGCGGCTGTTCCCGCGGCTCAAATCCTAAGGCCTGAGCTGTCAGGGCTGCTCGAACAGGGGCTTCTGGTCCGCAACGCGTCCAGCGCCGCCGTACAGGTCGAGACAGCGGTCGAGCCAGGCGCGCAGCGAGTCGTCGGCGGCGAGCATGGGCAGCGTGCTCACGCCGGCCGCCCATTGAAATGCGCCGAGAGCGATGTAATCTGCATAATTCGGCGCGCTGCCGCCGAGGAAAGCGTGGCGTGCCAGATGCGAACGCAGCGGTCCGAGTGCCTTGCGCAGTTCGGGCAGTTCGGCCGCTCGATTCGCCGTGAAGTCCTCGAGGCTCCTGCCCCGAAAGCGCGCCTCGCGCGATTCTCGAAAGTAGCCGCGGTCCGCCGGCCGGATGGCGTAAAACACATCCAGAATGTAGATGCGGAACATGCGGCGCAGGACGTTCTCCTGGAACCAGGCATCCATCAGCCGCACCATGGCATTCTCGGCGGGACCGGAAAACAGCAGCGGGCCGGGATGTGCTCGATCCAGATATTCGGCGATGTCCCAGCTGTCGGCCACCGCCGTGCCACCGTCCTCGATGATGGGCACCGTCTTGAATCGGCCGCCCAGGACCGTGGGGATCTCGACGAAACCCAGAGGCACCGACTCGAAGGGCATCCCCTTGTGAGCGAGCGCATAGCGGGTGCGCCAGACATAGGGGCTGGATGAGCGGCCGTTCTCCAGCACCAGTTCGTAGAGGCGGATCTTGGCGGCTTGCGGCATGACCGCCATCATATCGCGGCGCCCGAACCGCTCGCACCGCATTCTGTCCAAGCAAAAAGCCGAGGGAAGCGCCAGATGCGTGTCTTGCTCGTCGAGGATGATCCGATGATTGCGCAGGGCCTGCAAACGGCGCTGCGCGACGGCGGTTTCGCCGTCGATTGGATGCGCGACGGCGCCGGCGCGGCGGCGGCGCTGCGCACCGCGGCGTTCGATCTGGTGCTGCTCGACCTCGGACTGCCGCGGCGCGACGGCATCGACGTGCTGCGCGAACTGCGCCGGCGCGGCGACACCACCCCCGTCATCATTCTCACCGCGCGCGACGACATTCAGCACCGGGTCGCCGGCCTGGACGCGGGCGCCGACGATTACGTCGTCAAACCCTTCGATCTCGACGAGGTGACCGCGCGCATGCGATCGGTGCTGCGGCGCGCGGCCGGCCGCGGCGAGCCGGTGATCCAGCACGGCGACCTGCGTCTCGATCCGGTGACCCGCACGGTGGAGCGTGGCGGCGTGCCGGTGAACCTGTCGGCGCATGAATACGCGGTGCTTGAAGCGCTGCTGCAGCGGCCGGGCGCCGTGCTGTCGCGCGCCCAGCTGGAGGACCGCCTGTACGGCTGGGATGAGCAGATCGGCAGCAACGCCGTGGAGGTGTATGTTCATGGCTTGCGGCGCAAGCTCGGCAGCGACGCCATCCGCACCCTGCGCGGCGTCGGCTACTTCGTTCCCAAAGCATGAAATCGATCAGCGCGCGACTGTTGATCGCACTCATCATCCTGGTGGCGATCGTGTCGCTGCTGGCGGCGACGGTGACCTACAGGCGCGTCCTCAACGAGACCTCGACGCTGTTCGACTATCAGCTGCGCCAGATGGCGCTGTCGCTGCGCAGCCAGATTTCTGTGGCGCCGCGGATCGAACTGCCGCCGGATCAAGGCGATGCGGATTTCGTCATCCAAATCTGGGATCCGTTGGGGGCGAACGTTTATCTATCGAGGCCCGGACTGCCGCTGATCAATCAGATCGTTCTCGGCTATGCGGATCTGAAACTGCAGGGCGAGGCCTGGCGCGCCTATGGCCTGCAGACGGCGGACGGCGTCATCGAGATCGCACAGCCTTCGCGGGTGCGCGGGGCGCTGGCGCGGGCGGCGGCGCTGCGCGTGGTGGTGCCGCTGGTGCTGCTGCTGCCCGTGATGATCGCTGCGGCGGCGTGGATCGTGCGGCGCGGCCTGCTGCCGCTGCGGCTGGTGACGGTCGAGGTGCAGCGCCGAGACGTGCGCAGCTTAAGCCCGCTGGCCAGCGCGAACCTGCCGCGTGAAATCGAGCCGCTGGTGGGCGAGCTGAACCGGCTGCTCGCGCGCCTGAAGCAGGCCTTCGCGGCGCAGAGCGCCTTCATTTCCGATGCCGCGCACGAGCTGCGTTCGCCGCTTACGGCGCTGCGCCTGCAGCTGCAGCTGCTCGAACGCGCGCCGGATGAAGCGGCACGCCTGCAGGCACGAACCGCCCTCGGCGCGGCAATAGAGCGCGCCATTCATCTGGCGGAACAGCTGCTGGCCCTGGCGCGCAGCGACCCGGCGGAGACGGCCGGCGCCTTCGAACTGATCGATCTCGGGGCCGCCGTCGCCCGCGGAATCGCCGATACGAACGCCCTGGCGGTGGCGCGCGACACCGACCTGAGTCTCGAGGCGGAGCCGAACCTCGAGGTGCGGGGGGACGCGGACGGCCTGCGCACCCTGGTGCGCAATTTGGTCGACAATGCGGTGCGCTATACGCCGCCGGGCGGCTGCGTACGGGTGAACTGCCGGCGCGCCGCCGGCGCCGTCCTGCTCGAGGTGTGCGACAACGGCCCTGGCATCGCCCCCGCCGATCGGACCCGCGTCTTCGATCGCTTTTATCGCCGGGCGCCGGCGCAGGAGAGCGGCACCGGTCTCGGCCTCGCCATCGTCAAGGCCATCGCCGAGCGGCACTCGGCCAGAATCTCCTTGGCCGATGCGCCGGGAGGCGGTTTGTGCATCGCGGTATGTTTTCCTGTCCTCTCTTAAGGATGCCTTAAGCAAAGGGTGCGAACTTGCCTCTCCCGAGCCCATGCTCGATCGCATTATCGCAGGAGTATCTATGGAATTTCGGACCAAGAGAATGGCTTTGGTGGCATTGGGTTTGTTTGCCGTCGGCACCGCCACGGGACTGACCGCTCCCAAACTGCTGCAAACCGCGGCTCCCGCCGAACCCCCGATTGCGGCGACCACGGCAAGCGCCACGGCCGCCGACCCGATTCCGCTGATTGCGGCCCCCAATTATCGCGCCATCGTGGCGCGCAATCAGGCGGCGGTTCTCGGCATCACCACCGCCAGCGAGGTGAACGACGCCCCGCAGCAGCAGTTTGATTTCGGCGGCCCATCCGGCAACGATGACAATCCCCTATCGCAATTCTTTCGCGGCCTGCCGATGCCGCGCGGCCGCGGCGTCACGCACGCGCAGGGCTCGGGATTTCTGATCTCCGCCGACGGCCTGGTGCTCACCAACGCGCATGTGGTCGACGGCGCCAAGGAGGTCACGGTCAAACTGTCCGATCATCGGGAATTCAAGGCGAAAGTTCTCGGGTCCGACCGCACCAGCGACATCGCGGTGCTCAAAATCGACGGCCATGACCTGCCCACCGTGAAACTCGGCGACTCGGACCGGATCAGCGTCGGCGACTACGTGCTCGCCATCGGCGAGCCCTTCGGCCTCGAGGAGACGGCGACCGCGGGCATCATCAGCGCCACCAACCGCTCGCTGCCCGGAGACGGCTACGTGCCGTTCATCCAGACCGACGCGGCGGTGAATCCGGGTAATTCCGGCGGACCGCTGTTCGACGCCAACGGCAACGTGGTCGGGATCAACGCGCAGATCTACAGCAATTCGGGCGGCTACCAGGGCGTGTCGTTCGCCATTCCCATCAACCTGGCCATCCAGATCAAGGATCAGATCGTCAAGACCGGCAAGGTGGCGCATGCCCGCCTCGGGGTGGAGGTGCAGACGCTCAACCAGTCGCTGGCCGACTCCTTCAAGTTGAAGGCGCCGAATGGTGCGCTGGTTGCCAAGATCGAGCCGGACAGCGCTGCCGCGAAGGCCGGCATCCAGGTGGGTGACGTGATCTTGAAATTCAACGGCGCCCCCATCGTCGACGCCGGGCAATTGTCCGCGCGTGTCGGCGTCGCCCGGCCCGGCGACAAGGCCTCTCTGGAGATCTGGCGCGACGGCCGGACGCTCAGCTTGGACGCCACTATCGGCAACGCCGCGCAGTTGGCTTCGGCCGACGGCGCACCCGGCAACGAATCCGGCAAGGGCAAACTCGGGCTCGCGCTGCGTCCGCTCAATCCGGAAGAGCGGCACCAGGCCGGTGTCGCCGGCGGCTTGATCGTCGAGGAGAGCCGTGGCCGGGCCGCCGAGGCGGGCATTCAACCGGGCGATGTGGTGTTGTCGGTGGACGGCACACCGGTGCACAGCGTCGAGGATCTGCGCAAGCTGGTGCAGCAGCACGACAAGCAGGTGGCGCTGCTCATTCAGCGGGGCGACAGCCGGATATTCATTCCGGTGACTCTGGGCTGAAAATTTCGGCGGCGTCGGATGGACAGGGGCGCCGGTTCGGCATTCGAACCGGCGCCTTTTTTTATCCGTGCCTCAGCCGACATCGACGGCGAGCACCAC
>PLET01000017.1 GCA_003137095.1 Gammaproteobacteria bacterium
TGCTGAGCTTCATGTCGGCGCCCGAGCCTTCGGACCCCCAGTGATCTTCGTTCACTCCACAGCCGAGGAAGACCACTCCGAACCGTTTCGGGAACTCGGCAGCGCCCAGTGTTGCCGCTTTGGCGGCGAACGATTCGAGCCATGGCAGCGCCATGGTTACTCCGGCCCCGCGAAGGATGGCGCGGCGGGCAACNNAGGTAGTCATCTTCATTGGCCTTTCTTTTCACTGGCTTGCCGGGAGATCATGGGCTGATTTCGCCGATTCAGAAACTGCGGGCTGGTAACAATTGTATCGATTAAAGCGGAGAATTTGTAGCCGCCGGCGGTCAGATTGGTCCGCATGGCGTCGAGCAGCGGCTCGTCGGAAAGCAGGGGCGAGCGGCCGAGCGCGTAAACCAGCATCTTCTCGCTGATGTTGTTGACGAAATCCCGCTCACGGTAGGTCCGGATGTAGTTGACGACCCCTTGAAAGCCTTCGCCTTCGGAGCCGCCGGGGAATGTGGCATGGGTATCGACGGTGCGTCCGGCGAGGTCTTTGGTGCGCAGATCGCCGACAGGCCCGTAACCTTCCAGTGCCAGCCCGAGCGAATCGAAACGCGCGTGGCAGGCGGCACAGACGGGGTTGGCCCGGTGCTGCACCAGCAGGTCGCGCACCGGCAGGTCGGACTTCGACTCGTCATGCGGGAGTTCGGGAACAACGGGTGGCGGAGGGGGAATCACCTCGCCCACCACGCGGCGCACAACCCAATATCCGCGCTTCACGGGACTGGTGCGCAGGCCCGGCGAATTGGCCGTCAGGAACACCGCCATCGGCAGGAGGCCACCGCGGCCGAATTCACCCGCGTGGTCCACCCTCACCCAGGCGTCGGTGCTGAAGCGGCCGGGAATCCCGTAGAGCTTCGCCAGCGGCGCGTTGACGAAGGTGTAGTCGCCGTACAGCAGGTTCTGGACGGGAGCACCGCTTTGCACGAGATCGGTGAAAAATCGCAGCGGCTCCTGGTACATGGCCTCGCGAAGATCGTTGTCGAACTCCGGAAAGCGCCCGCGGTCGACCCCGTTGTGCTCCTCGAAGCGCCGGAAATCCAGCCAATGTCCCAAGAACTCGGCGGAAAAGTTCGCCAGGCGCGGATCCTTCAGCATGCGGCGCGCCTGGGCCGCGAGCACGCCGGGCCGATGCAGGTCGCCGGCGGCCGCGTGCGCCAATAGTTCCCGGTCCGGCATGCTCGACCACAGGAAATAGCTGAGGCGGCTGGCGAGGGCATAGTCGGTCAGGGGCGCAATCCGCGCGCTCTGCGGTTTGCCGCCGCCGGCCGTTTCCTTAAGGTCGAAGCGATAGGAGAAATTCGGCGACGTCAGGATGGCGGCAACGCTGTCGCGCAAGGCGTCCTCGTGGTCGAGTCCGTTTTTTTCGCGGCATTGCCGGTAAAAATCCAGCAAGCCCGCGCGCTCCGCCGCTGACAGCGGGCGGCGATAGGCGCGCTCCGCGAAGCCGAGCAATGCCTGCAGCTGTCGGGGTTCCGCGGCGGCACGCTCGGTCTCCACCAGGGCGACGTCGGCGGCAACCCGGCGGAAATGCTCCCGTATGGCCTCCTGCACGGTGGAATTCGCCTGGTTGGCGACGGCCTTGGCGAGGTACAGCGCCGCCAGTCTGCCGATCTTGTCCTGGTCGGTGACCGACTTGTCCTCGGGACGGAAGGCTGCGAACTGCGGGTCGCGCATGAACGTCGAGTCGGTGCGCTCCCACCACACGAAGCTCGTATGCATGCGCTGCGGAATGGCGGCCGAGAAGTAGAAATCGCGCCACAGCCGGTCCAGTTCCCGCTGATCCGCCGGACTCAGCACCAGATCGTAGAGCGGCGCATCGTCGCGGAAGTAGCCGGTCATGCTGTGCAAGCCTGCGCTCAGCAGGCGCCCCGACAGCTTCTGTTCGTCGGCTGCGTCGAGGTACACGCGGGCGCGTTCCGAGATGTAGAACGCATCCGGAAACACGTCGGCAAAGCGGGCAAAGGCGGCGAGCGCCCGAGCGCGAGCGGCGGGTTCTGCAGGTACCATCAGATCCGGATCATCGTCGCGATTCTGCTTGGCGGCCAGTTGCGTGGTCGCCGAGGTACCGGCGGTGACGATCGCCGGGGCGATGAATTTGCCGCCGCTGCGGATGGTTTCCTTGAGCGCCCGGGCCGCGGCGGTGTCTGCGGCCGGCGCGCCCGTGACTATGGCATCCGGTGCGTTGGCGGCGAGTTGGGCCGCCGTGGCCACCTGCTCCGCCGTCGCCGCGGATTCCACCGCGCGCGGTGCTGCGCCAGCCACGTGCAGCGCGTCGGCGTCGAATCGGCGCCGATTGGCCGCCATCTGCCGGTCCTTCCACAGCACCAGGGTCTGCGAGCCTTCATGGATCGGCGGCGCGCTGAGGTTCGCCACCGCCGGCACCAGCCGTTCACGCAAATCCGTGACGAAGTCCCCGAGCCGCACCGCACTCTCGTGCAGCGCAGCCGGATCCTGCGGCGGCCCCCTCATGGCGCGCCACTGCGCGCGCAGCTTTGCCAGCGGACCGGCATCATCCCGTCCGTCCGTCAGAAGCGCGTACACCGTGGCCAGGTACCTGGCGCTCACCCGCCGGCGCGCGGCGATGTCGGCGAGTGACGCCGCATCGAGGCCGAGAGCGCCGCGGTGGCGGTACTCCCACGACGCGGCGAAATATTCCGCGAGGTCGGTGGGCTGGCGCTTGTAGAAGTCGACTATCTTGAGCGTGAAGTACTTGTCGCGGTCGGTGTCGGTCAGCACCGGATACGGTGCGAACTCGAAGCCGTCGGTGGTGAACACCAGGTGATCGGCCATCAGACGCGCCGCATCGAGATGCTTGCGCAGCAGCACCGGCGACATGGTGAGCGATTCGCCCGAGTTGTCGAACCCCGCCTGGTTGGCGGGATCGACGGGGAATTCGCGCGCCGGCCGGAGGTCGACCCCGGTCAGATCGTGGACGGTATAGTCGAATTCGGCGTTGCTCAGGCGCCGCGCCTGCACCGGGCCGGGATCGCCGGCGGTCTTGCCGGCCTCATCCCGCCGCAGTGCATCGATCCAGGCGGCGACCTCGAGCTCGAGTGCAGGCGGCGGGTGCTTCTTGGCCTTCAGCGGCGGCATCTCCGCGCCCTGCAGTTTCTCAAGCACCAGGTCCCAGTCCGAAAAGCCGGACACCACCGAGTCCACCGTGGTGTAGGCGCTCAAATCCAGGCCCGCTTCCGGATCCTCGCCGCCGTGGCATTTGACGCAGTATGTCTCGACGAAGGGGCGCACCAGCGTCTGAAAGCGCCGGCCGTGGACCGTATCCGCCGCTGCGGATGCCGCATGAACGGACATCGCAGCCAGCAGCATTCCGGCCGCCGGGAGGAGGGATGCGGTGATGATGCCACGCCGGGTGGGGAGGTCCTTTGGGCTTGACTGCATGGGCGGATGTTGCGGGCACGCGGTTATAATCGCCGCAGTCTACAACAGCGCCATCGGGATGGATCGAATGACCACGACCGACGACCCCCGGAGATTATGTTCACCGCAATGAGCTGCAGCGCAGTACTGCCTTCATGACACGCCGGCTCATCAGCTCGGGGTCGACCTTCGAGCGCGACATCGGCTATTCGCGCGCCGTGGTCGACGGCGAATGGATTTTCGTGTCCGGCACCACCGGCTTCGACTACTCCGCCATGACCATCGCCGAGGGCCTGCCGGAGCAGACCGACCAATGCCTGAAAAACATCGCCGCGGCACTCGGATCCGCCGGCGCCGGCCTCGCCGACGTGGTGCGGGTGACCTACATCGTGCCGCTGGCCGCGGATTTTCCACAGTGCTGGCCGGTGCTACGCAGGTATTTCGGCGAGGTGCGCCCCGCGGCGACCATGATCAGCGCCGGATTGGCGGATCCGCGCATGCGCATCGAGATCGAAGTGACCGCACGCAAAACAACGGGGAGATCGACGTGAAACATCGCATGGTTTTAACGGCGCCGGCCGCCGCAATAGGGATCTTCGGCCTTGCGGGCGGCGTGGCCAACGGCCAGGTGCCGGTATCGCCCGCTCCGGCCCAGGAGTCGCTGCTCACGAGCGCGGATCCGCACGCGGCCGCGAACAAGAGGCTGGTCTATGATTTTTGGCGGGAAGTCTTCGAGGCGCATCACCTGGATCTTGCGCCCAAATACCTGGCCGAATCCTACATCGAGCACAACCCCCGATTTGCCACCGGCCGCGACGCCTTCATCGAGAATTTTTCCAAGGCCGGTCCGCCGAAGCCCATCGAGCCGCGCATCAGGCGCGAGGTGGTGGCCATCGTGGCGCAAGGCGATCTGGTGGTTCTTGCCTTCGTGCGCGAGGCGCCGGATCCCAAGGATGCCGCCAGGAAGTACACCACGACCTGGTTCGACATGTTTCGCGTCGCCGACGGAAAGATCGCCGAACACTGGGACGCCGCCCAGCTGCAATAGGTATGAGGGTTTGAGGTCCGGCTGCGTACTTAATGCGTAGGCCGCAAGTTGCGCCATCGGAAGGGGTATGACGATGCGAGGGATTTTGTGCCCGGCCGCGTGCCTGGCGGCCGCCGCGATGGTCTGGTCGGCGGTGGCTGCGGCAGCCGCGCCCGTCAAGGACGCGCCAATTCCCCGCCTGGTCAGGCAGGATGGCCGCTATGCATTGATGGTCGACGACGTCCCCTTTCTGGTGCTCGGTGCGGAAGTCAATAATTCCAGCGGCTGGCCGGAGGTTCTGCCCAAAGTCTGGCCCGCCATCGAGTATATGCATGCCAACACCGTGGAAATCCCGGTGTACTGGGAACAATTCGAGCCGAAACAGGGCGCATACGATTACAGCGCCGTCGACACGCTGCTCGCGCAGGCGCGACAGCACCAGCTGCACCTGATACTGCTGTGGTTCGGGACGTGGAAGAACGGCAACCAGCACTACATGCCGGAGTGGATGAAGCGGGCCCCGCATACCTACGCGCATGTGATCGATGAGAACGGCCATCCGGTCGACTCTCCGTCGCCGTTCGCCGCCGCCTCTTTGGCGGCCGATTCCAAGGCATTCGCCGCGCTCATGGCCCACCTCAAGGGGGCGGACCCGCAGCGCACCGTGATCATGATGCAGGTGGAGAACGAGCCCGGCGTGTACGGCACGCAGCGCGATTATTCCCCCGCAGCGCAACAGCTGTTCGCGGGTCCGGTGCCTCCGCAGATCTTGAGGGCCATGAACGTGCCGACCGCCGGCACCCCCGACTGGAAACAGGCTTTCGGCTCCGAGGCCGAGGTCAATTTCCATTCCTGGGCGGTGGCGACCTACATCGGCCAGGTGGCGGCGGCCGGCAAGGCGGAGTATCCGCTGCCCATGTTCTCGAATGTCGCACTGCGCGATCCGATGACCCCGGGGCCGCCGGGCACGTACGAAAGTGGCGGCGCCACCGACAATGTGCTGCCCATCTGGAAGNNCCCGCCATCGACATTCTGGGACCCGACGACTACCAGACCGACACGGCGGCGTACATCAAGGTGCTGGACCTGTACCGCCGCGACGACAATCCGATCTATCTGCCCGAGACCGGCGGCAGTCCGCGATTCCTGTTCTTCGCACTGGGCCGCGGTGCGATCGGCTTTTCGCCGTTTGGCATCGATTACACCAAGACCCTGGAGATTCCGGATGCCGCGCGGCCGAAGGATGAATTTCTGGTGCCGTGGGCTCGGGTCGGCACCAAGGAATTCGTCGCCCCCTTCGTTCCCCTGTACAGCCTGCTTGCGCCGATGGCCCGGGATGTGGCCCGTTGGAATTTCGAAGGCAAACTGCAGGCCATTGCCGAGGAGCCGGGCAGGGTGACTCAAATCCTGCACTTCGGCGCCTGGGACGCGACCGTGTCCTACGGCATCTGGGCGCGGCGCGGCCGGCCGGTGGGCAATCCACAGCCGATGGGCGGCGTCTTGATCGCCCAGACCGGCGAGAATCAATTCCTGGTGAGCGGCTTCTACTGCCGGGTCGATTTTCGTCCGACCACCGCCGACCAACACAAGCAATTCCTGCGCGTCGAGGAGGGGACCTACCAGAACGGTGCCTTCAAATTCATCCGACTGCTGAACGGCGACCAAAACGACGGCGGGCTCGATTTCAATTCGGTGCCGCTGGTGTTGCGCGTGACGGTCGGCACGTACTGAGTGCGCACAGGAACATCCCCATGGCCCGTATTCATTCCTGTCGGACTGCCTTCGCGCCGCTCGCCGCTGCGCTGGCCCTGACGCTGCACGCGCTGATGCCGTCCGCGAACGCAGCCACGGTGGTCTACGTCGGCAATGCCGACAGCCAGGACCTGTCGCTGTTCGCGCTGGCCGCCGACGGCGGCCTGAACCCGCTCGCCACCGTGGTATTGCAGCGGCCGGCCCACCCGGGGCGCTCCATGCTGCTGGCAGTCAGCCCCGACCATGGATTCCTGTATGCCGGCTTCTTCTCCAGCGACGAAAAGCACTCCGTGGTGACCAGCTATTCGATCGATCCGAAGTCCGGCATGCTGACGCCGCGCGGCAGCACCCAGTTGGCGGACATCATGTCCTACATCTCGACCGACCGCTCCGGGCGTTACCTGCTGAGCGCGTCCTATGGCGGCAACAAGGTCAGCGTGAATTCGATCGGCCGCGACGGCGTGGTCGCCGACACCCTGCAGATCATTCCCACCGAGCCGAAGGCGCATTGCATACTTGCCGATCCCACCAATCGCTTCGTCCTGCATACGGCGCTCGGCGGGGACGTGGTCTATCAGCAGCGATTCGACGCAAAGACCGGCCGGCTCTCGCCGGCCATACCGCCGACCGTGGGCGTGCCGGCGAACGCCGGTCCGCGCTTTTTTATTTTTTCGCGCGACGGCCGGTACGTCTACCTCATCGATGAACTGGACGGCGCGATCCGCGTGTTCCCGTTCGATCCGGCCACCGGCGCGCTGCAACCCCAGGTGCAAGTCGCGAGCGCACTTCCGGCGGGCTTCACGGGCCAGGCCTGGGGCGCCGACATTCATTTGACACCGGACGGCAGGTTTCTCTACGTATCGGAGCGGACCAGCAGCACGCTCGGGGCGTTTCGCGTCGAACCGGAGCGCGGGACGCTGACCGCCATCGAAACGGTCGCGACCGTGAAGCAGCCCCGGGCCTTCAACATCGACCCCGCAGGCCGCTACCTCGTGTCCTCGGGACAGCTGTCGAACAGCGTCATGACCTATGCGATCGACCGCGGCAGCGGCAAACTCACGGCCCTGAAGGAGTATCCGGTGGGCCTCAATCCCACCTGGGTGGAAATCGTATCGCTTCCATGAAACGGCCCGGCGCCGTCCTATTGCTGGCGGCTCTGCTCGCCGTGAATGCGCACGCATCGGGTTGGGCGGCGGGCGCGGTGGCGCGGGCGGCAACCGCGCTCGGCGGGCGCGATCGCATCGAAGCGGTGCGCAACATCACACTCATCGGCTACGGCCAATATGCCTATGTGTACGGCGCCGGCAACATCACGGGCGATCCCGAAGCGCCGCTCAAATACGAAGCCGCCAACGATCTGCGGCGCGTGTTTGACCTGGAGCATGGCCGCTATCAGCAACTCGAGCGGCGCAATTACCTGTTTCCCTTTGCGATTCCCAGCGGCCACGATTTTCACCTGCTGAACCAGATCCTGGACGGCGACATTGCCTATGACGTCGGACCGGGTGGCGCGAACCGGATATTCCGCTGGAAGGACGATGTACACCAGCTGGACGGCGTGCACATGCGGCGCATGTGGTCCTTGAACAATCCGGTGGCTCTCGTCCGCGCCGCCCTCGATCCGAATAATCGCCTGTCGAATGCCAGACGCCGGGCCGGACTCCTGCTGGTCGATTTGATCTTGCGGCAGGGCGATCATCTGACCCTGGCGATCGATTCCGCCACCGATCTGCCGGCCTGGGTGAGCTGGTCCAATCCGGAGAGCAATTTCGGACAGCTGACACTGACAACCCATTTCACCGGCTATGTGCCGCAGGACGGCCTGATGCTGCCGCTGGGATATGTGACCCGGCTCGATTGGCGCAATGTCGATTATTTGAAGATCTATGTGGACGCCTACCTGATCGACGGCCAGATCGCGGATCTGGGGGCACCCGAGGCGGTGCGTGCGGCACCCGAACCGGCCGCGGTTCCGAAGCCCATCGGGGCGGTGGCGGCGGCGAAGGGCATCTGGCGCCTGTCGAACGGCACCACCGTTTTCGAGTTCGCCGATCACCTCACGCTGTTCGATCTGGAAAACAATCAGTTCACCGCGCAGGCCGCCCTGGACTTCGCGCGCACACTGGTGCCGGGAAAGCCCGTGACCGAACTGATCGCCTCGCACTCGCACACCGATCACATGGGAGGCCTGAGACTGGCGGTTGCCGAAGGGCTCACCGTGATCTCGAGGCGCGGCAATGAAGGCGTGCTGCGGGAAATGGTCAACCATCCGGCGCCGGAATTTCCCGACAAGCTGGCGCTGCATCCCCGGTCCCTGAAATTCGTGCCGGTGGACGAACATCTGCGCCTCGCGGACGGGCGGATGACCGTGGATCTTTACTGGGCGCGCGCCAACACGCACATGGCCGACGCGATTTTCGCCTATGCACCGTCGGCGAAATTGATAGCCGAAGGAGACATGGCTACCGCAGCCTATGATTATCAATGGTGGCCGGACAATTACCAGGACAATCTCGAGCACTACGGGCTCGACGTTGCGCTGCTGTCGCCGGTGCATTCCGTGTGGCCGGAACATCCGGACGTGCTGACCCAGGCACAGGTTCTCGAATTGATCAAAGGCGGCGTGCAGCGTACTCGCGAGCGGTGCGCAGCCGAGCTCACCAACGGCAACTACTTCCCGGGTTGTCCGCTGCAAACCAGGCGCTATTGAAAGCAGGCGCTATCAATTCAATGGCGGGGCAATTGCTAGAGTACGATGCGGACATGGGGGGATCGACTCGCAATAACGGAGAACCGACTTGGCCGGCGAGCTGACGGGAAAAATAGCGCTGGTCACCGGCGGCAGCCGCGGCATCGGCCGCGCCACCTCGATGCGGTTGGCGCGGGAGGGCGCGACCGTCGCCGTTCACTACAAATCCAACCGACAGGCGGCCGAAGTGACGGTTGCGGCGATCATCGCGGCGGGGGGCGCCGCGTTCCCGATTGCAGCCGATCTGGCCGACCCGGCGGCGCCGGAACGGTTGTTCCAGCTGCTCGATGCCGAACTCACCGCGCGATTCGGTTCGACCGGCTTCGACATACTCGTCAACAACGCCGGCGCCGGCGGACGGGCGACCATCGATCAGACCACCGAGGCCGATTTCGATCGCATATTGCAGGTCAATTTCAAGGCACCGTTTTTCATCATCCAGCATGCCCTGCCGCGGCTGCGCGACGGCGGCCGCATCGTGAACGTGTCATCGACCGCCGCGCGCATCGCGTATGCCTGGTCGCCGGTGTACGGCCCCTCCAAGGCGGCGCTCGAAACGCTGACCGTGTCGGTGGCCAAGCACCTCGGACCGCGCGGCATCACGGTGAACGCGGTCACCCCGGGCACCACCATGACCGACATGAACAAGGTCGCGCAGGATCCGGTCGCCGTCCGTCCGTTCGTGGAAATGACCACGCTGGGCCGCGTGGGACAGCCGGAGGACATCGCCGACGTCATCGCCTTCCTCGCCTCGGATCGTGGCCGCTGGATAACCGGTCAACGCATCGACACGAGCGGCGGCCTGCGGCTGTAGGCTCCTTCAGTCGCTGGCGATCTCGAAGTCGGCCAAGCCGAACGGTGCGATGATGACGGGTGTCTGCTGCCCGGCGGTGAGTTCCTTGACCCGCAGCGACAGATACAAATCCATCATTTTCAGGGTGATGCGCCCCGACTTCTGGTAGTCCGCACCGCCCGTCACGCCCTCGAGAATCGCCTTGGTGAACGCGCCATGTCCCCAGTCGGCGCTTTCCTGGGCTTCCTGCCGGCCGGTGCTCGCAGACAGCACCGCCACGCCGTTCTCCGCGCTGGTGAGTTCATTGATCACGGGGTTGACGTTGGCACGCCGTCCGCCGAGCGCGTTGCCCGCGTGGCAGGTGTCGACGAAGAAGACGGCGCGCCCCGCCACGTTCGCCAGCGCCTGCTTGATGTCGGAGAACTGCACGCCGGTCTGGTCGAGCGCGTTCAAGTCGATGTTGGCGGGCGCGTAGTAGTAACCACCCAGCCGGTCGTTGAGCCCATGCCCAGCCAGCAGTAGGATGCCGATGTCGGTCACCGTCACGCTGTGCCGCAGCCATTCGAGTCCCTGCACCACGGCATCGCGCCGGGCGTCGGCGTCGGTGAGCAGCCGCACTTCCACGTCGCGGTACAGCGCGCCCTTCTGTTTCCGCATGGTGGCGGCAAAATCCGCCGCATCCTTGGCGGCGAACTCCAGGCGGTATTCCGGATTGTCGTACCGGCTGACCCCGACCGCGAGCACATACAGCTTCGCCTTGAGCTTGACCGGCGCGTCGCCGCCGTCGTGCACTGCGGGCGCCAGCACCTGCAGCAGCGCCGGCATGGACACGGCATTGCGGTTTTCGGCAAACACCTGGATCACCGCATCGGCGGGAGGCAGCGGAACGGTGATCTGCGCCTCGGACAGGCCCGGAACGGTGCCGGCATCGTGCACCTCGTCGATCGCCACCGGCAGACCATTGACCCGAGCGCGGATGGCCGTGACCGGCGCGTCCGCGGGCGAGCGCAGCGCGAGCCGCAATTTGATCCGTGCCGCAGCGATCGGCTCCGATGACTCGATGGTGACCGCCGGCGGCAATATGCTCGGCAGGGACGCAGGTGCCGCGTCGGCAGGCCGGCCCGCGGCGGCGTTCGCCGCGTGCAGCGCCCTGGATTCGTCACCGGCATCGAGCACGCGGGCGATGACATCGGGCCGCAGGAACCAGGAGCGGCAGCGCGACAGGGGATAGAAATCCGCCGCCGCGCTCTTGCCGCGGTTGACGTGCCAGCCGACCAGATCCTCGCCGCCGGCGCTCGCCGAATAGAAACCGGAAGGAGTCCACAGCACCCAACGTTTGCGATCCGCATGGGCGAACAGGGCGAGGGTCTCCGCGCCGTCCGAACTGCGGAACCAGCGGATGGTGCCGTCGCTGAAAGCGCCGACGACCCAGCGGCCGTCGGCGCTGATTGCGGCTAGATTGGCAGTGCCGCCGGGCGCGGCCTGACGCCACAGCTCCCGGCCACTATCGCTGTAATACACGAGGTAGCCGCGGGTGCAGAGCGCGAAATGTTTGCCGTCGTGGGCGACGTACAGGCACGCGGGGCCCGCCGGCCCCGTACCGAAGGCCGGGATGGCCAATGGGCGCCCGTTGAGCAGGATGTGATCCGGATCGTGCAGATCGAACGCCAGGCCGGGGGGCACCGGCTGCAGCGGCGAGGAATCGCGGCCCGTCGCATAACCGCCATCCAGGTCGAAGATCGTCGGATCGGTGTCCTCACGGCGGAAGCGAAACTGCACCCGGTGACCGTCGGGGGTGACGTCAAGCCGGCCCGGCTGGTTGCCAGCGGAGAAATCGACGGTCATCGCCGCCGTGCGACGCGGTATCGATCGCCCGTCGGCGCCGATGATGCCCCATGCGGGCTCCACGGTCGCGAATGCCATGCGGCCGTCCGGCAGCGCCGCCAGATCGAACAGCCGTCGATCACCGATTGCAAGATCGGTGAAATTCCGGCCCGACTGCGACCAGACTCGCGCCTGGTTCTCGCCGTTCACGCGCCAGTTGCCGGTTCCGATCAACCGGCCGTCGGCCGACCAGGCGAGCAGGTCGAGTTGCGCGGCACCGCGGCCGATGCCGGTAGCGACCGGCAGCCAGGCCAACCGCAGGTTCTCGCCGTCGAGCACCTCGACCGCGTCGCCCACCGCCGAACCGGCGACGGCGAGCCAATGGCCATCCGGCGAATAGCGCACGTCCGATAGATGGGCCGGCAGCATCACGTTGCGCGAGTCCGCCGCGGCGCGGGGGCGCAGACCCGCATCGACATCGTAGAGCAGCAGCGCGCTATGATCGCCGTCGGGCGCAGCCGCGGCCAACTTGCGGCCGTCGGGACTGAAGTCCAGCGCGTCGATCGCCGCAAAGCGCGCGTCGCGGCCGATCTCGCGGCCGTGTTCGGTGTCGTACAGGCGCACGCCCTCGTGCTGCAGCCCCACCGCCAACGTCCGTCCATCGGGCGAGAACTTCAGGGCGGAAACGGCGCTCCACCATTGCCGGTTCGCCAGCGGAATCTCGATGCGGCGGATCATCCGGCCGCTGGTGCGCTCGAACAGGAATACCTGGGTGGCGTCGGCCGGCTGCCAGCCGTGGCCGACGCGGCCGCCGACCGCGACCAGGCCGCCATCCGGGCTCATGGAGACCGCGTCGAGCGCCTGCTCGGATGCGTCGCCGGCATCCACCGGCGGACGCAATACCCCGAGCAGCTCGCCGCTCGCCAGGTCCCAGATGCGCACCGTCATATCGAACGATGCGGTCGCCAGCCAGCGTCCCTGCGCGTCGGTGGAGATGCTCGTGATCCTGGACAGGTGGGTTCCTGATTCGATGCGCAGAATCGGCGTGGCGGAAGGCGCGGCTGCGCCTGCCCAACCGGGCAGCAGCACGGCTAGCAGCATCCCGGGCAATCCGGCATACCGATGCCTGCGCACTTCATTCGCTCCAGGCGCGTTCGAGAAGGGGACCCGCGTCGAGCGCCTCGCCCGCGCCGTAGACCGCGCCCCAGCCGGCGTCGCCGAGGCGGGAGACGCAGAAGCCGTCCGCCACGGCGGTGTTTGCCGGGCCCGTCGCCGCCTCCAGCAGCAGCTTCGCCTGCATCAAGGTGACGAACGCCTGCGCCAGGCGGCGCGCCTGCGCCTCCTGCGGCGCATCCGCCGCGAGCACCGCGGCGAACCGCTCGAAAGCACGGTCATAGCGGCCGTGCCGCCCGCGCGCCACCGACAATTCGTGCAGCACGACTTCGCGGGTGGCTGCGGATTTGCCGAAAGCGCGCAGCAGGTCCAAGCACATGATGTTGCCCGAACCTTCCCAGATGGAGTTGACCGGCATCTCGCGCGCCATGCGCGCAAGCGGCAGTTCCTCCGTGTAGCCATTGCCGCCGAGCACTTCCATCGCCTCGGCCAGGAACTCGCAGCCGCGCTTGCAAACCCAGAATTTCGCGGCCGAGGTGAGCGCGCGGCGCAGCCTCACTTCGCCGTCGGCATCACTGTCGAAGGCGCGCGCCAGACGCAGGGCGAGCGCGGTGGCGGCCTCGGATTCGAGCGCGAGGTCCGCAAGCACGCTGCGCATCAGCGGCTGATCGATCAGATGGGCACCGAAGGCCTTGCGATGACGGGCGTGATGCAGACACTGGACCATGGCGTGGCGCATCATGCCGGCGCTGCCGATGACGCAGTCCAAGCGCGTGTAGGTTCCCATTTCGAGGATGGTCGAAACACCGCGCCCCACCTCGCCCAGCAGATGCCCCCAAGCCCCGTCGAATTCTACTTCGGCCGAGGCGTTGGAGCGATTGCCGAGTTTGTCCTTCAGGCGCTGAATGCGGACGGCATTGCGGGTGCCATCGGGCAGCCGCCGCGGCACGAAGAAGCACGATAATCCCTGCCCCTCGCCTTGCTCCTGCCCCTGCGTCTGCGCCAACACCAGGTGTGCATCGCACTGCGGCGCGGAGAAGAACCACTTATGGCCCGTGAGGCTGTAGCACCCGTCGCTTTCGCGCACCGCCCGTGTGGTGTTGGCGCGCACGTCCGAGCCACCCTGCCTCTCGGTCATGCCCATGCCGATCAGTCCGCCGCGCTTGAGCTCGAAGGCGATGTCGCGCGGGTCGTATTCCCGCGAGATGAGGCGCGGCACCCAGGCTGCCGAAAGCCAGCCGTCCCGGCGCAGCGCGGCGATCGCGCCGTAGGTCATGGTGGTCGGACACAGCGTCCCGGATTCGATCTGCGCCTGCATGAAGTATCCCGCGGCGCGCGCCACGTGCGCGCCGCGGCCGCGCAGTTCGGGCGTCCACGGACCGGTGTGATAGCCGCGCGCAGCGATACCCTTCATCAGCGCATGCCACGACGGATGAAATTCGACGGCGTCGATGCGCTCGCCGCGGACGTCGAAGTTCTGCAGCACCGGCGTATGGCGGTTGGCGAGCCGCGCGTGTTCGATGTTCTCGGCCGTGCCGATCAGCGCACCGTCACGGATGAGCTCCCCGGCTGCATGGGCCGCACCCTCACGCCGTACCGCCTCCTGCAATGCCTCGTCTGTCGAATAGAGGTTGAAATCGGCCAGCGGCGGCGTTTGGTTGAAGAACGCGGACGTGGCCGGCGCGTGTGACATGGTTAACGTTCCAGAGGCAAATGCACCATCCAGAGCCCCAGTTCGACATTGGCTATGAGTGAAATACGTGAATTGCGCACGGTTTGCAACATCCGACAACGCTAGCCTTGTTTACATACTTCAGCCGCAAACCAGGTGTGCATGGCGTTATGAAAGAAACCATCAAGATTCCAGGCACATTTCTTCGCGGCATGCCGCGAAATCCTCCGACCCCGGGACTCCTGCGATGAGCACCATGTCGCACACCTGGGTCATCGTTCTGGCGGCCGGCGACGGCCGCCGGCTGCACCACCTGACCACGAATGAATCCGGCGTTCCCGTGCCGAAGCAATTCTGCTCGCTGCGCGGCGGTCGTTCACTGCTGCGCAGTGCGCTGCAACGGGCCGAAGCGGTCGCATCGCGGCGGCGCATCTGCACCATCGTGGCCGAACAGCATCGGCGCTGGTGGGAACCCGCGCTGCCGACGGTGGCCGAAAACAACGTCATCGTGCAGCCGCGCAATCGCGGTACGGCGAACGGCATCCTGCTGCCGCTGCTGCACATCGTGCGCCGGGACCCGCAGGCACGCGTCGTGCTGCTGCCTTCCGATCATTACGTGGACGACGAGAGCGTACTCGCCGCCTCGCTGCGCGGCGCGATACGAAAACTGCGCTCAGCGAACCGCGAGGTACTGATGCTTGGAATATCTCCGGATGAAGCGGATCCGGACCTGGGCTATATAGTGCCCGGCGAGAAAATCGCACGCAACCTGGCGAGCGTCAACCGCTTCGTCGAAAAGCCCCTGGGCTCCGAGGCGCAGCGCCTCATCGAAGCGGGCGCATTGTGGAATGCCTTCATCGTGGCCTCGCATGCGAGCACGCTGCTCAAGCTGTTCGATGCGAGCTTCCCGTGGATCGTGAAGGCCATGCAATTGGCGGTCGAGCGCGACGCGTCCATACCTCGCGAGCCGGTCGCGACCACGGACCTGTACAAGCAGCTGGCCGACGTGGATTTCTCCAAGCAAGTGCTGGAAGGCGCCGAGGCGATGCTGCGCGTGGTGCCGGTGCCGCCGTGCGGTTGGAGCGATCTTGGCACACCGATCCGCCTGGCCGAGACCCTGCGCCGGCTGGCCCACAGCCGCGAGGCCGCCGATGACGTGCAAAACCCATTGGGCGGATTTCTGAATCTGTCGCTGCAGCATGCCCGGTTGGCAGCCGGCGAGTCGCCGGCGAATCCGTAGCCCGAAGCTTTGATTTTCATCCCGCCGCCACGCGTCGTGTAACATCCGGCGATTGGCCACCGTCAAACGCACGCTTCTCGTCAAGAACATCCATACGCTGGTCACGATGGATGAGCAGCGCCGCGAGATCCACAATGCGGCCATGCTGGTGCGCGGCGGGATCATCGAACAGATCGGGCCCACCGGCGTGCTGGCCGGTGATAGCGATGAGGTGCTGGACCTCAGGGGCCGGCACATCGTGCTGCCGGGCCTGATCAACACCCACCATCATTTCTATCAATCCCTGACCCGCGCCGTGCCGGGCGCGCAGACCAACGAGCTGTTCGCGTGGCTGAAGAAGCTGTATCCGATCTGGGCTCACCTGGACGCGCGCGGCGTGTATGCCAGCACACAGATGGCCGCCGCGGAGCTGATGCTCTCGGGCTGCACGACCTCGAGCGACCACCTGTACGTCTTCCCGAACGATTGCAGCGTGGACGAGGAAATACGCGCCATGACCGACATCGGCATGCGCTTCCATGCGAGCAGGGGCAGCATGAGCCTCGGGCAGAGCGCAGGTGGCCTGCCGCCGGATTCGCTGGTCGAGGACGAGGAGGCGATCCTGAAGGACAGCCAGCGCCTGATCGAGCGGTATCACGACAACTCGCGGCACTCGATGCTCCGGATGACGCTCGCGCCATGCTCGCCGTTTTCAGTCTCGAAGGATCTGATGAGGCAGTCCGCGCTGCTGGCCAGAACCTATCCGGGGGTGCGGCTGCACACGCATCTGGCGGAGAATGACAGGGACGTGCAATACAGCATGCGCGAGTTCGGCATGAGCCCCGGTCAGTACGCGGAGTCGCTGGGATGGGTGGGCCGCGACGTGTGGCTTGCGCATTGCGTGCATCTGGATGAAAGCGGCATAGCCCGCTTCGCCGCGACGGGCACCGGCGTCGCACATTGTCCGAGCAGCAATATGCGTCTGGGCAGCGGTGTGGCGCCCATCCGCAAGATGCTGGCGGCGCAGGTGCCGGTCGGCCTGGGTGTCGACGGAGCCGCGTCCAACGACGGCGGCAACATGCTGCATGAGGCCCGGGCCGCCTGTCTGTTGGCCCGCGTCGGCGAATGCGACCCCGCGGCGATGGATCCCCGCACCGCGTTGGAACTCGCGACCCGCGGCGGGGCGGAGGTTCTCGGCCGCGACGACATCGGCCATCTGGCGCCCGGGATGTCGGCGGACTTCATAGTGCTCGACATCGATCAACCGCAGTTCGCCGGCGCGCACCGTGATCTGTGCGCGGCCGTAATCCTGTGCCAGCCGGACCGGGTGGACTACAGTTTCATCAACGGCAGGATGGTGGTCGAGCTCGGCCGCCTCGTGACGGCCGAGCTCGCCCTGATCGTCGAACGCACCAATGCAGCCGCGCTGGCGCTGGCCATCAGTGCGACCTGAGCGCTGCGGCGTTTTCGCTCGATCTGCCCGGCTGGGCGCCGGACCCGCGTTGCGCTAACATGCGCGCCTGCCGCTGCCAGGCCGGTCAACCATGCGAGGAAAACACGATGAAACTGTATTACTCCCCCGGCGCCTGTTCGCTATCCCCACATATCGTGCTGAATGAAGCCGGTCTGCCGTACACCACCGAAAAAGTGGATTTAAAATCCAAAAAAACCGAGTCCGGCGCGGATTTCACGACCATCAACGCCAAGGGTGCCGTGCCCGCGCTGGTGTTGGACGACGGCAGCGTGTTGACCGAAGGGGCCGCGATCGTTCAATACCTCGCCGATCAGAAGCCGCAATCCGGCCTGGCGCCGCCCGCCGGAACGATGCCGCGCTATCGCCTGATTGAGCTGCTGAACTACATCGCGAGCGAGGTGCACAAAAACTTCAGTCCGCTGTTCAATCCCCGGGCGGCCGCCGACTGGAAGGCCGCCGCCATTGCGAATCTCGAGTCGCGCTTCACCTGGTTGTCCGGCTACCTGGGCGACAAGAAATACCTGCTGGGCGATACCTTCAGCGTCGCGGATGCCTATCTGTTCACCGTGCTCGGCTGGACGGCGAAGGTCGGCATCGATCTCGGCAAATGGCCGGTGCTCGCCGCCTTCTGCGCACGGGTCGCGGCGCGTCCCAAGGTTCAGGCCACCATGAAGGCCGAAGGGCTGATCAACTAGGCGCGCTGTGGTTGGGCCGTGTCCCAACGGCGCCGCCATCACTCCGGCATCGAGGAATCGGTGCTTGCCCAGAGCTTGCACCAGCCGTTTGCGGCGACGCTGCGACCGGGGAAAATGGCGCAACCGCCCATGGCGTCCGACGCCGCCCCGCGGAATTGGACGCAGTTGGCGCATTTCTGATCGGGTGCGTGATTCGGAATTGCCTTGCCATCCACCGTGGCGCTATCGGTGGTGTAGCCCAGTGACGCTGCGGCCGGTTCCTTGGGATCGAGGGGCGTGAGCGCCGGGGCCGCGGCCGCATCGGATGATCGCAGGGCCGGCAGAAGCGCCGCGGCCAGCCCCCCCTGGATGAGGGATCGCCGAGACAGCCGGCAGGTCGGGCCCAATCGCATCAGCGCAGGGCGGTCCCGGACGGCGGTGCGATTTGACCCAGTCCGGCGGGTATTTGCCGCGCGGCTCTTTGGCCGCGCCGTGCAATCGAATCCAGCATCCGGTGCGCCGCCGGTACCGTCTCGACGACGGTGACGCAGCCGGCATCGGCGCCCACGTCCAGATATGCCTGCGGCCGTTCGACGAAGGTCCTGCCGTCCACGATGACCGCCAGGGCGGGATTGAGCGAGGCCGTGTGCGCGGCCCTGATCGTCATGCCCATGGCCTCCAATTGACGGTCGCGCCGCAGCGCGATGCTTAAGGACAAATCCAACACGTCGAACCAGCGATCGTGCAGCAGCTGTCCCAGCACCGAATCGCTGCTCGGAAATTCGCAGCTCACGTCCCAGCCATCGCGCCAGAACAGCTCCGAGGAGAGCACGGCTCCCATGGCATGCGATTCCCCGGGTTGGGGCGCCACCAGCACGGCGTGTCCCGGCCGTACCGAGTACAGCGGATGCTCGAATTGCGCACTCAGCCGGCGCACCTCGATTTGCAGGCGCCCCAAGCCCACGGCGAGGTTCAAATCGCCATCCTCATCGTGCGATGGACCGCCGAGACAGCGTGCCGCCGGTTCGAATACCTCCCGATACAGGCTCTCGAGGCTCGCACCTTGATCGACCAACCCGTTCACGTACTGCGCCGCGGCGCCCGTGTCCACCGCCAGCAGCAATCCCGCCAGCTCCGCCGGCGCATCTTGCCGGGCATGCCACACCGGCGCCGCGGGCGCCGTCACCAGGCGCCTGACACCATGTTCCATTCTCAATCGCGGCAGCACCACGTCCGAGAACACGGCATCCCAGGCATCGCGGGCGAGCACGTTCGGCCTGAAGCGCAGCTGCCTCAGCAGTTCCTGCGGCGAATCCAGCTCCACCATGGTGGTGTCGAGCCTGCCGCGGGCGCGGTGCGCAAGGCGCAGGTCCCAATCCGCGAAAAAACGCACCGGCAGCTTCTCCGAACGCAGAACCTGCACGTCCTTGTGGCGCGTGTCGCGCTTGATGGAATCCCACACCCGGGCGAGACCGCGGGCCGGCCCTTCGAGCCACTGGAAAAAGCAATTCTGATCGTAGATCAGCAGTCCGGTGAGGTTCTCCGCGCGGTTGCGGCTCTGCGCGCTTCGCAGGATGGCGTCCAGCTCCCGCTCGGTGGGGGGCGCCACGGACCGGCTGCGGTAAGCCAGCATGGAGATGCCCTCATCTGCCGCCTGCCGCAGTGATCGAAAGGGTCGGGAATCCGTCCAAGGCAAAGACTCTTGAGGTTGCACGAGAGCGTCCTTGAGTTTTTTTGCAGAGCCGAGAGCGAGCTGCCACAACCGAAGATTCCGGGGATCGCAGCGAGGGCCAGTGTCTTACGTAGAATTCCCGACGTCAATATCGCGCCGCCGATTTCCGTTGGTGCGGTGCGCGGCCTACACGAGTGCCTTCGGGTTTTCCCTGATGACTGTCCGCATCACGGACAGCGCGGCCGGGGTCCCGAGCGTCACGGTCCCGAGCGTCACGGGTCGTAACGATAGAGCTTGACGCGTTGCGTGGTCGGACTTTCGGGTCCAAGGCGCGCACCGCTGCCCGATTGGTTGAGCGCTGCCTGTTGCAGGAGCCGGTAATTCAGCATGATGTCATCGCCGTTCAGCCGGCGTTCAGCCACCCAGTGGCCATCATTGAAATGCCCTGCCTCGTCGATCGCCAAACCGGCGACGGCCGGCCCCGGAGTGCGTGGCTTGAAGGTGACCTGCACATCGGCGCCGGCAATGTAAAACTCATCCGGGCCCGCCGCCATGACGATGCCGTAGCCCTGTTCGGTCTGGAATTTCTGGTCCCAAAAGGTGCGGCGCAGTTCGACATGGATGGCATAGCCACCCAATTCGAATTCCTGGGACGGTTTGGCGGCGTTCAGCCAGGCTGCGTTGATGGTGCCATCGGCCTGGTGCTCAAGGATCACAGGAGCGAGCTGTCGCAAAGCCGCATAGCCCCTGGCCAGCGGAAGATTGTCGAGATCCGTTGGCGGCGTCGCACCCATCACCGGCGGGAACATGATCAGCCGCACGGTGTTGTCGATGCCGAACACCGAATAGCCGAGCGCGGACTGCGCGCCCAGGGCATAGAACACGTTGGCGACGCCCACCGCGATACCGAGCCCCTCCGGAATGAACAAGGGATTGTCGGGACGGTGAAAACTGGCGGCGATCTGCTCGAAGTTGCCGGCCGAGATGTCAGGGCAGTTCAGATCGACGGCCGGCGCGGCGATCTTCCACACATCGAGCGTCGAGGGCTCCGGTGCGCCCGAAGGATATTCGCCCGGAACCGCGTCGGGGCGCGCGACCACGGAATTCGTGAAAACCGGCAGCGGATAGACCGTCTTGCCGGCCGCGGCGATATGATCCAAGTAGCGCGCGTATTGCCACGCCATGAACAGCTCGTCGGCCGCTGGCACCCTGCCGAACACCTCCGGCCAGCTGCCCGAGGGCCTCGCGCCGGCTGCATTCCAGAGGCGCACGGGGTCGGGCGTGGGTGTGGTCCCCTTGTGCGCCTGCAGCCAATCCAGCAGCTCGCGCGGCACGCCGGCGGCAAAGGCCCTGTCCGCCGCCTCGTTGCGGTCGCGCGAGTCGCTGTTCATTCCCACCTCATTTTCCAACTGGATCATCAGTACGGTGTGCCGCGAATCCACGCTCTTCAGGTGTTCGATGAATTTGACGTAGGCGCGGGTGTCCGCCTGCATTGCAGCATCGCTGAAGGGGCTTAGCATTTCGATGGCCAAGCCGCTGCCGACGCGCACCCGGGCGAAGCGCCGCGTATCCTCTTTCACCCAGGTGGGCGCGAATGTCGAGACACCGTTCTTCCAGCTGCCGAACCACAGAAACACGACGCGCTGATTGTTCTTGCGCGCGCCGGCCAGGACGCCGTCGACCAGCGCAAAATCGAACTTGCCCTCCTCAGGCTCGATCCAGTCCCAGGCAACCGCCACCAGGACGGTATTGAGATTCAGGCGGGTGAGTTTGGGCCACACCGTCTCGAGATAAGCCGGGTCGCTTGCCGCCGTGTTGTTGAGTTCGCCGGCCAGCATGATCCATGGCCGGCCGTCGACGATGAGCTGTTTGGCGTGGCCGCGCGACTCGAGATGGGGAATCGCGGCCGGCGCGTCGGCGGCGCCGGCCGCCGTGACGGTGAGCAGCCCGGTCAGGGCGATAATCGCGTGCTTCATGGGGGTTCTCCCGGCGCGCCAATTGTAGTGCAGTTCGGCCTTGCGCAACATCGTACCGTCGTACGCTTCCCACTACATATCATCTATGAAAATCTAGCTGCCGGGGCGCACATCAATTCCGTGTGGCAACCATCGATTTGCCGCGGGTCGATCCGACAGCCGTGCATCGCGCAGTCGGTTTGCCCGTAAGAAGTCGAGCGCCGGCTGTGCAGCCTGCGGGTTACCCGCTGATGCCGCCGCTTTCACCAAGATCAACGCGTCCTCCGGTTCGCGCTGCACCTTCCAGTTCTCAAGTGCGACCGCCAATGCTGGCCGCGGACGCTTTTGCACCTCGAGCAAGAAGCGGGCCTGTTCTCGCTGGTGCACGGATTCACCGCGCTGCGCCTCGGCGCGGAACGCCACCTGCAGCGCCACCACACTTCGGCTCAATCCCGCGTCGCCCAACATTTTCTGCGCGATGGCAACCCGAAGAAGCAACGGGTCCGGGATTCTGTGGCCACGCACCAGTACGAGCACCTGCGCTGCGCGACGATGCCGCAACAGCAGGTCCGCGTAGGCCGCGCGCCCGAAAAAATCATAGGGCGCGATTCGCAGGTCGCGCAGGAACCAGCGTTCGGCGTCGGCGTCGCGCCCGAGGCGCACCGCCATTTCACCGAGCGTCGCATAGACCCACGCTCTTTCGGCAGGCCGCATGTCCTGGATGGGTATTTTCACGAGTGCGGCATATGCCTGCGGGAGTTCGCCGTTAAGCGAACGCAGGCTTAGGCGGCAGAGTGCGGACAGCGAGGGGTCTGCGAGCTGCGCAAAGCGCTCGCAGGCCGCACCGGCCTGCGCATACATGCCCATGACGCGCAGAATATCGGCGCGCGTCAGCCACGCCTCGCTGTCCGTCGAGCGCAGCGCCAGCGCGCGATCCAGAGTCGCAAGTGCGGCAGGGAATTCGTGGCGGCTCTGCTGTACGGTCGCGTGCAGGAGCAGCGCCCGCGGCTCCGGAGTCGGTTCGAGGATCCAGGGTGCAAGCAGCGACTCGGCATAGTTCAGATAGCCCAGGTCGCCGGTGATTCTCGATTGCTGGATGTAAAACCGCGCCGTCGATACGACGAACTCCAAAGGTAGTGCCGAAGGTCTGCGATCGGCGGGATCGAGTAGGGGCACGACGGCGCCCGGTCGCACCTGCAATACGCTGTCAGTCAATGGGACGATTGTCGGGGCTTGAGGGCGGCCCGGTGTGGCTAGCATAACTGCCGACGCGGTGGCGGCGGCTAAGCAGATCCGTAGTTGCCCAATTCCGTGCATTGCCGTTACCACCGATTGCGTAGCGAGTGATACGAAGCATGTCCCGTTCACGACGAGCCTGTCAGAGGATGCGCGCCGCTCATTAGTGTGGGCGCTGTCTTACTCGTACAGACGCATTGCGCACGCTAACGGAAGGTTTCGTGGGAGGGAGCCGCCTCGATCTCCGCCGCCAGCGGCGCGTGGTTGAGGAGCGCCACCATCCCGACACCGCCGATGGTGTTGCCCACCAGCGTCGGCAGTAGAAACCGGAGGAAATAGTCGCGCATCGACGCCTCCCCCGAGAACACCGCGAAGGCGCTGTCCACCGAGCCGGCGACGACGTGCGAGAAGCGTCCGATGCCCACGATGTAGGTCAGGAACATGATCACCAATATCTTGGAGGTGCCGGCGCTCGGCAGGAGCCACACCATCACCGCGATCAGCCAGCCCGCCAGTATGGCCTTAAAGAACGTCGGCCAGAACGCACCGCTCATCCCATCGTGTGCGAAGCTCATCAGGCTGCGATGCACCTCGTCCGGAAAGAGTCCGTTGATGCTGATGAAGGCGGCGATGAGCATCGTGCCCACCAGATTGCAGGACAGCACCACCAACCAGAATTTGATGGTGGCCCTCAGGGTGTCGCGGTCGCGGCGCACGAGGACGGGCAGCACCGCCGTCAGGGTGCTCTCGGTGAACAGCGCCTGGCGGCCGAGGATGGTGATTAGGAACCCCACGGTGTAGCCGATGCTGTCGACCAGGCGCGTCCACGGCGCCTCGGGCAGCGCGCTGTGCACCAGCGCGAGGCCGAGGAACGAAAATCCCATGGACAGTCCGGCGGCGAGACCGGACCATGCCAGCGCCGCGGGCTCACGCTTGAGTTCGGTCTCACCCTCTTCGCGCAACACCTCGTGAATGACCATCGCGCGCAGCGAGGAGTGCTCCACCGCCTGGTCGCGTTCGATGGCGTCGAGTGGTCCGCCGGGCTCATGCGGCTTCGGCCTGCGGGAAGGGGCGTGATGTTTTGTCGCTGTGTTCGGGCGGCCCATGCTAAACCCCCTATGAGTCGCATCATCGGCGATCATCCTGTGCGACGGCTGTAGGACACTGCCACGAAGGGATGCCTGCACCCTCTGACAGACGGCAATCACCCATGCGACGGTCAATGGGGGTATGCACGCGATTGAGCACGATCTGCTGTCCTTCGTGAAACCCGACACCCTGGTCGACGCCGTGGTGTATCTAAGGCCAGTTTCACGGCAGTGTCCAGATCGACACACGCAGCACCGTGCCGGTCTCAGACATCGATATGCGAATCGATGGTATCGACCTGAGCCAGTTCAAGGCGGACACCAAAACACAGTCTCCGTTTCAAGGCACCCTGCAGGGCCGATTCGAATTTCACGGCAGCGGCAGCCGACCCGAAGGAAGTCCGCCTGCTGCGGTTGCGCTCACCCATCACGCTCGGGGGAACCCTTCGCCATCCGACGGTGGGCGTCAAGGTGGGTAAATTGGCGGAGCAAGGCGCCGCCGCCGCCGCGTTGGGCGTCTTGTTGACGCCGGCCGCCGCAGCGATTGCATTCATCGATCCCGGTCTCGCGAAAGACAAGGACTGCGCCACGGTGGTCGAACAGGGCAATGCCGGCGTGCAGAACTGACGCTGCGATCCATGGTCGTCAGAGAACACCTACCCCAAGTGGCGGGTGCCGGTGCATTTATCGGTATTCTTCAACGGAGTAGTGTTCTGCGCATCTATGCAGGTTGCCTGTCGTGAGGTCGATATGTCGCCCGAGCAAGAAGTGTCGCACGCACAAGAACTGAAGCAGAAGTTTTGGAACGCCTTCAAAGAGAATCCGGTGATCATGGTGGGACTGGCAATCGAGTCCGGCGTCAGCCGGCCGATGACTGCTCAGTTCCTGGGCGAGTCCGCCTCATGGTGGTTCTTCATCACGAAGGAGGGCGAGTTTTTTCAGAGGTTCACGGAAGATCATCGTGCGGTCGCGACTTATTGCGCCAAAGACCACGGCCTGTTTGCGGCTGTCTTAGGCCGGCTCACCCTGGAAGCCGACCGCAACATGATTGACCGACTCTGGAATCGCTACGTCGGAGCGTGGTTCGACGGGAAGGACGACCCCAATCTCGCGCTGTTGCGATTCGACGCCACTTCAGGGGAAATATGGCTCAAGGAAACCGGGTTGGTCGCGGGCGTGAAATTGCTGCTCGGTGCCGATCCGAAGAAGGAGTACGCCGATCATGTGGCAAGAGTGACCATGTAAGCCGGCCTGCAAAGAACGCGTAACGCTCATGCACCTCAACGACCGTGTGACGATCGAGGTCCAGAACGAAGGTAACCCCATTTCGGCGGCGAACCGGGAAAAGCTCTTCCAGCCCTTCAAGCGCATAGAAGGCGGAGACCCGGCCGGACGACCGGCAGGCTGGGGATTGGGCCTTACCCTCGTCAAGGGCATCGCGGAGGCGCACGGTGGCGGCGTTACGGCCCGTGCCCCACGCGGATCTGCCGCGTTCAAGGTGATCTCCATCAAATACTTCATTCTCGATCTCGATCCGGATTGTCGATGGGTCGTGGTGAGTCATCCGTCGAGAGGTCGGGTCATGGCGCGCTCGGCGCGGCCCGGACACCTACCGGCACGCGTTAGAGAGCCTCTCCCGTCAGGGGTACGACCTATCGCGCTTCGAGAAGGGTGCCGCAACAGCCGGACGGCGCAACCAACGGGATCAGGCGCAGCACCTGTCCATATACTGCATATACTTCCGACAAAATTGCTCACACACCTCGAAATGCGGAAAGGCGCCGGTTGGAAACACGGAAAAGCGCCAGTTTCGATGCCTGCTCACGATGCACTCCTGCCGGTAGTCGGTGAAGTTACCGCGCACGCCATGCGAGCTCCAGACGGGAAGCGTCAGCCCTTCGTAAATGGTATGGATATCGGCGCTGAAGAGCTGGCCGGAAACGAAGTACAACGGGGCGAAGGCCGCGCCCGGCTGGCGAGTGGTCAGTGTGTCGTAGTGCCAGAGCCGCTCGTCGATGTAGTTTGATCCCCAGGTTCCCCGCAAGAAGTGCCGAATCATGGAAGGCCCGGTCAGGAGCCGATAGATCGCGGGGCCCCACCCCGGTCGACGCAGCAGCTCGTAGAGCAGCGCGGAGCCTCGCATCGTGCCCGTGGGGGCGCGCAAGGCCCGCCGACCGCTGAAGCCGGTGGGGCTCACGAGCGCCAGACTGCGAAACGCATTGGGAGTTGCCCAGGCCGCCCGCGCCAGAAATTCGCATGATAAGGACAGCGCCAGGGCATCGATGGGTGCGTCGCACCCGGACCGGATCATGGCGACCACCGCGTGCAGCGCAGCCGTCATCCCATGCGGCGTATAGCGGCGGTCGGCTCGTTCGGACAGTCCAAACCCTGGCAGTTCGACACTGAATACCTGTCGAGATCGACTGAAATAATCGTGAAGTGGGCGCACTTCGGCTGCCGACGCCGCGGCATTGACGCTATGGATCAGCAGCAAAGGCCGTCCCTGGCCTGCCACGTAGACGTTGAGCCGGCCGGCATCGCTCGCGATAGATATACACTCTCCCCGCAACGCCGGCGGCAACGCGAACTCGGCGTGATGCCAATCAATGCGTCGAGCGCGGCGGCTAGATCCTGCGCCAAAATTCAGGCCGGTTGCAGTCGTCGGTAGCTTTAACATGAATCTCTCCAGAAGATCAAACGCCGGAGTCAAACCTTAACGAACGGCACGCCGGCCCGATGACAGGATTCATCCGCGCCGAGAGGCTCACATTTGACTCCAAATCCGGTCATCCATTTCCGACACGGCGGGGCATCCCGGTCGCGCACCGCGGCCGGGGTCGGAACCCCCAAGGTCGCGAGCGCTGTACAGCCGACTATCGCCGCGAGTCGCGAGTCAGCGTCGGTGGAATTCGACGCAAGGTCGGTGATTGACGTACGGGCACGGCCACGTGACGACCCAAAAGGCGATGCCGGGAAGGAGAACTTGTCTCCCCGGCATCGAAGGGGTGCTTGGGCTTACGTGGACTTAGAACGTGAAGCTAGGGCTTACTTGCTCGAACCGCGGTGAGAACTCTCTCCGCTCTGACCGCCCTGCGACCGTTCGCCACCCCTGTGCTGGTCCATGTCGCCCGGCTGACCGCCGGTCTTTTCGCCGCGGCGCGAGCCGCCCTGCGATTGCTGGCCACCCTTTTTCCCTTCCTCCCTTGCGTGCTCCGGATCGTTTGAAAAATTGCCGCCAGTGCCATGACCGCTTTGATTTTGGTTGGACATCGCCTTACTCCTGTAGCGGCGGAGTGCCGCGCGCAACAGTCTCTCAAACCCTCAAATCCCGGCTGTACCGGCAATAGACAGCTTGTTGCGTAGGAGTTCGTTCCCACGCACGTCCGGGGATCGGTTCACTACCTTACGAGGCCAAGAGTAGGAATAATCTGACAAAAAAGCCGGACTCATGTCCTGCGCCCAATAGGGTTCGAACGCAATGTGTTCCTACGAACGCTGCTGCGCGAACTTGCCGGTACGCTTCAGGATGTCGTCGGTCTGGAAGATGCGTCGGGCTTCATCAGTGTGGTGGGTCAACGCATGGGCTCCCAGACAGTGACGACTATAAGCAGGCATTGAACGTCGCGAAGCTCAACCGCGAGCAGGTGGCGCACTGGGAAATCGAGTCTGTCCGTTCGCCGAGAAAGTGGTGGGACGACCGGCCATATGCACTACGACGTCTCGAACGAGTTTTATGCGCTTTGGCTGGGGCGTTCGATGGATGGAGCGAGCTTGAGGCTCGCCATCGATGAAGATGCGCGCGCCGCCAGGACAATGCGGCGAATAAAGGAGATTTACGGCCTGTAGTTTCGAGGGGCTCTTCATGGGGGTTCTCCCGACGCCGCGCCGGCGCGTTCGAGTATTTCGACGACCGCAACATGTCCGGCCGCACGCGCCAATTGTAGTGCCGTTCGGCCTTGCGCATCGAGCGCGCGCGGGTCGGCGCCATGCGCCAGCAACTCTCGCACCGCATCGCCGCGGCCGTTGGCGGCCGCCAGCATCAGCGCCGTGCGCCTATCCGTGTCGCGGGCATCCACGTCGTTCCCGCCTAGCAAGGCGCGCAAGACGGTCATGTCCCCGTCGGCGGCGGCGCGCCGCAGCCGGCGCGCCAGCATGGCGGGATTGCTCCCGCGATTTGCCGCCAAGGCGCCCTGCAATGCGGCGGAAGATCGCGCGGCGGATACAGATGCCGAAAAGGCGGACGCAGATGCGGACGCCGATGCGGCTGCCGATGGCGGCGCGGGCGGGGGCGCGGCGGCCGGCGCCATCGCCGGCGCAACGGTCGGTGCATTGGGTGGTGTCGCGGTTTGGGCGCTGGACGGCGGCGCCACATCCGCTTCGCGGAAGCGAGGCGTCAGCAGCAGTCCGGCGAGCACGGCGGCGGCGAGCGTGCCCAGGGCGGCACGGCGCCAACGGCGATGCTGCGCGGCGGGTTGTACATCGGCGACGTCGCGTGCCTGCGCGAGGCGTTCAGCGGCCAGGCGTCGCGCCTGGGACAGAATCGCCGGCCTTACCGTCTCGCCCGGACGGCTTTCGTCGAGCGCCGTTGCCCGGCGATATCGGCGGTCGACCTCGTCCATGTCATCCTCCTCCGGGATATCACTCATGCGTGGTCCTCGAGCAGTTCGCGCAATTTCGATCGGGCGTAGCGCAGTCGGCTCTTGACCGTCTCGTAGCTGCTGCGCGTGATGGTGGCAATCTCCTCGATGCCGAGGTCACCCTCGATGTGCAGCAGAAACGCCTCACGCTGCTCGGCCGGCAGCCGGTCGAGGGCTCGGCGAAGCGCCGCCGCCTGATCCTGCACGACGGCGGCGGCGAGGGGACCGGCGGATGGCGATGCGGTCAATTGCCCGACCACTGCCTCGGCCTCGTGTCCCAGCTCGTCCAGACTCATCGAGCGCCCGGATACCCGTACGGCATCGATCATGCGATGGTGGGCGATGCTGAACAGCCAGGTCGTGAAGCGCGCCGTGGGCATATAGCGCGGCGCGTCGCGGGCGACGGCGAACCAGACCTCCTGCATCAGTTCATCGGCGGTCGCCCGGTTGCCGGTATGGCGATGAAGATAGCGCCAGATGCGCATTTCGTGGCGCAGATACAGCCGCTCGAACGCGGCTGCGTCGCCCGCCGCGTAGCGCCGCATCAGGCTCTCGTCGCTATCCGCCGCCTCCGCCATTCAGTGCATTATGGCATCCGTTCCGATCAGCCGGGAGGATCCGGCACATAGCGGGGCAGGGACTCCGGGAACGGATTGGGTGCGCGGTCGTGGCGCTGCGGGCGTGCCACGATGCCCATGGCGATCAGGTTCTCCAGGCTGTCGTAGCGGATGCGGATGACCTCGTCGGGCTCGCTCTGCAGACGCTCGAATTCGGTGTGGCCGACCACCGATGCCTCGCGCTCGCCATGGGCCGTACCGAGCCGGGGAGCGGGCGCTGCACGCTGCGCCGCCGCCGATGACGCCGATGCCGCCAATGCCGCGCTCATGGACTTGGCGCCCGGGTAGGGCGCCGGTGCCGGCGCCGGTGCAGTCGCCACCGCCACGGGCTCCCGTTCGCGAAACAGCGCCACGCCGATCACCCCGATGTTCGCCGGTCTACCAGTGCGCCCGGCATAGGAATTTGGCGCTGCAGTAAATGCGAACGCCGCCACTTCGGTGTCACTCTTGCGCCAGCCCATAATCTGGTAGCCCTGGTTCGGATCAAACACATAGCCGGTCTGATCCCAGGCGGCGGCCTCGCCGGAGATCACGTTGACCCCGTCAACCGAGGCGACCGCCAGCAACCGCCCGGGCAGCCGGTTGCGTATGTCGACGGCATAGCGGGCGCCCGGCGTGCCGGCGACCCAATATTCGCCCCGATGGTAGTGGGTCTCGAGCGTGGTTCCGGTGTTGCGATCGATGACGGCAACCTCGGCCAGGCCACCCAAGGCTTGCGCCTCGGCGCACAGCGCGAGGGCGGCAATCAAGGCAACGAGCGGATATTTCATGATGGCTTCTCCAAGGGGTGTACATCCACTGAAGCGGCGCTCGGGGCCGAACGGGGTTAACCCCTCCCTCGAATCGACCGGAATCGACCCGAATCGACCCGCAACCGGTGATTTCCGGCTCCCTTGAACTGGGGATAACCGGCCTCATTCTCTCCTGCGTGAATGCCTATCAGCGAGAGTCGTGGATGTGGGCCGAGGCGATCGCGCTGCTCGATGAAGCCGAGCGCAGGCATCGCCAATTCTTCGGCTTGCTGACCGCTCCCTCGGTGCGGCCCGTCTGGGAGCCGCCGGCCAACATCTTCGCGGTCGGCTCAGAGCTTCACGTCACGGTGGCATTGCCCGGTGCACGCACCGAGGAGATCACCGTGCAGTTGACGCCGGCCGGCCTGCAGATCGAGACCACCGTGCCGCCGCCCGCCTTGGGCGCCGGCATGAAATTGGTGCGGCTCGAGATTCCCTATGGCTGCATGCGCCGGCGCATCGATCTGCCGCCGGGTCGATATGCCCTGCTCGAGCGCCGACTGGACAACGGCTGCCTGTTCCTGCGGCTGTCGGGGGCATCATGAAAACCGATGAGATCAAGCCCGCTCCGAGCCCGCCGGAGGATGTGCTCATCATCCTGCCGGTGCGCAACCTGGTGCTGTTCCCGGGGGTCGTGCTGCCGATCGCCATCGGCCGCGAGCGATCATTGGCCGCGGCCCAGGAGGCGGTGCGCACCCAGCGCCGGGTGGGGTTGGTGCTGCAAACCGACCCGGCGGCGGATGACCCGGGTCCGGAGCAGCTGCATAAGGTGGGCACCGTGGCCTCGATCGTCAGGTTCGTCACCGCGCCCGACGGCACGCATCACTTGATCTGCCAGGGCGAAGAGCGTTTTACGGTGCTGGATTATGTCTCGCGGGACCCCTTCCTGGTCGCGCGCATCGAGATCCACAAGGAGCCGGCGATTCTCGACCGCGAGGCGGAAGCGCGCGGCTTTAACCTGCGCGAGATGGCGATGGAGGCGGTGCAGCTGTTGCCGCAGGCGCCCGGCGAACTCGCCAACGCCATTCGCAGCATTGAGTCCATACCGATGCTGGCCGACATGGTGACGAGCTTCATGGACCTGAAAAGCGCCGAGAAGCAGGAAATCCTCGCCACCTTCGACCTCAAGACCCGGTTGGATCGCATCCTTGCGCTGCTAGGCCAGCGCATCGAGGTTCTGAAGGTGTCGCGGCAGATCGACGAGCGCACGCGCGTGGCCTTCGACGATCGGCAGAAGGAAGCAGTGCTGCGCGAACGGCTGCGCCAGATACAAAAGGAGCTCGGCGAAGCCGACGGTTCGACCGAGGATCTGGCGGAATTGAAAAAGGCGGTCGAGGAGGCGGGCATGCCGCCCGAGGCGAAGGAGCAGGCGCAACGCGAGCTGTCGCGCCTGGAACGCATGCCGGAAGGCGCCGCCGAGTACTCGATGTCGCGCAATTATCTGGACTGGCTGGTGGCGATGCCCTGGTCGAAGGTCGATCCCGAAACGGTGGACATCGAGCGCGCTCGCGCCATCCTGGACGAGGACCATTACGGCCTGGAGAAGGTCAAGCGCCGTATCCTGGAATTTTTGGCGGTCCGCAAGCTCAATCCCGAAGGGCGCAGCCCCATTCTGTGTTTCATCGGGCCGCCCGGCGTGGGCAAGACCTCGCTCGGCCAAAGCATCGCCAAGGCCATGGGTCTGAAATTCTGGCGGGTGAGCCTGGGCGGCGTGCACGATGAGGCTGAAATCCGCGGCCATCGCCGCACCTACCTGGGCGCGCTGCCGGGCAACATCGTCCAGGCCCTGCGCAAGGCGGGCCGCCGCAACCCCGTGCTCATGCTCGACGAGGTGGACAAGCTGTCGGCGAGCCATCAGGGCGACCCGTTCTCGGCGCTGCTCGAGGTGCTCGATCCGGAACAGAACAACACCTTCCGGGACAACTATCTCGGCGTGCCCTTCGATTTGTCGAAGGTGCTGTTCATCGGCACCGCCAACGTGCTCGACTCCATCCCGGCGCCGCTGCGTGATCGGATGGAGATCATCGAATTGTCCGGCTACACCGAGGAGGAAAAGCTGCAGATCGCACGCCGCTACCTGCTCAAGCGCCAGTTGCTGGCAAACGGTTTGACACCGGAAACGGTCCAGGTCTCGGACGAGGCGCTGCGCCGCCTGATCCTCGACTACACCCGCGAGGCGGGCGTACGCAGCCTGGAGCGGCAGATCGGCGCGCTGCTGCGCAACGCCGCCGTCGCCATCGCCTCCGGCACCGCGACCACCGTGTCGATCGATGCCGGCGACATCGAGGCGATTCTGGGAGCGGCGCGCTTCGAGAACGACGTGGCGCAGCGCACCAGCGTTCCCGGGGTGGCCACCGGATTGGCGTGGACCGCCGCGGGAGGCGACATTCTGTTCATCGAGTCGAGCCGCATCAAAGGCACCGGCAAGCTGATCCTGACCGGTCAGCTCGGCGAGGTGATGAAGGAGAGCGCACAAGCGGCCGTGACCCTGGTCAAGTCGCAGGCGGATCGTCTCGGCATCGACGCCGCCATGCTCGACAATTGCGATCTGCACATCCATGTGCCGGCGGGAGCCATCCCGAAGGATGGTCCGAGCGCCGGCGTGGCGATCGCCGCCTCGCTGGCTTCGCTGCTCACGCAGCGCACGGTGCGCGCGGACGTTGCCATGACAGGCGAGATCAGCCTGCGCGGTGTGGTGCTGCCCGTGGGCGGCATCAAGGAGAAATGCGTGGCGGCGGCACGCGCGGGGATCCGCACGGTGATACTGCCGGCGCGCAACCGCCGCGACCTCGACGACATCCCGGAAAGCGTGCGCGCGCGGCTGGAATTCGTCTGGGCGGACCGCATCGAAACCGTGTTCGCGCGGGCGCTCGAGGAAGCGCCGGTGGAGCGGGCGGCCGCCTGAGGGCGCCGTCTCGGACGCCGAGTTCCAACGCGCGGCTCATTGATCGGGCGGGTTATTGACCTTGAGAAAGGCGACAGTGGCCTCCAGCATCTGCAGGCGCGTGGCGCTGCGCGAGAGCCAATGATCCTCGTGCTTCAGGGTGACCAGTTCGACCGATTTGCCGGCGCGTTTCAGCGCTGCGGCCATGAGGTCGCTCTGCTCGTACGGAACGACGGTGTCGTCACGGCCGTGAATCAGCAACACGGGGGCGGTGACCTCGTTCACGTGCTCGATGGGTGATATCGCCTTCAGCGCGGGATAGTTCGCACCCGAGGCGCCCATGAAGCGATCCCAATAGCGCTGGCTGAGGCCGTTGCCATGACCGGCCGCCAAGTCCGTCCATTTGAGGAAGCGCTTCAGATCCGAGATGCCCGCCACCGCCACGGCACACCGATACACGCCTCGATCCAGCGTGATTCCTGCGAGTGCCGCGTAGCCGCCGTAACTGGCGCCCACGATGCACACCCGCTGCGGGTCGATGATGCCCTGCCGCGCCAGGTGGCGCACGCCGTCCGACAGGTCGGTCTGCATCTTGCG
>PLET01000058.1 GCA_003137095.1 Gammaproteobacteria bacterium
CGGGGACTTTGGAGCCCTTACGGTTCAACGCACCGGCGCAGCACGCAAACACTCCAGCGGTTGCATACGGAATCCAGACGAGGCGGGAAAGTCGCCCGTGCCCGTCATCGAGGCCAGCGAATCGATTGAGTTCTAGCGCCGCTGCCCGCATTGACAGTAAGTAAAGCACCGAACCGAACAGAATGAGTCCGCCGCGCCACACGATGTGTGGATAGAGCCCGGAAATCATTACGGCCGCATCCCCGAAGTCGGTGACGCCGCTGAATACGATGTAGCCCGAGGAAACGAACAGATTGAAAACCATGTACAGCCAGAAAAAGTAGCGCAGCCTGGCAGCACCCGGAGACAGGCGGTGCACCACAAACCAGGCCATCAGGCCCGCACCAAACTGCATAGCGGGACCGGCCGCCTCGATTCCATGCGGTTGGACGCTGCACGCCTCCCCCAAGGTAGTGAGCATGACGTTATGGCCACCGAGGGCGAGACAATAACCTCCGTGTCCAAGCGCTTCATGCGTCATCATTGAAGCGGCGTAGGCGAGAATCCCCAGCGCGCCAAGCATCATTGCACTGTCTCGAGGAGCAGGCTGCGTCGATTGCTGATTTTCCGGTGCCATGGGGGACGTTGAATCGCAGGGCACTTCAGAGGGTAGATGCGGCAATATTGCGGTACAAAGTCGATCGATTCACCTTGAACTGCGCAGCGATGTCCTGCACCGGTACTTCATTCGATCGCAGCATCGCGCGTATCGTCTTCAGCTCTTTGGGGCTTAGTTTCTTCGGTCGCCCACCATTGCGGCCTCGCGCCCGTGCTGCCTTGAGACCGGCGAGCGTGCGCTCACGAATCAAATTCCTCTCGAATTCAGCCAAGGCGGCGAACACATGAAAGACCAGCTTGCCCGTGGTCGAAACGGTATCGATCTTCTCGGTCAAGGACTCTAATCCGATACCGCGACCCTGTAGATCCTGGGTGAGCTGAATCAGGTCGCGCAGACTCCGCCCCAATCGGTCGAGTCGCCACACCACCAAGGTGTCGCCCTTGCGCAGGGCCTTCAGGCAGGCCTCGAGCTGTGGCCGCGCGGTGTTCTTGCCGCTCGCCTGCTCTTCGTACGTATGGCGACAATTGGCGCGCTTCAACGCATCCCGTTGCAGGTCCAAGGTTTGATCGTCCGTGGAGACACGGGCATAGCCGATTCGCATGGTGCAGAACCCTTTCGGTGGTACCGTTAACGCATCATAGATTTCGAGATCGGTTTTGCAACAGATTTAGGCCGTCTTGGCACCTGATGGCGAAGAGCCGAAAAAACCTGGGCGGAGAGCCAAGTGATGAGCTTTGGGCCCCATAATTTAATTTTGTCATAATATACATTATGCGAAGTACATGCGCCGTGAAGCGCGAGAAGATCATTTCGTACAACTTGGATGTCAGCGTGCTGCGAAAAGGTTTGCTTGCTATTTGAAGGCTGCGACGCCCGTGCGGGAACCGGACGGTTTCCTTGGCATCCCACTCGACAACGGAAGATCGTGAAACTGAGTCCGTACAAGGGCGACACGCAGCCCGGAGCGTGTCAATGGGTTTGAGACACATTTGTTCACGAGTTTAACGAGCAAATGGGTGTGACGATCGGTGTCGTGGTTTCCTTTTTGGGTGGATTGATCCAGGCGGCGAGCGGTACGGCCGGCGGGCGCGGTGCGACGCCTTTGAAGCGAGCCGGGTTTGCCGCGAAGGCGGCGTCGAGGGTGGTAGGGGTCACCTCAAGATAGGGATTTTTTTGCACGCTAAGCTCCTTCAACCACCCGGCAAGTCCGGTGGGCCTATTTTGCTGATCGCGGGCTTGCAAACGCTGCATAGATGCCGAGCCCGATAAACGATGCGGCGGAGATGTATCTTCCATAGGGGCGCCACGTCGATCGCCGACGTATGGTAGAGGCGACAGCAGAGGCCGTGAGTACGTAAATGGTGTCGGTGCATAAGGCAATCGCGACAAACACGCAGCCCAAAAGCAAGCTTTGCCAGAGCGGCGAAGCGCTCGGATTGATGAATTGTGGCAAGAGAGCGGCAAAGAACAGTGCCGTTTTTGGGTTGAGAAAGGCCACGACCAATCCGTCGCGAAACAGCCGTCCCGGCGAAGTTCGACTGACAGGAGCAGCGGCCTCGCGGGCTGATCTCGTTCGCAGGGTTTTGATTCCCAAAAATATGAGGTAGGCGGCGCCTGCGATCTTGACGACGAAAAATGCTGCCGACGAAGCTGCAAAAATAGCGGCGAGACCCACGGAAGCGGCGGATGCATTACCGAGATTGCCCAGCGCAATCTCGCCGACCGATGCAAGCCCCGCCTTGCGCCCGTGACCCAGTGTTTGCGTGAGTAGGTAGACGACCCCTGGTCCCGGGGTGATAGCGAGGATCAAGCCCGCGACAAGAAACGTCGCGAAATTCGGCGATGTGAAGAAGGCTCCGATCATAGTGGAATCCCTCGTAGGTTATGCTCGCACGCGCTGGGCTCGAGGCTTGACCCGCCGAGCCGGCAGCATTCGACGGACGGATGCACGGCTAATGCTCAATCGCGCGGCAATCTGTCGTTTGCTGACACCTTGCGCGAATAAGGACGATATCTCTGCCGCGTGATGCCGCACGGTAGGAGGCCGGCCGTGAGGTCGGCCTTCCTTGCGCGCCTGGGCGATGCCGGCCTTGACGCGATCGCGCAGGATATCGCGCTCGAATTCCGCGAACACGGCGAGCATGCCGGCCAGGGCTCTGCCGCCGGGGGTGGTCATGTCGAGCGCCTCGGTCAGCGATACGAAGCCTACGCCAACGGCATGGAGCTCTTGGAGTGTCGTGATCAGATCGAGTAGAGATCGTCCCCATCGATCGAGCCGCCAAACGACAATGGCATCGACCTCGCGCCGCCGGGCGGCGCGGAGTAGCTCCTTCCGCTTAGGCCGGGTCTTGGCACCCGAGCCGACCTCCTTCTCCTCGAGGGCAACCTTCCAGCCGCGGCGCTTCGCGTACTCGCGCATGGCGGCGAGCTGCATCGGGAGGGTCTGCTGGTCATGGGTCGATACGCGGGCATACAGCCCAACCTTGAACACCGTCCCCGCCGAACCTTTTCTCGCTATGGCCAAAAACCCCTCCGATGGTGAACAGAATTACTCATTCT
>PLET01000062.1:0-4697 GCA_003137095.1 Gammaproteobacteria bacterium
GCCCACGGGAAGAAGAACGCGATTTCCAGATCGAACACGATGAAAATGATGGCGACGAGGTAGTAGCGCACATCGAAACGCATGCGCGAGTCCTCGAAGGCCTCGAAACCGCATTCGTAGGGGGAGAGTTTCTCCGGGTCGGGGCGCCTGGGACCGGCGATCAATCCGATGGTAAAAAGCGCGGCGCCGACGACGCTCGCGAGACCGAGAAAAATCAATATAGGCAAATAGTGTCGCAACATGGTCCGCGCATTATCATCTCGGCCCTATTGTAGCAGCCGATCCCCTAGACGTATTACATGACAATCGATCATATAGAGATGGTGCCGACGGCCGGANNGGCGCGGGCGCGGGCGCCGTCGCGGGCGCCGGCTGCGCCGGTGCAGGCACCGAAGAAACCGGCTGCCCCGCGGGGGCCGGTACAGGCGCGGGCGCCGACTGAAGCTGCGGCGCCGTCGCCGCTTGCGCAGCGCGGCGCTCGAGCAGCGTCGAGGGCTCCGCCGTCACGCGCGTCCCAACATAGGCCAAGGCCAGGCTGGTCACGAAAAACGCCGCCGCGAACGCCGCCGTCAGGCGCGAGAACAACGTGCTCGTCCCGCGCGCTCCGAACACCGTGCCCGAGGCGCCCGAGCCGAAACCCGCACCCGCCTCAGCGCCCTTGCCACGCTGCAACAGCACGAGGACCACGATCATGAACGCGAGCAGCACGTGCACTGCCAGAATGAAACCACGCAACATAATAACAACGCTCTCAGTGGCGAGCGGCCGCCGCCGCGCATATCTCGTAAAACTCGTCGGCGCTCAAAGAAGCGCCCCCGACCAATCCACCGTCCACGTCCGGCATCGCGAACAGATCCGCGGCATTGCCGGCCTTCACACTGCCACCGTAGAGGATCCGCAGTTGGCCGCCAATATTAGCATTTTGTTCGGCTATTCGACGACGGATGAAAGCATGCACCGCTTGCGCCTGATCCGGCGACGCGGTTCTGCCGGTACCGATCGCCCAAACGGGCTCATAGGCGATGACCGCCGTCACGAACCGCTCGATGCCGTTCAAGGCGAGCACGGCGTCGAGTTGCCGCCCCACCACCGCCTCCGTCTTGCCCGATTCGCGCTCGTCCAGGGTCTCACCGAGACATAACACAGGCATCAAACCGACCGACAATGCGGCCGCGAACTTTCTCGCGACGAGCGCATCGTCCTCATGATACCAATGCCGCCGCTCCGAGTGCCCGACGAGGGCCGCCCGGCAGCCGATGTCCTGGAGCATCGCAGCGGACACCTCCCCGGTGAACGCTCCGGACGCCTCGGCGCAGACATCCTGCGCACCAACCGCGATCGGGCCATCCTCCAAGGCGCGCCGCGCCTCAGCCAGATAGACGAACGGCGGAAACACTGCAATGTCGATCGGCCACTGAGGCTTCACGCGCAGTTCGAGTTCGGCGAGCAACGCGGCATTGGCGGCGCGCGACCCGTTCATTTTCCAATTACCCGCCACTAACGGACGACGCATAGTCACCTGCCTGAGGAATCCACTCTGCGGGAAAGGCGGCGAAGATTAGCCGCGCGGCCCGGTAACTGCAAGCTTGGCGTCATTGGCCCCTCGCCGCGGCTTCCACCACCGCCGCGATCTCCCGCGCCCCGTTCTTGACCAGTGCAGCATCGTAGCCCTCCACCATGACCCTGATCACCGGCTCGGTACCGGAGGCGCGCAGCACGATGCGGCCACGTCCATTGAAGCGCCGCTCGACCAGGGCGGCCGCCTTCTGCACGCTGGGTTCGGCCATCGGGTCGAATTTTCGCTCCACGCGCACATTGAGCAGCACCTGCGGATACTTGGGCATTGCCGCCGCCAGTTCGGCCAGACCGGCGCCGGTCTGCCTCATCACGGCCAGCACCTGCAGCGCGCTGATCAGCCCGTCGCCGGTGGTGGTCTTGTCCAGGCACAGAATATGTCCGGAGGTCTCCCCACCCAGGGTTCCGCCGGCTTCATTCAGCATGGCCAGCACGTACCGGTCGCCCACCTGGGCGCGCCTGAATTCGATGCCGCGCTGCGCGAAGGCGTGCTCGAGCCCCAAATTGCTCATCACGGTGCCGACCACCGGTCCTTTCAGGTCGCCTGCCGATTGGCGCGCAGTGGCGAGGATGTAGAGCAGCTGATCACCGTCGACGCTGCGGCCGAGGGCATCCACCATCACCACCCGGTCGCCGTCTCCGTCGAGCGCCAGGCCCACCTGGGCGCGCACCCCGGGAACCGTCAGCTGCAGCAGTTCCGGCGCCATGGAGCCGCAGCCATCGTTGATGTTGCGGCCGTTGGGGGAGCAGCCGATGGGCACGATCTCGGCTCCGAGGTCGGCGAGCACCCGCGGCGCCACCTTGTAGCCGGCGCCGTTGGCGCAGTCGATGACGATCTTGTAGCCCTTCAGATCGGCGCCCGCAGGAATGGTCGAGGCGCAGAATTCCTGGTACTGGGTGCGGCGTTCATCGATGCGCGTCGCCCGGCCCAGATGCTGCGATTCCTGCGTGACCACCGGACCGTCGAGCAGCCGCTCGATTCGTTGCTCAAGCTCGTCCGACAGCTTGCTGCCCATGGCATCGAAGAACTTGATGCCGTTGTCCTCGTACGGGTTGTGCGATGCGCTGATGACGACGCCGAAGCTGCAGCCGAGACGCTGGGTCATGTAGGCGACGCCCGGGGTCGGCAGCGGGCCGATCAGCATGACGTCGACTCCGGCGGCCACGAAACCCGCCTCCAGCGCCGACTCGAACATGTAGCCCGAAACGCGCGTGTCCTTGCCGATGACCACCCGGCCGCCCGCCGGTGCGAGCACCCGCGCGGCGGCGCTGGCGAGGCGCAGCGCGAAGTCGACGGTCATCGGCGACCGCCCCACCCGGCCGCGCACACCGTCGGTGCCGAAATATTTGCCCGTCAAGTGTCGATTCCTTGCATTGCCGCACTGACCATGGCGGCCGCATCGCACGTGGCGGCCACATCATGGGTGCGGATGATCCTCGCGCCCAGGCTCACGGCGAGCGCCGCCAACCCCAACCCGCCGTACAACCGCTCATCCACGCCGCGACCGAGGACGCGTCCGATGAGGCTCTTGCGCGACACCCCGACCAGCAGCGGCGCGCCGAGCCCGGCGAATACCGCCAGTTCCTTCAGCAGCGTGAGATTATGCGCCAGCGACTTGCCGAAGCCGATTCCCGGATCCAACACGATTGAGTCCGCGCGCACCCCGGCGCGCAGGCAGGCGTCGCGTTCGTGTCTGAGGAACGCGGCCACCTCGGCCACGACGTCTCCGTAAGCCGGATTTTCCTGCATGGTACGCGGCTCGCCGCGCATGTGCATCAGGCACACGCCGACACCGGCGCCGGCGGCCCAGTCGCGCGCTCCCGCGGCTCCAAGCGCCCGCACGTCATTGACGATGCAGGCGCCCGCCGCCGCCGCCGCCGCCATGACGGCGGGCTTGACCGTGTCCACGGAAATCGCGATATCAAAGCGGGAGGCGATGCGTTCTATGACCGGAACCACGCGGTCGATCTCGATCTGCTCGGGGACCGGCTCTGCGCCGGGCCGGCTCGACTCGCCACCCACATCGATGATGGCCGCACCCTCGCGCGCGATTTGCGCCGCCCGATCGTCCGCCGCCGCCGCGGTCGCGTAGCGGCCGCCGTCGGCGAATGAGTCCGGCGTGACGTTGAGCACGCCCATGACCACGGGACGTGTGACGTCGATGAGCCTATTTCCACAGCGCCAGATCATGTCTCGTCGCAAAAAGGCCGGTGGGATCTCCACCGGCCTTGAGGGGTCGAAGCTGTTGGGCCGCCTAATGCTGCCCGGCGGGGCTCACCAGCGGCGCGGACGGCTTTTCGGCAGACGGGCCGCGCGGTGTCGGCGTCGGGGTGTCGTCCCAATCGCGCGGGGGTCGCGGCACCTTGCCATCCATGATGTCTTTGATCTGTTCCTCGTCGATGGTCTCGTACTTGATCAGGGCCTGGGTCATCGCCTCCAGCTTGTCCATGTTGGTCTGGATGATCTTGTAGGCGCGCTGGTAGTTGCTGTCGATCACGCGGCGCACCTCCTCGTCGATCACGTGCGCCGTGACGTCCGAGACCTGTTTGTGCTGGGTGACGCTGCGGCCGAGAAACACCTCTCCGGACTCCTCGCTATAGGTCTGCGGTCCCAACCGGTCGGACAAACCCCAGCGGGTCACCATACTGCGCGCAAGCTCGGTGGCCCGCTCGATGTCGTTCGAGGCACCGGTGGTGACCGCATCCTGTCCGAACACCAGCTCCTCGGCCACCCGGCCGCCGAACAATGTTGCAATGCGGCTCTCCAGCCGGCGCTTGCTGGTGCTGTAGCGATCGCCCTCGGGCAGGAACATGGTCACGCCGAGCGCCCGCCCGCGTGGAATGATGGTCACCTTGTAGACCGGATCGTGCTCGGGAACGCTCAGGCCGACGATGGCGTGGCCGGACTCGTGATAGGCGGTGTTGCGCTTCTCTTCCTCGGTCATGACCATNNGCGGCCTCGTTGACCAGGTTGGCGAGATCCGCGCCGGAGAAGCCGGGGGTGCCGCGCGCGATCACCGACGGCTTGACGTTGTCGCCGAGCGGCACCTTGCGCATGTGGACTTTGAGGATCTGTTCGCGGCCGCGCACATCCGGCAGCGGCACCACGACCTGGCGGTCGA
>PLET01000062.1:4742-9362 GCA_003137095.1 Gammaproteobacteria bacterium
ATTTCATCGATGAAGATGATGCAAGGAGCGTGCTTCTTCGCCTGTTCGAACATGTCACGCACGCGCGAAGCGCCCACGCCCACGAACATCTCGACGAAATCCGAGCCGGAGATGGTGAAGAAAGGCACTTTCGCCTCGCCGGCGATGGCGCGCGCCAGCAGGGTCTTGCCGGTTCCAGGCGAACCCACCATGAGCACGCCCTTCGGGATCTTGCCGCCGAGTTTCTGGAACTTGCCCGGATCCTTGAGGAAATCGACGATTTCGACGACCTCCTGCTTGGCCTCCTCGACACCGGCCACGTCCGCGAAGGTGACGCTCACCTGATCTTCGCCGAGCAGCCGTGCGCGGCTCTTGCCGAAGGACATGGCCCCCCGGCCGCCCGAGGCGCCTTGCATCTGGCGCATGAAATAAGCCCAAAATCCGATCAGGATCAGTATCGGAAAGGCCGAGATCAGCAGTTGCAGCAGCACCGACTGCTGTTTGGGGGGCTCGCCGCGGAATTTGACGCCCTGGGATTGCAGCAGCCCGATCAGCGCGCCGTTGCCGGTCTCCGGGTTGTAGGTCACGAACTGGTCGCCGGAGCGGCGCTTGCCCTCGATGATCTCGCCCTTGAGGGTCACCGAATCAATGCTGTTGCTTTTGACTTCGGAGAGGAACTGGGAATAGTCGATGGTCGCCGGCTGGCCGGTGCGCATGCCGAACTGGCTGAAAATCGCGAGCAGAATCACCGCCAAGGCGACCCAGAGCAGAATTTGTTTCGTCAGATCGTTCAAGTTACACCCACGGTCGTAACATCATTACGACAAGAATTGGTATTACGACAAAATTGGCTGACGGGCGTTCCCGACGTTACACCATCCCAAACTGGCGCGCCAACAGATAGATCTCAGGACTGCGCGTTCGTGACGCTTTTGGCTTTTTGGTGGCCACCCGGCCGTAGCGGCCACGTGCTTCCTTGATGATCCGCTCAAATCCCTCGCCCTGAAACAGCTTGACCAGCAAATCGCCTCCCGGCGCCAACACGCGATCGGCAAACTCCAGCGCGAGTTCGGCAAGATACATCGAACGCGGCTGGTCGACAGCGTCTATGCCTGCCATGTTGGGGGCCATATCCGACAAAACAAGGTGCACCTTGTCGGCGCCGACGGCGGCCAGCACCGCCTCGAGAACCGCCTCCTCGCGAAAGTCACCCTGCACGAAATCCACCCCGGGAATGGCATCCATGGGGAGGATGTCTGTCGCCACCACGCGACCGCCGCCCACCTGGCGCACGGCATATTGGCTCCAGCCGCCCGGGGCCGCGCCAAGGTCGACGCAGCGCATGCCCGGGCGCAGCAGCCGCTCGCTGCGCTGGATCTCCTCGAGCTTGAACACCGCGCGCGAGCGCCACCCCTCGCGCTGCGCGCGCTTGACGTACTCATCGCTGGCATGCTCGGCCAGCCATCGGGCGCTGCTCTTGGATCGCTTGGGCATCATCGGTTCCCGCGGCTCACTATAATGCCGCCATGCCGCTGTCGGAAAAGCAAAAGAAGCATCTGCGCCGCCTGGCGCATCCCCTTAACCCGGTGGTCATGCTGGGCTCGGCCGGACTCACGGACGCGGTGGTCGGCGAGATGGAGCGCGCCCTGGGCGACCACGAACTGGTCAAGGTGAGCGCCCGCCTCGGCGCCCGCGATCGGCGCGATCAGGCCTTGGACGAACTGGCCGGTCGCACTGCCAGCGAACTGGTGCAGCGCATCGGACACGTCGGGGTTTTTTATCGCCGCCGCCGGGACTTACCGAAGCTCGTTCTTCCAGACGAGTAGGAGCGCCGCCAGGCAGGCAAGCCCGTAAAGCAGCGCCGAGACCCCATGCCAGGCGCCGAACGACAGCCCCCAGACGTCCACGGAATGCGCCCGCGTCATCAGACGCCGCAGGCCCCACTCATTGAGCGCGAGCAGCGCCGCCGCCAGGTACAGCCAGCCGAATTTGCGGCGTGCCGGGTGGATCAGCGCCGCCGCCGCCACGCCGGCGCCGAGATAGCTTTCGATGCTGAACAGGCGTCCGGCCAGCAATCCCGCCAGCCGCCGATCGGATTGCGCGTAGAACAGGGTGGGAGCGACCCAGACGGCCAGCGACCAGAGACTGCCGCTCCAGAGCACCAGGACCACCCGGAAGGCGTTGCGCAGCGTGCTCACACGTACTGGACGACGACGATTTCGTAGGTGCGGGTGCCGCCGGGCGCCGTGACGTCGACCACGTCGCCCTGCGACTTGCCGATGAGCGCCCGCGCGATCGGCGAGGACACCGACAGCAGCCCTTGCTTGATGTCGGCCTCATCGTCGCCGACCAGCTGGTAGCGGACCTTGGCGCCGCCGTCCTGATCCTCCAGTTGCACCGTGCAGCCGAACACCACCCGGCCGTTCGCCGCCAGCCGGGTCACATCGATGATCTCGGCGTTCGAGAGCCGGTGCTCGATGTCGTTGATGCGGCCCTCGATGAAGCTTTGCTGCTCGCGCGCGGCATGGTACTCGGCGTTTTCGCTCAAATCGCCGTGCGCGCGCGCCTCGGCGATCGCTTTGATGACGTTCGGCCGGTCTTCGCTCTTGAGCTTCTTCAGCTCCGTTCGCAGCCGCTCGGCGCCGCGCAGGGTCATCGGGGTTCGCTTCACAACTGCAATTCCTTGTGCAAATCCTGCAGCCGGTTGACTTCTATATCGCCCAGGTGGTCGAGCGCGTCGCACGTGGCGCGTGCTCCCGCCACGGTCGTATAGTAGGTTACCCTTCTCGCGACCGCCTCGCGACGTATGGAACGGGATTCACGCACCGCCTGCTTGCCCTCAGTGGTGTTGACGATCAGGGCCACCTCGTCGTTCTTGATCATGTCGACCACGTGCGGCCGGCCGTCGCGCACCTTGTTGACCCGGCGGCAAGTGATGCCGGATTCCTCCAGAGTCCGGGCCGTACCGCTGGTGGCGGCGATCTCGAAGCCGCGCTCCATGAGCATGCGCGCCAGCGGCACCACCCCCGGCTTGTCACGGTCGCGCACGCTGATGAAGCACAGGCCGCGCGTCGGCAGCACCACCCCGGAGGCGGCCTGGGCCTTGGCGTAGGCCTCGCCGAAGGTATGCCCGGTGCCCATGACCTCGCCGGTGGATTTCATCTCCGGACCGAGGATCGGATCCGCCTCCGGGAACTTGATGAACGGGAAGACGGCCTCCTTGACGCAGAAATACGGCGGTATGCGCTCCACCGTGCGACCTTGGGAGGCAAGCGTCTTGCCCGTCATGACGCGCGCGGCCACCTTGGCCAGCGGCACGCCGGTGGCTTTGGAAACGAACGGCACCGTGCGTGAAGCGCGCGGGTTGACCTCGAGGATGTAGATCACCCCGCTTTGGATGGCGAACTGGATGTTCATCAGCCCGACCACGTGCAGCGCCTTGGCGAGTTTGCGGGTCTGCGCGCGCAGTTCGTCCTGAATCTCCGCCGACAGACCATTCGGCGGCAGCGAGCAGCCGGAGTCGCCGGAATGCACGCCGGCCTGCTCGATGTGCTCCATGATCCCGCCGATGAGCACATCCTCGCCGTCGCTCACCGCGTCCACGTCGACCTCGATGGCGAGGTCGAGGAAGCGATCGAGCAGCACCGGGCTGTCGTTCGACACCTTCATGGCATCGGTCATGTATTGGCGCAAATCATCCTCATTGAACACCACCTCCATGGCCCGGCCGCCGAGCACGTAGCTCGGCCTGACCACCAGCGGAAAGCCGACCTCGCGCGCCATGATCACCGCCATCTCCTCGTTGCGCGCACTGGCATTGGCGGGCTGCTTGAGCTTCAGGCTGGTCACCAGTTTCTGGAAGCGCTCCCGGTCCTCGGCGACATCGATGCTGTCGGGCGTGGTGCCGATGATGGGCGCACCCGCGGCGGCGAGCGCCCGCGACAATTTGAGCGGCGTCTGGCCGCCGAATTGCACGATCACCCCTTCGGGCTTCTCCTTGTCGATGATCTCCATGACGTCTTCGAAGGTGAGCGGCTCGAAGTACAGCCGATCCGACGTGTCGTAATCGGTCGATACCGTCTCCGGATTGCAGTTGACNNTGGCCGATGCGGTTGGGGCCGCCTCCCAGAATCATGATCTTGCGCCGGTTGCTGGGATTCGCCTCGCATTCCTCCTCGTAGCTCGAATACAGATAGGCCGTCGGTGTCGCAAACTCGGCGGCACAGGTGTCGACGCGCTTGAACACCGGATGCAGCCCCAGCTTGCGCCGCCGGCTGCGGATCACGTCCTCATCGCGCGCAACCAGGCGCCCGATGCGCGCGTCGGAGAACCCCTTGCGCTTGAGCGCGCGCAGGCGTGCGAGATCGAGACTCTCGAAGCCCTGGGCGCGCAGCAGCGCCTCCTCGCGCAGCAGATCCTCGATCTGCGCCAGGAACCAGGGGTCGATCTTGGTCTTTTCGAACACCTCATCGAGGGTCCAGCCGGCACGAAACGCGTCGGCCACGTACAGAATGCGATTCGGGCCCGGCCAACGAAGCTCGTAGGACAATTTGTCCGCCGCTTCCTCGGTGAGCGGCAGCGTCAATTGCTCGTCGAATCCGTCCCAGCCGGTCTCCAGGCTGCGCAGCGCCTTCTGCATCG
>PLET01000022.1:0-248 GCA_003137095.1 Gammaproteobacteria bacterium
TACACATCGCTCCACGTCCCCTCGAGATACACGTTGCCGACGATCGCCGGACCGCCGTGGCCGGGACCTGCGACATAAAACATGTTGAGGTCGTACTTGTTGATGACTCGATTTAAGTGGGCATAGATGAAATTCTGGCCCGGCGTCGTACCCCAGTGGCTCACCACCAACGGTTTGACGTCCGAGATGTTGAGTGGCCTCTTCAATAGGGGATTGTCGTAGAGGTAGATCTGCCCGACGGATACGTA
>PLET01000022.1:266-73079 GCA_003137095.1 Gammaproteobacteria bacterium
GTTCATATCGTCATCCTCCACGCCCTGATGCGCGGAGAAGACATCGTGGATCAGACCGGCGCGTACGCCAGGAATCTTGTTCGCGGCGACCGATGCGCCGACGCCGCTTCCGCAAAGCGCCACCCCGCGGTCAATGCGCCCTGCTGCGACCGCCCGCGCCAAGGGAATAATGAAGTCGGGATAATCGTCATCTAGGGCTAATTCGTAGGCACCATAGTCTTCGATCTCGTACCCGCCAACGCGCAGCGATGCCGTCAACTCAACCTTTAACACAAAACCGCCGTGGTCCGACGCAATCCCCACCCGCAGCACTTAGGCCACCGCAGAATGTTGGGCACGTTCCGCAACGATCGGTACCGCCCGGACAATGGCGTTGAAATCCTTGGCTTTCAGACTCGCGCCCCCAATGAGAGCGCCGCCGACTTCCGGCGCGGCGAGAAACTCGTATGCATTCTCGGGATTGACCGAGCCGCCATATAGGATGCGGATTTCACTCCCTCGAGCGCCGAAGCGCGCGACGAGACACTGCCGGATGTGGCCGTGCACCTCTACCACCTGTTCGACCGTGGGCGTATGGCCGGTTCCGATGGCCCAGAGCGGTTCGTACCCAATCGCATTGGAGGCCGCGATGATATCGTCCGGTACGCTTCCGGCGATTTGATTGGTGCACACGGACAGCGCTTGCCCGGCACTGCGCTGCGCTTGCGTTTCACCAATGCAGATAATCGTAAGAAGTCCGCCGATCCACGCGGCCTTGGCCTTGGCAGCCACCATGGCGTCGGTTTCCCCGTGATGCAGGCGCCGCTCTGAGTGCCCCACGATGACCCATGCGCCCCCGGCATCTTTGACCATTTGCGCGCTCACATCGCCTGTGTGCGGGCCGGAGACCGCAGCGTCGCAGTTCTGTGCGCCAATGGCGATGCGCCCTCGCGCCGCCAACGCGGCGCGCGCGATCAGCGTCGACGGGGGGCAAATCAAGACGTCAGCGGCCGGCGGCGTCGCTTCAACGGCCGTGGCTATAGCCTCGATCTCGCCCAGTTGGGCCGAGGTGCCATGCATCTTCCAGTTTCCAGCGATCAAGCGACGCATGACTGTTTACCTAACCGGAAGGGAGCAAATGAACTGGCATATGCCGGGCGGCGCCCGTTCAGGCGGCCTCCAGGTCTGTGACGCCGCGCAACATGGCCGACTTCCGTAAGCCATCTCAAGCTGAACGATTCTTACACTTTGCGCGAACCTCGCGTGGTCGTCTGTTCGTTGGCATACAGTCGGCGATCGCCGACGGACCGCCCGCACTCAGCGCGTAACCTGACCGCGGGCGCGTGCCATGTCGGCAAACGCCGCTGTGAGATCCGCGCGTGTCGTGAGCTCCTCCAGTTCCACCGGCAATTTGCGCCGCCAATTGGGATATTCTCGGTCGGTACCGGGAACGTTGACCGGATCCGTCATCCCGAGTAAATCGTCGAGTTGCAACGCGACCAGCGCCGAATTCGACCGTGCGAGGTACAGATGCATCGCATGCGTAAGGTCCGGAGCGTAGGGTTCCTGTGCCGACGCCGGGTGGATGGGTTGCAGCTGTTGCTCCTTAAGAGNNCAGCCCGAGTCGCTGGCGCAAGTCGATGTCTTGATTTTCCCAGAACCCGCGCAACGTGGGGGTGTCGTGAGTCGTGATGGTTCCGAGAGCGCGGCGCGCCAATTCCTGTGGGCGCCGAAATCGGCCNNTTCGCCGACGACTAAGCACGCGTTGCGCACACTCTCGAGCGCGACGACAGCGAGGAGCGCGGGCAAGGGATAGTGAACGTAAGTCCCTTCGGTGGGGGAATGCCCCGCCACCATCCACCACAGACGATAGAGCGACATCACGTGGTCCAAGCGTAACGCGCCATAAAAACGAACGTTTGCACGAATACGATGGAGAAAGCTCGATAGCCCGCGAGATTCCATCGTCGTCGGGTCCGGGGGTGGAATGCCCCACGCCTGGCCTTTCATCGAGAGAGAGTCCGGCGGGGCGCCAATTTCCGCGCCAATGCAATACCCCGGCCGATCCAGCCAAGTCTCGGAGCCCGAAGGATGGGGGCCGACCGCATAATCCCCATATAGCCCTATCGGCATGCCGAGCGCCGACGCCAACTCCTCCGCGGTTTGCAACTGCTCGTGCGCCAGCCACTGGAGATAGACGTAAAACGAGACTTCCTGGTCATGGGTCGCCGCGAATGCGCGAACGGCGGCACCGTCGGGGTCCCGAAATTCTTCCGGCCAGTTCAGCCAACCCGACGGTGTATGCAATGTCGAGCGAAAGTGTTGATCCAATGTGTCAAATCGTGCATGCGATTGCAGTAACACACCGCCGTGAGTCACGAAGTCGTGAAACAGGGATGCCCGCTTGGTGCCGAGAGCGATGTGCCGCTTGCCGAAGTCGAGGAACAACAGGTTGAGTATTTCGATCTTTGCGGCAGCGACCCCCTCGTACTGCACCAGTGGCGCCGAACGCAATTGACGTAAGTTAGCTTGAAATTGCGGCTCCCGGACACTCGCAATCGCCGCATTGCACTCTGCGTATTCCGGGACTTCGGGTACGGCTATATAGAGAACGTTCAAAAAGTGGCGGCTTGACGGACTGTATGGACTCGATTGCGACGGATCCGCGGGCGCGAGGGCATGAAGGGGATTCAGCCCGATGAAACCCGCTCCTCGGGGGGCGAGCCACCGAACCAAGTGCGCTAGGTCGGCAAAATCCCCGATACCCCAGTTACCGCTGGAGCGAATCGCATACAGTTGAAGGGCGACGCCCCAAAGACGTTTGCCAGCCACGATCGCGGGCGGTTCGTAACATAGGGGAGGCGCGATGATCAGGGAGCTATCGGCGGTCTGTCCGGCTACCGTTATCTGCAATTCGTGATAGCCCGGCGGCAACTCCAAGGGCAGCTCGAACGAGCGGCGCGAGATCGATGATCCGTCGCAATCGACTCGCGATATTTCCGGACAGGCCGAGAGCGGTACGAGCCCGTCGTGGCGTCCGCCGTTCTCGTCAGTGATCATCCAGTGAAGGCTGCCGGTGAAGGGCGCGGGGATGTTCAACTCGACCCGCGCAAGATGTCCGTGCGCCGTAGCGATCCTCGGTGCCAGAGTTCTCCACTGCAAAGCGTCGAGTCGGCGGCACTCCTCTTCGAGAGCGCTCTCCTCCGTCACGGAGCACCCCATCGCGCGCAGTATCTGCGCCTTCGATTCATGGCTGTAGGAAACCCAGTGACCCAGGTAGTCGAGGTATCCGTCGCCAATTCCTAGGCGTCGAGCCAGCGAGTCGATCAATGTTGGATTCGCACGGTGCTCAGGCACGGCAGGCCTGCCCATGCTGGTGGTCGAGCTCACAATTCCAAGGAGTACGTGACCTGTTGTGCATCATCAGGATTGCCCGTTTCGCTCAGGCCCAGTTCAAGAGCCAGTTCTCGCATCGCGCTATTGATGGCAAGATCTACCGTTTCGGCGGAGCGCACAATGGATTCACGAGCAATCGATTCAAACTTCTCACGGACGCAACGGCTCTCCCTCAAGGACATTTTCGAAGTACCAACGGATTTGGGCGTCGATATCCTCGCTGGAAAGCTGATCACTCCCGGCTCGGCGCGGACTGGACGGCGTTTCAAGGTGCGCGGACCACTGGGTTCGGTTCGCGGAATCAGTGAATGCAGCAGACTTTGAACGACTCGACATGGTTTATCTCCTGTGGATTGAGCGTACGTCGCCAGCCTGCTCTCTTGATAATTCCCGTTCCGTGCGATAGCCCGCTTTGCGACCTACTAGGGGTCGATGTTAAGCAGCGCAGCCGCCCTGCGGCTTCGCCCGAGGACGCAAGCCCCGGATCTCTGAGAGAGTAACCTTACCCTGAGTACTCCCGTCGTTCTGTGGGATGGTTTCGCAGCGCGCTCTTTCGTGCCCAAGCACCGTCCGTGAATGACCGAATGGTCAGGCGGCGGAGTCAAGTGGGCCTTGCGTGCGGGAACGCACCGACGTTAGCCCATCGCGCGGATATCGTCGAGGTAGAACCTAAAGACCTCAAGAAAGAACTGCGATAGCTCAGTGGCGATGTTCCAACACAGAGATCGACCGTTGCACTACCTGGAACGCGGGTGCGGGAGTCCATTGCTTCTCATACACGGGCTCGGATCGAGCGCAGCTGACTGGGCCTTACAGGTTCGCTCGCTCGAGGGACGCTTTCACGTAATCCTGCCGGACCTGCCGGGCTGCGGGCACAGTGGCGCGCTTCGCGACGGCTGTAGCATTGTGGAGCTCGCCGCGTCGCTGTGGGCGCTGCTCGATGAATTGGGGATCGCGCGACCGAACATCGTTGGCTTCTCGCTCGGTGGCGCCGTCGCACTCGAAATGGCATTGCAGCGGCCGGACTCTGTACCGCGCTTGGGTTTGGTCAACAGTTTGACGAGTTATCGGCTCGACACCTTGAACAAGTGGCTCGAGGCACGCATTCCGGTACTGTTGATCCATTTGTTCGGCATGAAACTGATGAGCCGGCTCTGTGCGGCGCGAATGTTTCCGCAGCCATGGCAGCGCTCGCTTCGCGACCGGGCCGCTGCCGTTGTCGGCACCGTGCCGCCCGCCAGTTACCTTGGCATCGTCGCGGCATTGGTACAGTGGAGCGCGACCGAGAGACTGGACCGGCTCAGGAGTCGCGTCCTCATCATCGCTGCCGAGCACGATTTGACGCCATTGGCGGAAAAACGGGCATTAGCCTCCAGATTGGGCGCCGCGATTGCCGTGGTGCGAGGATCGCGTCACGGAACTCCATTCGATGCGGTGGAAGCCACGAACGCCTGCATCTTCGCGCTGTTGTCCGATCAGCCGCCTCCCTCCGCCGATCAACTCGCATGCGACGAGCCGCAGCCGGCCCATCTCCTTGAGTTTGTGGGCAGCCTCGCTGCACAACATGCAATGGGCCCGTAGCTTTTCAGGTGCAACTCGCCAGCGCATGGCTTAGCTCTTTCCGAAAACCCGCGAGCACGGATCAGAAGGAATTACGTGGGCGTCGCGGACCAATATGGCTATGAGTATAAAAGTGCGTCTCAAGTCCCGCAGCTGCGCTAAGTGCGGGGAAGATTGATAGTTTGAGACCGCGATAACCGTGGGGGATTATCGGGCCGCGTTAAGCAGGGCATCGCTTTCGCGCCAGTCACACGCGCGCCCAAATATGCCTGTCATTTGGCTCGCTTCGATGAAAAGCGTGCGACATATCGGAGTAGCGCTTTGCGGAAGACTATCCCTAGAAAGATGAGCGCAATCGCGGCCATGGTCGCATAAAGCGCGGTCGGGCCTAACCATGCTTGCAGAAGCTGCCACTTCTTGCCTAGAAAATACCCGAGCATAATGTAAACCGTGGTGTAGGCGGCCGAGCCTGCAAGATTGAGCCATAGGTAGTTGGGCCACGATAAGGTCGTCGTGCCCTCTAAAAGGGTGGCCACCGCGGAGGGAATCACAGGGATGAAGCGTGCGAGAAACACAGTCTTGTCGCCATGACGTTTGAAAAATCGCTCAGGCCACTCGAGGCGCGTCGGCGTTAGATGCAACCAGCGAATCTTCTCTAGGCGGCTATGACCCAAGCGCCGGCCGAGCCAAAATAGGCAGATACCTCCTAAAGAGCTCGCCAAGGTCCCGGCTAAGATGGGTTCCCAGAGAGAGCCAGCCGCCCTTCCCCATACGAATCCGGCACCGAAGAGAATGACTTTCCCGGGGAATGGGACGCCGATATTGCTGAGGAATACCACAATAAACACGATCTCAAAGCCGTAATGGGGCAGCTGGGGCAGCAACCGATCAAGCCAGTGGAGCAGGTTCACGGGTCATTCTGACATCGCTGATGAGAGAGTGGATTACGTTCGACCGACGGACTCTCCGTGTGCGCTGGCAGACGTAACGCGGCGGAGGTGCCACATTATTAGGCTCGATCTCGTGTGGCGCCCCCGTGTCTGAGGTACGCTAACCGGACACGAATCGGATTGCTTGGGCCACTTTGCGCATGCCAGTGGCTAGGGGTGTCGGGCGACCACCGTTTGCTACCCGTCTCTCTACTGTCATCGACAGTGAGCAGAACAAGGTAATCATTTATGGCTACGACGATTTCTTCCCCTCCGGCCGACTCAACCACCGGCCAGTCGCCGACAGCGGCAATCCCGTCGCAGAGCGGTCTATCAAGCGATGAAGCGCGTCAGCGACTCGCGAAAGTTGGCCCCAATGCGATGCCGGACACGGCCGAACATCCCTTGCGCCGAGCGATGGCCAAATTCTGGGCGCCCGTGCCCTGGATGCTCGAAGCGGCCATCGTTCTCGAAGTGATACTCGGCAAATATATCGAAGCTGCCATCATCGCCGTACTGCTCGCTTTCAACGCGGCGCTCGGCTTCTTTCAGGAGAGTCGGGCTCAGGCTACCCTAAACGCCCTGAAGTCGCGGCTCGCCATGAATGCCTCGGTGGAGCGAGACGGTCGTTGGAAGACGGTTCCGGCTGTGGAGCTCGTCCCCGGGGATGTGGTGAAGCTCACGCTCGGTGGCGTGGTGGCCGCCGATGTCAAAATCACGGGTGGCGAGGTCCAACTTGACCAATCCATGCTGACCGGTGAATCCGTCCCGATCGAAGCGGGCGTCGGCATTGCGACATTTGCGGGCGCGCTGGTACGCCGGGGTGAGGCGACGGCTGAAGTGACGGCGACCGGACCGCGTACCAAGTTCGGCCGCACTGCGGAACTCGTGCGAACAGCGCACGTCGTGAGTTCCCAGCAGAAGGCGGTGTTGCGGGTGGTACGAAATCTCGCGGTCTTTAACGGCGTCGTCATCCTGATGCTCATCGCGTATGCGCACTTTCTCAAGATGCCGTTCGCCGAGATCGTCCCACTCGTGTTGACGGCAATCCTGGCTTCGATCCCCGTTGCGCTCCCAGCCACCTTCACCCTGGCGGCCTCGCTCGGTGCAAGATCGTTGGCGAAGCGAGGCGTTCTGCCGACGCGCCTATCGGCGGTAGACGAAGCCGGAACCACGGATGTCTTGTGCGCTGACAAGACCGGGACGTTGACCCAGAACGCGTTGACGGTTAAGAGCGTGAATGCCATGCCGGGCTTCGATGAGGCACATGTTCTCGCCCTCGCCGCACTTGCGAGCTCCGAGGGCGGCCAGGATCCGGTCGATGGTGCGATTCGGTCGGCCGCTGCTGCGAAGCCGGTGCCCAACGCCCCCAAGTTGGTCAAGTACATCCCCTTTGATCCGGCAAAAAAGATGTCGGAGGCGAGTGCAACCGATCCGAGCGGCGCCACTCAACGAATAGTCAAGGGAGCCTTTGCCGTCATCAGCGGCTTGACTCAACCCTCGCCTACGAGCGCGGCAACCGCCAAGGATCTCGAGGGGAAAGGCTTTCGCGTTCTCGCGGTCGCGGCGGGTCCCCCTACGGCACTCAAGCTGGTAGGGCTCATTGCGCTCAGCGACCCGCCTCGTCCGGACTCGGCGCAGCTCGTCTCAGAATTGCACGCGTTAGGGGTCGGAGTCGTTATGGTCACGGGAGATGCCCCGGCGACCGCCGGCATCGTGGCACGCGAAGTGGGAATAGAGGGCGACGTCTGTCCGCCCGGACCGATCCCCGACAGCGTGCATCTCAGTCAGTTTGCGGTTTTTGCTGGAGTCTTGCCTGAGGATAAATACAAACTGGTCAAGGCGTTCCAGAAAGGCGGCCACATCGTGGGTATGTGTGGCGACGGCGCCAACGACGCGCCGGCGCTGCGGCAAGCGCAGATCGGCATTGCGGTGTCGACGGCGACCGATGTGGCCAAATCGGCCGCCGGCGTCGTGCTGACCGAAGCGGGCCTGGTCGGAATCGTCGCAGCCGTCAAGGAAGGGCGCATCACCTTTCAGCGCATCCTGACCTACACGCTGAACGCCATCATCAAAAAAATTGTGACGGTGTTGTTCCTGGTCGCAGGTCTCATCATGACGAGTCATGCGATCTTAACCCCTATGCTGATGGTCATTGTGATGATCACTGGGGATTTCCTTTCGATGTCGTTGACGACCGATAATGTGCGACCCTCGCAGAAACCGAACTCTTGGAGTATCGGAGGGCTAACCGTGGCCGGTGTCCTGCTCGGGATCTGTCTCCTCGGCTTCTGCACGGGGGTCTTGGCCGTGGGTCGATTTGGCTTGCATCTCGGTGCCGGTGCACTGCAAACCCTCGCGTTTCTTCTCTTGGTCTTTGGGAGCCAAGGGACCATTTATGCGATTCGTGAACGCCGTCATCTGTGGAATTCTCGCCCGAGCCTCTTAGTCGGCGTGTCTTCCATCGTCGATATCGCGATTGCTTCGACATTGGCCGTGACCGGCTTTGCGATGGCACCCATTCCTTTCCTGGTCGTCGCCGGGACGCTAGTCGCGGCGGCCCTCTTCGCATTGGTCCTCGATCTAATAAAGGTCCCGGTCTTCGCGCATCTTGGGATTGCCGAAAAGGTGCCGACCGCCGCCAACGCCGACGGCCCAAAGGGCGAACCACCACCGACGGCGCAATCTGCTCCCACGCAGAGCCAACCGGCCCACGCGAAACGTGCGACCTCGGCTGCGCCGGCGCTCGAGGTCAAAGCGGAGACAAAACCGAACGCCAAGGCGGCGACAGCCCTTAAGACCAAGACGGAGGGAAATCCGAACGCGAAGTCCGCGCCGCCGCCCGACATTGAATCCAAACCACCGTCCGATTTGACGCCGAAGCTGGTCGAGCGAGTCCATGCATTGTATGAGGAACTCGGGCGCCAGGACGTTCTTGCGGTACAGGAATTCGAGCAAGCGCAAAAGGCTTCAAAGGAGAATGCCCAGAGCTAAAAATGCGAAGGATAGGGACCCAGCGATGCCCTGGTGGGTAATTGCCAGTTTTGCCCCCGAATCCGCCAAGACATCATTGCCGCCCGCGTGGAAAATCATCAATGAGTGACAACTCGTCCCAGAGCGACCGGAACCGCACATTGCGAATAGGTCGTTCATGAACAGCACCGCCGCCCTGCCCAATTCAAACCTGCAGGTTCTTCGATTGCCTCAGGTGATTCAGATCACTGGACTCTGCCGATCCATGATCTATCAGCTCGAGGCTGATGATCGATTTCCTCGCCGCATTCGGATCGGATCGCGCGCCGTCGGCTGGCTGCACAGCGAGGTTCAACAATGGCTGACTGATCGAGTGATGCAAAGTCGGCGCCCGCAAGCTAGCCGACTTGTGCCGTCAGCTCACCGGCCAACATCCGCGGGCCGGTGATCGGCTTGTCGTGACGTCCACGCAAGTGCCACCCGCCTGATCCGGTCTCCGAACGCCGCGATCTTTCGCAAGACAACCAGTGCCATCAGTGCCGCCGGCGCCCCATACTTCCACATGTTCCATCCAGTCGATCGCCAATAGTGACCACCAAAGTGGTTGCACCGATGGTGTACCCCTCCAGATCCTTCAAGCTATGCTTTATTACCCAGATGCGTGCGCGCGTCTGTCCGCTGTCATACACAATATTCGGCACGTCGGACATGTCGATCCGCTCTACTTGCTCGCGAGTTTGGGTGATCACGGACTCTTCATTGCCTATGAATACTTCCTATGTCGGTGCCGTGATGACACGAAAGACCTTGCACTTGCGGCTACCGGCGCAGAATCTTCCGCTGCGTATTTCTAATCGATACCGTCCTGTCAAGCCCTTGAAGAGAATCTCGAGTTCAATGCAGGTCGGCCCGACAGGGAAGATTGGTGCGTGCCGAACGGTAATTTCGCGGTTGGCGATCACTGAAAGGCGCACCTGCCGCAGTGAGCCCTGTGGGAAGCAGTCGCTCGTATTCCTTTTTTATGACCATGTAACATTCACAGGCGCGCTGCTCCAGTCCGCGTCGATCAAGCACCGAGATGTGTCCGCGAGCGTAGCGAATCAGACCGTCATTCTGCAGCCTGAATGCGCTTTCCGACACGCCCTCTCGGCGTATGCCGAGTATAGTGGCCATGAGTTCGTGGGTCATTAAAACGTCACCGCTCTGCGTATGATCGAGGCCAACCAGCAACGTTCGGCATATCTGCTGATCTACCGAGTGGTGACGATTGCAGACTGCGTTTTGCGACGTTTGAGTGATCAATGCCTGCGTATAACGAAGCAGCAAGTGCATCAAAGCTCCCGCGCGGTAGAACTCTTTTTTTATGACTTGCGACTNNACATAGAGATGGCTCTCTTCAAAGTTCTTCAAGCGAGCCGCGCCAGATTTCGGGTATGCCCAGACGTCTAGAGGCGCGGCGGCTATGATTATTAACGCAATTTCCGTGGCACATCCGCGGCGCATGGCCTCGAAACGCAAGCAGCGCTCGCTGATTTTCGACCCGCCAGTGGGCTCGGGTTAGTTTACCTTCCGGTGAGATGAGCTTTGCACAAAACTCCCGAAGTCATCGGATGTAGACGCGGACGATGGGGGCTTGGGGAAGTTCAGGGGTTGTTGGATGGACGGGGAAAACAGCGGCGGCCGTAAGCTGAACACTCCCCGACCCCTATCGTCGTCGCCACCCCTTTCAAAGTACTTCAGCGTACAGACTGAGGGTCACTTTGAGGTTTCAATTGTTCACTCGTCATGGTTGGAGATGCGATGTTTGATTGGATTGAGATCTGCCTCGCGGCAGCAATGGCGACTTTTATCGTCGGTGCATTCGTCCCGAAGTTACATCCCTACCGCTCTTTGTTTTTAGGCAGCGCGGCGCTCATGGCGATCACTCTGCTGTTCCCCCGGCCAGGGAACCGACTCGGTCAATTTCTCTTTGCTCAACAATCCGGCTCCATTCACCTACCGTCCGAGCTCTTCGGCATTGCATGGTGGATCCTCGGCGCATGGCTTATCAGGAGTCTTCTGTCGCTGATACTCCGGCGAACTATTTTCCCGAACGACTATCAGCCTCACGCGCGACGCCTATTCGCCGATCTGGCATCCGGAATGTTGTACATCGTCGCCTTTGTCGGAATCATGGACACGGTTCTGAAGCAGCCTATTTCTGCGTTTTTGGCCACGTCCGGCGTACTTGCCATCGTACTGGGCCTGGCGCTGCAAAATACGCTGGCCGATGTTTTCTCCGGTCTCGCGATCAACATCGAACGGCCGTTTGGAGCAGGTGATTGGATCACGATGAACGACAACGTCGAAGGCCAGATCATCGAGATCGATTGGAGGGCGACGCGCATCCGCACGTTCGCGAACGATATGGTCGTGATTCCGAACAGCGTCATCGCCAAGGCGATCGTGACCAATCATCGCAAATTGAACGAGCCACATATGTCCAGTCTGTCACTCAAGATCGATGCTTCATTTTCGCCGACGAGCGTGATCAACGCCCTTGAATCGGCTGCGAGCTCGAGCCCGGGAGTAGCGTCTGGCAACAAACCTGTGGCGTACGCCTGCGGATTTGCCGACTCACTGGTCATCTACCGGCTGTACTTCGCGGTTGAGAGCTTCATTCTGACGTCCGAGGTTCTGTCGCAGGTAACCATACGGGTGACAGATACTTTGCGGCGCGAGGGGATTCAGGTAGGAGCGCTTCCCACGGATATCAGGATCATCTCGAACGCCAAACTCGCCGGTACACTAGCAGCGGCTCACGAAAACGCGCCGTAGCCGTCGGGGTGGTGCTGGGGATCGGAAGCCCCTGTCGTTCTTGCAGACGCGGAATGACCCAGCAATCGAGAGGGTCCGGGTTTCCCATAAGCGCGCCAGCGCACGGACGGGCTCGTAGCGTGCGCGTAGCGTGGCCGATGACAACATTGGATCTCTGTTGAGCTCGGCACGACCATGATCGACGCCATTACTGCCCACAGCTCGACCCATGAACTCCACGCCTCGGTCCCCTCGACCGACCGATCCCGAATTTATCAAGATACGCAAAATGAACCCGATCACCGCCTTCTTGGTATTCGCCTTCGTGGTCACCGCCGCAGGCACGGGCTATTTCGTCAATTTGTATGTCGGGGCTGCCTTTCTTGTCGTCGCGGTGTTGGTCGGGAGCGTCGCTGAAGATGGCCAACGTGTGGCAGAAGTTCGTGATACTTGCGGATGGGAAAGCTGCAAAGTGTCAAGGGGGCGGGCCTCTTTGCCATCATTCCGGTGCTCGACGCGGTGGTCGCGGTCATCGACGGACGGATCCAGACGACGGGTTTCAACGCGGAGCAGGCGCTCACCAAGGACACGGTCCCGGTAAACGTCGATGCCATCATCTTCTGGCACGTGCAGAGACGCTGAGAAGGCCGCATTGGCGATTACCAACTACCGCGAAGCGATTGATCGGGTGGCTCAGACGTCGCTCCGCGAGATGATCGGCTCCTCGATGTTGGCAGCGCTGCTCTCTGATCGCAAGGACGCGGATGAGCAACTAAAGATTGAAATTGGTCAGAAAACCGCGCCCTGGGGGATATCGGTGAGTTCGGTGGAAATCCGCGACGTCGCGATCCCAGTGGCTCTGCAAGATGCAATGTCGCGTCAAGCACAGGCTGAGCGTGAGAAGCAGGCGCGGGTGATTCTGGGATCCGCCGAGGCGGCAATTGCCGGCAAGTTTGTCGAGGCAGCCAACATATACGCCGGGCACCCCGAAGCGCTGCAACTTCGCGCAATGAACATTATCTATGAGACCACCAAAGAGCGAGGAGCGACGATCCTGATGCCCAGCTCGATGGTCGATAGCATGAATCCCTATGGGAACACGCTGGCTCTCGCGCTCGCGGCCAACGATGTGCCGAAGCCAAATGGCGCGCTCAAGGTGTCAGAGCCGCCCCGCCCAGCCGCTGCGGCCTGACCGCGTGGGGCTGCCCTCGCGCGTCACCATGAATTAATCACGGATCACTGGGAACATCTTCCATGCGTACACTATTCGATCCCATTCGCTTCGGACGCCTCAGCTCCCGCAATCGCATCGTGATGGCGCCCTTGACCCGCAATCGTGCCGGACCTCAGCAAATACCGACCGCGCTCATGGTGCTGTATTACGAACAGCGCGCGAGCGCAGGTCTCATCGTCTCGGAAGCTACTCAGATTGCGCCCGAAGCCCAGGGCTATCTCGATACGCCCGGGATTTATAGCGCCGCGCAACTGGAGGGTTGGCGAGCGGTCACCGCAGCGGTTCATGCTAAAGGGAGCTCAATCGTCGCGCAATTATGGCACGTTGGGCGAATCTCCCATGTGTCACTCCAGCCGCACGGTCAGGCACCCGTATCGAGCACCTCGCGACGCGCAGACGCGAAGGTATTCACGGCGAACGGGTTTGAGGACGCATCTGAACCGCGTGCCCTGCGGCTCGAGGAGTTGCCCGGAATCGTCGCGCAGTTCCGACGGGCGGCGCGCAATGCCATCGACGCGGGATTCGACGGGGTGGAAGTCCACGGCGCCAATGGGTATCTGGTGGAGCAGTTTCTTCGCGACAGTATCAACGATCGCCAGGATGCATACGGCGGTTCCCAGGAGAATCGAGTCCGTCTGCCCATGGAGATCATGAGCGCCATCACCGCCGAGATCGGGGCGGATCGCACGGGAATTCGACTATCGCCCGTGTCCCCGGTGAACGACGCACAACAAGATAGCGATGCACAAGGACTGTTCAATTATTTCGTCGATCGGTTGAATCCACTGCGCCTGGCATTCATCGCCGTCATCGAGGGGGCGACCGGTGGTGCGCGGGATCTTGTACCGTTCGATTTCCCAGCACTTCAGCTGCGCTTTAAACGCGATCACGAGCAGGGCGCCTGGATGGTCAATAATGGCTATACGCGGGCGATGGCGCTTGCTGAAGTGGCGAGTGGAGCAGCCGACATGGTCTCCTTCGGCCGACCGTTCATCAGCAATCCGGATCTCGTCAACCGACTACGCCTAGATGAGGCTTTGGCGGCCGTCGATGGCGCAACGATCTACGGGGGCGGAGCTGCCGGGTATACGGATTACTCCACTTTCAGCGCGGCCGGCGCGACATCGAGTTCCCAGGGTAAACCGCGAACAGTGGTGAATGCCCCAGGACTTACCCGCGCGCGAGTTTCATAAGGCTGAAATTAGCATCGACGTGGCTATTGCCCGCCATGATCGTGAATACAAGCGCTTGGTCGGGCGGTCATCACGTATTGGTCGGTTGAATGGCAGGTGACTGAGGGTCGGTCTAACCAGGTGCCTGATGGGTGTTACGGAGCGGAGCACGCAAATTCTGAGCAAGAACTCAACTGTCGCGATTGCTGGAGAAACAGTGACCATCCGACCCATTCGCTTGACCGATGTCGCGATGGAATCGGAATTCATTCATCGACTGTCATCGGAGACCAAACATTTCCGCTTTCTCGCGGGCGTACGAGAATTGCCGGCCGAGGAATTGGTGCGCCTTTGTGATGTCGATATGAAGCACTCCATGGCGTTCGTGGCGACGGTGCGCAAAGACGGGCAAGAAGTGGAGATAGGGGTGAGCCGCTACGCCCCCAATTCACACTTCGACGTGCGAGAGGTTGCGGTGACTATCGCAGACGAATGGCAACACAAGGGATTGGGTGCTTCACTTATGAATCAACTAATTAAAACCGCGAGGACGCAAGGAATCAAGCAGCTGTACTCGGTCAATCTCTCCACCGACGCGGCAATGTCGGCGCTGGCTAAGGAGCTGAATATGACTTCGATTCGTGATCCCAGCGATCCAAATCAGACGATCCATTCGCTTACCTTGTAGATTGGCGATTTGCCCAATACTTGGGTACGGAGCCTAGACTACGCAATGATCAAATACACCGCCCGAGGATGATCTTGAAGCCTGCCGTTCAAAAGGCATGTTGCGACGGATCGGCCGCAAACAATCCCGAGCCGCTGCCCTCAGAGGCCGCGGGTGAAACCCACGATCCCGTTTGCGGCATGGTGGTGCACCCAGCTACCGCCAAGCACCACGCGGAGCACGATGGCCGGACCTACTACTTCTGTTGCGGTGGATGCAAAGCCAAATTCATGGCAGATCCGGGTCGATATCCGAAGCCGACCGCTAGGCCTGCGCCCAGCATCCGGAGTCCGAACTCGCCAATCGCTCAGGGCACGATCTACACGTGTCCGATGCATCCGCAAATTCGGCGCAGCGAGCCCGGTAGTTGTCCGATTTGCGGAATGGCGCTCGAACGGGAGGGTATTCCCGAGGCTGAAGGCACGAGTCCTGAACTCAAGGATATGACCCGGCGTTTCGTGATCGGCGCTGTCCTCGCCGCGCCTATCTTTGTCTTGGAGATGGGCGGCCACCTGCGTGTGCTGAATCTGGACCATTACGTGTCCATGGCGGCCTCGATGTGGATTCAGTTCACACTGGCAACGCCCATCGTGCTGTGGTGCGCGTGGCCCTTTTTTCAGCGAGCCTGGACGTCGGTCCTGAACCGCTCGCCCAACATGTTCACTTTGATTGCCCTGGGTGTCGGTGCATCCTATTCGTATAGTTTAGTGGCAACCTTTGCCCCATGGCTTTTCCCCGCGGGTCTTCGCCAGCGCGGCTTGATTCCGGTCTACTACGAAGCCGCCGCGGTGGTCACGGTTCTCGTGTTGCTGGGTCAGGTCCTCGAGTTGCGCGCGCGTGAGAAGACCGGCGGCGCCATTCGGGCGCTCCTCAAATTGGCCCCCAAAACGGCGCGGCGCATCCGCGGCGATGGGACTGATGAGGAAGTGCCGCTTGACCAAGTCCATGTGGGCGATCGGTTGCGGGTGCGGCCCGGCGATGCCGTTCCCGTGGATGGGGCCGTGACCGAGGGAGCAAGCGCAATCGATGAATCGATGGTGACCGGCGAGTCGATGCCGGTCGAAAAGTCGGCCGCTGCCAAAGTGATCGGCGGCACCATCAACGGCACCGGCGCGCTCGTGATCACCGCCGAGAAGATCGGCGCCGATACCATGCTATCTCGCATCGTACACATGGTCGCCGAAGCGCAGCGTAGCCGGGCACCCATCCAACGTCTCGTCGATGTTGTTGCCGCCTGGTTTGTTCCGGCGGTAATGGCCTCGGCAGCCCTCGCGTTCGCGGCCTGGATGATCTGGGCGCCAGCACCGGCGCTGGGTTTGGCGGTAGTTGCCGCCGTGTCGGTGCTCATCATTGCGTGCCCGTGCGCACTGGGTCTTGCAACCCCGATGTCGATCATGGTCGGCGTCGGCAAGGGGGCGAGCGCCGGGGTGCTGATCAAAAACGCCGAAGCGCTCGAGCGATTCGAGAAGGTCGATACCCTGGTGGTCGATAAGACCGGTACGCTCACCGAGGGCAAACCCTGTGTCACGGCGGTCGTGGCCGCGGCGGGCTTCGACGAGACCACCGTCATTTTGCTGGGCGCGAGCCTGGAAAAATCAAGCGAACATCCGCTTGCCGCCGCCATTCTCGCGGCGGCTGCGGAGCGTAAGCTGGCGCTGCAGGAGGTCACGAATTTCGCGTCCATCACCGGTAAGGGTGTGATCGGGACGACCGAGGGCCGAAATGTCGCCGTCGGCAATGCCGCGCTGCTCAAGGACCGCGGGGTACCCAGCGCCGATCTCGAGGCGCGCGCCGACGCGCTGCGAAAAGACGGTGCCACCGTCCTCTTCGTTGCTATCGATCGCGAGCTCGCCGGCATGATTGCGGTGGCCGATCCAATCAAGACGACGACAATGGCGGCGCTCGATGCCTTGCGTAACGAGGGCATCCGCATCGTCATGCTGACCGGCGACAATCGCACGACGGCCCAAGCCGTCGCCGACAAGCTCGGCATCACGGAGGTGGAAGCGGACGTGCTGCCCGATCAAAAGAACGCCATCGTTCGGCGACTCAAGAGCGAGGGTCGTGTGGTTGCGATGGCCGGGGATGGTGTCAATGACGCTCCCGCGTTAGCCGAGGCCGATGTCGGCATCGCCATGGGTACGGGTACCGATGTCGCCATGCAAAGTGCNNCTCGTCAAAGGCGATCTCGCCGGCATCGCGCGCGGCCGGGCCTTGAGTCGTGCGACAATGCGCAATATCCGTGAGAATCTGATACTGGCTTTCGCATACAACATCATCGGAATCCCCGTGGCAGCGGGCGTGCTATATCCCGCTTTCGGCATTCTATTGAGTCCCATCATCGCCGCGGCCGCCATGAGCTTGAGCTCCGTGTCGGTCATTGGCAATGCGCTGCGTCTTCGAGTGGCACGAATCTAGGCGCGCGTACGCGGCGCTTGGAACCGATCCGATCAACGATTGCAAATTGTGACTACAATCGGGCGGGAACCGGGGAATGCTTCGCCTCGCGAGGCCAATAGCCCGTGCGACCATAATGGGCGTGGATCCCCGCTTCTTGTTCGCGGCTTAAGGGTGCGTCGGCTTCGTACGGAGGCGAATCCTTGATCGCTTGGCGCGTCAAGTCGATAGACAGCTTCGACTCCGGCCAATCGACATCATCAATCCATTGCGGCGAGATGACCACACTTTGTGGCCCAGCCACCAATTACTCGTGTTGACGATGATGTAGCGGATTGCCCAAGTCTTCTCATCGACTATTAGGCCCTGTACATGACCGATGTCGCCATCGCTTGCATGCAGGTAATAGCGCATGATCTCGTTGCCGCTGCGCAGATGAATATCGTCGCCTCGATGCCGCGCGTCCGTGCTCGGCCCTTGCTTCTGCGACCCCGCTTGCAACTCGTCGGGGTAGATGCCCGCTCCCCATAGGCCCCCGCCTCCCCAATAGGCCCCGTAGCCGTAGTAGCAGAGGTAGCCCATCTCATGCTGACGCGACACCGGCTTATGCGTGTCAGCGTCAGGACTCCCTTTGACCTGGGCGCATGTCAATGAGACGGGGAGGATCTTTTCCGACCAATTGGGCTGACCGATGCCAATCGGTGAAATCAGTACCCGTCGCTGCGAGGATCCGTCAGGTGGATTCAGAGTGGCGCCGCCGGCTGGCTGATGATCTGATGATTGGAATCGATGATTGAGCAGGATGATGGTGTCTCCGCAATAGCGAATCAGGCCGCGCGATCAGCGTACGATTTCGCTGCCTTCTTTTGTGAACGCAATTCGTCGAGGTAGTCAGCCCAAGCCTGCATCATCTTTGTTCTTCCCTCGAGAAAGGCCGTGCGATTGTAGGCGCGGCCGTTGGGATCTTTGACTTCATGTGCGAGCTGATGCTCAATCCATTCCACTCGGAACTCCAGCACTTCATCGAGTATGGTGCGCGCCATCGCCCGAAATCCATGACCAGTCATTTCATCACTCGCATAGCCGAGTCGTCGTAGAGCGCCGTTGATCGTGTTTTCGGACATTGGGCGCCCAGGACTTTGTACGCTCGGGAAAAGATACAAACCGCGGCCAGTGGCCGGCTGTAGCTCTTCAAGGACCTCCACCGCCTGACGCGACAAAGGAACGATCAGGCCCTCTCGCATTTTCATGCGCTCAGCCGGAATCCGCCATTCGGCGGCGTCGATATCTACGTGCTCCCATTCCGCGGTCCTCAACTCGCCGGGACGCACGAAGGTCAGCGGCGCGAGTCGGAGCGCGCATCGCGTGATCAGCGCGCCCTCGTAGCCGTCAATCGCCCGGAGCAGTTCGCCGACCTTCTCGGGATCCGTGATGCTGGCGAAATGCCCGCCTTTGGTCGGCGGCAGGGCACCCCGCAGATCGGCCGCGGGATTGCGCTTTGAACGAGCAGTCGCGATCGCGTACCGAAATATCTGGCTCGAATAGCCAAGACACCGATGCGCCGCATCGAGGGCACCACGGGCTTCGATCCGACGAATGGTTTCCAGTAGCTCAGTTGCCTCGATCGCCGAAACCGGTCTGTGCCCAAGCCACGGGAATAGATCGCTCTCGAGCCGCAGCAGCACCTTGCAACTGTGGGAGTCCGCCCACCTCGCCGAGTGCTTCAGAAACCATTCACGAGCCACGGCCTCGAACGTGTTGGCGTCGGCAACGACCGCCGCCCGCCTGGCCTGTTTCTTGAGTTCGCCAGGGTCGATGCCCTCATCGAGTACCCGCCGCGCTTCGATCTGCCGCTCACGCGCGCGGGACAGCGTCACATCGGGGTAGATGCCAAACGCGAGCCGCCGCTCCGTGCCGTTGAACCGGTATTTGAGTCGCCACAGCTTGGAGCCGCTCGGTTCCACCTGCAGGTACAGGCCTTTGGAATCACTAAGTTTATAGGGCTTTGCTCGCGGCTTGGCGTTCCGCACCATCGTGTCAGTAAGTGGCATTGGGGGCATCCTGCTTTCGCCGACTTAGGATGCCCCCAAATATGCCCCCACTGGAAATTGGCTGTCAAGGGCAGCTTCAGGACGTTTCTGGACGCTAAAATGCCTATATTCTAAGGGAATTATTAGGATTTTCAGAAGCGACTGGACGTCGCTGGAAGTCCTTGGAAGTGGGGTATTGGTGGGCCGTGTAGGGATCGAACCTACGACCAATTGATTAAGAGTCAACTGCTCTACCAGCTGAGCTAACGGCCCGCATAACCTCGCATCGACAAAACCCGGCGCCCGCACGACAAATGGGGTGGACGACGGGACTCGAACCCGCGACGGCCGGAATCACAATCCGGGGCTCTACCAACTGAGCTACGTCCACCATCGTCGTACCCCGCATCGGTTGGCGCGCCCGGCAGGAATCGAACCTGCAACCGCCGGCTTAGAAGGCCGGTGCTCTATCCGATTGAGCTACGGGCGCCTTGGTCGGGGCAGAGGGATTCGAACCCCCGACCCTCTGCTCCCAAAGCAGATGCGCTACCAGACTGCGCCATGCCCCGTGCCTGCCCGTCGCCATCACGATGGGGGCGCAATCCTACCAGTTCCCCGACGGCAATCAAACTGCATCGCCCCGTGCGCCGATAATGTGAACGAATTCCGGGGCATGGGGCGGTCGATGGTCGTCCACCTCAGGGCGCCTCCTTCGGCAATTCCGGCACGCCCCGGCGGATGTCAGCCGAGAAACCGGCGCCGTCCGCACTCCGGGCGCGCTCGGTGATCCGCCCGCGGTTGCGCAGCTCTTCGAGTGTATAGCGCGGGTCCAGGCCCCCCACCCGGTACACGTACTGGGGCAGATATCCGGTCAGCAGCAGCCGGTAGTTCAGGGGCAGATAGCCGACGATGCGCTCCATCATGTGATAGACGAGCACCGTGCAGTTGGCGGTTATCGTGTTGTAGAAGCGCGGCTTCTTGTCGAGCGCATTAGACTCGGCCACATAGGCGAGAAACAGCAGGCGGATGTCCCTCACCGGCAGGCGGATTCGATACAGATAGTCATCTTCGCCGCGCACATTGGTGCGCACCCGGATCACATCACGCTCATCCGCGGCGATGATGCTGAGCTCGAACTCCTTGAAGAAACCGCCGATCTCCGAATAGCTCTGGTCCCTGGACGGGCGTATCTCGACCGAGAACACGAGGTGATCGCCCCCCTCGAAGCCGAACGATATCATCATGTGCGCGATCGCGCGCCACGACCAATAGGACATGATCATGTCCACCGATCTGACCCTTGACAGATCGTAGCTGCGGATTTCCCAGCGCTGCGTGTAATCGCTGTCGCTGCGCCAGTCGAAATTGCGCACGTTGTGAAGGACCACCCGATCGCCGTCGACGGTGCCCGTCATCACGCGCGCCACGTCGTCCGCCCAGGGGCGATCATTCGACGGCGGCAGGTGATTCCACCAGATGAGCAAAATGGCGAACGCCGCCGCGAACAGCGCCGCGCCGATGGCAGCACGCCCCGCCCACAGTGCAACGATCACGGCGGCGCTGAAGGAGGCCCACAGCAGCACGCACAACAGTTTCGATGCGAGGCCGCCGGGCGCCTGATACCAGAGCGCGATTGCGCCCCAAACCGCGGGCAGACTCAGCACCAGGGTTGCGGCAAGGGCCGCGACCATATTCACTCGCCCGCCGGGGCGCCGGTGCCGGCCTTCTTCGGCCGGCTCTTGCGCCGCAGTCCCTCATCCTCGATCAGGCGTTTGCGTACGTATAGAAATCGGATGGTCTCGTATTCGAACGGCGAGCCGGTCGCGTAATAGCGGAAGTCGACATTGGCCCGCTCGTCGACTCCGTTGACGACGCCGAGATACCAGGTCTTGTTGCCGCGGTAGAGATTTACCACGTTGACCGCATAGGCGGCGCCGAAATCCCCGGCCAAGCCGATGCCGTCGCGCAGGGTGGAGGGCCCGATGAGGGGAATCACAAGATACGGTCCGGGATGCATGCCCCACGTCGACAGCGTCGCGGAGAAGCCGGTCGGGGCATCGGGCAGCTTGAGTTTGGCGGCGACGTCGATCAGGCCGCCGATGCCGAACGTGCTGTTGATCAAGAAGCGCCCCAGGCTGCGCACGCCGGCCTGCAGCCGCACTTGCAGCACGTAATTGATGATGCTGTCGACTTCAGTGAGATTGCCGAAAAAGTTGTGCACGCCGGCGCGCAGCGGTGACGGCAGGCGGCGGTAGCCGTTCGCGACCGGCAGGAAAATCGCCTCGTCGAAGCGTGCGTTGAACCGGTAGGTGAATCGGTTGAGCCGCTCCCAGGGGTCGTAGGTGCGCATGGACGGCGCCTCGGCCGCGGTCAGCGGCGGGCCGGCTGCGGCGGGCGCATGGCCGCCGGAGTCCTCGGACTGGATGGCGGCGGCCAATGTGGCCGCATTCTCGGCAGCCGCGCCGACGTCGGCCTCTGGAGTCTCCGGCGGCAGGCTGCGGATGCTCAGGCTTGGCGAAGCGCAGCCGCCGAGCGTGATTGCCGCCATGGCCGCGAGCACGACGGCCCTCAAGGCGCGTGCCCCTTCCACCGGCCCGCCAGCATGTCGAGCATGTCGGCGATCTGGCTGCGATCCCCCAGGTTGCCGAGATGGCCACCGTGGTCGTACACGACGATTCTCGTGCCGAAGGTATCCTCGAGCCATGCGAGTTCCGGCTTGTCGAGAATCAGATCATCACTGTTGGTCTGGACATAGTAGTCGGGATTCGTGCGCAGCACATCGCCGATGATCTCGAGGCGGCTGTCGGCGATCAGCGATTTGCCGGTCGAATTGGCCCGGTGCTTGAGGTAATAGGGCACGAATACCCTCGAGAAGTATTCGGAGAACGGCTTGCTGCGCAGGATGCGAGCAGTGTCCTCGAGCGAATCGCCGACCTTGGGCGGATGGTTCGGATCGACCACGACGCCGGTGCGGGCGTACAGATCACCTGCAAAGAACACGTTGATCAGGTCGAGGCGGAACGTGAGCGCGATGGCTTCCGAGAATTCCGTGTCGGTCTTCAACACCGCGCCGGCGGCGGAGAACAGAAAGTTCTCGTCGACCTGCAATGTGTCCGACGCGCGATACAGATTCGCGAGCTCTGCGTAGAGCTTGCGGTAAAGGGCCTCGATGGCGGCATCGCCGGGACCGATGCTGATCGCAAACAGCCGGTCGAGCCGGGCGATGGAGGTGAACAGGCTGACCGGCGGATTGATCATCACCGCCCGATGAATCTTCAGCTTGCCCTGCGTCGCATCGATCGACTTGACCATGGCCGCGTTGGCTCCCCCGAGGCTGTAGCCCAGCACGTCGATGTCCGTGATGCGCACTCTGCGCGGCAGATGCGCAATGATCTGCTGCATGGCGGCATACAGGTCGAGGCTGTCCTGGCGCAGGTCGCCGACGACGCCGGTGCTCGAAGCCGAGACGATGAATCCCGGGAAGGTGGGCGACGGCAGGGTGAGCACGTGATAGCCCGCGCCATACAGGGCGGCGCGCAGCGTCGCGAGCTTGGCCGAGTTGCCGTCGCTGCCGGTGCCCGCAATCACGATGGCCAATGGCGCGGGCTTGTCCTGGGCGGAGAACCATACCCGCAGCCGCCGATCGAACCAGAACACCGCCGGCACGGGCATTGCCCACGGCAGGCTGATGTCGATCTCCGTCAGCGGCACCGTCTTCGGCAGAGGCGCCATATCGGCGGGTGGCGTACCGAACACCGTTGCGCGCAGTCCCGCTGAATCCGCCAGACCCGTGGCCGGACCCACGGTCGTCAACGCCGGCTCGGGGTTCGCCGGCGGCTCGGCGCCCGCGCTCATGGCTGTCAACGACAGCGCGACGCCCCAGAATCCCTGTATGGCGGCGCACGGCCGCGCCCTGCTGCTTTTTGCCGGAGCGCCTGGCATATACTTTACTTAACCTCGTTCAAAGGGACTCACTTGGGCCATACTGGGCGCGCCTCAGGTCGCGCCGCTCGTTCCATCGACATGCAGATCCATCCGACCCTCATCGCTTGCATGAACTGCGACACGCTGTCGCAGCGGCCGTCGCTGATGGGAGCCGAACAAGCGACGTGCGCGAATTGCGGCGCCATGCTGCTGCGCGCCGGACCGGGACTGCAGCATCTGCTGGCACTGTCGTTGGCGGCGGCCGTGCTGTACATCATAGCGAATGTATTTCCGGTCATCGGGATAAACGTGAACGGCCGCGCCAGCGACACCACCCTGTGGGGTTCGGTGCTGTCGTTGGCCGACCATGCGACGGCGCCCATCGCAATCGTCGTGGCCCTGGCGCTCATCGTGGTCCCGGCCCTGCGCATCGGCCTGATGTGCTGGATCCTGTTGCATGCGCAGGCCGGCAGGCGCGCTCCCCTGTTCAATTTTCTGATGCGCATCTGGGCGGGTCTGCATCCCTGGAGCATGGTGGAGGTCGGGGTGCTGGCGGCGCTCGTCTCCATCGTGAAGCTGAGCGGTCTGGTGCACGTGCAGGCCGGCGTCGGCATCTGGGCCATGGCCGCCCTGGCGGTCCTGCTGACCGTTCTGGCGCACTGGGATACCCGCTCGCTGTGGCCGGAACTGGCCGGTGGACGCCGATGAACACACCCTCGCGGGCGGCCGACGCGGGATTGTGCGGCTGTCCGGTCTGCGGCCTGGTTTGCGACGGCGTCGCGGATCCGGGCCGCTGTCCGCGCTGCCACTGCGAACTGCACTCCCGAAAGCCCGAGAGCTTATCGCGCACCTGGGCGCTGTTGACGGCGGCCCTGATTCTCTACGTGCCCGCCAACATCCTGCCGGTGATGTACACGCAGTCGATCGACAGCGGCAGCGCGGGTCGCGAGGACACCATTTTCTCCGGCGTCATCGGATTCTGGCAATCCGGATCGTGGGACATCGCCGCCATCATATTCATCGCCAGCATTCTCATTCCGTCGACGAAGTTCATCGTCCTGGCCGTCCTGCTGGTCAATGCCCGGCGCCGACGGGTACGCCGGCCGGCGCTGCAGGCGCAGCTCTACCGGGCGCTCGAAGCGGTCGGCTACTGGTCCATGCTGGACGTGCTGGTGGTCGGCTTGGTGACGGCGGTCGTCAAGTTCCGCGGCGTCAGCGAGGCCGAGCCACGCATCGGCATCCTGTTCTTCGGCATGGTGGTGGTCCTGACGATGCTGGGGACGCTCGCCTTCGATCCCCGGCTGTTGTGGGATTCACCCTCGAGGCATCCGCCGCATGGCTAGCGAGCCCGTGCAGGCCGCCGAGCCCGTCGTCAAACGACCGGGATGGCACGTGTCAGTCGTGTGGGTCGTACCCATCGTGTGCGCCCTGATCGGCCTGTCCCTGATCGTGCGTCACGAGATCAGCCAGGGACCCACCATCAAGGTGCTTTTCGGGAATTCGGAGGGCTTGGAGGCCAACAAGACCCAGGTGAAATACTTGGACGTGCCGATCGGCAATGTCACCGACATCACCCTGAGCGATGACCTGACGCACGTCATCGTGACCATCGACCTGCTGCGTTCGGCGTCGGGCTTCGCGCGCTCCGACACGCGCTTCTGGGTGGTCAAGCCACGCGTGGGTCTGGGCGGCATCTCGGGGATCGGCACCCTGCTGTCGGGCGCGTACATCGGCGTCGATCCCGGCAAAGGCGGACACAGCCAGAAACTCTTCACCGGGCTGGAAAATCCGCCCGCCGTCACCAGCGAGTCGCACGGCGCGGCGTTCACGCTGCACAGTGCCGATCTCGGGTCCCTCGACATCGGCTCGCCGGTGTATTACCGCCGCCTGCGCGTGGGAAGCGTCGTGCGCTACGCGCTGGATGACGACGGAAGGGGGGTGACCATCGGCATCTTCATCGACTCGCCGAATGACCGGTTCGTCACCGCCGCGTCTCGTTTCTGGAACGCCAGCGGCATCGACCTGTCCCTCGGTGCCGACGGCCTCAAGCTCAGCACCCAGTCCCTGGCAAGCGTCGCTGCCGGCGGGATCGCGTTCTTCGATCCTCAATGGGTGCGCAGCGAGGATCGCAAGCCGGCACCCGCAGGGACGCGCTTCGAGCTCATCAAGGATGAGACCACGGCCATGCAACGGCCGCGTGGCGAACCGATCTACGTCGTGATGCAGTTCGCCAAATCGCTGCGCGGCCTGAGTATAAACGCCCCGGTGGAGCTGATCGGGGTGGAGATCGGCAAGGTCGTCTCGGTCGCGGTCGACTATGATCCGATGACGCATCGCTTCCCGATCGTGGTCGGCGCGCTGCTGTACCCGGAAACACTCGGCCGCATTTTCAACGATACACGCATCCCGCCCGGCGACGGGGCCGGTGCAGACGACGAGGAGCGGCGCATGAGCGTATTGTTGGGCGAGTTGGTGGCACGCGGGCTGCGGGCGCAGACGCGCACCGGCAACCTGCTCACCGGCCAGCTGTACATCGCCATCGACTTCGTGCCGAACGAGCCGCGAATCGCCTTCGACGGCGCGGTGCGGCCGCTGCGGATACCGACCGCCCCCGGCACACTGGATCACGCCCAGGAACAGATCTCCAGCATCGTCGCGAAGCTCGATGCCCTGCCGTTCGATTCCATCGGGCGGCGGCTCGACCGCGGGCTGGGCGGACTCGACACCGCGCTATCGCAACTGAACACCGACATCCTGCCGCAGGCGGGCCGCGCCTTGGACGATGCGCACAAGACCCTGGGGACGGCCGCCGATACGCTCTCGGGTGACTCGACGTTGCGCCGCAACATCGACCGCACCCTCGAGGAATTGCAGCGCTCGGCGCGATCGCTGCGCGCCTTCACGGACTTTCTCGCCCGGCATCCGGAATCGCTGATTCGCGGCAGACCGGCCGATCCGAAGCCCGAGGGCGCGGGAGCCGGTCATGATTAGGGTTTCGAGGTTCGCCGCGACAGCGGCGTTGACGCTGCTCGCGGCGTGCGCATCGGCGCCGACCCAGTTCCTGACACTGCTGCCGCCGCCGGGCGAGGCACACGAGCGTGGTGCGCCGGCCGGCCCGGCTGTAGTCGTCAGCATACCCGGACAGGACGATCAACCGCAGCTGGTGGTGAGGCGCTCCGACGGTTCACTGACGGTGATGGAATCCGAACGCTGGATCGCGCCCTTGGGGGAGGAAATGCAGGCCGCGCTGGTCCTGTCGCTGTCACCGCGGTGGGCGGCGCTGCCACCGGCCCACGTGCGCGTCGACGTGCAGCGATTCGACTCGGTGCCCGGCGACTATGCCTTCATCGAAGCCGCCTGGAGCGTCACCCTGGACGCTCCCCCGAAGCGGTCAGCGTCCTGCCGCAGCGCCATCCGGATTGCGGTCGGCGGTGGCTATCCGGCCCTCGCCGCGGGTCATCGAGCGGCCCTCGAACAGCTCGCCGCCGACATCCTGGCGCAGGCCGCAAACCTGCGGGACGGCGGCGATCCGGCACACTGCCATGGCGTCTCGGGAGCCTGACCCGCAGCCTCGTCAGGCCCGCCGCCATTCAGTGGCCCCGCCCGGCTTGTCCTCGAGCAGGATGCCCGCCGCGCTCAAGCGCTCCCGGATCCGGTCGGATTCCGCAAAGTTGCGCGCGGCACGCGCCTGCCGGCGGGCCTCGAGCAGCGCCGCGATGTCGGCATCGGCGAGTTCGGCGGCACCCGCGCCGCGTTTCAAATACGCCTCGGGATCCTGCTGCAGGATCCCGAGCATCGTCCCCATGGCGCGCAGCGTACCGGCAGCCCGTGCGGTTCCCGCCGCATCGCCCGCGGCCTTGCAGCTGTTGAGGTCGCGCGCCACCCCCTGCAGAACGGCCAGCGCCTCGGGCGTGTTGAAATCATCGTCCATCGCCGCATCGAACGCGCCGAGCGCGGCGCGGTCGGTGTCCGCGCCGTCCCGGGTGTCCTTGAGCGCGCGGTACAGGCCGAGCAGGGTTTCGTCCGCCTGGTCGAGCTGCGCCTCCGAATAGTTGATCGGGCCGCGGTAATGGCTGCTGATCAGAAACAGCCGCAGCACCTCCGGGTCGCGCAGCGTCTTCAGCACGTCGCGCACCGTGAAGAAATTACCCAGCGACTTCGACATCTTCTCATCGTTGATGCGCACGAAACCGTTGTGCATCCAGATCTGCACGAAGGGCGTGCCGCAGGCGGCGCAGGACTGCGCGATCTCGTTCTCATGGTGTGGAAAGGTCAGATCCACGCCGCCGCCATGCAGGTCGAAATAGTCCCCGAGCAGCTCGGTCGACATCGCCGAGCACTCGATGTGCCAGCCCGGCCGGCCGGCTCCCCACGGCGACGGCCAGGACGGTTCGCCCGGCTTGGCCGTCTTCCACAGGACGAAATCCAGCGGATCGAGCTTCGCATCGTCGACCTGGACGCGCGCGCCGGCCCGCAGATCGTCGATTTTCTTGCCCGACAAGCGGCCATAGGCGGCGAATTTTCGCACCGCGTACATCACATCGCCGTTGGCCGCGAGGTAGGCGTAGCCCTTGTCGATCAGTGTGCGGGTCATGGCGATGATGGGCGCGATGAAATCGGTTGCGCGCGGCTCGAGATCCGGTTGCTGCAGGCCGAGCCTTGCGCAGTCCTCGTGCATGGCGGCGGTGAAGCGCTGCGCGAGTTGCGACCAGGATTCGCCGTTGTGCGCGGCGCGCTCGATGATCTTGTCGTCGATATCGGTGATGTTGCGCACGTAGGTGACGGCGAAGCCGCGCGCCCGCAGGTAGCGCTGCACCAGGTCGAACACGGTGAGCATGCGGGCGTGCCCCACGTGGATGTAGTCGTAGACGGTGATCCCGCAGACGTACATGCGCACCTCGCCGTCGCGCAGCGGCACGAACGGTTCCTTTTCGCCCGTGAGCGAGTTACGGATTCTGAGCATGCGATTCGAGGCGGCGGCGCGCCATGTCCGGCGGCATGAGCCTGAGCAGCGGTGCAAGCTCCGGACCGTGCGCCTGGCCGGTGAGCGCGATCCTGAGCGGCAGATACAGATCGGCGCCCTTGCGCCCGGTGCGCTCCTTGAGTATTTGGGTGAGCAGCTTCAAATCGGGGCCCGACTGCGACAGCGCCGCGGCGGCGGCGGCGAAGAACGCGGGACCGGCCGCTTCGACCACGCGCTGCGCATCCGCCCCCAAGGGCGGCAGTTCGCCGTGCAGCACAGCGATCCAGGGCACCGCGTCGGAGGGCAGCACCACGTTGTGCCGCACCAGCTCCGCCAGCGCCGCGTCGTCCGTGCCGAGCCATCGGCCGATGTCCGCCGCGCTCATGCGCTGCAGTGTTTCCTTCTGCCAATGCACGAGCTGCGCTTCGTCGAAGCGCGCCGGCGCCCGGCCCAGATGGTCCGGTCGAAAATGCGCCGGCATTCCGGCGGGCGGCAGCCAGTGCTCGACGTCGCTGGCGTGACCGAGATGAAACAGGTGATTGAGCACGGCCGCGCCCAGGAAGCCGCGCTCGCGAAACTCGCGCACGCTGGTGCTGCCGTGCCGCTTGGACAGCGGTGCGCCGTCGGCACCCACGAGCAGCCCGACGTGGCCGTAAGCCGGCCGGCGCAGTCCCAATGCATCCAGCAGCATCAGCTGCCGCGGCGTGTTGGTCAGATGGTCATCGCCGCGCAAAACCTGCGTGACCCCCATCAGCGAGTCGTCCACGGCGTTGCAGAAGAAGAAGGCCGGTGTCCCGTCCTCCCGCCGTATGATGAAGTCACCGATGTCCGCGGACGGAAAATGCTGCGGACCGTGCACGGCATCGTCGAAATCGACGGCCACTCCGTCGGGAACGGCGAAGCGCAGCGTGGGACGCAGGCCGCGGGCCTGCCGCGCGACGCCTTCGGCCCGGGACAGATTGCGGCACGTGCCGGCGTACCGCGGAGGCTTGCCCGAAACCCGCTGCAGCTTGCGCGACAACTCGAGTTCCTCCGGTGTGCAATAGCACGGATAGGCCCGCTCCTCGGCCTCCAGCCGGGCGAAGAGCCCGGCGTACACCCCGCCGCGCTGCGCCTGGCGGTACGGTGCCGCAGGCCCGCCTACATCGGGCCCCTCGTCCCACCCGAGTCCGAGCCAGCGCAGGTCCCCGATCAGCTCCTCGGTAAAGGATCCGCGGCTGCGCTGCGCATCGGTGTCCTCGATGCGCAGGATGAACCGACCGCCGCTCTTGCGGGCCCACAAATGGCTGAAAAACGCGGTCCGCGCATTTCCCAGATGCAACGATCCGGTGGGACTTGGCGCGAAGCGCGTGACGACTGGCAATGACATTCTTCCGGATTGTACCCATTCGAGTAGAATCACGGAGTATGAAACAGCTATTTCTCGCGCTCGGCCTGCTGTCGGCGCTCACGATGCACGCCGCCGTCGCTGCGGAAAAACCCGCGGCCGCGCCGGCCGCGCCGGCCGCCGCGGCGACCCAGGTCCAGGTGGTCACATCGATGGGCAATTTCGTGATCGAACTGAACCCGGAGCGCGCTCCGCTGACCGTGGCCAACTTCCTGAAGTACGTCGATGAAGGCCATTACAGCCAGACCCTCATTCATCGCGTGGTCGCCAACTTCGTGATCCAAGGCGGCGGCTACGGGGCCGATTACAAGATCAAGCCGGCGGAGCTCAAGACTTTCAACGAATCGGGCAACGGCCTGACCAATCAGCGCGGCACGGTGGGTCTCGCCCGCACCGGCGATCCGCACGGCGGCGATTGCCAGTTCTACGTGAATTTGTACGACAATAACGCGCTCGACCCGAGCCAGACGCGCTGGGGATACGCGGTGTTCGGCAAGGTGGTCTCCGGCATGGATGTCGTCGATCGAATCGGCAACGTTCCCACCGGCGCCAAAGGCCCTTTCAAGGACGATGCACCGCTGCAGCCCGTGCTGATAGAGCGAATCGAGCGGGTGCCCGCACCCTGATCGCGTGGCCACGCTGTTCATTTCGGATCTGCACATCGATGCGGGTCAACCGGCGGTCACCGGGCAGTTCCTGAGTTTCCTTCGCGGCGACGCGGCGAACGCCGAGTCCTTGTACATTCTCGGCGACCTGTTCGAATCCTGGATCGGTGATGACGACGCCGACAGCGCGCAAACCGCGGTGATCGAAGGACTGAATACGCTCACCGCGGGCGGCGTGCCGTGTTTCGTGATGCAGGGTAATCGGGATTTCCTCCTGGGGCCGCGATTCTGCGCCATGTCCGGCGCCCATCTGCTGCCGGATCCGCTGGTCCTCACCCTGTACGGTGAGTCGGTGCTGGTCATGCACGGCGACGCGCTGTGCACGGACGATCGCGCTTATCAGCGCCTGCGCGCCACGGTGCGGGATGCCGGCTGGCAACGGGAATTCCTGGCCCTGTCGGTCTCGCGGCGGCGGGCGCTTGCCGGCGCCGCGCGCAGCGGCAGCCGTGCGCATACGGCCGCCGCGGACCAGGGCATCACCGACGTGAACGCCGCCAGCGTCGCGACGGCACTGCGCACCGCGGGTCTGTCGATGCTGCTGCACGGACATACGCATCGCCCCGCCGTTCACCGATTCGAGGTCGACGGCCGCGCCTGCACGCGCATCGTGCTCGGCGACTGGCATGCACAGGGCAGTGTGCTGCGCTGGGACGAGGAGGGTCAAGAACTGCTGGCGTTGCCGAGATCCGGCACGCCGGAATGAAATCGGAAATCCTCGTCCGGCGAGGTGATCAGTTGCGCTTCGATCCCGGCGAAATCCCGGATGCGCGCATCGATATCGAGGCCGCTGCGCGCCGCGGCGCGGCGCGCCAAATCCATGTAGGTCCTGCCGTGACGCTCTTCGGCGGCCCGCAGCCCGGCGAAGAAACCGCCGAGCGGCTCGCCGACGGCCGGCTCCAGCGCGGCGAAACGCTCGCATGAGCGCGCCTCGATGAAGGCGCCGCAGATCATCAGATCCAGCTCGCGCCGCGGCTCGGCCCGCGCCACCAGCCGGCGCAGGCACCCGGCATAGCGTCCCGGAGCCAGGCGGCGCGGCACGATGTGCAGCGTTCTCAGGAGCTTCGCCACCTGTTCGTAGTGGCGCAATTCCTCGCGTGCCAGGCGCGACAGCTTATCGGCGAGCTCCAGATCCTCCGCATAGGCGAACATCAGTGCGAGCGCCGTGGACGCGGCCTTCTTTTCGCAATTGGCGTGATCCAGCAGCAGCAGATCGGGTGCGGCGCGGGCCGCGGCGATCCAGCCTGCGGGCGTCGGCGCGAGCAGCAGGCTCACGCCGGCTGCTCGAGCCCGGCGATGGCGCCGAGCAGTTCGCCTGCCGATTGATAGCGATCCTCGGGCGATTTTGCGAGCAGGCGGCGCAAAATGCCCGCGTATGGCGCGAATTGCCGGTTGATGGGCGGTATGTCGGCGCGCTTGTGCTTGTAGATGACCTCCATCGCGGTCGAGCCGGTGTACGGCTTCGCGCCGGTCAGCATCTCGTAGAAGATGACCCCGAGGCTGTACAGGTCGCTGCGCGCGTCGACCAGCTCGGCGTGGCCCTGTTCCGGGCTCATGTAGTACGGAGTGCCGAAGATCTCGCGGGTACCGGTCAGATCGACGTCGAGGCCATTGGCCTTGGCCAGTCCAAAATCGATCAGACAGAGGGAACCGTCGGCGCGCAGCATCACATTGGCCGGCTTCAGATCCCGATGCAGCACCCCCACCGTATGCACGGCGTTCAGGGCGCTCGCCATCTGCCGCAGGTAGCCGACCGCCGTAGACGGGGTCAGCGGCGATTTCATGCGGTTGCGCAGATCGCCCGCCGGAAAATGTTCCATCGCGATGTATGCGTGATCATCCGCCACGCCGAGATCGTGGATGCGCACGATGTTCGGATGGTTCAGGCCCGCCACGATCTCATATTCCTGCAGGAAGCGGTCGAAGCTCACGATGCGTTCGGAGACGTCGGGCACCTGGCTGAAGACCTTCAGGACCACCAGGCTGCCGGCGCGCTCGCTCTCCGCCAGATAGATCGTGCACATGCCGCCGCTGCCGACCTGCTTGATGCAGCGATGTCCGCGAATCATCACCGAACCGAAGCGGTAGCGCTGCTCGTAATCGGGATGGGAACGCAGCGTGGCGAGCCGCTGGCGGTGCTCGTGCGAGGCATCGTTCAGACCGCGCAGCAGCGCCTTTCGGTCGAGCTTGCGGCCGTAGACGCGATACAGGCCGTGCTGTGCCGGGGGGGCGCCGTGAGGCTCATCGCGCAGTGCCACCAGCACCACGGGTGCGAAGTCCGGCTTGGCCGCCAGATTGGCCGCGAGCTGCTCGACGTCTGCGGTCGGCGGCGTACCCACCAACACCACCGCGTCGAATCCGGCTGCCGTGAACTCAGTCTCCAGCGGTGCATCCTCACCCAGGCGGTGATCGATCACCGTGGCGTCCGGCCACTCGACCTCGACGTGCTTTCGGACCAGCAATCGATAGTCGGCGCTAGCCGCCATTAACAACAGTCGCAGACTCATGACGGTGGCGCTGCACCAGCGCTTCGTCTACAAGACGCGGACCGATTTGAGGCCCCGGCGCGTGCCGTCGCGGCGCTGCTGCTTCGCTTCGTCGGAACGCTCGAGTTGCAGACGCTTCAGATATTCCGGCGTGACGTCGCCGGTGACGTACTCGCCCGAGAAGCAGGACGTGTCGAAATCCTTGATCTTCGCGTTGTCATGGCGCACCGCGTGCTCCAGGTCGTGCAGATCTTGGTAGATGAGCCAGTCGGCGCCGATGATGTCGCGCACCTGCTCATCGGTATGACCGGCGGCGACCAATTCCGAGGCGTCCGGCATGTCGATGCCGTAGACATTCGGATAGCGCACCGGCGGCGCCGCGGAGGCGAAATACACCTTCTTGGCGCCCGCCTCCCGGGCCATGTCGATGATCTGCGCGGAAGTCGTTCCGCGCACGATGGAATCGTCCACCAACAGCACGGTCTTGCCGCGAAATTCCAGATCGATCGCGTTCAATTTGCTGCGCACCGATTTCGAGCGCTGTTCCTGTCCCGGCATGATGAAGGTGCGGCCGATATAGCGGTTCTTGATGAAGCCCTCCCGATACTTGACGCCCAGCCGCTGCGCCACCTGCACCGCGCTCGTGCGGCTGGTGTCGGGTATCGGAATGACGACGTCGATGTCGTGATCGGGACGTTCCCGCTTGATCTTCTCGGCCAGCCGCTCACCCATGCGCAAACGCGCCTTGTAGACCGAGATATTGTCGATGATCGAGTCCGGACGGGCAAAATAGACGTATTCGAATATGCAGGGCGTGTGCCGGGCGGCCGCGACGCATTGTTGCGCGTAGAAACGCCCCTGCTCGTCGATGAACACGGCCTCGCCGGGCGCCACGTCGCGCAGCAGCTCGAAGCCCAGCATGTCGAGCGCCACGCTTTCGGAGGCGAGCATCCATTCGGAACCCTTCTTCGTCTCGCGCTTGCCGATCACCAGCGGCCGGATGCCGTTCGGATCGCGGAAACCGAGGATGCCGTGGCCGATCACCATGGCCACCACCGCATATCCGCCGCGGCAGCGGCGGTACACCGCATTCGCCGCCGCGAAAATGTCGGCCGGAGTGACCCGCGGCGTGCCGACGCGCTGCAGTTCGGAGGCCAGCACATTGAGCAGCACTTCGGAATCGGAGGTGGTGTTCAGGTGTCTGCGGTCCTCGCGCACCAGCACTTCGGTAAGCTCGCGTGCATTGGTGAGATTGCCGTTGTGTCCCAGGCAAATGCCGTACGGGGAATTGACGTAGAACGGCTGCGCGTCGTGCGCGCTGTCGCAGCCCGCGGTGGGATAGCGTACGTGGCCGATGCCGATGTTGCCCTTCAACTTGAGCATGTGTTTTTGTTGGAAGACGTCGCGCACCAGACCGGAATCCTTGCGCATGAACAACTCGCCGTCCTCGGAGGTCATGATTCCGGCTGCATCCTGGCCACGGTGCTGCAATACCGTCAACGCGTCATAGATCCGCTGATTGACGGCGCCCACACCCACCATTCCGACGATTCCGCACATGAAAAGGACCTCCGGGCTACTTGACCTTGACTCCGGTCAGGCGCTCGAGCTTGGCCCAGGGTTCGCCATTTTCACCCACCATGGCCCGCAGCCAGTCGCCCACCGTCTCACCATAGGGAATCAGCATCGAACGACCCCACCAGGGCTCATGATTCAACTGCAGCAGCTCTCCGCCGATGATCAGCAGTCCCACCAGCACCATGCCGCGGGCCAGACCGAACATGATGCCCATGACCCGGTCCAGGATGCCGAATCCGATCTGGCGCATGAAATGTCCCAGCAGCATGCCGAACACCACCCCGATCAGCACGACGGCGATCAGGACGATGATGCGCCCCACCCAGGGCCGCACCGCCGGCGCGGCCAGCAGGCCGCCGAGGTGCGATTCGACCACCGGACCGTAAACCCAGGCGGCCCAAATGCCCACCACCCAGAACACGAGCGAGACCGCCTCGCGTATGAAACCGCGCAGCAATCCGGTGATGGTCGAGGCCAGCAGCACAAACAGAATGAGGACATCGGCTCCGGTCAAGCTTCCACCCCGAATCTCGCAACTGACATATTCTACCGGAGGTGGCCGCAGCGTGCCGTGAAACGATGCGCAGTTGCGCGCTTACGTCGCCGGCGGAACCAGTGTCGCGGCGTGACCCTGCGCCTTGAGCTTCTCGACCGCCCGCACAGCCGCGTCCCGGTCGGCCATGGGACCGGTTCGAACTCGATGCCGCAGCTGCGCACCCGAGCCGCTGGTCGACAGATACACCGCGTAGCCCTGCGCCTTCAGTTGGCGGACGAGCTTTTCGGCGTTCTCCCGGCTCGCAAAGCTGCCGAGCTGCACCACCCACTCCCCGCCGGCTTGCAACGGCTTTGCCGATATGGGGGATGCCGCGGCGGATTCAACCGGCGCCACCGGGGCGCCGGCTGACTTTGGCAGTGGTTTGATCGGCGACCGCGCACCGCCGACCGGCGATGCAGTGGACGGCGAGGGTGCGGGGGATGCGCCGCCGGCGGCGATTGCGTTGCCCGGTGCCGCCCCGGCCGGCGGCGCCGCAGCGGCGGGCGCCGGCGAGGTTCGCGCGGAATCGGCCAGGTCGACGGTGTAGCTGCGCACGGCGTCGGGCGCCGCAGGCGGCGGCGCGCCCGGTTTGGGTCCCGACAGCATCTCCGGCACCACCAACACGATGATCGCCACCAGGATGCTGGCGCCCACCAGACGTTCTTTAACGCGACGATCCATGATCTGCAGCAGTATATTCGCGATCCCCGGCCGGCGGCAGCAAGCCTTTTGCCTCCAGCCAATCGAGTGCCGGACCGACCGTGTGGAAGGAGCCGAACACGACGATGCGATCGGCGCCGCCGGCGGCGGCGAGCGCCGCCTCGCAGGCATCGGCGACGCTGCCGGCGTGCGCGGCTGGGGCGTCCAGCTGTGCGGCGACGCGTGCGGCGAGCGCGGCGCCGCTGCTGCCGCGGACGCCGTCCGTCGAGGCAAACCACCAGCCGTCCACGCAGCCGCGCAGCTCTGCGGCGATCGACGGCGCGTCCTTGTCGGCGAGGATGCCGCAGACGGCCAGCGTGCGTCCGGCCACGGGCAATGCGCGCAAATTGCGCGCGAGCACCCGCGCCGCATCCGGGTTGTGGGCCACATCCAGTATCCAGGCCGGCAGGCTCGCGCGCACCGGCGCCAACCGCTGGAAGCGACCTGCCAGCCGCACCTGGGTCAATCCCCCGGACACCGCCGCCGCCGGCACATGGATGCGCGGCCCGAGCTCCTCGAGGACGGCAATCGCCGTGGCCGCATTGTCATACTGGGCATCCCCGCGGAGCGCCGGCGCCGGCAAATCCTCGAGGCTCCAGACGCTGCCGCGGTAGCTCCAGCGGGACCCGTGCCGGAGGACATCGTAATCGACGCCGAGCTGCTTGACTCTGGCGCCGACCGCCGCCGCGAGGTCGGTGAGCACTGCCGGCATGCTGCGGCTGCCGAGTACGGCGGCGCGGCCGCGACGGAATATCCCGGCCTTTTCGCGTGCGATGGCATCCAAGGTGGTGCCGAGGAACTCCTGATGGTCCAAGCCGATGCTGACAACCACGGCGACGTCGGCATCTACCGCATTGACCGCATCGAGGCGCCCGCCCATGCCGATTTCGAGCACCCAGGCATCCAGCCGCGCCGACTCGAAGACCAGCAGCGCCGCCAGGGTGTTGTACTCGAAGAACGTCAGGCCGACGTCACCGCGCGCGCGCTCGATCCTCTCGAATGCCGCCAGCAGTTCTGCCGTGTCGACGAATCGCCCGGCGATGCCGATGCGTTCGCGGTAATCGCGCAGGTGCGGCGAGGTGAAGGCACCGACCCGCAAGCCCGCCGCCGCCATAATCGCCCCGCAATGGGCGGCCACGGAACCCTTGCCGTTGGTGCCGGCGATGCTGATCACCGGAGCGGCAGGCTTGTGCCAGTTCAGCCGCTCGAGCACCGTCGTGATCCGTTCCAGGCCGAGATCGATGACCTGCGGATGCAGCGTCGCCTGGTAAGCCATCCATTCTTCGAGACTACGCAGCGACACTCACCGGGAATCAGGCGGCGACGGGTTCTTTGCCGGTCAGCAGGCGCAGAATCGCGCCGATGCGATCGCGCAATTCGCGCCGATCGATGATCATGTCGAGCGCGCCATGCTCCAGCAGGAATTCGCTGCGCTGAAAGCCTTCGGGCAGCGTTTCGCGCACGGTTTGTTGGATGACCCGCGGACCGGCGAAGCCGATCAGGGCTTTGGGTTCGCCGATGTTGATGTCCCCCAGCATCGCCAGGCTCGCCGAGACCCCGCCCGTCGTCGGATCCGTCATCACGGAAATGAACGGCAGACGCGCCTCGGACAGCCGCTTGAGCGCGGCGCTGGTCTTGGCCATTTGCAGCAGCGAGTACAACGCCTCCTGCATGCGCGCCCCCCCGCTCGCCGAGAAACACACCAGCGGCATGCGATGCTCCAGGCTGTGCTCGACCGCGCGGACGAATTTCTCGCCCACCACCGAACCCATCGATCCGCCCAGGAAGCGGAATTCGAATGCACACGCGACCACATCCAGCCCCGCCAGCTTGCCCGCCATCACGACCAGCGCGTCACGCTCGCCGGTCTGTTTCTGGGCCTGCAGCAGGCGGTCCTTGTATCGCTTGGAATCCTTGAACTTGAGCGGATCCTCCGGCTCGATCTTGCCGGCAATTTCCGCCGTGGAACCCATGTCGAGGAATTTCAGCAGCCGTTCGCGGCCGTGGATGCGCATGTGGTGGCTGCATTTCGGGCACACATGGAGGTTGCGCTCGATCTCGGCCTTGTAGAGCACCGCGTCACAGGCCGGACATTTGGTCCACAGGCCCTCGGGCACCGAACGGGTGCGGCGCTCGGTTTTGATGCGCGACGGGACGATTCGCTCGAACCAGGACATGACCCATCTTAAACCAAAAGCCGGGCCTCCCACATCGGAATGCGGAATGCAGGCGGATACTCGACGCGCCACAAATACAGCCCCGCGGCCGGTGCCGTGGCGCCCGCCAGGCGTCGCTCGCCGCTCGCCAGCACCGCGGCCATGGCGGCCGCCGGATCGGCCGCCGTCTGCACCTCGAGCAGGGTGCCGACGATGTTGCGCACCATGTGATGCAGGTAGGCGTTGGCCGTGATCTCCAGCCATACGCAATCGCCGTCGCGCTGCACGTGCACCCGTTCGAGGCGCCGGATCGGCGTCTTGGACTGGCACTCCACCGAGCGGAACGCCGAAAAATCATGCTCGCCGAGCAGCGTCTGCGCACCACGGTGCATGGCCTCCGCGTCCAGCGGCCGGTGCACCCACGCGGTGCGCATCCGCTGCAGGGCCGGGCGCGCGCTGCGGTTCATAATGTAATAGCGGTAGGTGCGCCGGATGGCCGAATGGCGCGCGTGGAACGCGCCGTCGACTTCCACTGCCCACTGCAGGGCGATGGAAGGCGGCAGACGGGTGTTGGAACCGAGCACCCAGGCGCGCGGCGTACGCGCGGCGCTGGTGTCGAAGTGGATCACCTGTGCGACCGCATGCACGCCGCCGTCGGTGCGCCCCGCGCAGACCGCCGCGACCGGGTGTCCGGCGACGAACCCTATCGCCTCCTGTACTGCGTCCTGGATCGATGCCGAATGAGTCTGGGATTGCCAGCCCGCGAAGTCCGTGCCGTCATATTCGACGATGGCGGCAACACGGCCCGTGGCAGGCACGTCAACCGGGCAGGGATTCGATCAGGCGCTGCGCTTCCTGTTTCTGGCTGGCGGAGCCTTCCTGCACGACTTCTTCGAGAATGCTGCGCGCACCCTCCGGATCGCCCATGTCCATGTAGGCGCGCGCCAGATCGAGTTTGGTGCCCACTTCGCTCATGGTCACCGGTTCCAATTCCGGCAGGGCGAGTTCGGCGCGCTTGAGCTTGGCGGTGTCGGACTGGGTGCTGGTGCGCGCGGTCGACTGATCCGAGCCGTTCAGCGCCTCGCCCACGTCGAGATCCACGACGCGGCTGCGCTGACTGGCCTCGAAAACCTCGCTGGAAAAGACATCCTCGGCGGCGCGCGGCTGTTCCACCGTGTCGCCCACCACGTTGTCGCCGGCGCCGAGCGCCGTGGCCAGCCGATCCAGATCCAAGTCGACACTGTCGCCGCTGATTTCGCGCAGTTTCGAGGTAGATTCCAGATCGCCGCGCTCGGGTTCCTGCGGATCGACGATTCCGGCATTCTTCAGCCGCGAGGTCGAACCCGTGTCGTATTCCCGCGGCATCTGTACGGTCGGTGCCGAGTCCGGAGCGATGATCGAGGTCTTGATGTCGTCGTTGCTGGTCTCGAGTTCGGATATGAACGAAGCCTCGAGTTCGCGTTCGATCTCGGTCAGGTCGCGTTCGTGCGAGCGGCTGTCCGCCTCCGCCATCAGGCGGCGCGACCGGTCGTCCATGCCGGCGATCATGGTGGGCGTTTCGCCCTGATCGGTCTGCTCCAGGTGCGCCAGACTGGCGGGGGTGGAGCCGTTTTCATCCAGTCCGTCCAGATCCAATCCCAGATCGTCGAGCGAGACCTCCGCGGTCTGTTCCGCACCGACCTGTCCGAGCTTGGTGGAAATCCGCCCGCGCACGTCCGCCGGGTTGACGATGGGCGATTCTGTCGTGGGCGCATCGTGGAAGTTCATGAGCTCGGATTCGACCGTGGGCTCATCGTGCGGCGCCACGGCGTGGGTGGTCGAATCGTCCGCACCGCGCTCCGGCGCATCCAGGGTGAAGTCCAATCCCGAGCCGCTCTTCAGGCCCCGCTCGGTGTCCGCCGCGATCGTGTCATCGCCCTCCTTGGCGAGCGAATGATCCAGACTGCTGCGTTCACCCTCGGGATCGCCGAACAGGTCGATGTCGACGCGGTTCTCGCCGCCCTCGAGGTTCAGGTCGACCAGCGCACCCGCGCCGCGGCCGGAGCCCGCGGAGGCGGCGAACATCGGGTCGTCCGGGCAGATCTGCCTGCCCATGATGACGATCTTGTCCCACTCACCCGCAGGTGCCTGATCGCGGGTCGCCTGGAGCGCCTTGGCGGTCTGCAGAAACAGATCCTTGTTGCCCCAGACGAAATAGATTTCCAGCAGCTTGAGCTTGAGGTCGCGGCGATCCGGTTCGCGCTCGAGCGCGATGCGCACCAGGTCGGCGGCCTGGTCATACAGGCCGTAGGCCATGTGAAAGTCCGCCTCGGCCAGGGGATCGCCCTGATCGAGGTTGACCGCGCTTTCGCTCGAGAGGGTGTCATCGGGCGACGGCGGTTTGGTTTCGACCGTATCGCTGACGCGCTGCGCCGGGGCTTCGAATTCGGGCGTCTTGTGCTGGCCGGACTCTTCGACCACGAACGCGGAGTCACGATTCTTGGCACGCAGCGCCATCAGCTTGGCGGTCGGATCGCGCCCTTCGTCGGCGACGTCGGTCGCGGCCATGGCGGCGAAATCGCCGATCTGATCCTGCTGCCGGCGCCTCCACGCGGCGAACCCCAGGCCCGCGAGCAGCGCCAGGATCACCGCGGCGGGAATCCACCAATTATCGGCGAGCCAGTCGATCCAGGTCCCGCCGGCGGCGGAACCGGGGGTCGCTGCCGGCGGCTTTTGCGCCACCACCGGCGCGGGCGGCGCTGTCGAGGGCACAGGCGCGGATGCCGTGGCCGGCGCAGGCGTCGCGGCAGCCGGGGGCGCGGGCGTCGGCGTCGGAGCCGGCGTGGGAGCCGGAGCGGCGGTGGGCGCCGGAGGCGCCGCGGCCACCACCGGAGCGGGCGGCGGCGCCGCCACCGGGGGCACCGCAGCGGCCGCGCCCAGCTTGCGCTGCAGTTCGCTGAGCTCCGCATTGCGCACATCGAGCAGCCGCTGCGACTGATCGAGCTTGTTTTGCAAATCCTGGATCTTGTCCTTCAAGGCGGCGTCGGCATTCGTCTCGCCGGTTTGACCCGTACCCGGCTTCGCCCCGGCGCCTGCCGGCGCCGCGGTACCGGCCGGGGTCACCAGCCGCAGGTGGCCATTGCCGGCGACACGGCCGTGCCAGGCGGACATCTGGCGGCGCACTTCGCTGATGGCCTCGGTTTGATTCAGGGCGGCGATTTCATCGGCACCCGGTACGCGCAGAATGGCACCGCGTCGCAGAAGATTGATGTTGCCCTCGAATGCCTGGTTGTTCGCGCGGTACAGGGCGATCATGGTCTGGTCAACCGCGGCCGGATCGGTCGTGCCCGGCCGCAGGCTGCGCGCAATGCGCGACAAGGTGTCGCCCTTGGCGACGCGATAGGTGCCGGCGACGGCGGGCACCACCGCAGCCGGCGCCGGATTCGATTCAGGCTGGGTCTGCGGCGCGCGCGGCGGCGCAGCGGCGGGACGCGGCGGCGGAGCGGTCGGCGCCGTCACCGGTGCGGCCAGTGGCGCGGCCACCGGCGCGGCCCCGGCCGCGCTTTCGCCCGGCGTGTACACCGGCGGGTCGAGCAGCACGGTGTATTCGCGCATCAAGCGCCCGCGCGCCCAATTGACTTCGACCAGGAAGGTGACGAACGGCTCGGGAATCGCATCGCTGGAGCGCACCATCAACACGTCGCGGCCGTCCTTGCCCTTGCCGACCTTGAAGGTCAGGCTCGACAAGAACGGCGGCCGGTCGATTCCGTAGCGGGTGAAGGCATCGCGGCCGGCAAGCGATGCACGCAGTGCGGTCAATTCATCGGGGGTGGCCGCGATCAGGTCGATGTCCGCGTTCAACGGCTCGTTCAGGGCAGAATTCAAATGAATCTCGCCGAGGCCCAACGCCCAAGACAATGACGGGCATAGGAGACACGCCGTGATCAGCAGGCGAGGCAGCATCGCGGACATTCCTACTCCAAAAATGCCGGCAGGCAAGCACTTAAAGTTCATTGTGTTAGAGGCGCTTGGAAGCCAATTCTCATTTGCCCTGTAAATAAGTTTTGAACTATAGCTCACTGCGAACCATTTACCAAAATCTGGGCCGCCGAAACTGCGTTATGCGCCGCACATTTCCGAACATTATCGGCCATCACCCAAAAATTTAGAGACCGGTCACGGCTCGGATCGGTACGGATGCGCCCCACATACACCTGATCGGGGGCGGAGGCCAGAACCGCCGGTGTCGGTACTTGCGCAGCCGAGTCCGGTTCAATGACACTCAGCCCATTGCTGCTATGCAGCATAGCCGCGGCGGCGGCGGCGGACAACTCGCGTTCGAGCCGCACGTGCACCGCCAAGCCGTGGCCGAAGAACACCGGCACCCGGACCGCGGTGATATTGATCTGCAGGTCCGGCAAACCGAGCACGCGGCGGGTTTCGGCAATCATGCGCGCCTCCTCCCGGGACATGCCATCCGCGCCGAGATCATCGACCAGCGGGATCACGTTGAAGGCGATCTGGCGGCCGAAGCTGCGGCCGGCCGCCTTCTTGCCGCTCAGCAGGGCCACGGTCTCCGCCGCCAACGCTTCCATGGCCGCGCGCCCCCTGCCCGACACCGCATGGTAGGTCGCGACCTCGACCCGTTCGAGCCCCGCCGCCGCATGCAGCGGTGCAAGCGCGGTCGCGAGTGCGACGCTGGCGCTGCCCGGCAGCGCGATCAGCCCGCGCATCGATTGTCGCGCCAGCACCCCGGCATTGACGTCGACCGCCACCAGCGGCACCTCGCTGCGGCCTCGAAACGCACTGGAGCTGTCGATCACCCATGCATGGCGTGCAGCGGCCTCGGCATAGCGCTCGGCCACCGCTGCACGGCTGCAAAAGAACACCAGATCGACCCGCGAGAAATCGAATGCGTCGATCGCGCCTACCTCGATTTTGCGATCCGCGGCGCCCGTCTGCGCGCCGATATCCCGGGCATCCTCGAGCGCATGCAGCTCGGCATATTCGATTTTGCGCGACCCGATCTCGTCGATCACCGCCTCCCCGATCAGGCTGGTGGCGCCGACCACGGCGATGCGCAGGGTCGCGGCGATGGCGTTCACGGTCGCGCCATGATGTTCGGGGTGCCCGACACGACGTCGGCGCATTGCGCGCGGTGGCGCAGATGGTGATCCATGAGCACGATGGCGAGCATGGCCTCGGCAATGGGGGTGGCGCGGATGCCGACGCACGGATCGTGGCGTCCGGTAGTGATGATCTCGGCCGGGTTGCCCTGCACGTCGATGGTCTGTCCGGGCACCGTGATGCTCGAGGTCGGCTTGAGCGCGAGGCTGACCACGATGTCCTGTCCGGAGGAGATGCCGCCGAGCACGCCGCCCGCATGATTGCTCTTGAAGCCGTGCGGCGTGAGCTCGTCGCGATGCTCGGATCCGCGTTGCGAGACACTGCGAAACCCGTCGCCGATCTCCACGCCCTTGACGGCGTTGATGCCCATCATGGCGCTCGCCAGGTCCGCGTCGAGGCGTCCGAAGACCGGCTCGCCCAGGCCGGGGGGCACGCCGCTCGCGACCACCGTGACGCGCGCGCCGATGGAATCCCCCGCTTCGCGGATCTTCCAGATGAATTCCTCGAGTTCCCGGATGCGGCTGGGATCGGGGCAGAAGAACGGATTGTCGCGCGCGGCCGCCGGATCGAGCGGCTCGAGCACGAGCGGTCCGAGCTGCGCAAGGTACCCGACGATGGCCACGTGCAGCCTCTCCGCCAGATATTTTCGGGCGATGGCCCCCGCCGCGACGCGCATGACGGTTTCGCGCGCCGATGAACGGCCGCCGCCGCGATAATCCCGAAAGCCGTATTTTTGCTGGTAGGTGTAGTCGGCATGTCCGGGCCGGAACCGATCCTTGATTTTTTCGTAGTCGCGCGAGCGCTGATCCTCGTTGTTGACCAGCAGGCCGATCGGCGTGCCCGTGGTCATCCCCTCGAAAACCCCGGACAGGATGCGCACCGTGTCCGACTCGCGCCGCTGAGTGGTGAACTGCGAGGTTCCGGGACGCCGGCGCTCGACGTCGGCTTGCAGGTCCGCCTCGCTCAACGCCAGTCCGGGCGGGCAACCGTCGACGATGCAGCCGAGCGCCGGGCCGTGGCTCTCACCGAAGCTGGTCACCGTGAACATTTTTCCGAAAGTATTTCCGGCCACTACTGCCCAATCTCCAGGTTCGCGCCCAAGTCCTGCGCCCGCAATACGAAAACGCCGCCGCCGCCCATGTCGATATGGGGCCAGATGAACCGCAGATGCGGGAAGCTCCGCAGCAGCGCACGCTCGGAATTGCCCACCTCGACCACCAGGATGCCGCCGTCCGACAGATGCCGGTGCGCACCCGCCAGAATGACCCGCACCGCATCCAGCCCGTCGGCGCCCGCGGCGAGACCGAGTTTCGGCTCGTGCCGGTATTCGCGCGGCAGGCGGCGGATCTCGGCGCGCCCCACATAGGGCGGATTGCTCACGATGATATCGTAACGGCGGCCCCGCACCGCGTCGAAATAATCGGAGCGCAGCACTGCGACGCGGGCGGTGAGGCCGAGCTTGCGCGCATTGCGGCGGCAGACCGCGAGTGCCCCGGCGCTGATGTCCACGGCGTCGACCGCTGCGCGCGGAAACGACCGCGCACAGGCCATGGCGATCGCGCCCGAGCCGGTGCCGAGATCCAGGATGCGGCGCACGCGCCGCGCCCCGATCCATGGATGGAAGCGCCGCTGCACGAGTCCGGCGATCGGCGAGCGCGGCACCAACACGCGCTCGTCCACGTACAGCTCGAGTCCGGCGAAAAAGGCGCGCCGGGTGAGGTACGCAAGCGGTACGCGTTCGGTCATGCGACGCTGCAGCAATTCGTCGACCCGCCGGCGGTGGCGCAGCGACAGCGGCCGCAGGTACGCGCGCGCGCCGGCCTTGTGGGCGATACCGGCGGCGAAGAACACCAGCTCCGCCGCTTCATCGCGCGCGTTGTCGGTGCCGTGCCCGAAGTGCACGCCGGCCCGTCCGAGCACGCGCGCGCAGCGTGCGATGGCCGCGCCGACGGTTTCCATTTCAGACACGGTTTTCTTTCCAGTATGGGATAATCGCCGCATGGCAAACCGCCCGAGACTCCTGACCGCCGCTTTCATCGCCATGGTAGCTGCAGCCGGCGCCGCCGCCGCGCTGTTCTGGCGCCAGTCTGCAAACGCCCCGGTGGCGCTCGCCACCGGCACGTATCTCGCCGCGCACGACGAATTGCCGGATTTTAACCTCATCGATGAGCATGGAAAGGAATTCGCACGCGCCAACTTGCGCGGCCATTGGTCGATGCTGTTCTTCGGCTTCACCAATTGTCCGGATCTCTGTCCGGCCACGCTCACCACTCTCGCCGCGATGGAAAAGCGCCTGCGCGCCGACGCCGATCCGGTGCGCCCGCAGGTGGTGTTCATTTCGGTCGATGCGCAGCGCGACACGCCGGAGCAGCTGGCGCGTTTCGTGCCGAATTTCGATCCCGAGTTCATCGGACTGACCGCGCCCAGCCAGCCGGCCATCGAGGCGGTCGCCGCCCGCATGGGCGTGGCTGCGGGCATCCGTCTGCAAAGCGACGGCAGCTACAGCGTTGATCACACCGCGGCCATCTTCGTCGTGGATCCCGCCGGCCGGCTGACCGCGATACTGACGGGTCCGTTCGGCGTGGACACCCTGCTGGCGGATTTCCGGCGCCTCGTCGCCGCCCGGGCATGACCGCCGCGACATCGGCGTTCGTCTGGCTGCAGTACCTCATACCCCAGCACGGTCTGTCGCGCCTGGTGCTCGCAGCCACGCGGGTTCGCGTGGTCTGGTTCAAGAACCTGCTGATTCGCGGATTCCTCAAGCTCTATGCGGTGAATCTTGATGAGGCCTCGCCCGGCGACGCCGGTCAATATGCGACCTTCAACGAGTTCTTCACGCGCGCGCTGAAGCCGCATTGCAGGCCGGTCGCGGCGGACCCGGCCATCGGTTCGCCGGTGGACGGCACGGTGAGCGAATGCGGTCTGATCGACGGCGACCGGCTGCTGCAGGCCAAAGGCCGCTACTATTCGCTGTCGGAGCTGACGGCCCGCCAGCCCTGGACGGAGCGCTTCGAGGGCGGCTCCTTTGCGACCATCTATCTGGCGCCGTTCAATTACCACCGGATCCACATGCCGCTCCGTGGCGAGCTGCTCGACACCGTGTATGTACCGGGCCGGCTGTTCAGCGTCAACGGCGCCACGGCACGGGCGGTGCCGCGCCTGTTCGCGCGCAACGAACGGATCGTGATGCGCTTCGCGACGGCGGCCGGCGACCTCGCGTTGGTGATGGTCGGCGCCCTCAACGTCGGCAGCATGGCGACGGTGTGGGCGGGCGACATCACACCCGCCAGGCGCCGCCGGGTCACCCGCCTGCCGTCCGTGCGCTTGGCGCTCGGCAAGGGCGCCGAACTCGGCCGCTTCAACATGGGGTCGACCGTGATCCTGTTGTTCGAGCCGAAGCGCGCTGGCTGGGATGAGCGGCTCGGCGCCGGCCGCCGCGTGCAGGTCGGCCAGGCCATCGGCAGCTTTCGCCAATCGCCGGATACATGAGCGCGGACTGGCGCCCGACGGCCGCTCCCGGCGCACTCGCGCACCGCGCCGCCATGCTGGCCCGTACCCGCGACTTTTTTGCCGAACGCGGCGTGCTCGAGGTGGAAACGCCCGTCTTGAGCTCGGCTGGAACCTGCGATCCGCAGATCGAATCGTTGACCACCGAGGTCGCCGGCGCCGGTCGTTTTTATCTGGGCAGCTCGCCGGAATTTGCCATGAAGCGGCTGCTCGCGGCCGGCAGCGGCGACATCTACCAGGTGTGCAAAGTTTTCCGCGATGGCGAGCGCGGCCGCTGGCACGCTCCGGAATTCACCATGATCGAATGGTACCGGCTGGGCCGGGACGACGCGAGCCTGATGACGGAAGTCGAGGATCTGGTGTCGCATCTGCTCGCCCCGCAACGCCGGCTGGCGCCGGCCGAGCGGCTCACCTATGCCGCGGCGCTGCGGCGCCACGCCGGCGTGGATGCCCATGGCGACGATGCCGAGCTCGAGGGCGCCGTCGCCGCCCACGGCATCGTTTGCAACGCCGTGCTCGACCGCGACGCCAGATTGGATCTGTTGATGAGCCACGTCGTCGGGCCGAAGCTCGGCGTGGAGCGCCCCTGCTTCATCCACGACTACCCCGCCTCGCAGGCGGCTCTGGCGCGAATCAAGCCGGGACCGCCGTCCGTTGCGGCGCGCTTCGAGTTGTATATCGACGGCCTCGAACTCGCCAACGGATTCCACGAGCTCGGAGCGGCGCAGGAGCAGCGCTCGCGCTTCATGCACGATCTTGAGACGCGGCGAGGGCGCGGCCAACCGCTGCCGCCCGTCGATGAACGCCTGCTTGCGGCCCTGGCGCACATGCCGGATTGCGCCGGCGTGGCACTCGGCTTCGACCGGCTGGTCGCCATCGCCGTGGGTGCGACGGGGCTGCGCGAAGCCATGGCGTTCAACGACAACGCCTGATCGGCGCTCACGCGCGCAGCTTGCGCCTCAATTCTTGCCGCGCGACAGATACTCTCCGGTGCGGGTGTCGATGCGCAGAATCTCGCCCTCGTTGATGAACAGCGGGACCCGGACCACCGCGCCGGTTTCGAGCTTGGCGGGCTTCGAGCCGCCGGTGGCGGTGTCGCCGCGCACGCCGGGGTCGGTCTCGATCACCTTCAGCTCCATGTGCGCCGGCGGTGTCACCTGCAGGGGAACGCCGTTCCACAGTGTGATGATGCAGATCGTGCCGTCCTTGATCCACTGCGCGCCCTCGCCCACCGCCTCCTTGGAGGCCGTGAGCTGCTCGAAGGTGTCCGGCACCATGAAGTGGAAGAAATTGCCGTCGCTGTACAAATATTGCATTTCCGTGTCGACCACGTCGGCGGCCTCCACCGTGTCCCCCGACTTCCAGGTGCGCTCGATGGTGCGGCCGGTCTTGAGGTTCCGGACGCGCACCCGGTTGAAGGCCTGCCCCTTGCCGGGCTTGACCATCTCGTTCTCGACGATCACGTACGGATCGCCGTCGATCAGGATCTTGAGACCGGATTTGAATTCATTCGTGCTGTAGTTCGCCATCGATGGCCTCGGAGCGTTTGGCCCGTTATGCGGTGGGCGCGACAAAGGGCGCGTATGATAGCCGCATCCCGCAGCGCAAGCCAATTGCGCCGCTCCCGGGGCCTACGACGCCGGTCCCAGTTTCGCGAATTTCCTGATGCTACACTTTCCGGAGGTTTTATCAGGAATGTATCGATGAGACGGCCGTGACCGAACAGAGGGCAGTCCCCATGATCGTGATGACGAGGTCGCAGGACCACGTCGAGGCGATCAACAGCACGCTGCGCAACGCCGGCCATCCCGTGCATTGCACCTGGCTGTCAGACGCGCGCGACCTCGGGGACGCGCTCACGCAGCTCAACCCCGAAATGCTCATCGTTTTCGTCGACGAACCGGGCGTGGACCTCGGCTCGATCATGAGCGTCAAGGGACGCAACGCACCGGAGATGCCGGTGCTGATCGTGCGCGACCAGGTGGATGAGGCCGCGATCGCCGCGGCCATGCGCCTCGGCGCGCAGGACGTGGTCACCCTGGCCAACCGCGACCGCCTGCACTCGGTGGCCAGCCGCGAACTGCGCGCCTATCGCCTGGAGCGCGCCCTCAATGCGACGCTGTCATCCGCACGCGAATACCGCGAGCAGCTGCAACATTTCCTGGAGGGATCCGCGGACGCCGTCACCCACGTGCAGGAAGGCATCATCGTCGATGCGAATCGCGCCTGGCTGGAGCTGTTCGGCTATTCCGGCGAGGACGCGCTCACCGGCACGCCGCTCATGGACCTGTTCGAGCAGGAGACGCATCCGGCGCTCAAGGGCGCGCTGGTCGCCAGCCTGCAGGGCAAGTGGACCGATCACGCCCTCAAGGCGGGCGCGCTGCTGTCGGACGGATCGACGGTGCAGATCGAGCTGACGCTGACCAAGGCCGACTATGAGAGCGAGCCCGCCATCCGCATCACCATTCCGGCGCGTCACACCCAGGACCACGATCTGGAGCTGCAACTGGCCGATGCCGTCAAGAACGACGCCTCCACCGGATTCCTGCAGCAACGCTACCTGATTGCGGCGCTGCGGGAGCGTTGCGCGCACGTGATGAAGGGCGGCGTGCGGGTGTTTGCATTGATCCGGCCGGACAAGTTCGGCGACATTCAGGCCGCAATCGGCCTGCTGGCCAGCGACGATTTCATGTCGCAACTCGCGGAAATCATCCGCAGCCAGATCACGCCCGGGGACATCTGCGGACGCTTCGGCGGAAACGGCTTCCTGCTGATGCTCGAACGCGGCACGGTACGTGACGCGGAAATCTGGTCCGACAACCTGATCAACCGCGTCAATCAGCATATGTTCGCGATCGACGACAAAACCCTGTCCGGCTCGGTGACCATCGGCCTGGGGCTGCTGCCTGCGACTCATCCGGACATCGCGGCGGCGATCGAGGATGCCGCCGGCGCCAATCACCGCGGTCGCGAGCAGGGCGGCAATCAGACCTACATGGTTGACAATGCGGACACCGACACTCGGGTGCAGGCCTACGACAAGATCTGGGTGAAGCACATCAAGAGCGCCTTGATGGAAAACCGCTTCAGACTGGTGCAATTGCCCATCGCCAGCCTCCTCGGCGAGGACAAGGGCATGTTCGATGTGCTGGTGCGCATGCTCGACGAACAGGGAACGGAGGTCCTGCCGGCCGAGTTCCTGGCCGCCGCCGAGCGCAATGACCTGATGAAGAACATCGATCGCTGGGTGATCGGTGCATCGATGTCCTTCTGCGCCAACCGCAAGTCGGCGTGCATCTTCGTGCGCGTCTCCAAGGACACCATCCTCGACACCACGATCATCGGCTGGCTCACCGCCCAGCTCAAGTCGCTCAAGATCGAGCCGCAGCGGCTATGCATCCAGGCGACCGAGGCGATCGCGATGCAGCACGTGGTGCAGACCCGGGAATTCGCCCAAAACCTGCACAAGCTGGGATTTCGGGTCGCGCTCGAACATTTCGGCACCGGCCGCGATCCGCTCAAATTGCTGGCCGACCTCGATGTGGATTTCATCAAGGTCGACGGCACGCTGATGCAGGGCCTGTCGACCAACCAGCTCCAACAGCAGCGCGTCAAGGCCCTGGTGGACGCGGCGAAGCGCAAGGGCATCGAAACCATTGCCGAGCGCGTCGAGGACGCCAACACCATGGCCGTGTTGTGGCAGCTCGGCATCGAATTCATCCAAGGATACTTCGTCAACGCACCCGAGGACGTCACCATGTCCGGCGACCGGTAGCCGCCAGAGCGGTGGTCGGTGGCCGGCGCCCTGCCACGGTGGCCGGCGCCCTGCCGGCCCTGCACGGTGGCCGGCTACGACGGCGCCGACACCTCCAGCCGGTCGATCTGCTTGTAGGCGCGCGAAAATCGCTGCCGCCTGCGGCCCTTGGCATCCTGAAATTGCCGCAGTTCCTCGTAGCGCAGCTTCATCGGTGCGCTCGCGCCGCTGTGAATCGTCAGCAGCTCTCCGGGGGCGACCACGGCGATGGCGGTGAGGTACTCCTGGCGCTCGGCGGATTTTTTGCCGGGAATCCCGTACAGGTTCTGTCCCTTGCCGGCGCTCATTTCCTCGATCTGGTCCGCGGGCAGTGCCAGGACCTCGCCGCTGTTGTTGACGAGAACGGCGAGCGCACCGGATGCCGTGATCGGCTGCGCCGGCAGGACCTTCGCGTTGTCCGGCACCTTCAGCACGGATTTGCCCTTCTTGTTGCGCGAGTACAGCTCTGCCAGCTTGGCCTTGAAGCCATATCCCGCGTCGCTCGCGATCAGCCACAGATCCGCGGGCTCGCCGATCAGCGCCGCCGCAAAGGTGGCGCCGTCGGGCGGATCGAGGGTGCCGGACAGGGGTTCGCCGTAGCCGCGCGCGGCCGGCAGCTGATGTGCATCGAGGCTGTAGGCCCGGCCGGTCGAATCGATGAACACCGCCTGCTGCAGATTGCGGCCCCTGGCCGCGGCCTGGAATTCGTCCCCGGTCTTGTAGCTCAAGGCGCGCGCATCGATGTCATGGCCCTTGGCCGCCCGCACCCATCCCAGGCGCGACAGGATCACTGTGGTGGGTTCGCTGGTGAGCAATTCCGCCTCGGAGATCGCCTGCGCCGCCTCGCGCTCCACCAGCCGCGTACGGCGCTCATCGCCGTATTCCTCCGCGTCCGCCTTGAGCTCGTCGCGCACCAGTCTCGCCAGCCGCGACTTGCTCTTCAGTATCCTGTCGATCTCCTCGCGCTCCTCACTGAGCTCCTTCTGCTCGGCGCGGATCTTCATCTCCTCGAGCCGCGCCAAATGGCGCAGCTTCGTCTCGAGTATCGCCTCGGCCTGCGCCTCGGACAGCTTGAAGCGGCGGATCAGCGCGGGCTTCGGCTGCTCCTCGGTGCGCACGATGCGGATCACTTCATCGAGATTCAGATAGGCGATCAGCAGGCCGTCCAGGATGTGCAATCGCGCGTCGACTTTGGCCAGCCGGTGGGTCAGGCGCCGCGTGACGGTGGACTTGCGGAACTGCAGCCATTCGAGCAGCATTTCCTTCAGGCCCATGACCCGCGGACGACCGTCGAGGCCGATGACGTTGAGATTGACGCGGTAGTTGCGCTCGAGATCGGTGGTCGCGAACAGGTGCGCCATCAGCGCGACCGCGTCCACCCGGTTCGATTTCGGCACGATGACCAGCCGGATCGGCTTCTCGTGGTCGGATTCATCGCGCAGATCCTCCACCATCGGCAGCTTTTTCTGGCGCATCTGGTGGGCGATCTGCTCCAGCACCTTGCTGCCGGACACCTGGAACGGCAGCGCCTCGATGACGATCTCGCCGTCGACCACTTCGTAGGTCGCGCGCGCGCGAAAACTGCCGGAACCGGTCTCGTACATCTGCACGAGTTCGTCGCGAGGCGAGACGATTTCGGCGCCCGTGGGCAGATCCGGCCCCTTCACGTGAGCCATGAGCTTGCGCGTGCTCAGGCCGGAGTCCTCCAGCAGCGCCACGCAGGCGCCTGCAATCTCGCGCAAATTGTGCGGCGGAATGTCGGTCGCCATACCCACCGCGATTCCGGAGCCGCCGTTCAGCAGGATGTTTGGCACCCGCGCCGGCAGCATGGTCGGCTCTTCGAGCGAGCCGTCGAAGTTCGGCGCCCAGTCGACAGTGCCGGCCTCGAGCTCCTGCAGCAGCAGCGCCGCAAAGCGCGTCAGGCGCGATTCGGTGTAGCGCATGGCGGCGAAGGATTTCGGGTCGTCGGTCGACCCCCAGTTGCCCTGGCCATCGACGATGGGATAGCGGTAGGCAAACTCCTGCGCCATGTGCACCATCGCCTCGTAGCAGGCCGAGTCGCCGTGCGGATGGAATTTTCCGATGACGTCGCCGACCGTGCGCGCCGACTTCTTGTGCTTGGCGCCGGCGGCGAGTCCGAGTTCGCTCATCGCGTAGACGATGCGCCGCTGCACCGGCTTCAGTCCGTCGCCGATGTGCGGCAGCGCCCGGTCCAGGATCACGTACATCGAATAATCGAGATACGCACGCTCCGCGAAGGACTTGAGCGGTTCCCGTTCGATGCCCTCGAAATTGAGCTCTTGTTCCCTCATTTCTAGATGCGCGCCAGATTGCCCTTGCTCTCGAGCCAGTCGCGCCGGTCGCCGGCGCGTTTCTTGGCGAGCAGCATGTCCATCAGCTGATCCGGACTGTCGTGCGCGTCGATGGTCAGTTGCACGAGGCGGCGGGTCTGCGGCGCCATGGTGGTCTCACGCAGTTGCGAGGGGCTCATTTCCCCAAGTCCCTTGAAGCGCGTCACCACCGGCTTGACGCGCGGGTTCTCTGCGCTGATGCGCTCCAGCAGCTTGCCGCGCTCCGCCTCGTCCAGCGCGTAGAAGACCTGCTTGCCGGCGTCGATCCGAAACAGCGGCGGCATGCAGACATAGATGTGTCCGGCGAGCACCAGCGGGCGGTAATGCCGCAGGAACAGCGCGCACAGCAGGGTCGCGATGTGCTGCCCGTCGCTGTCGGCGTCGGCAAGGATGCAGATCTTGTGGTAGCGCAGGTTCGACAGGTCGCTCGCGGCGGGATCGACGCCGATCGCGACGCTGATGTCGTGGACCTCCTGGGATTGCAGCACCTCGCGCACGTCCGATTCCCAGGTGTTCAGAATCTTGCCGCGCAGCGGCATGATGGCCTGGGTCACCCGGTCGCGCGCCTGTTTCGCCGAGCCTCCCGCCGAATCGCCCTCGACCAGGAACAGTTCGCCGCGCGCCGGGTCCTGGGTCACGCAGTCCGCGAGCTTGCCGGGCAGCGCCGGACCGGCGACCACGCGCTTGCGCGAGATCTTCTGGCTGTCCCTCAGGCGTTGCTGGGCATTGGCGATCGCGAGTTGCGCGATCTGCTCGCCTTGATCGGGGTGTTGGTTCAGCCACAGGGCGAATGCATCCTGAATGGCGCCCTGCACGATGCCGGCCGATTCGCGCGACGACAGCCTCTCCTTGGTCTGGCCCGCGAATTGCGGCTCGCGCATCTTCACCGACAGCACGAAGCTCACGCCGTCCCACACGTCCTCGGGCGAGAGCTTCAATCCGCGCGGCACTAGGTTGCGGAATTCGCAGAATTCCCGCACAGCGTCGGCGGCGCCGGCCCGCAGGCCGTTGACATGCGTGCCGCCTTCGGTGGTCGGAATGAGATTGACGTAGCTCTCGGCGACGCTGCGCTCGGCGTCGAGCACCCAGGCGAACGCCCAGTCGAGGGCGCCGCCGTCGATCTCGCGCCTGCCGTAATAGGTCTCGGCCGGCAGCCACTTGCCGGGACCGAGCTGCTCGGCCAGGTATTCGTGCAGACCGCCGGTGTAGAACCACTCCTCCGTCTCGCCGGTGATCTCATTGTGCAGCGTCACGCGCAGTTTCGGGCACAGTACCGCCTTGGCGCGCAGCACCTGCGCGAGCTTCGGAACCGCGAACTTGTCGGTGTCGAAATATTGCGGATCCGGCCAGAAGCGTATCGTGGTCCCGCTCTTCGATTTCGGCACATCGCCGACCACCTCGAGCTTGGACACCGGTCTGCCGCCCGCAAAACTCAGGTTGTATTCCTTGCCGCCGCGGCGCACCCAGCATTCGAGGTGTTTGGAGAGCGCGTTGACCACCGAGACACCGACGCCGTGCAATCCGCCCGCGTGCTGATAGGTCTTGTCGTTGAATTTCCCGCCCGCATGCAGCCGTGTGAGGATGAGCTCGACGCCGCTGATCTTCTCCTTCGGGTGGATGTCGACGGGCATGCCGCGGCCGTCGTCCTCGACCTGCAGCGATCCGTCCTTGAAGACGGTCACCCGGATGTTCTCGCAGTGGCCGGCGAGCGCTTCATCGACGCTGTTGTCGATGACCTCGTGCGCCAGGTGGTTCGGGCGGGTGGTGTCGGTGTACATGCCCGGACGGCGCCGCACCGGATCGAGTCCGCTCAATACCTCGATGTCCGAGGCCGTATAAGACGATGCCATGTTCACCTCCGGGGAAGGCGGCGGAGTCTATCACGCGCACGGCTGCGCTTCGGACGCTGGCAGCCGCCGCGCGATTCCGTTATCTTCCCGGTGATGGGAATTTCCAACGCACACAATTTGGCCCGCGCCATTGCGCAGTTGCCGCGCCCGTTCGGGATCCGCGTGCGCCTGCGCCCCGGTGATCCGTTCTCCAAGCTGCTCGGCGCCGATTGGCAGAGGACCCATTGGTATTTCACCGCGGCCGAGCGCGACCGCATGCTCGAGGAAATGTCGCGCAAGCACGAATATTCGCGCATCGGCGACCGGCCCGCGCTGGAGTTCGAAAAGGTCGAGAATCTTTCCGAGAGCCGCAGCCTGTGACGCGGCAGCGGCGCGGGTGGCCGCTTCAATACGGGCGGCCGCTTCAAAACGTGCGGCCCAGGAACAGATAGAACGCGCTGTTGCCGGATTCGTCGTAGCCGCTGCCCACATATAGCGGGCCGAGCAACGTGTCGAATCCGAGAAACAGAGACACGTCCTTGTGCGCCGAGCCCCAATTGATGTCGCCGCGGCGGCTCCAGGTGTTTCCGGCCTCGAACGACATGCCGATGTAGGCCGGAAAATCGAACAAGCCCTCCCCGCCGCGGCCGATCTTGCGGAAGTAAATGGCGCGGGCGATGGCGTAGTCGGGTCCGATCAGCGACTGGGTTGCGAGACCCGACAGGTTGAAGAAGCCGCCGAGCGAATAGAAGTCCTGCAATGACGTGGGCTTGATGTTGCCATCCAGCGTGGTACCGGCCGAGGTCCAGATCAGCAGGGTGTTGCGGCCGCGCGAGCGGGCCATGAGCCAGTCGGCCTGGACCCGGTCGGAGGCGGTGTCGGAGCCCAGGTTGATGCGATCGGCATCCCATTGCAGCGAGAAGGTCTGCCCCTCACGGGGAAAATCGACGTTGTCCAGCCGGTCGTAGCTGAATTTTAAGAATAATTCGCCGTTGTTGAACTGGTGATCCACCAGATCCGGATTGCCGAAGCGATCGCGCGTCGCGCCGTTGATGCGGTGGTAGCCCCAGCGAATTTCCCCCCAATTGCCGAGATTTCGCCCGATGTCCAGGTCGACCTCTGCATCGCGCTCACGGAAGTCGGCGATTTCGACGTCCTTCGAGTAGACCTCCAGATCGCGCGCCTCGATGAGCGCGCTCGGCGCCACGAACCACAGGCGCTGGGCGGTCAGCGGCTGATAGAACTCGCTGAAAAGCCTCGGATTGTCGCCGATCTGCACGTCGGTCAGCAATTCGGCGCCCAGATCGTCGAGCTCCGTGATCAGAAAGCGCGCCGCCGCGTTGTAGCGGCTGTTGCCCTGGAAATCATCCTGCAGATTGAGCCCGAACCGCAGATAGTTCGGGCCCCAGGACTTGCGGCGCGCGCGTATCTCCAATCCGCTGTCCTGCTCGTCGCCCTGCCCCTCGCCGACCAGCGCGTAATCCAGCGTCTCGAAATTACCCAGGCCGTACAATTCGGTGATCGCCGCATCGACCATTTTCACGTCCAGCGGGTTCAGCACCACCGGCTGCATGGCCGCCATGATGGTCTTCTCGTAGCGTTTCGACTGTTCGTCGACGCGCACAAAATTGATGGCCGGCAGGCCGCGTTCGCGCGCCGCCCGGCGCGCAGCGTACTGCCGGTAGGCGGCATCGCTGACTCCCAATGACGCGAGCCTGACGCTCAAGGCGCGCGCCGCTTCCTCGCCGAGCGCGATCGTCTGGTCGGCTGCCGAGAATTCCGTCGAGGCGGTCACGCCGAGCACCGGCTCGATCATCACGTCGTCCGGTCCGAGCGTTGCCCGCTGGCGGTCGGCATTCTTGCGCACCAGGATGGCGAGCATTTGATTGGAAATCGACAGCGCGGATTTGAGTTCCTCGCGCGGCAACAGCGGAAACGTCACATCGACCACGATGAGCACGTCCGCCCCCATGGCGCGTGCCACGTCGATCGGCAGATTCTCGGCCAGGCCGCCGTCCACCAGCAGCCGGCCGTTCAGATCGACCGGGGCGAAAACACCCGGAGCCGACATGCTGGCACGCATGGCGATCGCCAGATCGCCGCTGTCCATGACCGCCGCATTGCCGGTTTCCAGATCGGTTGCGACCGCGCGAAACGGCGTCGGCAACTGATCGAAGCTGGCGCTGTCGCTGTACGGCAGGGTCAGCCGCCGCAGCGTTTCCTGGAGCTTTTGCCCCTGAATCAGCCCCTTGGGCAGGAGGATTTGCCCATGTTTCAGGCCGAGCGGCAGGCGCACCAGAAAATTGCGGTCGTCCTGTTTGCGCCTGAATGCCAGATCGCGCCGCGGCGGGGTGTCGCGAAAGGCCTCCTGCCAGTCCACCGAATGCATGGTGGCGTCGATTTCCCGCGCCGTCATGCCGCTCGCATACAGACCGCCGACGATGGCACCCATGCTGGTGCCGGCGATGCAATCGATCGGCACCTTCAGATCCTCGAGAACCTTGAGCACTCCGATGTGCGCCATGCCGCGGGCACCGCCGCCCGACAGCACCAGGCACACCCTCGGACGGACGGCTTCGCCTGGCGGCGGCGCGCCCCAGGCGCCGTGCGCCGCCAGGACGCCGAGCAGCAACCAGCGTGAGAAATGCTTCCCCATTCTGGGGTTACATTCTAGAGCACCACGTTGACGCTGTTGGCGGTAAAGGTATTCGTGGCGCGGTTGTACAGTCCGCGGGCCTCGAGCTGCATCGCCGGGGTGCCGGCGGCAAAAGTCGTGTTGAGCTGGGCTAGGTAGCTCGCGAAGCTGCTGAACACGCTGATCCCATTGGCCGCATTGCCGATCGCATACCGGGGCGAAAAGGTCAGTGTGACGCCCGCGGAGGTCGGCACGACGCTCGGACTGGCCGCCAGTGAGGCGAGGCTGATGCTCTCGGGGCCGATGCGGATGGCCGCGGTGGCGAGATTCGCATTGGCGAGGTTGATCGAAAATCCGCTGCTCGTCAGGCCCGTGAACGGTGTGGTGGTGCCGCCGTTCGCCCAGCTCACGCGCAGGCTGGCCGGTTCCGACGCCTCCGCGGTCACGGTGGTGGCATCGAAATCCGGCGGCGCCGCGCCGAAGGCGTTGGTGAAGCCGTCGATCCACAGCGGATTACCCGCCGCCACCCCGGCCGGAATCGCGGCCGAAGCGGTGTTGACCTGATAATCGGCCGCCGAGGAATCCTGGGCCGTGGTCATGCCGTTGCCGGCAAAGGTGTAATTGGAGACCGGCCAATTGTTGATCGTCTGCAGATTCAGCGAGAGGCCGGTGGCCGTGGTGCCGAGCAGCTGGCCGTACAGTTCGGTCGATTCCAGTCGCACCCTGCCGGCGATTGAATTGCTGGAGGTCGCATCCACCGTGGTCACGCCGTTGGTCAGCTCGTACACGCCCACGGCCTCGACGTGCTGCCCGACGGCGATGGAATTCGCCGTGAGCGGTGCCGCAGTGACCACGCCATCCGCGGTCACCAGGGTGCCCGGTCCGACCAGCAGCAGCGCGTCGGTGGTGCTGTAGGTGGAGGTGCCGTCCGGCGTGCTCAGGGTGGAACCGCGCAAGGTCATGACGTTGCCGCTGCGCTGGATCACGTCGCCGCTGAGGTTGACCGTCGACTGGGTTTCCAGGCTGCTGCCGGCGACCGCGTAGGTATTGTTGAATAGACCCGCGGTGGCCGTGGGCTGGAACGTGGTGTAGGAGAGCACCATGGTCGTGCCCGCCGGAGCCTGCGACAGCAGATTGAGCCCCGGCGAGCCGAGATAGGTCGTGCCGTCCAGGGTGTAGATCGTGCTGCCGTTGTTGAACATGGTGACGGAGCCGAGCGCGCTGGCTTCGTCGTGGAATGGCCGCACGTAGACCGTGTAGGTGCCCAGCTGGGTGCTCGAGTTGATCAGGGGGCCGCGCACGCGCAGCGGCTTATAGTCGGCCGGCGCCACGCCCATGGTGACGAACGGCTTGACCGTGACCGTGGCCGGACTGGTGGCGAAACTGACCGAGTTGGAGGCCGCCAGATTGAAGTCGATAGCAAGGCGCATGGCGCTGGTCGAGGCATAGGTCGGCAGGATGACCAGGGGATTGGCCGGGTCGAACACCACGGTCACGGCGATCGTCGTGAGCGCCGCACCGGTCGGATCAACCAGCGTCGCCTGCTCCGGCACGCCATTGTTGAGCACGGTGACCACAGCCGAGGTGTAGTCGAAGGTGAGGGTGGCCGACGTGTAGGTGCCGTTCGGTATGGTCGCCGACGCCCACAGCTCCGAGGATTTGCCCAGGGTGGTGAAATCGACGATTTCCTCGGTCGCAATGGCGGTGAAGATCGCGCCGTCGTTGCGCGTCATGGTCAGCGAGGCTAGCGACGTCGTGTACGACGTGAAATCGCTCGGGTCGTCGGTGACGGTGACCCACTCGATGCCGTAGCCGCTGTTGGAGTTGTTGCTGTGGCAGCCGGCCGCCATCAGCGCGGCCGCCGCGAACAGGACGCCGAAGGTAATGCGGGAAGAATGACGCGATGGGTACACTACGGCTTCCAATGATGTGAACGGGCCTGCAACGGCAGGCTGCGTAGAATAATGGCTTTCGAGACCACACGCGCGGTAAAGTTCCATTTGAGGGAAAGTTCCGTCAAGAGGCGACCCGCCTGGGCACCTGCTGGGTGATGCAGTGGATGTTGCCCCCGCCCAGCAGCACCTCGCGCGTCGCGACACCGAGGACCTTGCGGGTCGGAAACAACCGCCGCAGCGCGCGCATTGCGGCGCCGTCCCAGCGCTTGTCATAGAGCGGCATGACCACCACCTTGTTGGCCACGTAAAAGTTGACGTAGGAAGCGGGCAGTCGGTCGCCGGCACTGCGTTCGCGCGACCCGTCGTGCCGGTCGATGCCGGCCGCCTCATCGGCCGTCATGAACATCGGTCCCGGCTGGTGGATCTTGTGCACCGTCAACCGGCGGCCGCGCGCATCCCGGGCTCGGCGCAGGCGCTCGTGGGCGTCGCGCGATATCTCGTACTGCGGATCGCGCCGATCCTCGGTCCAGGTCAACGCCACGTGCCCGGGACTGGTGAAGCATGCCAATTCATCGATGTGGCCGCCGGTCTCGTCCAGATGCACCCCCTTGCCCAGCCAGATCACCGTGCTCACGCCGAGATAGCGGCGCAGCAGCTCCTCGATGTCCGTGCGCGTCAGCTGCGGGTTGCGATTCGGATTCAGCAGGCATTCCTCCGTCGTCAGGCAGGTGCCCTGGCCGTCGACGTGGACCGCACCGCCCTCGAGCACGAACGGCGCGCGGTAGCGCGAGTCGCCCTCGATTTCGAGGATCTTGCGCGCCACGTCATCGTCGCGGTCCCACGGGAAATACAGCCCGTCCTGGAGCCCTCCCCAGGCGTTGAAAATCCAGTCGACGCCGCGCCGCCGGCCCCTGGCATCGACGACGAATGTCGGTCCGCAATCGCGCACCCAGGCATCGTTCGAGGACATCTCGACCACGCGCACGCGATCCGGCAGCCTGGCGCGCGCATTGTGGAATTGCCCGGCGGAGACGCCGACGGTGACCGGTTCGCCCGAGGATATCGCCGCGGCCACCGCCGCGAACGCCGCCTGCACGGGCTTCGCGCCGGCGCGCCAAGTGTCCTGGCGCTCCGGCCACAGCATCCAGCAGCCGGCGTGCCGCTCATACTCGGCGGGCATCCGGTAGCCGTCCCTCGCGGGTGTCGATTTGATGGTGCGCAATGCTGCCCTCCGGCCGCGCATGCTAGCATTGCCGCCTCGCGAATAGGAGCGAACGGATGTCAGACGCCAAGCCCGTCAGCTTGAAGATCCCCGCCCAGGGATCGAAGATCACCAACATCGACGGCAGACTGCACGTGCCCGACCAGCCGATCGTGCCCTACATCGAAGGCGACGGCACGGGGCGCGACATCTGGCGCGCCAGCGTGCGCGTGTTCGACGCTGCGGTGGCCAAGGCCTATGGCGGCCGGCGCAAGATCCAATGGATGGAGGTCTTCGCCGGCGAGAAGGCCAACAAGGCCTACAACACCTGGTTGCCCGACGAGACCGTCGCGGCCTGCCGCGACTACCTGATTTCGATCAAGGGTCCGCTCACCACGCCGGTGGGCGGCGGCATACGCTCGTTGAACGTGGCGCTGCGTCAATTGCTGGATCTGTACGTCTGCCTGAGGCCGGTACGCTGGTTCAAGGGAGTGCCCTCTCCCGTGCTGTCGCCGGAAAAGGTCGACATGGTGNNGAGAACACCGAGGACATCTACGCTGGCATCGAATTCGAGGCGGGATCGGCGGACTGCAGGAAATTCCTGGATCTGTTCAAGCAGAACTTTCCGAAGCAATACGACAAGATCCGCTTCCCGGCAACCTCCGGCATCGGCATCAAGCCGGCCTCCAAGGAGGGCACCGACCGGCTGTTCCGCGCGGCCATCGATTACGCGATCGCGAACAAGCGCCGCAGCGTGACGATCGTGCACAAGGGNNAAGGGCAACATCATGAAGTTCACGGAGGGCGCCTTCCGCAACTGGTGCTACCAACTCGCCGAGGGCGAATTCCCCGACCACACTTTCACCTGGGAGCAGTGGGAGAAAATCAAGTCCGCAAACGGCGAGAAGGCGGCGAATGCGGAGATGGATGCCGCCAAGAAGGCCGGCAAGATCATCATCAAGGACGCGATCGCCGACATCACCCTGCAGCAGGTCCTGACGCGGCCGGATGAATTCGACGTCATCGCCACCATGAACCTCAACGGCGATTACCTGTCCGATGCGCTCGCGGCCCAGGTCGGCGGCATCGGCATCGCNNCGCCGGGCGGCAACATCAACTATCTTACCGGCCACGCGGTGTTCGAGGCTACCCACGGCACTGCACCGAAGTACGCCGATCTCGACAAGGTCAATCCGGGCTCGATGATCCTGTCGGGAGAAATGATGCTGCGCTACATGGGCTGGGTGGAGGCCGCCGACGCAATCATCGGCGCAATGGACAGATCCATCGCGCAGAAGACGGTGACCTACGACTTCGCCCGGCTGATGCAGGGCGCCACCGAGGTCAAGTGCAGCGAATTCGGCGATATCCTGATCAAGAACTTGTAGATTCCTGAATCTTGCTGCGGCCGGCGCGCTGGCGCATGACATCGAGGGCGGCGATCCGGTAGGCCTCGGTCATGCTCGGAAAATTGAACATCTGGGCGATGAAGAATTCGGCGGTGGCGGCGCGTGCGATGGCGGACTGCCCGAGATGCACCAACTCCGCGGCGCCCTCCCCGACCGCCTGCACGCCGAGCACGCGCGCGGAGGCGCGCTCGCAGATGAGCGTCAGGAAGCCGGCCGGATCACCGGCAATATGCGCGCGCGCCACATCGTCGAACTCGGCGCGCCCGACGATCACGTCCGTATTCGCGCGGGCGGCCGCGGTCTGGGTGAGACCGGCGCAGGCGATCTCGGGAATGGTGTAGACGGCCAACGGCACCGGATCGATGTTCGCCGGATAGTCGAGCCCGAATGCCGAGAGCGCCGCCCGCCGGCCCTGATCCGCCGCCGCTGCGGCCAGGGACGGCGGTCCGATGACGTCGCCGGCCGCAAAAACCCCCTGCACGTTGGTGCGCAGCCGCGCATCCACCTGCACGTATCCGCGCGGGGTCAATATCAGCCCCAGCCGGTCCAAGCCCAGCCCATCGACGCTGGCGATCCGGCCGAACGCGCACAACACCACGTCGGCGCGCAGGATGTCGCCGCTGCGCAGTTGCACGTCCACCTGGGAGTATCCGTCGAACGCCGCACTCTCGACCTCGACGCCGCCGAGATAGCGGCCGCCCATGGATTCGAAACCCGAGCGAAAGCCCGCGCGCAGCACCGGGTCGAGAAGCCCCAGCGGCTCCGGCGCGAGGTCGGCGATCGTGACCTTGCAGCCCAACGCCGCGAATATGGACGCGTACTCGCAGGCAATGACGCCGCTGCCGAGCACGGCGAGCGAGCGCGGAATGTAGGGCATGTGCAGGATCGAATCGCTGTCGAGCAGCCGCTCGTGATCCACCTTGATCCGCTCGTGCCTGCGGGGGCTCGATCCGGTGGCGATGATGATCCGGGAGGCGTGCAGCGAGCTGTGGGTGCCGTCGCTCTTCTGCACGTCGACGCGATGCGCATCGCGCAGCGCCGCCCTGCCGTGAATGAGCTCGACGCCGTTGCGCTCGTATTCCGCCCGGACGCAGCGATCCTGGGCCCCGACCACGTCCTCGACCCCGTACAGCAGTGCTGACAACGGCGCATCGCCGTGCAGCTTGACCGCCAGCGAAGTCACGCTGCCGTGCATGCGCCGGTAGCGCAGCGCCTGTTCACGCAATATCTTGGTGGGTATCGCGCCGGACAGCAGACCCAAGCCGCCGAGACGCTCCTCACGCTCGATGACCGCCGCCCGGAAACCGGCCCGTGCCGCCTGCACCGCGGCCTTCTGGCCCGCCGGACCGGACCCCAGGCAGACCAGATCGAACACCTCGACTCCGTCCATCGCTCAGCATCCCATCATGGCGCGAATGCCTTGTCCAGAGCCTGCCTCAGATCCTCGATCAGGTCCCCGACATCCTCGAGGCCGACCGACAACCGCACGGTGCCCTCGTCGATGAGCGACGCGGTGCGCTGTTCGCGCGTGAATTCCTTGCCGCCTAGCAGCCGTGACGGGAGCACCAGGGATTCGACCGAGCCCAGACTGGCCGAAATGGCGAAATAGCGCAAAGCGTCCGCCAGGCGATCGCACTCTGCGGCGCCGCCGGCCAGCTCGAAGGTCACCATGGCGCCGAAGTCGCGCATCTGCTGCGTGGCCAGCAGGTGCTGCGGGTGCGATGCCAGACCCGGATAGAACACGCGCGTCACGCGCGGATGACGCACCAGGAACTCGGCGATCGCAAGCGCGTTGGCGCACTGGCGCTCGTAGCGCAGGAAATACGTGCGCATGCCCCGTTGTATCAGAAACGCGGCATGCGGATCCAGCGTCGGACCCAGCGACACGACATCCTTGCGCATGCGGGAAATGATGGGGCCGTTCGCGATGATGGCGCCACCCATCACATCGCCGTGTCCCGACGCGTACTTCGTCAGGCTGTGCAGGAAGATGTCCACCGCGCAGCCGCCGTGGTTGTGAAATCCGGCCAGGGTATTGTCGAGCACCGTCATGGCGCCATGCTGCCGCGCGTGCGCCGTCAGGTGCCCGATGTCCGCGATCTTGGTCACCGGATTCGTGGGGCTTTCGAAAATCACCAGCCGGGTCGGCGTGCCCGCCAGCACCCGTTCGATGCCCGCCCGATCCTCGATCGACAGCAGGGTGTGGGTGACCCCGTACCTGCCGAGCAGATGCTGCACCAGGTAACGGGTCGGCCCGTAGGATTCGACGAAGGCCAGGATGTGATCGCCCTGCCGGCACGACGACAGCAGGCAGGCTGCCACCGCCGCGACTCCAGAGCCGGTAAGCAGGCAATCCTCCCGGCCCTGCAATTCGGCAAGCAGCAGCTCCAGCTGCCTGAGCGTCGGGTTCGAGGTGCGCGAATAGAAGAAACCCGCGCGCTCGCCGCGCAGGAAGCTCTCGGTCTGCAGCGAGTCGTCGAAGGTAAATTTCACCGACTGGTAGATCGGTGCCACCAGGGGACGGTTGTCGGCGGGAAGCACGACGCCGGGCGGGTGAATGACGCGGGTGTTCTTTTTCATGTGGTGCACGATAATCGATACGCGCATTGTAAGCACTTGTACCGCAGGGGAGAATGAACCCATGGACTTCCAGCTGACCGAGGATCAACGATTGATCCAGGGCGCCGCCCGCGATTTCGCACAGCGGGAGATCGCGCCCATCGCGTCCAGTTTCGACGCCAGCGGCGATTTTCCGGCCGAAACCATCCGAAAGGCGGGCGAACTGGGATTCATGGGTGTCGAGGTGCCCCCGGAATACGGCGGTGCGGGCCTGGATTCCACCTGCTTCGTGCTGATGCTGGAGGAGATCGCTTACGCCGACGCGGCCCATGCCACCATCGTCTCGGTGAACAATTCGCTCTTTTGCAACGGCATTCTGCAGTTCGGCACCGACGCCCAAAAGAGGCGCTTCGTCGCGCCGGTCGCGTCCGGCCGGTCCATCGGCTGTTATGGGCTGACCGAACCGCAATCCGGCTCCGATGCGGCCAACATGCGCACCCGCGCGGAGCGTAGCGCCGACGGCTCGCACTACGTGCTGAACGGCAAGAAATCCTGGATCACCTCCGGACCGGTCGCCGACTATATGCTGGCGTTCGCCGTGACCGACTCCGCGGCCAAGGCCAGGGGCATCACGGCATTCCTGGTGGAGTGCGATCAACCGGGTTTCATCCGCGGCAAAACCGAGCCGAAGCTCGGCATCCGCGCATCGGCAACCTGTGAAATCGAATTCGCCGACTGCAGGGTGGCGGCGGCGAACCGGCTCGGCGGCGAGGGCGAGGGATTCGGCATCGCGATGACCGTGCTCGACCAGGGCCGGGTGGGCATCGCCGCGCAGGCGAACGGCATTGCCGGGGCGGCCTACGACGCGGCCCTGGCGTACGTCAAGGAGCGCCGGGCGTTCGGCTCGCCCATCGGCTCCTTTCAGATGATCCAGGCCAAGATCGCCGACATGAAAATGCGGCTGTCCGCCTCGCGCCTGCTGATGCTGCAGGCCGCCTGGGCCAAGCAACAGGCCAAGACCAGCGGCGCGAGGACCACCACTGAGGGCAGCATGGCCAAGCTGTTTGCCTCTGAGACCGCCATGTTCAACGCCCACGCCGCCCTGCAGATCCATGGCGGCATGGGCTACAGCCGGGAGCTGCCGCTGGAACGCTATTTTCGCGACGCGAAAATCACCGAAATCTACGAGGGAACCAGCGAAATCCAGCGCATCGTCATCGCCCGGCAGGAGACCGGACTGCGATAACCGCAAATCCGCCGATATTTAGGTAACATCGGCGGCAAATGAACACCGCCGCCCGATTGGACGACATCGAAGAGCCGACCCCTCTGGATCAAGATCATGCGGTGCGCTTGCGTGAGATCCCCTACAACTACACCTCGCTCTCGGATCGGGAAATCGTCATCCGCCTGCTCGGACCCGAGGCCTGGCGCATGCTCGGCGAACTGCGTGGCGAACGGCGCACCGGCCGCTCGGCGCGGATGCTGTATGAGGTCCTCGGCGACATCTGGGTGGTGGAACGCAATCCCTATCTGCAGGACGACCTGCTCGAGACGCCGAAGCGCCGCCGCCAGCTGATCGAAGCGCTGCACCACCGGCTGCGCGAAGTGGACCGGCGCCGCAGCACCGCCGCCGACGCCCGCGGGGTGGAGAGGCGCCGGGATCCGTCCGACGGCGCGCGCGACGCCAAGGTGGCACAGCTGCTGCAGGCGGCGCGCGAGGCCGTGACGCGCTTCGAACAGCGCTTCGACGAGCTGGCCGGGTTGCGCAGGCGCGCTCGGCGCCTGCTCGCGAAACACACGCGCGAGGACAACATCCGTTTCGATGCCTTCGCCCGCGTGTCGCACGTCACCGACGCGACCGACTGGCGCGTCGAGCTGCCGTTTCTGGTGCTGGCGCCCGACACGGAGGCCGAAATACCGAATCTGGTGCGCGACTGCATCGAATTGGGCCTGACCATCATCGCGCGCGGCGGCGGCACGGGCTACACCGGCGGCGTGGTGCCGCTGACTCCCTGGTCGGCGGTGATCAATACCGAAAAGCTCGACGCGCTGTCACCCGTGGAGGTGCTCGATCTGCCCGGCGTCGACTCGCCCACCGCCTGCATCAGCTCGGGCGCGGGGGTCGTCACCCGGCGCGTCAGCGAGGCGGCGGAGCGGGCGGGATACATCTTCGCGGTGGATCCCACCTCGGCGGACGCCTCCTGCATCGGCGGCAATATCGCCATGAATGCCGGTGGCAAGAAGGCGGTGCTGTGGGGCACCGCCGTCGACAATCTCGCCTGGTGGCGCATGGTCGATCCGCAGGGCGACTGGCTCGAGGTGACTCGGGTCAACCACAACCGCGGCAAGATCCATGATGTACCCGCTGCCCGGTTCGATCTGGTCTGGAAGGACGGCCGCGATCCGCCCGAGCGGGCGCGTGAACTGCGGCGCGAGCGGCTCGAGCTTGATGGTGCAACATTTCGCAAGACCGGCCTCGGCAAGGACGTGACCGACAAGTTCCTGGGCGGCCTGCCCGGCGTGCAGAAGGAGGGCTGCGACGGACTGATCACCTCGGCGCGCTGGATACTGCACTGCATGCCGAAGTGCATCCGCACCGTGTGCCTGGAGTTCTTCGGCCAGGCGCGCGACGCCATTCCGGCCATCGTCGAGATCAAGCGCTTCCTCGAGTCGGGCCGGGCGCGCGGCGCCATCCTCGCCGGCCTCGAGCACCTGGACGAGCGCTATCTGCGGGCCGTCGGCTACAGCACCAAATCCAAGCGCGGCGCGTTGCCGAAGATGATCCTGCTGGGCGACATCGTCGGCGAGGACGATGCGGCCGTCGCCGCGGCGACCTCGGAGGTCGTTCGGCTCGCAAACGCCCGCTCGGGCGAAGGGTTCATCGCCGTCAGCAGCGAGGCGCGCAAAAAATTCTGGCTCGATCGCAGCCGGACGGTGGCCATCGCCAGGCACACCAATGCCTTCAAGATCAACGAGGATGTGGTGATTCCGCTCGAACGTCTGGGCGAGTACACGGATGCCATCGAACGCATCAACATCGAGCTGTCCACCGCCAACAAGATCGAACTGCTGGACGCCTTGAACGGCTACTTCGCCGGCCCGACCGCACCCGGCGCAGCCGCGGACCCCGATGGCGGGATCGGTTTCGCCGAACGCGCCGGCCAGGCGCGTGAACTGCTGGCGCGCGTGCGCAGCCGCTGGAGCTACCTGCTCGAGTCCATGGACACGCCGGTAAGCGCCGCCGCCGGCACCCTGGTCGCGATCGGGGTCGGCTTCGGGGCGGATCTGAGCGGCCGGCTGTTCGACCGGCTGCAGGAGCGCAGCATCCGCGTGAGCTGGAAATCCGAGGTGCGCGCCGAGCTTGCGCACATCTTCTCCGGCGCCGAATTCGCGCCGGTGCTCGCCGAATGCGACGCCGTGCACAAGCGCGTGCTGCAGGGCCGCGTGTTCGTGGCGCTTCACATGCACGCCGGCGACGGCAACGTACACACCAACATTCCCGTCAATTCAGACAACTATGCGATGCTGCAGACGGCCAACCGCGCCGTCGCGCGGATCATGCGCATCGCGCGCGATCTCGACGGCGTGATTTCCGGCGAGCACGGCATCGGAATCAGCAAACTCGAGTATCTGACGGAGGCGGAATTGGCGGCGTTTCGCGCCTACAAGGGCCGGATCGACCCGGACGGCCGCTTCAACAAGGACAAATTGATGCCGGGAGGGGATCTGCGGCGGGCCTATACCCCGAGCTTCGGATTGCTCGGCCACGAATCGCTCATCATGCAGCAATCCGACATCAACACGACTTCGGATGCGATCAAGGACTGCCTGCGCTGCGGCAAGTGCAAACCGGTGTGTGCAACCCACGTACCCCGGGCCAATCTGCTGTATTCGCCGCGCGACAAGATTCTCGCGACCTCGCTGCTCATCGAAGCCTTCCTGTACGAGGAGCAGACGCGCCGCGGCGTTTCGATCAAGCACTGGGACGAATTGTCGGACGTCGCCGACCATTGCACCGTGTGCCACAAGTGCGCGGCCCCCTGCCCCGTCGACATCGATTTCGGCGACGTGTCCATGGCCATGCGCGACCTGCTGCGACGCATGGGCAAGAAACGCTTCAACGCCGGCACGACCGCGGCGATGTTCTTCCTGAATGCGACCAATCCGCAGACCATCCGGCTCACCCGCAAGGTCATGATCGACTGGGGCTACAAGGTGCAGCGTCTGGCCAACCGTGCCCTCAACACATTCGCCCGGGTCCAGACCCGGCGGCCGCCCGCAACCACGGGCAAGCCGCCCATCAGGGAACAGGTCATCCATTTCGTCAACAAACGCATGCCGGCGGGTCTGCCGAAGCGCACGGCGCGCGCGTTGCTCGACATCGAGGACCGCAATTACGTGCCCATCATCCGCGATCCGGTGAACACCAGCAGCGAGTCCGAGGCCGTGTTCTATTTTCCGGGCTGCGGCTCGGAGCGCTTGTTCTCGCAGGTCGGACTCGCCACCCAGGCCATGCTGTGGCATGTGGGCGTGCAAACCGTGCTGCCGCCGGGCTACCTCTGCTGCGGCTATCCGCAGCGCGGCGCGGGTGAATTCGACAAGGCGCAGAAGATCATCACGGACAACCGGGTGCTGTTCCACAGGGTCGCCAACACCCTCAATTATCTGGACATCAAGACCGTGGTGGTGAGCTGCGGCACCTGTTTCGATCAGCTTCAGGGATATGAATTCGACAAGATCTTCCCGGACTGCAAGATCATCGACATCCATGAGTTCCTCATGGAGAAGGGGGTCCAACTCGCGAATGCAACCGGCGTGCGCTACATGTACCACGACCCCTGTCATTCGCCGATGAAGAAACACGACCCGCTGGGCGTCGTCAACGCCCTGATGAATTCGGCGCAATTCGGCCGAATCGAGAAAAACGACCGCTGCTGCGGGGAATCCGGCACGCTCGCGCTCACCCGCCCCGACATCTCGACCCAGGTCAGGTTCCGCAAGGAGGCCGAGATCCGCGCCGCAGCCGGTGAACTGCGCGCCGCCGGCGGCAGCGGTGCCGTGAAGGTGCTGACCTCCTGCCCCTCGTGCCTGCAGGGATTGAAGCGCTACAACGACGATGCCGACCTGGATGCGGACTACATCGTGGTGGAAATCGCGCGGAATCTCCTGGGGCCGGACTGGCTGCCGCAGTACGTGCAGCGCGCCAACAACGGCGGCATCGAGCGCGTGCTGGTCTAGCCGGGCGACCCGCGAGGCCCGCGGGGTCCGTGGGGTCCGCGCGACATGCGCTCAGGCGGCGAGCTTCTCCGCGCGCGCGCTGCGCGCCATCCACAGGCTCACGCCGACGATGATGAGGGTCACGGCCGCGACGGTGAGCGTCGCCAGCACGTTGATCTCCGGGCTCACGCCGAGCCGCACCTTCGAGAAGACAACCATGGGCAGGGTGCTGCTGCCTGGGCCGGACGTGAAGCTCGAAATAACCAGATCGTCCCACGACAGCGTGAACGCCAGCAGCCAGCCGGAGAGAATCGCGGGGAAGATGATCGGCAGGGTGATGACGAAAAACACCTTGGGCGGCCGCGCGCCCAGATCCATCGCTGCCTCCTCCAGCGCGGTGTCGAAAGTCGCGAGCCGCGACTGCACCACGACGCACACATAGGCCATCGAAAAGGTCATGTGGCCGATGGTCATGGTGGTGATGCCGCGCCCGGCCGGCCAGCCGATGGTTTGTTCCAGGGCGACGAACAGCAGCAGCAGCGACAGCCCGGTGATCACCTCAGGCATGACCAGCGGCGCGGTCACCATGGCGTTGAGCGTGAAGCGCCCCCTGAAGCGGGCGAACCGTGCGAGCCCGAAGCCCGCGAGCGTGCCGAGAATCACCGATCCCGACGCATTGATCACGGCGACCTTGAGGGAGATCCACGCGGCATCGAGAATCTCCTCGTTGCTGAGCAGCGAGTAATACCACTTCAGGGTGGGGGAATTCGCCGAATCCCAAACCGTCACCAGCTTCGATGCATTGAACGAGAACACCATCATCGACAGGATCGGGATGTACAGGAAGGCGAAGCCGAAGGCGATGCACGTGATCATGAAAAACGAGCGCCGGTCGTTCATTTCGAACCCGCGGATTCGTTCGACTGCACGCTCTGATACCACATCATGAACGGCACCAGCAGTATCAGCAGCAGGATGGCCACCGCGCTCGCCACCGGCCAGGCGCGGTTGGAGAAGAATTCGTCCCACAGAACGCGTCCGATCATGAGCGCATTGGGTCCGCCGAGCAGCGCGGGGATGACGAATTCGCCGACCGCAGGAATGAACACCAGCATGGAGCCCGCCAGCATGCCATTGCGCGACAGCGGCAGCGTGATCTTGTAGAACGCCTGCCAGGGCCTGCAGCCGAGATCCTCGGCGGCCTCGAGCAGCTGCCAGTCCATTTTCTCCAGATTGGCGTACAGGGGCAGGATCAGGAACGGCAGGTAGGAATACACGATGCCGACGTACATCGCGAACGGCGTGTACAGCATGGTCAGCGGCTCATGGATGATCCCGAGCCAGATCAGCACGTTGTTGATGACGCCATTGGCCTTGAGGAGGCCGATCCAGGCGTACACCCGCAGCAGCAACGAGGTCCAGAAGGGCAGTATCACCAGCAGCAATAGGACGTTGCGCAGCGCCGGCCGGGCGCGCGCTATGCCGTAGGCCATCGGATAGCCGATGATCAAACACAGCAGGGAAGAGAAGAACGCGACCTTCAGCGAATTGAGCAGCGCCTTGATGTACAGCGAATCGGTGAACAGAAACACATAGTTGTTGAAATTCACCTTGATCGCCAGGGCGTTCTTTCCGGTCCACTCCCACAGCGGTTTGTAAGGTGGAATTGCCAGATCGACGTCAGAGAATGAGATCTTCAGCACGATCGCGAACGGCACCACGAAGAACAGCAGCAGCCACAGATACGGCAGCACGACCACCAGGCCGCGCCCTGTCACTCCGAACCTCCGCAGGGTTTCCGACCGCCTCAACGGGTGACCACCACCGGGCTGGAGGCGTCCCAGGACAGGTACACCTGCTGGTCCCAGGTGATCGCCTCGGCATGGCGCGAGGTGTTCGGTCGCGTGACGCGGACGATCTTCCCGGTCGGCAGCTTCACCAGGTAAATTGACAGATCGCCGAGGTAGGCGATGTCCTGCACGGCGCCCCGCACGGTGTTGTCGGTGCCGTCCGGCGGCTCGGTGGACATGTAGATCTTCTCGGGCCGCACGGCCGCCCACACGGTGGCGTCCGGCGCCGCGCTGATGCCATGGCTCACATAGATGGTGGCGCCCAGTTCTTCCGATGCAATGCGCACGTATTGCGGCTCGTCTTCGGTGAGCTTGCCCTCGAAGATGTTGACGGAGCCGACGAAATCCGCGACGAACTTCGAGCTCGGGAACTCGTAGATCTCGGTCGGCGTGCCCGCCTGCACGATTTCCCCGTGATCCATGACCCCGATGCGGCTCGCGAGGGTCATCGCCTCTTCCTGGTCGTGCGTGACCACGACGAAGGTCACGCCGAGTTTGTCCTGCAGGCTGATCAGTTCGAACTGGGTGTGCTCGCGCAGCTTCTTGTCGAGCGCGCCGAGGGGCTCGTCGAGCAGCAGAAGCTTCGGCCGCTTGACCAGCGAGCGCGCGAGCGCCACCCGCTGGCGCTGGCCGCCCGAAAGCTGGTGCGGCTTGCGCTTCGCGAAGCCCCCGAGCTTGACCAGCTCGAGCATCGTCGCCACGCGCTCCGCGATCTCGTGCTTGGCAACGCGATCCTGCTTGAGCCCGAAGGCGACGTTCTCCTCCACGTTCATATGCGGAAACAGCGCGTATGACTGGAACATCATGTTGACCGGACGTTCGTAGGGCGGCACGCCCGTCATGTCATCGCCGTCGATGAAGATTCGTCCGGAGGTCGGGGTCTCGAAGCCGCCGAGCATGCGCAGCAGCGTAGTCTTGCCGCACCCCGAGGCGCCGAGCAGGCAGAATATCTCGCCCTTGTAAATGTTCAGGCTGATATCGTCGACGGCCTTGAAGTCGCCGAAGGATTTGGTGAGACGCTCCAGGCGGACGTACGGGCGTACGTTCGGATCGTTCCACGGCGAGGCTTTGACGGCGGGGATCGCCTTGACGTCGATCATTGACCCGTCTTGAACTTCTGCCAAACGCGCGTGATGGCGCGAGTCTGGTCGGCGGAGTCCGCCAATTGCACCACCAGCCTCTGGCGCTGCTCGGGCGTCGGGTAGATGCCGGGATCGCCGGTGACCGACGGCATCACCAGGGGCAGTGCCGCCGTGTTGGCGTTCGCATAGCGCTTGAAATTGGAGATGTCGGCGGTCACTTGCGGCGTCATGATGTAGTTGATGAAGGCGTGGGCGCTGTCGGGGTGCGGTGCGTCCTTCGGGATCGCCAGCATGTCGAACCACAGGATGCTGCCTTCCTTTGGAATGCTGTATTTGATGTCGATACCCTTGCCGGCCTCGCGCGCGCGATCGCGCGCCTGCATGACGTCGCCGTTGTAGCCGACGGCGATGCACAGATCGCCGTTGGCCAGGGCTTCGATGTATTCCGATGAATTGATGTTGCGGATGTAGGGACGGATCTTGGCGAGCACCGCTTCGGCCGCGGCCAAATCCTCCGGCTTCTGCGAATTCGGATCCTTGCCCAGGTAACTGAAAACCCCGCGCATCATCTCCGCGGGCGAGTCGAGCACGCTGATGCCGCACTTGGCCACGCGCGAAGCGACCGCCGGGTCGAACACCAGCCTCCAGCTGTCCAGAGGCGCATCCGGCATCAATGCCTTGATCATCTTCTCGTTGTAGCCGATACCATTGGTGCCCCACAGGTAGATCACCCCGTGGGCGTTGTCCGGGTCGTGCAGCGCGACCCGCGACATGAGCTGCGGATCCATGTTCT
>PLET01000120.1 GCA_003137095.1 Gammaproteobacteria bacterium
ACGATGGCCTCGACGTCGACCCAAGCGCTGGTGGTGACCTCGCCCGCCACGATGACCACACCGGTCTTTACCAGGGTCTCGCAGGCCACCCGACCCTTGGGGTCGACCGCCAGGATGGCGTCGAGCACCGCATCGGAAATCTGGTCCGCGATCTTGTCCGGGTGGCCTTCGGATACCGACTCGGAGGTGAAGGAAAATCGTCCGCTCATGGCTGGTCCTCAGGCGCTGGCGCCAAAATTGTCGACATATCGGCGATCGAATTCCGCGCGGGTGAACTGATGGTTCTGCGGGCCCCGCGACTCGATCTTGTACGAGCCGAGCAGCGAGGCCACCCGTCCGGTGGTTTCCCAGTCCAAACCGCGCAGCAATCCGTGAATTAGACCAGCGCGATAGGCATCCCCGCAACCCGTGGGGTCGACCACTGCGTGCGGCCGGGCGCAGGGGATATGCAGCGTGCGGCCCCGGGTGTGGATCACCGAGCCCTCGGCGCCGCGGGTCACGATCAGTGCCTTCACCTGGGTCATGATGTCGGCGGCCGTCATACCGGTCTTTTGTTGCAGCATGCCCCATTCATAGTCATTGACCGCCACCCAATCGGCCTGCGCGATGAAAGTCTTCAGTTCCTCGCCGCCGAACATCGGCAGCCCCTGGCCTGGGTCGAAAATGAACGGAATACGCGCGGCCGCGAATTGCTGCGCATGCTCGATCATGGCCTGGCGGCCGTCCGGAGCGACCAGTCCGATCGCGATCTCATCCGCGACGTGGGCGAGGGCGTCGGTGACCGTGTTGAGATGGGCATATTGCATCGCGCCCGGGTGAAATGCCGTGATCTGGTTATCGTCCAGGTCCGTGGTAATGAACGCCTGCGCGGTGAACGCCTCGGGAATCTGCCGGATGTGATCCACGGGCACCCCATGGGCCACCAGCCAGTCCCGATACGGGCCGAAATCGTGTCCGGCGGTGGCCATCGGGATGCCGGCATCGCCGAGCAGGTGCAGGCTGTAGGCGATGTTCGCCGCACATCCGCCGAATTCGCGCCGCATCTCGGGCACCAGGAAGGACACGTTCAAGATGTGGATCTTGTCCGGGAGAATGTGCGCCTTGAAGCGGTCCGGAAACAGCAATATCGTGTCGTAAGCCACCGAACCGCAGATCAGCGCGGATTTACCGCCCGTCGATTCCCGCGCCATCCCACATCCTCTGGGTCCAAACGGTTATTCTACAGGTAAATCCATGCTGCATGCCTCATGTAATCGGCCGCCTGCGTCATGACCAAGCAGCCCGGGATGTCCAAACTGCTGGTCCTGCTCGGCGTGATCTCGCTGCTGGCGCCCTTTTCGATCGACTTGTATCTGCCGGCGCTGCCGTCGATCGCATCCGACCTGCGGGCGGGCGCCGGTGCCGTGCAAATGACGCTGCCCGCCTTTTTCATCGGTCTCGCGGCGAGCCAGCTGCTGTTCGGATCGCTGGCCGATCACCTCGGCCGCCGGCCGCCGCTGCTCTACGGGCTGGCCTTGATCGCCGTGGGCTCGATCGGCTGCGCTCTGGCGCACAGCGTCACCGCCCTGACGGCCTGGCGCGTGGTGCAGGCGGGCGGCGTGGGCAGCGCCTCGGTAATTCCGCGGGCCGTGGTGCGCGACCGCTTCGACGTCGCGCACATGGCGCGCGCCCTGTCGCTGCTCGGATTGATCACCGGCATCGGGCCGATATTGGCGCCGCAAATCGGCGGGCTGCTGCTGCTCATCGCCAGCTGGCGCGCCATGTTCTGGCTGCTGGCCGCCGCCGCCCTCGCCTGCCTCGTCACCACGTATTTCACGCTCACCGAATCGATTCCGGCGCAGCGTTCCTCCCAAATCGGGCCGCGGCTGTGGCTGCGCCTGCTGTCGGATCCGCGATTCCTGCGCTACGCCATACCCGCCAACCTGGTCCAATCGAGCGTGTATGCCTACATCGCCGGCGCCCCCTTTGTGTTCATCAACGTGCTGAAGCTGAGCCCGCAGCAATTCGCCTGGGTGTTCGGCGTCAATGCGGTCGGCCTGATGATCGCCGGGCGCATCAACGCGCACATCGTGCCGCGGCTCGGTCCGGAAACCATCTTCCGCCGCGCCATGCTGTACACGGCCGTCCTCGGTGTCGTGCTGCTGGCCGTGGCGAGCAGCGGCCGAGGGGGCTTCTGGGCGCTCGCGATCCCGCAATTTCTCATGGTCTCGATGATCGGCTTCAACTTCGCCAACGGCTTCACGCTGACGTTGGCGCCGTTCGGCGATGCGGCGGGTACGGCATCGGCCCTGTACGGAACGTTGCAGTTCGCGGTGGCGGGGCTCGCCGGGATCGCCGTCAGCGCCCTGTATGACAGTAGCGCACGCGCCATGGCCATGGTCATGTGCGGGGCGACGCTCGCGGCGGTGGCCTCCTACCAGGTCATGAAGGTCAAAAAGCCGCCGTGTATCCCGTGATGAAATATCCGGGATGATGGGTCGGTCTTATCAGACGTGGACCCAAACTGAAACTTCAACATCCACCAGGAGAAACTCGACATGAAAAAGACACACGCGACCATCACGGCGATCAGCGGCCTGCTGGCCTTGGGCGCCGCCACCTTTGCGGCCCCGGTGTTTGCCGCCGACAAGCCGGACCTCGAAAAGTGCTACGGCGTGGCGAAGGCCGGCAAGAACGACTGCGCGGGACCGGCCCACGCCTGTCAGGGCCAATCGAAGGAATCCGGCAGCGGCAAGGACTTCGTCGCGGTGCCGAAGGGAACTTGCGAGCGGCTGGCGAACGGCAGCCTCAAGGCGATGTGAACGCCGAAGCACGAACGCTTCGCGGACCGATGCCGGCGCATGCCGGCATCGGGCTGCGGGCCCAACACCATCTCGAGGTGCTGTCCGAATCGCCCAAGGTGGCCTGGTTCGAGGCGCACAGCGAAAATTATTTCGCCGCCGGCGGTGCCCGGGTGCAGATCCTCGATCGAATCCGCGAGCGCTACCCGCTGTCGCTGCACGGCGTGGGGCTCTCCTTGGGTTCCACCGATCCGCTCGATGCCGAACACCTCGCCAACCTGCGGCGCGCCGTCGAGCGCTTCGAGCCGCAGCTGGTGTCCGAACATCTGTCCTGGAGTTCGGTCGGCGGCCGTTTTGCCAATGACCTGCTGCCGCTGCCCTATACCGATGAGGCGCTGCGGCACGTGAGTGCGCGCATCGCCGCTGTGCAGGACGCACTCGGGCGGCAGATTCTCATCGAAAACGTCTCCAGCTACCTGCAGTTTGCCGATTCGGCCATGCCGGAGTGGGAATTCCTGACGGCAGTGGCGGCGCACTCCGGCTGCGGCCTGCTGCTGGATCTGAACAATATTTACGTCGCAGCGCACAATCACCGCTTCGATGCGCTCGAGTACTTGCATGCCATCCCGCGCGGCGCCGTGCAGGAGTTCCATCTCGCGGGCCACTCGCGCGTGCGGCACGGCGCGCTGGAACTGCTCATCGACACGCACAGCACGGCGGTGTGCGAGGCGGTCTGGGAGCTGTACCGGGCGGCCCTGCGGCGCTTCGGAGCGGTGCCGACACTCATCGAATGGGACTCGCAGATCCCGCCGCTCGCCGAACTGGTGGCGGAGGCGGACAAGGCCAATGCGCTGGAGGCGCAGCTGCATGCCCACGCTGCGTGAGCTGCAGACCCGCGTCCTCGGCGCGGTTCTCGACGGCGAGGACGCCGCAGAACTTATCCGCGCCGGCGGCCTGACCCCATCATCCGAGCGCCTCGAGGTATATGCCAACAACGCCCGGATCAACTTCACCGAGAGCCTGCGCCTCGGCTATCCGGTGCTGCTGCGCCTGGTCGGGGAGGCGTATTTCGATCAATGCGCCCGCGCCTATCGCATGCAGTGTCCCTCGCGCAGCGGCGATCTGCACTCAGCCGGCGCGGCGTTTGCGGCCTACCTCGGCGAATTGCATACCGGCGGCGAGCACCGCTATCTCGCCGACGTCGCCCACCTGGAATGGCTGTGCCAGGAATCCTTGATGGCGGCCGAGCACGGCCGGCTCGACCTCGCCCGTCTCGCCGAGGTGGCGCCGGCGCGCTACGAGAGCCTGCGCTTCAAGCTGCATCCGGCCGCACGGCTGTTCGCGTCGGACTATCCGGCGCGCGAAATCTGGGAGGCGAACCTCGCGACCGAGACCGAACCGCCGCTGATCGATCTCGCAAAGGGCGGTGAGCGTCTGCTGCTGATGCGCCGCGGCGGCCGGCTGGAGTTCCACCGGCTGAGCCCCGGGGAACACGCCTTTCTGGAGTCGCTCGCTGCCCATGCCGCATTCGCCGCCGCCGTCGAGACGGGCGCCGCAGCCGCGGACGCGGCTGCGGCTTTCGACGCGGCCGCCGTCCTGCGGCGTTTCGTCGCTGCCGAGGCCATCGTGGATTTTTCATGACCGGGAGTCCCGTATGTCGGTGTTGAACAAGATCCTGCTGCCCAATGCCTGGGCCGCCTCCGTGCTCGATCCGCTGCAGCCGCTGTTCGCCCTGGCGGCGCGCTGGTACGTCAGCTGGCAGTTCCTGAAATCCGGCTACATCAAGCTCACCTCGTGGGATGGCACGCTGTATCTGTTCGAGAATGAATACCACACGCCGCTGTTGCCGCCGGACGTGGCTGCCGTCGCCGGCACCTGCGGTGAGCTGTTCTTCCCGACGCTGCTGGTCATCGGCTTCGCCAGCCGCTTGGGCGCCATCGGCCTGTTCGCGGTCAATGCGCTGGCGGTGATCTCCTACGCGCAGGTACTGCTAGCCCAGGGTTACGAGGCGGCGCTCGCGCAGCACGTGCTGTGGGGTTCGATCGCGGCGTTCTTGATCATTTACGGTCCCGGGAAACTCTCGCTCGATCACCGGCTCGCCGCAGCGCGTTACTGACGCCGCGGCGCCGCGTATCATCCGGCGATGAACAGCGAACGTGAGCGGCTGCTGGCGAATGCGCCGGGCCCCGCTGGTTGGAAGCACTGGGGCCCGTACGTGAGCGAGCGCCAATGGGGCACGGTGCGCGAGGATTACAGTCCGGACGGGACGGCCTGGGACTATCTGCCGCACGATCATGCCCGCAGCCGTGCCTACCGCTGGGGCGAGGACGGCATCGCAGGCGTCTCGGACGCCGGCCAGCGACTGTGCCTGTCGCTCGCGCTGTGGAACGGGCGCGATCCCATCCTCAAGGAGCGGCTGTTCGGGCTCACCAATTCGCAAGGCAATCACGGCGAGGACGTCAAGGAACAGTATTTCTACCTGGATGCGACGCCGACGCATTCGTATCTGAAGATGCTGTACAAATACACCCAGCGCCCGTTCCCGTACACCGACCTGGTCGAGGAGAACGCCCGACGCGGCACCGACCTGCCGGAATACGAAATCCTCGACACCGGCGTGTTCGACGGCAACCGCTATTTCGACGTGTTCGTCGAATATGCGCAGGCGGAACCGGGCGATCTGTTGATGCTGATCACGGTCCATAACCGCGGCCCCGAGGACGCGCTGCTGCACGTGATGCCGCAGCTGGTGCTGCGCAACACCTGGAGCTGGGAACCCGGCTCGGTCAAGCCCGTGCTGCACGCCGAGGGATCCGTGATCCGCATCGAGCCGGACACACTCGGCATGAGCCATTTGTACGCAGACGGCGCCCCGCAGGTGCTGTTCACGGAGAACGAGACCAATGCCCGCCGCCTGTGGAATTTCGGGGCGCCGGGATTCTTCAAGGACGCGTTTCACGAGCGCATCGTCGGCGGACACCCGCAAGCCGTGAACCCGGCGAATCGCGGCACGAAAGCCGGCATCTGGCATCAAGCCAGCGTCTCGCCGCATGCGCCGGCGCAATTCCGGCTGCGGCTCTCGCGCCGCGCCATCGATGCGCCGTTCGCGGATTTCGATGCCGTGTTCGAGCGGCGCCGCGGCCAGGCCGATGAATTCTACGCCGATCTGCAGAAGGAGCTCGTCTCGGCGGATGCACGCCTGGTGCAGCGCCAGGCCTTCGCCGGCCTGATCTGGAGCAAACAGTTCTATCACTACGACGTGCGCCGCTGGCTCATGGGCGATCCGGGCCAGCCGCCTCCGCCCGAATCGCGCCGCGGCGGCCGCAATGCCGAATGGGAAACGCTCAACAATGCGGACATCGTCTCCATGCCCGATAAATGGGAATACCCGTGGTATGCGTCCTGGGATCTGGCGTTTCACTGCATTCCCTTCGCACTCATCGACGCCGAATTCGCCAAGCACCAGCTGGTGCTGCTGACGCGCGAGTGGTACATGCATCCGAACGGCCAGATNNGGTGGGTCAACCGCAAGGACGCCCTGGGACGCAACGTCTTTCAGGGCGGATTTCTCGGTCTCGACAACATCGGCGTGTTCGATCGCAGCGCCAAGCTGCCGACCGGCGGCTACATCAACCAATCGGATGGCACCAGCTGGATGGCCATGTATGCGCTCAACCTCATGCGCATCGCGCTCGAACTGGCGGAGAACAACCACGTCTACGAGGACATCGCCAGCAAGTTCTTCGAACATTTCCTGCACATCGCGGAGGCCATGAGCTGCATGTACAACGACGGCGGCGGCCTGTGGGATGAGGAGGATCAATTCTTCTACGACGTGCTGAACCTGCCGGACGACGTCAAGGTGCGCCTGCGGATACGCTCGATGGTGGGCCTCATTCCGCTGTTCGCGGTGGAAACGCTGGAACCTGAGCTGCTCGCCAAGCTGCCGGGCTTTCGCCAGCGGCTCGAGTGGTTCCTGAGCGATCGGCCGGATCTGGCCGCGCTGGTGTCGCACTGGCAGGCACCCGGGCGCGGCGAACGGCGCCTGCTGTCGCTGCTGCGCGGGCATCGGATGAAGAAGCTGCTGCAGCGCATGCTCGATGAATCGGAGTTTCTGTCCGACTATGGGGTGCGCGGCATCTCGCGCGCGCACCTCGAGCACCCCTACATCTTCAAGATCGACCACCTGGATCTGTCCGTGCGCTACGCGCCCGCGGAGTCGGATTCACGGCAGTTCGGCGGCAATTCGAATTGGCGCGGCCCGATCTGGTTTCCGCTCAATTTTCTGATCATCGAGTCGCTGCAGAAATTCCACCATTATTACGGCGACGATTTCAAGGTGGAATGTCCGACCGGCTCGGGCCGGTTCATGACCATCGATGAGGTGGCCGCGGAACTCTCGCACCGCCTGTCGCGGATCTTCCTCAAGGACGAATCCGGTCAGCGCGCGGTGCTGCGACACGAGCCGCTGCTGCAGGGCGATCCGTATTTTTGCGACTACATCCCGTTTTACGAATATTTCCACGGCGACATCGGCCGCGGAGTCGGCGCATCGCATCAGACCGGCTGGACCGCGCTGATCGCCAAGCTCCTGATGCCGCGCCACCTGACTTGACGGAGGAGCGCGCCGGCCGGGCCCAGCCGCGCCCGGTCCGTCTCAGTGCGCGTTCAGTGCTTGTTCTCCGCGGCCCATTTCTCCACCGCCGACAGCGTGTTTTCGACGTGCTTGTCCGGATTCAAGGCGGTGTATTCGTAGATCACCTTGCCGTTCGGCGCAATCACGTAGGAGGTGCGGTTGGCGAGCTCGGGCTTCGGTGCGAGCACGGCATCGTAGGATTTCATGATGCGCTGATCGGCATCGGAGGCCACGGCGAATTTATTGCGGCACTCGCTCACCGAGAACTTGTTGAGGGTGTCGATCGGGTCGTGCGACACGCCGATCACGGTGGCACCGAGCGCCTTGAACTTGGCGGTGGCCTCGGCGAACTCGTGTGCCTCGACGGTGCAGCCCGGCGTGAAGGCGGCCGGGTAAAAATACAGCACCACGGGTCCGCTCTTGAGGGCGGCGGCCAGCGAAAACGTGAACGGCTTGCCGGCCAGCGTCGCCTCGGTGGTGAAATCGGGAGCCGTCGCGCCGGGTTGCAGTGCCGCATACGACGCGGTGCACAGGGCCAAGCCGCCTGCCGCGAGAAACATCAAACGCTTCATAGTCATGTCCTTGGGATGCCAACCGATATCGCGCCAAAGTCTGCGCCATTCCGATGGGCCGATCAAGACGGCCCTCGGCCGCCTCACGAGGCGGCGCTTTTCAGCCGCGGCCGCTCCGTGAGCTGCGCGCGCAACGCCTCGCACACGCGCGCGACATCCGCATCGCTCATGGCCGGAAACAGCGGCAGCGTGACGGTCTCGCGCCCGACGCGCGCCGCCACCGGAAAGTCCTCGGGCCGGTGGCCCTGGGCGCGGTAATAGGCGAGCCCGGGGATGCTCGGATAGTGCACGCCGATGCCGATACCGCGCTCGGCCATCGCCTTCTGGAAGGCCGGCCGCGTGGTGCCGCGCGCGGCAAAGTCGATCAGCACGGTGAACATGTGCCAGCTATGGCCGGTATCGCCGCGCGCCGGCAGCACCAGCGAGGCATCGCCCGCCAGCTCCTCGAAGTACCGCGCGGCCAGCTGCCGGCGGCGCGCATTGAATCCATCCAGGCGGCGCAGCTGGTCGATGCCGATCTGTGCCGCGACGTCCGACAGATTGGCCTTGGCACCCGGCAGCAGCACGTCCACTTCGCCGGCGGCATTGCGCTTGATGCCGTGGAAGCGGCGGATTTCGATGGCCTCGGCCTCGCCGGCATCGGCGGTGGCGATCGCCCCGCCCTCGATGGTGGTCATGTTCTTGTTCGGATGAAAGCTGAAGACCACGAGGTCGCCGAAGCTGCCGATCGGCCGCTCGCGGTGGCGCGACCCGATGGCGTGCGCGGCATCCTCCACCACGCGCAATCCCCGTTGGGCGGCGATGCCGTAGAGGCGGTCCATGTCCACCGGCAGGCCGGAGAAATGCACCGGCATGATGGCGCGGGTGCGCGGCGTGATGGCCGCCTCGACCCGGCTCAGGTCGAGGTTGCGGGTGTCAAGTTCGATGTCCACGAACACCGGTTTGGCGCCCACCCGGGCGACCACATTGGCGCTCGCGGCAAAACTCATGGCCGGTACGATCACCTCGTCGCCCTCGCCCACACCGGCGACGTCGAGCGCGATTTCCAGGCCCTCCGTCGCCGAGGTCATGACACGCACGCGCCGCTGCGAGCCGATGTAGGCCGAAAGCGCCGCCTCGAAGGCGAGCACCTTCGGACCGCTCGCAATCTGACCGGAGCGCAACACGTCGGCGACCGCGGCGATGCTGTCGGCATCGATCGACGGGCGCGTAAAAGGCAGGAACGGCTTCATACGGAACTCCTCGACACCAGAAACACGCCGCCGCAAATGAGGGCGATGCCGACGACCTTGGGCACCGAGAGGCTTTCGCCCATCCAGGTCACCGACACCCAGGTTACCACCACATAGCCCAAGGACAGCATCGGGTAGGCCGTGCTGACCGGCGCCTTCGCCAGGGCGGCGAGCCAAACGCACAGGCTGGTGCCATAGCAGACCATCCCGCACCAAAAGGCCACGCTGCGGGCGAGCACCAGCACCCCGGCCTGCAGCGTGTCCCAATCCAGGCTGGTAAAATGCGCCAGGCCGCGAGTGGCCAGCTTCAGCATCAGTTGCGCCGCGGCATTCAGGGCCACTCCGCTCAGGATGAGCACCCAGGTGACCCAGCTCACCGCGCCACCAGCACGCGATGCAGGTCGCGCGCGAGCTCGCGCATCGGCACGCCACGATCCTTCAATGTGTCGAACATACTCCACTCCATCACGGCAAAAGCCGGCCTGTCGGCGGACCAGACCGCCAGAAATTCATCGATGCCGGCGATCTCGGCGCCCGGCGCATGCCGCAGACCATAATCGAGTTCGCCGCGGTACGCGACCAGCGTGACCGTGCGGCGCAGATAAAAGGGCAGCGTTTGATCGTAGGTGGCCACGCTGTACAGCGGGTGTGCCCGATCGGCCGCGTCCAGGGCTGCCGCCAGGCCTGCGCCGGAATACGCCGGCGCGACCAGCGCCGCGGCCCGCATCAGCGACAGCACCGCCAGGCACCAGCCGGCCCCGATGAACACCCAGCCGCGGGGCGTCTCGCGGCCGCGGTTCACCCAGACGAAGGCCGCCGAGACCGCCAGGATCGCCGCCACCTCGAGCAAGGGTTGGGCGAGCAGCCAAAAATACGGGCTGCGCTCGGAGGGCGGGATGATCCGCCGCCAGTACACCCCGGCCACGGCGAGCACCCCGGCCGCGAGCAGCGTCAGCAGTACGGCAACGGACAGCTCGCGGTGCTGCGCCGCCGGCGGCAGCGCCGCGATCAGCAGGGCGAGCGCCGGCAGGGCCGGCAGCACATAGGGAATGAGCTTCGAGTCGGAGAGCGAAAAGAACACGCACACGAAGGCCACCCACAGCCACAGGAACAGGCGCACGTTGAACTCGCCGGGCGGGGTGCGCACGCGCCAGCCGCCGCCGAGCACACGCAGCGCCGACAGCGTCCACGGCAGGGTGCCGGCCAACAGCACCGGGATGAAGAACCACCAGGATTGCTCGCGGTCCGCGCTCGGCGTCAGGTAGCGCGCCAGATGCTCGTGCACGAAGTAGAAGCGGAGGAAATCCGCCAGGCGGCGCGCCGCCAGCCAATGCCAGGGAACGCTCACGGCGAGGAACAGCGGCAGGCCCGCGCCCAAGTGCAGCCGGCGCCACGGCGCTGCATCGCGCGTCACGGCCGTATACAGGCACAGGACGGCCAGGGGGATCGCCGCGGCCACCAAGCCCTTGGTGAGTACGCCCGCGGCCGCGGCCGCCCAGGCGAATAGCATGTAGCCGCGTGCGCCGATGCGGCCGGACGGGGGCGCCCCTGCGCCGCCCTGCGCCGCCAGAAATCCCGCGAGGCTGGCGGTCATGAAAAAGGTGAGGCTCATGTCGAGGGTGAGCAGCTGGCCGAGCACCGCGAACAGCGCCATGCCCGAGAGCACCGCGGCGGCGCGCCACGCGCTGCCCAGGCCCCACAGCCGCCGCGCCAGCAGCCACACCACCAGCACCGTCGCCACGGCGAGCAGCGCGGTGACGAAGCGCGCACCGAAGGCATTGGCGCCGAAGACGCGCAGGCTGAGCGCGGTGGCCCAGTACTGCAGCGGCGGCTTCTCGATGTAGGCCAGGCCGTTCAAATGCGGCACGATCCAATCGCCGCCGGCGAGCATTTCGCGCGGAATCTCGGCATAGCGACCCTCGTCGGTGTTGAACAGCGGCCGCGCCGGCAGGCTCGCGAACCAGATGACCGCGACGAAGGCGGCCAGGCCCGCGTACAGCAGGCGCTCGCGTGCGGGCAACGCCGTGGCGCCGATCACGCAGGCGCCAAACCCGCGTCCTGCAGCGCCAGGTGGCCCGAGCGGCCGGGGATTTCGCCCATCACCACGCGCTGCGCCGGCGGCGGGTGGCGCAGCGCCGCGGCATGCGCCGTCGCCATGCAGGTCGGCGCGAGGCCGGCGTCGCGCCACTTCGTGAGCAGCGCCTCGAAGGCGCCGAGCAGCTGTCCGCCTTCCAGTTCCGCGTGCAGCGTGAACACCTGCACCCCGGCCGCCGCGGCCCCCGCCGAGCGTCGAAACACCGCCTCGGCGATATTGTGCTCATCGATGCCGTCGCGGCCCAACAGCTCATCGAAGGTGGGCAAGGTGGTGGGCAATTGCAGAACGGCGCTGGCGCGATCCCCGAGCAGCGGGAAGAACGGCCCGCTGCCGCGGGTGTCGCTGGCGTAGTGCAGGCCGTATTCGGCCTCGAGCGCGAGCGCGTGTGCATTGATCTGCCAGCCGGCCGCCGCATGCGAATCGGGCGGCGCGCCGAAGACTCGCTCGAAAGCCCTCAGGCCGCGCTCGAACTCGCGCCGGGTCCAGGCCTCGCCTGCACCGGCGACGCCGTCCTGCCAGCGCACGTGATCGAAGGTATGAAGCCCCACCTCGAAACCCGCATCGCGCACACGGCGCATCACATCGCCCGCGGCGCGACCGATGTCCGGGCCCGGCAGCAGCACGCCGTACAGCAGGGTCTTCAGCCCGTAGTGTTTGAACACCGAGGTGCGTGCGACCTTGCGGGCAAAGCCCCGGCGAAACACCCGCCGCAAGGCGCGGCCGGTGTGATCCGGGCCCACGGAGAAATAAAAGGTGGCCTCCACGCCGAGCCGTTTGAACAGCGCCATGAGCCGGGGCACGCCCTCGCGGGTGCCGCGCAGGGTATCGACATCGACCTTCAAGCCGATGGGGGCGCGTTCAAGCATCTCGCGACAACAGCGCCGAGGCGGACGGCAGGGCATGCGCATAGGAATCGAAGATCGCGGCCAGCGCCGCGCGCATGTCGGTCTTCGGCCTCCAGCCGAGCTCCGCGGTGGTGTTCTTGATCGAGGGCAGACGGGCCGGGATGTCGGCATAGCCCTTGCCGTAATAGTCGAGCGCCGAGATGTCCACCAGCCGGGTCTTTTTGGCGGTGGGCGCGTACTCGGGCCGCGACAGGGCGATCTCCAACATCATTTCTGCCAGGGTGCGGATCGAATACAAATTGCCCGGATTGCCGATGTTGTAGATCTTGCCGTCGGCGATGCCGCCCGGGTTGTCGATCACCCGGGTCAGGCAGTCCACTGCGTCGTCGATGAAGGTGAAGGCGCGGGTCTGCTGGCCGCCGTCGACCAACTTGATGGGTTCGCCGCGCACGATGTGGCCGAGAAACTGCGTCAGCACCCGGGAACTGCCCTCCTTCGGATCATCCATGCTGTCGAGGCCGGAGCCGATCCAGTTGAACGGGCGGAACAGGGTAAACTGCAGGCCCTGCTGGCCGTAAGCCCAGATGATGCGGTCGAGCAGCTGTTTCACGCAGGAATAGATCCAGCGCTGCTTGTGAATCGGCCCGAGCACCAGCTCGGAGGTCTCCGGATCGAATTCCCGGTCGCGGCACGCCCCGTACACCTCGGAGGTCGAGGGAAACACCACACGCTTTTTGTATTTGACGCAGTGGCGGATGATCGGCAGGTTGGCCTCGAAATCCAGTTCGAACACCCGCAGCGGTTCGCGCACGTAGGTCGCGGGGGTGGCGATGGCCACCAGCGGCAGGATCACGTCGCACTTGCGCACGTGGTATTCCACCCACTCGAGGTTGATGGTGATGTCGCCGTCCACGAAGTGAAAGCGCGGATTGCCGAGCATGCCAGACACCCGCTCGGACTGCAGATCCATGCCGAAGATCTGCCAATCGGTGTTCGCAAGAATGTATTTGCTCAGATGATGGCCGATGAATCCGTTCACGCCCAGGATCAGAATTTTCTTCAAGTTCAACCCCTCGAGATGTCAGAAGCCGGACAAGGCCACCGGCTGATTCGACAAGACCGCCGGCGCGGCATCGGCACCGACCGGCTTGTTATCCAGTTCCAAGCGCACGATCCACAGGCGCCGCCCATCCACACAATCGGCGTACCAGCGGCCCGCCTCGGCGTACAGGCACGGCGCCCGGCCGGGGTGGCGCACCGCCCCGTCGACGCGCGTCTCCAGGACGCCAAGCCTACACCCGTTTACCTCGGTGAACGCACCGGGAAACGGCGGTGCGACCGCGCGCACCAGATCGTGCACCTGGCGCGCGCCGCGGCGCCAGTCGATGCGGCCGTCCTCGGGGCGGCGGCGCCCGAAATAAGAACCCTGGCCAAGATCCAGCGGCCGCGCGTCGGCGGTGCCCGCCAGCAGGCGCGGCAAGGCGCGCTGCATCAGCTGCGCCGCGGCGCCCGCCACCTTGAGGGACACATCGAGCGCCGTGTCGTTCTCCAGGATCGGCACCGGCTGCTGGTCGACCAGCGCGCCCGCATCGGGCTTCTCCACCATGTAATGCAGGCTGACGCCGGTCTCGGTCTCGCCGTTGAGGATGGCCCAGTGCACCGGCGCGCGGCCGCGATACTTCGGCAGCAGCGAACCGTGCATGTTCAAGGCGCCGCGCGGCGCCAGCCGCAGCCACTCGAGACTCAGCAGGTGGCGATAATAGAACGAAAACAGAAAATCAGGCCGCGCGGCGCGCCCCATCTCGAGCCAGCGCGGTGTGTTCGGATCCGGCGGCGTCTCGACGTGCAGACGGTGTCTTTCGGCCAGCTCCCGGACGCTCGCGAACCAGCGGCCCTCGCCCGGATCATCCGCGTGGGTGAACAGCAGCGGGATGTCGACGTCCTGCGCGAGCAGCACTTCGAGACAGCGAACCCCGACCTCGCTGTAGGCGAACACGATCGCGCGTGTCACCTCACGGCCTTGTCGGCCGCGGCCGGGACCTCGATATTCGGTGCCGCCGTCGGCGCGCCCGCGGCGGTGTCGCTGAGCACGGCGGGCCGCAATTCCGGGCCCTCGGCCTGCAGCACCGCCTCGACGATGTAGCGCGGCCGCTCGCGCACCTGGGCATAGATCCGCCCCACGTACTCGCCGAGCAGGCCGATGCCGAACAGCGCCACGCCGATGAGGAAGAACACCACGCCGAACAGCGTGAACAACCCCTCAGCTTCCGGTCCCACGATCAGCCGGCGCACGAACAGATACACCACGAGCAGCGCCGACAAGGTCGCCACCGCCATGCCGACCATGGAGAACAGCTGCAGCGGCACCACCGAGAAGCCGGTGATCAGGTCGAAATTCAGGCGGATCAGGCTGTACATCGAGTACTTGGACTGCCCGGCGTAGCGCTCCTCGTGGGCGATCGGCACCTCCACCGGACGCATGGCGTACAGCGAGGCGAGGGCCGGGATGAAGGTGTTGACCTCGCGCGTCTGATTGAGCGCCTCGACCACCGAGCGTGCGTAACCGCGCATCATGCAGCCCTGATCGGTGATACGCACCGGCGTGATCCATTCGCGCAGCTGGTTGATGGCGCGCGAGAACGTGCGCCGCCACAGCGAATCCTGGCGCTGCTGGCGGATCGTGCCGACATAGTCGTAGCCCTCCTCGAGCTTGCCGACCAGCTTGCCGATCTCCTCCGGCGGGTTCTGCAGGTCCGCATCCAGGGTGACCACATAGTCGCCGCGGGCGAAGGCGAGCCCCGCCATGACCGCCGAATGCTGGCCGAAATTCGCATGGAACAGCACCACCCGGGTCTGGCCGGGACGGCATGTGAATTGCTGGCGCAGCAGCGCCACGGAGCGGTCCCTGCTGCCGTCGTTGACGAACACGCACTCGTAGGAAATCTTCAGCGCGTCGAGTGCCGGATACAGCCGTGCGAACAGCGTGGGCAGCACCGCCTCCTCGTTGTAGACCGGGATTACGACACTGAGCTTGGGCATTGCCGAGGGTTCAGTGATCCGCCGCGACTGCGCCCTGGGCCTTCAAGTGTGCCAGCAATTCATCGCGTTTGGCGCGCATCAGCGACTCCGAGCCGCGGGCCTCCACGTTGAGCCGGATCAAAGGCTCGGTGTTGGAGCTGCGCAGATTGAAGCGCCAGTCCGGGAATTCGAACGACAGCCCGTCGGTGCGGTCCACCTTGAGCGCCCCGGCGCCGTAGCGCGCCTCGATCGAGGCGATCGCCGCCTTGGCATCGGGCACCCGGTAATTGAGTTCGCCGCTCACCGGAAACAGCCGGATGCGCTCACCCACCAGCGTCGAGAGCTTCTGGCCGGTTTCGCTCAGCACCTGCGCCACGATCAACCAGGGAATCATGCCGCTGTCGCAATAGGCGAAGCGGCGAAAATAGTGGTGCGCGCTCATCTCGCCACCGTACACGCCGTCGATCTCGCGCATGCGCTGTTTGATGAACGCGTGGCCCGACTTGCACAGCACCGCCACGCCGCCCGCCGCCTCGACCAGGTCGATGGTGTTCCAGGTCAGGCGCGGATCGTGCACTACCCGGCCGCCCGGCTGGCCGCGCAGCAGCACCGAGGCCAGCAGACCGACGATGTAATAGCCCTCGATGAAGCCGCCGTGCTCATCGAACAGGAAGCAGCGGTCGAAGTCCCCGTCCCAGGCGATGCCGAAATCCGCCCCCTGGCTACGGATGGCCTCGATGGTCGAGGTGCGGTTTTCCTCGAGCATGGGATTCGGAATGCCGTTCGGGAAATTCCCGTCCGGCTGATGGTGCACCTTGATGAACCGGAAGGGCAGATGCGGCTCCAGACGATCGATGACGAGCCCCGCTCCGCCGTTGCCGGCATTGACCACGATCTTGAGCGGCTTGAGCTTCTTCAGGTCGACGTAGGAGAGCAGATGGGCGACATAGGCCTCATTGGTGTCCACCGGGATGCGCTTGCCGAGGCGTGCCGGCGCCGGAAACGCGCCGGCTTCGGCGAAGGCACGGATCTCCTTCAAACCATTGTCGCCGCTGATGGGTTTGGACATTTCGCGCACGAATTTCATACCGTTGTAGTCCGGCGGATTGTGGCTGGCCGTGATCATGATGCCGCCGTCGTAGGCACCGTCGAAGGTGGCGAAGTACACGCCTTCGGTGCCGCAGATGCCGATGTCGTAGACGTCGACGCCGCTGTCGGTCAGGCCCCGGCACAAGGCATCGGTCAGGCCGGCGCTCGACAGGCGGATGTCGCGTCCGACGACGATGCGCTTCGGCGAGAGGAACTGGGCGTAGCCGCGGCCCACCCGGTAGGCCACCTCCTCGTTCAATTCATCGGGGATCCGGCCGCGCAGGTCATAGGCCTTGAAGCACGTGATGGAATTCACGTGCTGGTCCCCTGGCGGCCGTAGTTGTCCTCGAAGCGCACGATGTCATCCTCGCCCAGATAGGATCCGGATTGCACCTCGACGATGTGCAGCGCCACTTTGCCGGGATTCTCGATGCGATGGGTCGAGCCCACGGGAATGTAGGTCGATTGATTCTCGGAGAGCAAGAAGGTCTTCTCATCGCAGGTGATGCGTGCGGTGCCCGATACCACGATCCAGTGCTCGGCGCGATGGTGATGCATCTGCAGCGACAGCACCCCGCCCGGCTTGACCGACAGGCGCTTCACCTGGAAGCGGTCGCCCGCGTCGATGCTGTCGTAGCTGCCCCAGGGTCGGAACACCTCGCGGTGCAGCGCGGGCTCCGTGCGGCCGCTCTTGCGCAGCTTGGCCACCAGCTCCTTGACGTCCTGCACCCGGTCCTTCGGCGCCACCAGCACCGCATCCTTGGTCTCGACGATGATGTGATCGTCCATGCCGACCGCGGTGACCAGCCGGCTGGTCGAATGCACGTAACAGTCGTGGGTATCGAACACCGTGACGTCGCCGATCAGCACGTTGCCCTCCTCGTCCGACGGCAGCGCATCGAACAGCGAGGNNGCGTAGTCGATCGACTCGCTGCGGCATTTTTCGAAGGCCGCCTTGTCGATGCGCACGAAGTCCAGATCCCGCTTGGCGGCGAGGTAGGCGCTCTTTACCGCATCCAGGATGTCCGGGGCGAGCGCCTGCAGTTCCGCCAGATAGCGCGACGCCTTGAACACGAACATGCCGCTGTTCCAGTAGTAATCGCCCGAGCTCACGAACTGGCGGGCGAGATCCAAGGGCGGCTTTTCGATGAACTGCGCCACCGGATAGGACGGACCCCGTCCTTCGCCGCGGCGGATGTAGCCATAGCCGGTCTCGGGCGCATGCGCCACGATGCCGAAGGTCACGAGCTTGCCGTCCTCCGCCAGGGCGGCGGCGATCTGCGCGGCCTGCTGGAACACCTGTGCATCGCGAATCACATGGTCGGCGGGAGCGACCACCAGCGTGGCCTCCGGGTCGATCTCCAGGGCCTTGAGCGCGGCCAGCGCCACCGCCGGTGCGGTGTTGCGGCCCACCGGCTCGAGCAGGATGGCGGAGGCCTCGAATCCCAGGGCACGGATCTGTTCGGCCACGGTGAAGCGATGCGCATCGTTGCACACCACAATGGCTCCCTTGGCGCCGGCGATGCCGGCAAGGCGCGTCGCGGTGTCCTGCAGCATGGTGTTCTTGCCGGTGAGCGCCAGCAGCTGCTTCGGATACATCTCGCGCGACAGCGGCCACAGGCGGGTGCCCGCGCCGCCGGACAGGATTACCGGTATCAAGGTTGTCAATTTACCCTCGCTTTCAAGTGCTTGCCTCGGCCGATCGCATAATAGCTGAAGCCCGCGCGCGCCATGTGCGCTGGGTCATAAAGATTGCGTCCGTCGAAGATCACCGGCGTTTTCAGGGCTGTTTTGATGTGATCGAAATCCGGGCTGCGGAACTCCTGCCACTCGGTAACGATGGCCAGGGCATCGGCTCCCACGAGCGCCTCCGGGCTGCTCTTGCACAGCACCAGATCCGCGCGTTCGCCATAGACCCGCCGGCATTCGGGCATGGCCACCGGATCGTAGGCGCGCACGGCCGCACCGGCCGCCCACAGCGATTCGATCAGCACGCGGCTGGAGGCCTCGCGGATGTCGTCCGTATTGGGCTTGAACGCCAGGCCCCAGACCGCGATGGTGCGGCCGCGCAGATCGCCGAAATGCGCCTGGATCTTGCCAAACAGGATCTTCTTCTGACGGTCGTTGACCTGCTCCACGGCACCGAGAATGGCCGCCTCGTAGCCCACCTCCCCCGCCGAATGCTTCAGTGCGCGCACATCCTTGGGAAAGCACGACCCGCCGAATCCCGCGCCGGGATAGATGAAGGCATAGCCGATGCGCGGGTCGGCGCCGATCCCGAGGCGCACCTGTTCGATGTCGGCATCGAGGAATTCCGCCAGATTGGCGAGCTCGTTCATGAAGCTGATCTTGGTCGCGAGCATGGCGTTGGCCGCATATTTTGTGAGCTCGGCCGAGCGCACATCCATCACGATCATGCGGTCGCGGTTGCGGGTGAAAGGTTCATACAGGGCCCGCATGAGATCGGCGGCGCGCGTACTGTCGGTACCGACGACCACCCGGTCGGGCTTCATGAAGTCCGCGATGGCCGCGCCCTCCTTCAGAAACTCGGGGTTCGACACCGTGTCGTAGTCGATTGCCGCACCGCGGGCCGCCAGGGACCCGGCCACCGCGACCCGGACTTTGTCGGCGGTGCCCACGGGCACGGTGGACTTGGTCACCACCACCTTGTAGTCGGTCATGTGTTCGCCGATGGTATGCGCCACCGCCAGTACGTAGCGCAGGTCCGCCGAGCCGTCCTCCTCCGGCGGCGTACCCACCGCGATCAACTGGAACAGCCCGTGGTCGACGCCCTGTTTCGCATCCGTGGTGAAACTCAGGCGTCCGGCATCGACGTTGCGCTTGACGACGCCCTCGAGGCCCGGCTCGTGGATCGGAACCCCGCCGGACTTGAGCAGGGCGATCTTGCGCTCATCAACGTCGACGCACAGCACCTGGTTGCCGGCGTCGGCCAGACAGGCGCCGGTGACGAGGCCCACGTAGCCGGAACCGAAAATCGTGATCTTCATGCGTAATATTTTGATTTATCAGGAAAAAGCAGCGCGAAGCCTAGCGGTTTTGAGGGGGCGTGTAAAGAACGAAGCAGGGCGGGAGCACACCGCGACCCGCTAGCGAGGAGCCTGACCGCCGCCGGTCGACTGCCCTAAGGCCGGGCCGAATCCGATGGACCGGTATTGCGCACGATGCGCCGTGTGCTGAGGTTGGTGACCTTGCGGTCCTCGGACGCCATTGCCGTCTGGCGTGCCCATACGAGGTCATGCTGTTCAGGTGCCGGTGTGTATTCCACGACCACCTCACGCAGCAACTCCAGCGCACGCTGACAGTCGAATCGGCTCATCGCCGCCAGGATCTCATCCAGCAGCACTTGAATCCGCTCCCAGGGCAGCGAATGTTCCATGGCGCGCAGGATCATCGGGTGCTCGGTGCCGGTCACGTTGTTGCCGATCACCAGTTCTTCATACAATTTTTCGGCCGGCCGAAGCCCCGTGTACGAAATCTCGATGTCGCCATCGGGATGCTGCTCATTGCGCACCGTCAAACCCATCAGATGAATCATGCGCCGGGCCAGATCTCCGATGCGCACCGGTTTGCCCATGTCGAGCACGAAAACATCGCCGCCCTTGGCCATCGATCCCGCCTGGATCACGAGCTGTGCCGCCTCGGGAATGGTCATGAAATAGCGGATGACCTCCGGATGCGTCACGGTCACCGGACCGCCCGCCCTGATCTGTTCGTTGAACAAGGGCACCACCGACCCTGAGGAGGCGAGAACGTTGCCGAATCGGACCATGCAAAATCGCGTCTTGCTGCCGCGGCGATGCAACCCCTGCAGCACCATTTCCGAAAAACGCTTGGTCGCACCCATGACATTCGTGGGATTCACGGCCTTGTCGGTCGACACCAGGACGAAGGTTTCCACCTCCGTCTCGTGCGCCGCCTCGGCGGCGTACCAGGTGGCAATGACATTATTGTGTATCCCCTCGATGACGTTCTGCTCGACGATGGGCACGTGCTTATAGGCCGCCGCGTGATAGACCGTCTGGACCCGATAAGCCTGCAAAATATCGCGCAATCTGAATTTATGGTGCGCGTTGCCGATCAGGCCGACCAGGTCTACCTGCAACTTCTGATTATCAATTTCGGTGCGCAGCTCGCGCTGAATGTTGTACAACGCCAGTTCGGACATTTCGAACAGGATCAAGCGTTTCGGACTCAACCCAACGATCTGACGGCACAATTCCGCGCCGATCGAGCCACCGGCACCGGTCACCATCACCACCCGATCGCGGATACACGCGTCAAACAATCCCGGCTTCGGCGGTACGCAATCCCGGCCCAACAGGTCGCTGATATCGATATCTTGGATGTCGCCCACCGTGGCGCGGCCGGTTACCAACTGTTCGAATTCCGGCACACTTTGTACGTGGACGCCCAAAGGCTCCAGCTGATTGAGAATTTCTCGTCGCCGGCGCCGCGACAATGATGGGATTGCCAGCAAAATCCGATCGATCCTGAGGTCCTTGACCAAGGCGGGCAATTTCGCCGGGGGGTACACCTTGAAGCCGTTGACCAGCTTGCCGTGAAGGTAGTGGTTGTCGTCGATGAACGCCCGCGGATCGAATGATCGAGTGGTCGACAACAGCGTGGATAATCGCGCGCCGGCATCGCCTGCACCGTAAATGGCAACGCGCGCGACGGTTGGCTGGATGTAGCTCGTCAGCAGGTAATAACGGACGACGAAGCGCGATCCGGCCACGTACAGGAACGCGACGCAGCAATAAATCGTCACCACGCTCCAAGACAGCGACGGGATCTTCAGTGCAAGGCCGACGATGCCGAGCAACGCACCACTCAGTAAGACGGCGAATGCCACGGCAAACACGGCCTTGTGCCCGAGGAACCGGATGACGGCCCTGTACAGGCCCAGGCGAATGAAAATCGGTAGGCTTATCACCACCACCGCGACGTACGCCGGCCAGTCACCGGTATTCGATGCCGGGGTGCCGTCTCTGAGACTGATTGCCGCCCACAGCGAGCCGGGGATCATCACGGCGTCAGCACAAAGAGTGATCAGTCGCTTGAGGGGCCGGGGCAATTCCACAATTCTGCGTGAGTAATCGGCAATTTTTACAAAGGTCTCAGAGTCCAATTCGAGCCTCCCTTGGCACACGCTTAACGGCAGCGCAACCCCGCACACGCAATATGTTGGCTGAATGCACCCATTATTGACTTATTTCACCCAAGTTTATCCGCAAAAGTCAGACCGTGATCACAAAAATCAAATCTTTACGATCACTTAATCTAATGCGACTAACGTGCCAACGGCATTGTGGTTTACCGCTATAGAAGAAATTAAGAAGCGCGCGCCTTTAAGTCAATTTGTTGAACCATGCCGACCAAATCGGCGGCACATGGTGGCGATCCGTGCCGGCGCTTCATATATCCCGAATAATCCGGCTTGCTCCCAAACCCCAAGTCCACAGCGAGCAACATGATGCGCGTCATCATAATTGATGACGGTGAATTTCCATGTTGTGCCATCATAAAGGTCACCGCCGAGAGCGCGTAACGTATGCGGCGATGCAATGCCCAGCGATGTTGACCTAGCGGATTGAACGGCCAGGATAATTTTCGCTTCCGCAACCATGGCATTAGATCAGGACGATTGTGTGCGCACTGCCCGTGCTTTCCTCCTGAGGCAAGCCATACCAGTTCCATGGGGCATTGTTTACGAACCTTGAGGGTCACAGACGTACTGCGATGAACGAACCGAAGGTTACCGTAATTATCCCCACCCGCGAACGTCGAGAGACTCTCGAGAAGTCCTTGCTGACGGTAACGAGTCAAAATTACGACAATCTGCAGATCATTGTGAGCGATAACTTCAGCCACGATCGGACCGAGGAGTTTGTTCGTAGCGTGAAGGACGAGCGACTGAGGTACTTGAATACCGGTGCGCGAATCAGCATGTCGGCGAATTGGGAATTCGCGTTATCACACGTTCATGCGGGGTGGGTCACGATAATCGGCGACGATGACGGTCTTCTTCCAGAATCGCTTCGCCGACTGGCCAATATCATTCAGGCCACCGATGCAAGGGCGATTAGATCAAATGTTTGCTCGTACGCATGGCCATCGATGACTGACAAACACTCCGGCCGCCTTGGCATACCGCTTCAGTCCGGACAGGAATTGCGGGATTCGCGTGAGTGGCTACGAAGAGTTGTCGCCGGCCGGGCCGGATATCCGCAACTGCCCATGCTCTATAATGGCGGCTACGTTGAAGCATCCGTACTTAATGAGATAACACGCCGCACCGGCCGCATGTACCGATCATGTGTGCCGGACGTATACTCGGCGGTTTCGATAGCAAGCATCGTCGATAAATACATATTCATACGAGAGCCGCTGGCGATAAATGGGGCTTCCCGGCACAGCACCGGGACATCGTATTTTTCGACACAACAGGACGCAATCGCGTCGCCGGCACGAATCTTTGCAAGCGAGGGCAACATGCCGTTTCATGAAGCCATACCATTGTGTCGCGATGGAACCTATCCTCCATCCATGCAAGCTCTTGTTTACGAATCATTCCTGCAGTCAACCGGTCTAAGATCGGAATCAGAGGAAAGTCCGCCGGAAATGATGCTGGTCATCATCCTCGCCAGCGCGGAAAGCCACGAAACATCCATTCAAGAATGGGCAGTACTTTTCGCCGAGAAGCATCGTCTGGATCTTGCATCGGTCAGGAGAAAAGCCCGAATTGCCAAGATCGGGATCCGGATAAAATCCACCTTCCTGCAGTTCGGCACGATACTCAATACCTTCAGCCTTGGTTCCAGGAGTTTCCCGATTCGAGATGTCTACGAGGCTAGCATCGTTGCGGGTGCCGTTCGCGCCATCGGAATTGGTCGGGCAGCAAATGTTCGCCGGTTGCTGGCAAAATCATTGACTCGAGATGATATTTTAGCCCCACACGGGAATCACCGTAAGACTGAAGGATGACGATTGAGGGTACTGGTTCTTGAACCGCATGCGATAGGTCATCACGCCAGCTATTTGCGTTGGCTGGTGCAGGCAACAGAGCGCAAGGCGTGGAATGTAGTGCTCGCCACCACCACCGAGGCGCTCTCTCATCCGGCTTTAAGGACGATTTCCGCCGAATTCGACCACGTTGATATCCACCACATCAAAGATGCTCCGCCGCCGTCAACCGGGCATCCTTTACGATTGTTTCGGCGAGAGGTCGCTTATCGGGACATCTTCCGGGGTGCGCTGAGTGAGGTGCATTCCAAAACTCCGGTCGATGCAATCATTTTGCCCTACGTCGATTATTGCTTCTACGCGCTTGCTATATTGGGTACGCCGTTTTACGGAATACCTTGGTCTGGAATATCGATGCGCCTAGCTCGTCCGCGCAGTGCCGGACCTGCCGATCCACGGATGAATTGGAAGTGGCGCATGGCCAGGCGCATATTGGGACAGCCGAGTCTGAGAGCGCTGTTCGTCATAAACCCCTCGATACAAGATCTGCCCTCTAGTTGGCATCTGCGTGGGACGCCTATGAAACTTCGCTATCTACCGGATCCGGCGGAATTCAATGTCCCCGGATCACGAGAGGAAGCGAGAACGTCTTTCAAAATTTCAAGCTCTAACATTGCCGTTCTGGTTTTTGGCGCAATTGATGAACGGAAGGGAATTGATGCACTGGTGACAGCTATTACTGTCGAAGCGGATCTCGCAAATTACGTTGTTATTTTGGCAGGTCAGCAATGCCCCGTCATGCAGTCCAAAATGCGCACCGCACCATATTCTCAGCTTCATTTGCAGAATCGTCTAATTGTGCTCGATCGCTTCGTCAGCTTTGCAGAGCAAAACGCTCTTTTGGCTGCTGCCGACGTCATGTGGGTGGGATATTTGAACCACATTTACATGAGCGGAGTGATGGTGCTTGCCGGCAGGGCTGGACTTCCGTTGGTCGGCACGAAAGATGGTGAGATCGGCCGGCTCATAACCGAGCACGGGATCGGCGTGGTTGCAGTGATCGAGCAGCCCGGGGACGTAGCGCAGGCGCTACGCAACTTATGTGACGCTCGGAGAAGAATAACAATGGGGCAAAGAGCGCAAATGGCCTTTGCAGAACATACACCCGAGAACTTCGGAACCAGTGTTTTGTCCGCATTCGACGCTTGAGGAACGCCTATTAAATTCTGTGCGGCACCTTGCTAATTAATTAGAGCAAGACCAAAGGAAGATTTAATCGATGAATCAAGTCCGGTTTTTGGTAAGATGCAAGTGGGAAGGGATTGCGATGTTCCCCGCGGCTGTACAGTGTGGATGACGGATAACCTTTGTATCCTTGAAATGTGCCGCGATTGGTACTTGCCTGAACTCAAAGAACGCACTTTGAGAGCAACATTTCAAATGAGAAGTCGCAATAGAAAAAATGTGCGGAATTCTTGGTTGGTCAGGTCCAGGTTTGCAGCCGTTCACTCCGGAAACATTCGAAGCTGCCTTGACGTCGATTCGACATCGAGGCCCGGACGATCATGGTATTTGGTCGTCCGATGGTGTTGTTCTCGGTCATCGAAGACTTTCCATCATCGACTTGACCTCCGCGGGTCATCAACCGATGCGATCTGCGAGCGGCCGGAGCCGGATTGTCTACAACGGCGAGATATATAATTATATTGAATTGCGCGACGAATTGCGGCGAACCGGAGTCGGAACCATCGGGGGCTCTGACACAGGTGTTTTGCTTGAACTCATTGAAGCATCGGGGGCCGCCGCATTGCCGCGGCTCAACGGCATGTGGTCGTTCGCCGTATGGAACGAACAGAGACGACAACTGTTCCTATGCAGAGACCGCTTCGGCGTAAAGCCCCTATATTATCGATTGGAAAGGGATGGCATAGCATTCGCGTCCGAACCCAAGGCGCTCCTCGGTCTCTTCCCTCAAAATCGCCGGATATCACAGAAGACGCTGCTGGATTTTCTGGCATTCAATCAGTTATTTGTTGGGAACGAGTCGTTTTACGAAGGCATTCACATTTTGCCGCCGGCGCATTACGCCGTATATGAAGCCGCGACTAACAGACTGAAAATTACGCGATTCTGGGACTATCCGGCGGATTCGGACGCAGCGATCAACGCGGATCGGGCAGTCGCCGAGTTCCAGGTATTATTCGACGAAGCCGTGCGCATTCGCCTGCGGAGCGATGTGCCTTTGGGCATTACGCTGAGCGGCGGGCTCGATTCCAGCGCAATTTTGGCATCTGCAGCCAAACAAGCACCGAATCCTCCCCGCTGTTTTACGTCCGTGTACACGGACAACGCAGTCGGAGAGTTCAAGTGGGCGGAACTCGCCTCATCAGCCACCCACGCTGCCTTGGAGCAATCACTTGCCGCCCAAGAGGATTGGATCAAAGTACTTGACGACGTCGTGTGGTACATGGACGGTCCTGGGTATTCCCCCGCGGTATATCCTCTTTGGTGCCTGATGCAGGTTGCGCGCACTGCCGAAGTTCCGGTGCTACTCGAAGGTCAGGGTGCGGACGAGGCGCTCGGAGGGTATCCTCAATATTCAGTATTGGAGCTCCTCGACTATTTGAGCGGCTCGGGGGAAGCGATTGGCCCGCGGGCCCTTATTTCTCGATTGGCCGGGATGCGCGGCACATTTTCCACACAATGGTCCTTTGCATGGCTAGCGAGGGAGGTTTCGCCAAGATTGCTGAGTTGGCATCGCTCGCGCGTCGGATTTCAGTCGTTGCTAAGACCCGGCAAACGGGTAGCTGAAAGCCGGATCACATCCTCTTCGGGATCCAATGACCGCGTTCGTCGGCGATTGCTGGATGATCATGGCCGCGATATCCTGCCGGGATTGCTCCATTATGGAGATGCCATCAGCATGGCCCATTCGATAGAATCACGGAATCCGTTCCTGGATTACCGTTTGGTGGAATGGATGTTCCGGCTGCCGACGCAGTTCAAATTGAGAGATGGGAAAACCAAATGGGTGCTGCGCGAGTATCTACGTTCCAACGGAATGCGCGCCATCGGCGACCGAAAAGACAAGAGGGGCTATCCAACACCCACAGGAGCATGGCTGGCCTCGGAACAAGGCAGGGAGCTCGAAACCAGTCTGGTCGATAGACCCAGCATACTGCACGAATGGATCGAGCCGAAAAAGCTAAGCAATCTGTTCGAATTGCATCGAGGCGGAGCCTTGGCCGCAGAGCACCATTTGTACAAGCTGCTCTCCACGCAAATGTGGATTTCCCGATGCATCGATGCTAAGTGAAGCCGCGTAATTCAACGGAGCGGGTGGAACGGGTGACAAGCCTCGAGCCTGCGCGTCACCGCTCAACCAACCCGCTCGCAGTGAGGCAGCCGCAGAACCTCTCGCGCCAGTGTGCATGGCTGTTTGCCATTGCCATGTTTGGTTACCCGATAATGGGCAATATCATTTCGGTGATGCAGATTGATAGCCGGGCGCTCTCAATACCGTTCCGAATTGCCGTCGGCCTGTTTAGCGCATGGATCATTCTTATCTCCGGGCGGCTGCGCCTCGGTGGCTGGCGAAAACTGATGATATTGATCTGGTTCCTTTATGTCTTGCGCCTGCTCTACGACTTGCTTTTCCCGGATTTGGAGGGTGCCAGCTACGCCCTGCAGTTTTTCATCGCCGCTTCCGTGCTGCCGGCTATAGCGCTGATGAAGGCCCGGGCGTTTCACCAACGTAGATTTGCGCTTGTCAGTTTCCTTGTTGCCAGTGCCGGGGCGTTGAGTAGTCTGCTTGCTACTGTATTCGGGGGCGCGGACATCCAAGAGGGAGCCCTTCAATCCGGAAGGCTGTCGCTCTCTGCATTGGATCCCGCATCACTAGGATACTTGGCGACGAACGCCATCTTATGCGGTTTCATTCTATGGCGCGGCGCGGGCGTCCGCACCAAATTATGTCTGGGAATCCTGTTCTTTCCCTTGTTTTGGTGTTTGATTTTGACTGGATCGAAGGGCCCGGCACTGGCTCTCGTGCTGTGCATGGGCATCTGGGGTTTTCGCACCAGACAATTGTGGAAATTGCTGCTTCTGTCAATACCCGTGCTCGTGTTCGTGGTGGCATCCGAGGGGAGTCCGCTGGCGGCAAGATTGTCGGGCTCGGCGGACGATGAATCCACGCTCGACCGCATCGTGCTGCTGAACGACAGCTTCACGCAAATTGAGGGATCACCCATCATCGGCAGCGCATTTGTTGAACTGAAATCCGGCTTTTACCCGCACAATGTATTTGTCGAGGCAGCCTTGGCGATGGGGATCCCCGGGGCATTGTTGTTCATGGCGTTGATGACATTCGGTGCGTGGAAGGCTTGGAGATCACTCGGAACTGACGAAGCTCTTCTTGGTTTGCTTTTTTTTGCAGGCTTGTTTGCCGCAACCATTTCAGGTGCACTTTTCGGCGCTATTACCCTGTGGATACCTATTGCGATGTTGTCCGGCTCACCCAGAGCACAGCGGGGTGCTCGCGGACGAACCTCTCGGATGGAAATTGCGGCTGCGCTGCCGGGTCGAGTTCCAATTAATTCGGGGGAAGCATGAAAGAAGTGATGGTAAGTAAATATTTGAACGTTAATTATGAAGACTACTATGCAGATGGAGACTCGGAGTGGCGATGGCTGGGCGCATTGGGCAAAGCTGAAAACATACAATTGCTTTGCCGCAATATTCCCCGCAAGACGGTCATCGAAATCGGCGCTGGCGAGGGGTCGATACTCAAGCGCCTTTCCGACGCGGGTTTCGGCGAAAAACTCTGGGCGCTCGAGATTTCGCCCTCCGGCGTGGAAGTGATTCGATCGAAGAACATCCCCAACTTGGTGGAGTGCAACGTTTTCGATGGCTACCAAGTACCCTACCCGGATGGAGCGTTCGATCTTGCAATATTGAGCCACGTCGTGGAGCACGTAGAGCACCCGCGCCTGCTGCTCTATGAAGCTGCTCGAGTCGCCCGATACGTATTTGTCGAAGTGCCGCTGGAGGACAATGTCGGTCTGCCGATGAACTTCGCCTTCGATTCGGTAGGCCATATCAATGCCTACTCTCCGAAGTCCATTAGAAGACTGATTCAATCGTGCAACCTGAAAATCCTTCAACAAATAACGAGAGGTCCCCCCAGAGGAATCTATACGTTCAAGAGAGGCCGTAGAGGGCTGGTTAATTATTATATCAAGGCTTCACTATTGAAAGTCTGGCCCGGCCTGGCGACGAAATTATTCACGTATCACGCGGCGATAATTTGCACACGCGGCTAGATATGGCGCACCAGCGCTCCCGCTATACCAGGTCGAAATCAGCAATACCGACTCAATAACGTATCCTACAAATATGCGCGATTCCCGCCTGAAACGCCCGCTGAATCGTCTCAAGTTGACCCCGATCGGTGTCGCTGCCAACATTCCTATACGGGTATTTCGCGCCCTTGGTGAGTCTGGTCCGAGACTAGGCAAGATTCTGGCGTGGGGGTTCCAGTCCCGCGAAGACACCAACTTCACATACAATCTGACGGACGATAATCTCTTCTATTTGGCGCACACAATTGCCGTCGTAACAGGCGCCGACATCCAGACTGTTCGGACGTACATCAGGGAGGCGGAGAGCGACGATACGCTCAAACAGACGGTAATTACGGCGCTACAGAACTCCCGATTCAGGTTTGTCAGCGATGCGCGTTGTGAATTTGGCCGTAGGCTTGGCTGGTATGCGTTCGTCCGCATACTGAAACCGCAAATAGTGGTGGAGACCGGCGTGGATAAGGGACTTGGAGCGATTCTGCTGTGCGCAGCGTTGATGAAGAATCGTAGTGAAGGCGTTGACGGAAGGTACTACGGTACGGATATTAATCCGGAAGCTGGTTGGCTTTTGCGACGCCCCTACTCGGAGCTTGGTGAGATATTGGTCGGAGACTCGATACAAAGTTTGCTCAAGTTCCCGGGCCGGATAGATTTATTTATCAATGACAGCGAGCATTCCGCCGAATACGAGTATCGAGAATATCAAACGGTCGCTCCAAAGCTGACAGAACGGGCAGTCGTACTCGGCGACAACGCACATGTGACAGCCATGCTGGCAAAATTTGCGTCGGAAAGCGGAATGAAGTTTCTGTATTTTCAAGAAATGTCGCGAGATCACTGGTATCCGGGTGCCGGAATTGGCATCGCGTTCAAAGTAGCTAGCGGCGATTCCAGGATGCACCTTGAGGCACGCCCTTAACCGCTGCGAAATCCATACCAGCGGGGTTGTCAAACTCCTCTGCGGCCCCAGCGTCAACATCACTTACGGCTGATCCAACTCGCTTCTTAAATCGCCCCGAATTTCGAGTGGGTTACAGAACGATTTTCCTCGTATAATGCCATTAACTTTTAAGAGGCGGCCATGCAAATCAGGGTTGCGTATCGCAGATCGCGAGTCCTCTGGCGCCAACTGCGCGGAACCGAGCCCGTCATACCCCGCAGTCGACGCCTCTCCCTGGAGTTCCATGGTACAGATTACGGCGGTTGGCCCGTCGTTCCGGATAGTCTTTCTCCTGAATCGGTAGTCGTGGATATCGGGCTCGGCGAGGACATATCGTTTTCGGAATCGCTGATAACAAAATACGGCTGCCGCGTGTATGGCTTTGATCCCACTCCAAAATCGATCGATTACGTTCGAAAGCGTCAAGTGCCGAACTTCTCTCTCATTGAGGTGGGCGTTGCCGCGCGCGCCGGCAGAGCGACATTTTACCTGCCGAACAATGCAGCCCATGTTTCCGGCTCCATGTTCAAATCCGCTCACGTCGGCGAACGGGAGATTTCCGTGCCAATGGTTGCAATAGATGACCTGCCAGGAATGATCGGCACGCACAAAGTCGATCTGCTGAAGTTGGATATCGAAGGCGCGGAATTCGATCTGCTTGATGCAACCGGTTTCGGCAAGTTCGTTGCCAATACGAAGCAAATTTGCATCGAGTTTCATCACCGATGGCCAGAATTCGGCAAGTCCAGGACCATCCGCGCGGTAAAGCGTCTGACAGAACTCGGATTTGCGGTTGCCTGGGTATCCGCTTCGAACGAAGAAGTATTGTTGGTTCGGGACGGCCTCTTTGAATGACGCGTGCCCTGCGCCCGAACTGACACAGCCGCGCCGCGTCCTAGCTGTCGGCCCAGGTAAGGGCTTCATGACCGGGCAATCGGCCGCGTTCTTGACCTATGTACGCAAATCTCGCCACACCGTGGCGGTCGTCAATACGAACGATGAAGGTACCTCGTTGGCTTTCCATGTGGCGTCATCGGTTCGTGTCATCATCTTGACCGTCTTGCACATGCTGTTCAGGAAACCGCAGTGCGTCTATATCTCCACATCCAGGAGCAAATTGGGGGCCGTAAAAGATCTTGCGGTGATATCAATTGCCCGCTTCATGGCGGTGCCGGTAGTCAATCATCTGCACGGAACAACGTTCATAAGCTTCCGGAAATCCTTGGGCATGTTATATGGCTCGATAGTGGACTGGGCATATCGCTACATCGCTGCGTCAATCGTCCTGCACGAATCGCTGATCTCACAGTACGCCCGATATCCCACAATGAGAGTCGCGGTAGTGAATAATTTCGTCGATTCAAGGATTGCGAACTCGTTTGATGCCGGGCGGGAGATCAATGGTCCAACGAATGTATTATTTCTTTCTAATATGCTTCCTGAGAAGGGCATCTTTGAACTGATAGAGGCCGTCAAGAAACTACAAGCACGGGCTTCCGGTATCATTCGCTTGAAAATCGCCGGCGGCTTTTTGCCCGGTGCCGGACTGTCCTCAGCAGAGGTTGAGGTGAATTTCCTGGCTGCGGTGGCGGGATCTCCCGAAATCGAGTATTTCGGCTTCGCCAATGTGGAAGACAAGCATGCCCTGCTTGACTGGGCGCACGTGCTGGCATTGCCGTCATACATGAAGGAAGAAGCCGTTCCCCTGGTGCTGCTGGAAGGAATGGCGGCGGGTTGCTATTTGATCGTCTCCGATTTCGGCATTCTACCGGAAGTGACAAAAGGTCTAGTCGCCGCGGTAGTGCCTGCAAGGGATTCCACCGCGCTGCAGAATGCGCTCTCTGCGGTTTTGGCGAACCCGGACCTACTGCATGCCGCCAAGTCGCAGAACCCGTTGGTAGCCCGACAGATGTACTCCGAAGCGCAATACATCGCAGGGATTGATCGACTGATCGATGAATACGGCGCGGAAGCAGGTCATTGACAATTCACATAGTCCAACCCGCGCTTCCAAGTTATCGGATCGCATTTTTTGCAAGATTGCAGCGGGAACTGTCGAAGCGCAACGATGAGCTACGGGTTTACGCGTCGCCGCGCGATCAACTTAACGTCGAATCGGTTGCCCCGACAGGATTTAAAGCCAGCATCGATTCGACAATGTCTATTCACCTAGGTGGACGGGCCTTATGGCAAACATGCCTCAATGTGTCACTTACCCGCGGCGATGTGCTCGTAATCAACGGAAACCCTAGATTGCTTAGCAACTATCCCCTTTGGCTGCGCGCCAAATCGCTTGGTATTCCCGTAGTGTGGTGGGGACATGGATGGTCGGCCGGATCGCATGGTAGCCGCTCGAAAATTCGGCAACGAATCATGCGTTTAGCCGATGCCGTGATTCTATACACGGACAAGGAACGAGACGCCTATGTTCATCTCGGTTTCGCACCAAGCCGCACTTTTGCCTTGAACAACGGTGTGGACATCGATTCCATAGATGCGGCAGTTGGAGCGTGGAATTCCGGCCGATTGCGGACCTTTCGTTCGACCCAAGGACTCGACACACACGCCTACTGGTGCATTTTTCTCGGTCGGCTGTCACTGAAATCGCGGATCGACTTGTTGATCGAAAGTCTGCCCGCAATTCGCCCCGATGTCGGTTTGATCGCATTGGGTGACGGCCCGCTGGTCGAAGAGGCCAAGGCCAGAGTCCGGGCGCTTGGCATTTGTTCGCGAGTCGTTTGGGTGGGCGCGGAATATGAGGAGAATGCCGTCGCGCCTTGGATGTTGTCGGCAAGCGCCCTCGTATATCCGGGCACGGTTGGATTGTCTTTGATACATGGATTCGCCTACGGGTTGCCCGGCGTGGTTCATGCAGACCCTTTTGAGCAGATGCCGGAATACGCGGCGTTTGAGAATCACGGCAACGGAATTGCCTTCCAATCGCAATCGGCAGAATCTCTTGCCTTGGCGGTCAATGAATTATTCGATGACAACGCATCCCGAGTGACAATGGCGGAAAATGCAAGAGCACTCGTTCACCGAACATTCAACGTAAACGATATGGCGCGCCGATTTGTTCAGGCGATCGACACATTGCGCTTGCCGGGGGCGGCACGGTGAGCATCCCGAGAGTCTCGATCATTACCGCGGTATACAATGGCGGGCAAGCGATCGTCTCGACGCTGCAATCGGTCGCCGCCCAGGACTACGCGGCCATAGAGCACATTGTAATTGACGGCGGCTCCCACGATTCCACCATTGCGCTGGTCGGACAATACGGCGACCGTGTCGCCCGTGTCGTTTCGGAGTCGGATGCAGGTGTGTACGACGCCTTCAATAAGGGACTGCGGCTCGCTACGGGAGACGTCATCGCCTATCTGAACTGCGGAGACACGTACACTGGCGTCGGCGTCGTGTCACGCATGGTGGATGCACTATTCCGGGACGGCGGCCACGCGGCATTCGCCGATGTATTTATCGTGGATTGCCACGATTCGAATCGGATTATCCGACATTACAGTTCTAAGTGGTTTTCGCCCAAGACCATGGCATATGGCCTGATGCCGGCGCACCCAAGCTTGTTCATACGGCGCGAAATATATAGACAGGTCGGAGAATACGACGCGAAGTTCCGAATCGCCGGTGACTTTGAGTTTTGCCTGCGGGTCTTTGTCACGGCTGCCGTGCAATTCCGTTATGTGCACGAGCCAGTCGTAAGGATGCCGACCGGCGGCCTGAGCAACCGCGGTTGGCGAAGCAAATTGACGATTACCAAGGAAATGTACGAAGCGTGCAAGACGAACGGCGTGCAAACGAATTTTGCGAAATTGTGCCTGCGTTTTCCGCTGAAAATTTTGGAAATGCTGTGACTTCACGCTTGACCCGAACGCGGAAATTCGCTTGCTCGCTCGCCGCGCTCTGGTTGTGTACAGTCACAACGGTTGCAACTTCTGATGCGGTATTCAACTCGAGACCGCCATTTGTCGTGTTCGACGGTCTTCTCTACCAGGGTAAGCCGGACTTGAGCCCATTGGGCATGGCTCCGATCAGAGGAATCAATCCTCCTGTAACCGGCAACCAGCCCACTGACGGAGTCGACGACTCGGAAGTTCAGGCCACCCTGCAGGTGTTACAAGGCTATCGAGGAGTCGTCTATCTCGACTACGAAATGTGGCCGACTTTCCACGCCTCCGCCGCCACAATATCCCAAAACATCCAGAAGTTGGTCCGCGTCGCGAGGCTGGCGCATGCATCCGTTCCGGCCGCACAATTCGGCTTCTACAACGTGATTCCCTGCTGGGACTACTGGAGTTTGGTTAAGAACGATCGTGAGAAAATCAAGGAATGGCACAATTGCAACTTTCGAATTGACGAACTCGCCCATGAAGTCGATATCGTCATGCCATCCTTGTACACCTACTACAACGATCCGCATGGCTGGGACATATCTGCCGCGGAATTGCTGCGTGCGGCCCGGCAGTACAACAAGCCTGTGTATGCGTTCCTTTGGCCCGAATTCCACGTTAGCAACCGACTCTTAAGGGGAAAGAATGTTCCCGGAAACTTTTGGCGACACGAGCTGGAGTTCTGTCGAACCAGGGCGGACGGGATCGTAATCTGGGGCGGCTGGCAGGAGCAATGGGACGAGCATGCGGATTGGTGGCGAGAGACCAAGGGTTTTCTTGAGGCCTTGAAATCGCGGTGATCTCGACAGCCTTAGTCACCGGCGCGGATGGCTTCGTGGGCACCCGGCTTTGCCGTCTTCTCCTGCAGCGGGATTGGCATTTGATCGCAGCTCACCGCGGGCTGCTTTCTTCGCAGGATTTTCCCGGAATGCGGCATGAAAGGTTGGCACTGTCGAAGGATACAAAAAAATGGCAGGAAGCGCTGGAATCAATCGATTGCGTGGTGCATCTGGCTGCACAGGTACACCAGATCGGACGCGATTCGGAGTTGCAGCACACATTCAATGAAGTCAATATCGAAGGTTCACGCTTTGTCGCGGAGCAGTGCGTCCGGTCGGGGGTAAAACGGCTTGTCTTCATTAGCACGGCAAAGGTCAACGGCGAAGGCGGCGACTTGCAAGCCTATGATGCTTCAGATCCCCCGCACCCACAGGATGCGTATGCGCGATCAAAACTGGCGGCGGAGCTTGCCATTCGCAGTATCTGCGCACCAGCCGGTGTGGAATTCGTCATCATACGGCCACCACTCGTATATGGACCTGGGGTACGCGCAAATTTCCGAAGGCTTTTGAGAATCGCCGAACTGGGTGTGCCTCTGCCGCTCGCCTCGATCGACAATCGGCGCAGTCTCGTATGCGTCGACAATCTGGCCGACTTCATAGAAACCTGCATGACGCACCCAAAGGCTCACGGGCGCGTCTGGCTGATATCCGACGGCGAGGACGTGTCCACCCCGGAATTGATCAGACGGCTCGCGCGCTGCATGGGGAAGCGTGCGATTCTGTTTCGCTGTCCGACCGGTTTTCTGAGGAGTGCTGCGGCTTTAGTTGGTCTCAGCGCCGAGGCGGAAAGGCTCTGCAATTCATTTACCCTGGATTCGACTCCGGCCCGGGCGATTCTTGACTGGAATGCACCGATGAGTCTCGATGAGGGGCTGCTGCAGGCCGTCATGGATTATAAGACGCGGCGCAAAATATGAATTGGATTCCATTCGGCGTTGTCACTGCCACCGGCATATTGTCGATGAAATTGACCGGAGTCGTGCGGTACTTTGCCATTCGACGCAATTTGCTCGACGTTCCGAATTTGCGCAGTTCTCACACGTCGCCCACGCCCCGCGGAGGGGGGATCGCGATCGTGCTCTCGTTCTTTGCGTCCATTGCGACGCTGGCGGTATTTGAAGACGTGGAAACGAGACTCTTGATCACGGTTCTAATGGGCGGCGGCGCGATGGCCTTTATCGGCTTTATCGACGACCACCGATCCCTGCGGGCCAGTGTACGCCTTGGCGTACACTTGGCGGCCGCTATTTGTGCGGTGATCCTGCTCGGCGGCATTCCCGAGAGGGCACTGGAGCATTGGGGGCTGCATGGAGCGTTGATAGGCGGCGTGATGGGCGTGTTGGCGTTGGTTTGGGCGTCCAACCTGTTCAATTTCATGGATGGGATAGACGGGATTGCAGGCAGCGAGGCGGTCTTTGTGACCGCCGCCGGTGCCTGGTTAAACTGGTGCCGCGGGGGTGATGCGGGTTTGACGGCAGCGATGCTGTGCATCGCCGCGGCGAGTCTGGGCTTTTTGAGGTGGAATTGGCCGCCCGCGGAAATATTCATGGGTGATGTCGGCAGCGGTTTCCTAGGATTCATCGTGGCGGTTCTGAGTCTGGCGGCGAGTCAACGCGGCCCACTCCCCTTCGAAGTCTGGGGCATACTGGGTGGCGTATTTGTGGTTGACGCAACGATTACCCTGCTCAGACGATTTGTGCGAGGCGATCGATGGTACGAGGCACATAGTACACATGCGTACCAGCGATTGGCTCGCCGCTGGCAAGCGCATCTGCCGGTCACCCTGCTGGTGTCCGCGATCAACCTGTTCTGGCTGCTACCCTGGGCATGGGTCGCTGCAAGCACGCCGCTTTACGCACGCTACTGCCTGGCGGGGGCCTTGACTCCGCTCATAGCTCTAATTTTTTTCCCTTCGGCGGCCGAAGAAAAGGCATGACCGCGGCGGCGCCGAGCCCGTATATAATTGCCTGCAAAATGAATGGACAGGCGGTGCTGTAATCCTGGTCAATGCCGCACCAACCGGACAAGCCCTCCCTATCGGAGATAGAATTGACGAAAACGGCACTAATAACGGGGATCACGGGGCAGGATGGCGCCTATCTTACGGAATTCCTGCTCGCCAAGGGCTATTCCGTCCACGGAATCAAACGTCGCGCATCCTCGTTCAATACGGATCGCATCGATCATCTGTACCAAGATCCTCACGAGAAAAATGTCCGACTTCGACTGCACTATGGCGATCTGACGGATTCGACCAACCTAATTCGAATCATTCAAGAAGTTCAACCTGATGAGATTTACAATCTCGCCGCGCAGAGTCATGTCGCCGTGTCATTCGAGACACCGGAGTACACGGCCAACTCCGATGCGGTGGGTACCTTGCGAGTACTGGAGGCTATCCGCATCCTCAGACTCGAGAAAAAAAGCCGTTTTTATCAAGCCTCTACCTCAGAGATGTACGGCAAAATACAAGAGAATCCTCAGCGAGAAACCACGCCATTTTATCCACGCTCGCCGTACGGGGCCGCCAAGGTTTATGCGCATTGGATCACGGTCAATTACCGAGAGGCGTACGGATTGTTCGCCTGCAGCGGTATTTTATTCAATCACGAATCTCCAATGCGCGGCGAGACTTTTGTTTCGCGCAAAATCACTCGCGGGTTATCACGCATACGTGTCGGATTACAGGATACCCTCCATCTGGGGAACCTTGATTCCCGCCGCGATTGGGGTCATGCGCGGGACTACGTGCGTGCGCAATGGCTCATGCTGCAGCAAGAAACTGCTGACGATTTCGTCATTGCAACCGGCAAGCAACACTCTGTGCGCGATTTTGTTGTGACCGCCGGCTCGCTGCTCGATTTAAATATAGAGTGGCGAGGAGACGGCGTGGACGAAGTTGGCATTGATGCCAATACCGGTCGCACACTGGTTCGAGTAGACCCACGCTATTTCCGACCAACCGAGGTCGACACTCTCCTTGGCGACGCTAGTAAGGCCCGTGAGAAGCTTGGTTGGACCGCAGAAATCACATTCCGGCAATTGGTGGCCGAGATGGTCGAATCTGATTTGACTCTGGCAAAACGCGATGCGATGGTCGCCAAGGAAGGCTACAAGATTTATAGCCATCACGAGTAAGTTCAGTTGCAACTCAATCATGATTCAAAAATCTACGTAGCCGGACATCGAGGACTGGTCGGTTCAGCCGTCGTGCGGGCACTACAGGCACGCGGCTATGGCGAACTCAAATTACGCACTCATCAAGAGTTAGATCTCACAGATCAGGCCGAAGTGCGGACATTCTTTCAGCGTGAGCGCCCGGATGCCGTAATATTGGCGGCAGCACGGGTTGGCGGGATTCACGCCAACGATACTCAACCAGCGCGTTTTATGCGCGACAACCTATTGATTCAAGACAACGTGATTGATGCGGCGCATCGGTCCGGAGTTGGTAAATTCGTCTTTTTGGGATCAAGCTGCATTTACCCCAAGTTCGCGCCTCAGCCCATCAAAGAAGAGTATCTGCTCACCGGACCGCTCGAAGCCACGAACGAATGGTACGCTGTCGCAAAGATCGCCGGGCTCAAAATGTGCCAGGCTTACCGTATCGAATTCGGCTTCAACGCGATTAGTTTGATGCCCACCAATCTTTATGGACCCGGCGATAATTTCAATCTGTTTAGTGCACACGTGCTGCCGGCTCTGATTCGCCGCTGCCACGAAGCGAAGGAACGCGGCGACCAACACCTGACCGTTTGGGGCACAGGGACACCACGTCGGGAATTTCTGCATGTGGATGATTTGGCAGACGCAGTGGTATTTGCACTGGAGAATTATGACTCTGACCAGTTCATCAATGTTGGGTGCGGGGAAGATATCACGATTCGGGAGCTGGCCGAGTTGGTAAGGTCAGCAGTTGGCTACAATGGTCACCTAATTTTTGATTCTACAAAACCGGATGGAACTCCGCGCAAATTGTTGGACGTTTCACGGATAAGCGCGCTTGGTTGGCGGCCACGGATTACCCTAAAGATGGGCATCGAACGCACCTACGCCTGGTACCGCGAAAATGTCGCCGAGGCGCGCCTTTAGCGGCTCTCAATGCTAGGTCGGTTGGCCCACGGACACAGTGACCTGAGAGTTTGCCGTCTGGCCACCACCTAGATGTCATCGCCGGCGCGCAACGCGGGCGGGCTCTACGGGGATAACACAGTCCGCGGCAAAATCGCTACGTTCGACTCATGATCAGCCATACGCCAATTTTTTTGGGCGTATATCCCTCCGGCGCCCAAATCGTCTCGGTAGCCGACTGACGTCGAAAACTCGATCTTCCGGTTCTCGCTCCCACCATAATCCTACCGCTCAAAATCGCTGGCGTACCTGACTTATGCCTCCAGCCACCATTTCCTTCAGCTGGCTGCGCGCGTAAGGGGCTGCCAAGGCCGCCGCGATGGTCACGATTCCCGAGAAGCCGAGCAGCCAACAAACATCCATGAGCCTGCTCACTTCCTTCGGCATGCACATGCGACAAATTATGGCAACGCAACCGGCTGCGATTAGCGGCAGTAGAATGTCCTCGGAATACCATCGCCATTTCTCGGCAATCAATAATCGTCGATGCATGAAGAAAATATCAAAAACAAGATAGGCGGCGTTCAAACTCACCCATATCCAAGCGGCACCTATCGCGCCGAATCGTGGCACCACAAAAAACAGCGCAGGCACAAATAGCGCGACGGCGACAATATTTATGTAGATCGTCAACGACGTCCATCCGTGTGCCAACTGCATTTGGTACGGCACTCCCATCAAGCCATTAAAAAGGGTTCCCAGCGTCAACACCTGCAGCAGCGGATAGACCTGCTGCGTCAAGTTTGCATTCTCTGTCCACAAAAAAAGCACATTATCTGAAAATACGATGAGAATCACGGCTGCGACGCCCATGACCACGGTGGCTAATTGCGCCGCCTGATGATATGCCCGTGCCAACGCCGACGACTCACACGTAGTTGCGAGTTGGGTAAACTTCGGAAAATACGCGGCACATATGGGGGCACTCAGCATGTAAAGTGCCCCGGTTAATGCGCCAGCCAAGGTGTAATACGCGAAGACTTTCAGCGGAAGCAATCGGGACAGCAACACCTTGTCGATCTGCGTCAGTAGTAGCGCAAGGAGCGTAATCGCGGACACTCCCGCGGCGAAACGCCAGGTTCCCCTGAAGGCGAGGCTCGTAAACCTCCCCGGTCGAGGCGCTGCCGGCAGGAATCTGTAAGTGATGATTGCGAGCAGGGGCACCGTTAAAAAGGAGATCAGACCCTGCCACGCAAAGAAACCTTCTAATGTGGGTGAAACCCAGGCAAGAACCCCCACTGCACCAAGGCCACGCGCCACGGCAATGCTCGAACCCACGAGACTTTCGATAACCTGAAGCTGTAATCCCACAAGACAGCTCACGTATATCGATTCAACGAAGCGGAATGCAGCCACCACACCCATTATTGTGAAAGACCTTTGGATCTCATGCACTGGTAGGCTGCTTTTAACCCAATCGGTCGCCAGCCAATGCGACGCGCACCATACTCCGAGCGCAATGGCAATCGCTACTGCCAATACGATGATTTCCACACTCCTGAGCAGATTCCGTATCGACTGCGAATCGTAGGCGCCTGCGCTAAACCTGGCCATCTCCCGGCTCAGTGTTGGCTTCATCCCCATATCCAACAGCGCCAGCATACTTTGCAAAATTGCGAATATGCCGATCAACCCGTATGCCTCGACTCCCAGATACTTGATGTAAAGGGGCACGAAGGCCACTCCCATCACGGCCTTGCAACCCTGCCCAAGGTAATTTGCCGCTACATTTTTTTTTAGGCTCAAGCGAGGCTCAAGCGATCACTCGCGACATGGGATCGAACCAAGCCCCAAGAATCATCGGATCCGTTTCAGATATCCACCAGGTGCCACGCTGATCTGCAATTTGTGATCGATCCTCTCGTCCACCAAAAATTCCGGGTGATCCTTCAGAAACTCCCTTACCGCAGTGCGCGGATTATTTCCCGGACCCCAGGGCCGGTCATCGAACATTTCGGCCGGCAATTGATCAACGATCGTGTCAAACACCACACAGTAACTCTCAATGGTCGTCAGCCCCGCGTAATGCTGCAGTTCCGCAAGTACGTGTTCATGTGTGTGATTGCTGTCCAGGCACACAAGGACACGCTCTTTCCCCACTGTGTACGCCCGAACTTTCTCCACGATCTCCGGGGCAACACTGGAGCCCTGGATCATCCTGATTCGTTTCGCCAGAGGATGTGCCTCGATGGCGGCCCGATTGTGTGATCGAATGTCGATGTCCACTCCCACAACCTGTGCATCCGCCGGACCCCCGCAGATTGCATTCAGTTCCAACATCGATGCCGAAAATATAAGTGACCCCCCGTGCGCGATGCCGGTTTCCACGATGAGATCCGGCTGGACTTTCCAGAGCAATTCCTGCATCGCGACAATATCCTGTGGATATTGAATTATGGGCCTGCCCAACCAGGAAAAATTGTAGGAGTATCGCGACCCGATCGAAGCGCTCACAAATGCCGAAGCCTTGGCGCGAAGGTCGCCGTCTTTCTCGTTGGCAATTATCCGCTCTTCTATCTCCTTTTCAAACGCAGTCATTGTCCACCGTGAAGTAATTGAATCGATCGCGGGTCGCGCATTTGATTTCCCCAAAATAGTTGCCATTCATCACGATGATATTTGCGCCGTCAGGCAGCATCTCCATCGCCTCCGCGGGCGAACGAACTTGCAATCCGGTTCCTGGAAGAAATTTTCCGTGTTTTGCCGGGTTTGCATCGACCACCATGTCCACCGCCGCGCCCGCTTGCTCCATGAAGAGCGTGAATATAACGCCCTTCGAGGCACCCCCCCACACGGCTGAAGGCATGACATTGCCACTCATGAGTCTACGAGCGTGATTGGCCACAGTCGCCAGAAAATCGTCCGGAAACCGGAAGTCGTCGCATGCTGACCGACGTGGCGCGCGGATGCTGGCCAGATCGGCTATTACGTACAGGTATTGACCGTTAAAGACGTGCCCAGCCTCGCTTATTACTTCAAACATGCGGTAGAAATCAGACAATCTGAAGTAATTCACATGTTCGTAGAAGATGTCGAACCACGCCCGGTGCTCACAGATCCAATCGAAGCACGGCACCTCGATGTAGACTTTCCCGCTACCCCCATTTGTGTCGCGGATTCTCGAAAGGAAGCCGACCGGATCTTGAATGTGTTCGAGAACATGCCGCAGAATGATGCCATCGGCACGCAATCCCACCCCGGGCGCAAAGTACTCTCTCATGATCGACGGATTGGATCCTTCGTACGAAGGATCAAGACCGGTTATCCGGAAACCTCGCGACTGCATTTGCTCCAGAAAGTGCCCTTTGCCGCAGCCCACTTCGATCAGCGAATTGCTCCGGAAATGTCTGCCCATGATGGCGCAAATGTCATTCAGATGCTCCCGAAATACCGCGCTGACCGCCTGCTCGTTTTGATAATTGACGTCGTAAGTCATCAACTCCGGCTGGAACGTATGGTTGAATATGAGTCCGGTATCTTGATCCATGATCAGGTTGACGTCGCCCCGGACGCAGCCTCTAGCCTCTTGAGAAGACTGGAACATTCGGTTTTGAAAGATGGGCAGGTTCCGGGCCGTATACAGTTGCGCCGGCCCGCCAGTCCCCCTCACCAGATTTTCCACGGCGCTTGTCCGGAACTCCACAGCGACTCCAGGTGGTTCTTGTCCCGCAGCGTGTCCATCGGCTGCCAAAATCCCTTGTGCTCGAAAGACATCAATTGTCGTTTTAGCACCAACGAGGCAAGCGGCTCCACTTCCCAGCTTGTCAAATCGCCGCCTATCAGCTCCAGGCACTTTGGGGACAGCACGAAAAAACCCCCGTTGATCAGGCCACCATCCCCGCGCGGTTTTTCAGTGAATCCGGTTACCTCGGCGCCATTCAGCTGTAGAGCACCATAACGACCGGGCGGCTGCACGGCAGTGACGGTAGCCCATCGACCATGGCTGCGGTGAAAGGCCAGCAGCGCCGATATATCGACATTCGACAGGCCATCGCCATAGGTGAAGCAGAACATCGAATCATCCTTGACATACGAGGCCACCCGTTTCAGGCGACCGCCTGTCAACGTCTCATCGCCGGTGTCCACCAACGTCACCTTCCAGGGTTCGGCCTTATGATGGTGCACTTTCATCTTGTTGTTGGCCATGTCTATGGTGACATCGGACATATGCAGGAAATAATTGGCGAAATATTCCTTGATCAGATATCCCTTGTAACCGCAGCAGATCACAAAATCATCGACTCCGTGTGCGGAGTATTGTTTCATGATGTGCCATAGCAGTGGTTTGCCGCCGACCTCAATCATCGGTTTTGGCCTGAGGTGCGTTTCTTCGGAAATTCTGGTTCCGAGTCCGCCCGCAAGAATGACTGCTTTCATTTCATCAACGGGCTGTGGAAAGCATGTTTACGACTCTGAGGCCTATCTTAATTTATGGTTACGGGTTCTTTAAAGAGCGGTGAGTCTGATCGTAAAAACACCGCATCACTCCATAAAAGTCGGTCGGCGGTACTGTAGTGCAACCCGGCGAGCGCGTAAATCGAAAATCCTCTATTCCGAAGGAAATCGAAAATCTCCAGGTAAGTGACGGTATTCGTGTACACGGGTGCGTACCAAACCTCCACGATGACAACATTTGCCAGCCCTAGCGCGCCGACGCCGCCCTGCAAGGCCGGAAGGTCATGTCCTTGAAGATCCAGCTTGATGATATTACACGCGGGTATTTTGGCCATGCGCATCGCATCGTCCAAAGTTGTAACCTCGACTTCGATGCGATCTAAGGTCGTCATCAGCGTTCCCAATGTTCCAGTCGTACCGCTGCCCGATGCAGCCAGCGAATTGCACGCGCGGCTTTGATTGATGTTAAATGTTGCGCTACCACAGGCCGAACCCAACGCCGACTGGACTATTTGCACGCCGGGATCACCGGAATACTTATACCTCAGCCGGTTTGCCAATGACGGGTCCGGTTCAAAGCACAGAAATTGCGCAGCCGGGCATAAGGCGCGCACGGCATCGACGAAAGCGCCTTCATGCGCTCCGCCATCAATAATCACCGGTTGCGCAACGCCGCACAAACGCAGCGCCAGACTCGGTATTTCGTTTTCGCCGATATAGATTCCGGTGCTGCGCTTGAAGATGATCAGGCCAAAACTTGCGAGCAAGCGCTTGACGATTTGCTTTAGGAATCTGATCATTTACGAAATTCAGCAATCGTCATGCCGCGATCTGGCGAGACCCGGTGCCGGCGAGGGATCCGTAACCCAGGACGCATACCACGCCGAACAGTAGCCCGAGAATGGGGCCTGCAAAAATAAGCGCTATTCTGTTCGGATAGTACCGATCATCTATGTCCGGCGGCACCGCGGGATCTATCACCCGAAAGGCAAATTCCGGCGTCACCGTCGCCAACATTCGTTGCTTCACCTGCGCCTCAATCAACCGGCTGATCGCAGCACGGGTGGCCACAGCGGTTGTTGAGTCAAATTCCTTCTCGAGGTACCCAACAGCCGAATCCGCACGGGCGATTTCGCGCTTCCGCATCTCGGCATTCAGCCTGTCGACAAGTTCATTCGCCCACCGCGCAGCGACCGTCCGCTCTCGCCAATCTACGCTCAAGGTCATTAGGCTAGTCTTCTTCTCCTGGTCGATGAAGCGAATTTTTCTGTCGAAGTACGCAAATGCGCGCGCTGGAGTCGGTCGATTCTTTTCATCAACCTTCCACTTGCCCGACGCGGTATCCCATTGCTTGGAATAGAGCACCGGCATCAGGTTTAGATCATTGATGAATTTATCTGTAAATTCGCGCGACCGTAGTACGGCAATTGCCTCTTCAGTAAATGAATCGCCGCCGCCCAGGTTGATGCCTACCAGCGACGCCACGCCCCCGATGCCGCCCAGAGAAGACCCGCCGGACCCGGCATCATGATCGAATTTCGCTGGAATCAGGATCGTGGACGCACGATAGATTGGTGTAATGACGAACGCCGCCGTCGTAAACGCTGCGGAAATTACCAGTACACTTAGAATAATCCACCAGCGCCCAGCGATAATTCGGGCGACAAGAACGCGCAAATCCGCAGCGTCATCTTCTGATTCCGGATGCGGGCTAGTCACTCGCGGAGAATCCCTATCCAGGTAATACCAAGCATCTACAGATTCCTGAGCGCCAGCACTGCAATGGCAATGTTGTAGATGATCGTTGTAACGGCCGTCCAAAGCGGCAATGCTCTTATCCTCTCCGCATCCAGCGGCACTACTATCGTGTCGCCAGGCCGCATATCGGTCGACTGCGAACGCCTGAACCACCCGGTTCGTTCGCCGGAAATTACATCGCCGTTCGCTCGCACCACGTAAATCCGCTTCTTGTCCGCTTTTTGCGTGATCCCGCCGCTTCGCGCGATGTAGTCGTCGCGGGAAAGGCCTTGAATGTATATGTGCGAGGTCGGGCTCTGCACTTCCCCGAGGATGGTGATCTCCTGGGTTTTCTTGGGTATAAACAGCTTGTCACCGTCTCGCAATACCACATCGCCGGGAACACCCGAGGGACCCCTCAGTACGCGATCGATGTCAATGACCAGCCGCCCCACGGGCTTGGTATTTCGCAGCTGCTCCAATAATTGCTGACCCACCACGATTCCTTGTGTGGCGTTAGCCGATCCATTGGCGGTCCCCGAGGTGTTCGCGAGCGCCTGCAGCGACAGCGAAGTCAAGTCGCTCTGGAATCGATTGGTCAGCAATTCCAATTGCTCCTTTTCCCGCCGTTTCAGCTCCTCTCGGATGAATACCGCGCCCTCACCGAAGGCTATGTCCGTGAAGCCGCCGGCCCGCTGTAACACGGAATGCAGGGTCTCGCCCCGGTGGATCGGATACTTGCCCGGAAAGCGCACTTCTCCCGCTAGCTCGATGTTGCCGGGCTCATCCCATTGCGGAGTCGTTTGAATGATCAGCACGTCGTAGGGCTTCAGTCGAATGTCGGCCGCCGCATCACCGCGACGAATTGCCGCGAGGTTGATCTTGACCAGCTCCGTCAATCGGGACTTGCCGTCGAACACCTCGTAGCGCGTGAGTTCGGCTTCGCTGCCATAGGCTGCGTCCTCCATGCTGCCGCCGGCGCGGATCAGGTCGCTGACCCGCATGCCGGGCTCCAGCGGATAGCGCCCGGGCGCTTTGACGCGACCGTCGACGCTCACGACCTCCGCGGGTTCGTCGGGCGCTCCTTGCAGTTCCAGATCCTTGACCACGGGCGACACGATGCGCTCCCGGCTCGCCGAAAGATCGAATACGAAGATCTGATCCCGCGGGCGCAACTCCGGGTCAGCCGGCGAGCCGCGCGCCTTGAGGGCGCGTTCGAGGTCGGCCGACACCACGGCGACCTTTTGTTCCGGCGGAACTTCCCGGCGGATCATGATGTAATGGCGGTCGGCGTTTGGGCGCAGTTCATCGAAACTGGTAAGAATGTCCGACAAGCGCAATCCCGCGCGATATTCGAATGCGCCCGGTCTAAACACGAAGCCCGACAGTGTGACTGAATTTTCCAGTGTTGGCCGGATGGCAGGCACCCGTAATTTGTCGCCATTCACCAATGCAGCGGTGCGGCCGGGTTCGGAAGACAGGTCGATGTCACGCATCTCGCGCAGGCTGGACGGAAAAATCCGCTCGAGCTGAACGCGTTTTTCATCGGCATCGGGCATCAGGCCGCCGGCAATTTCGATGGCCTGCGCCACGTCTTTTTCGCTTTTGAGCTCATACACAGCCGGCCGGCGAACCGCGCCGTCTACCGATACCGTAGCACCGATGGGTGGAATGAATATGACGTCGCCCGGCATCAACTGCCGGTCGCCGCTCGTATTGCCGTGCAGCAGCAGTTCGTACAGATCGAGCACGGTGATCAACTGCCCATTGCGCTTCAGCTGGATGTTACGCAGCGAGCCGATTTTCTTCACGCCGCCGCTGACGAACAGCGCATTCGTCATGGTCGACAGGCCGCTGACGGTATAGGAGCCGGGTTTTTCGGCTTCGCCGAGCACGAACACGCGAATCGACCGCAGCTCCCCCATGGTGACGCTGACGCGCGTTCCGATAAGTTGCTGGCCCACCCGGTGCTCTATCGTGGCGCGCGCGGCATCGTAAGACATGCCGCTGACCATGATGGGTCCGAGCTTTGGAAAATTTACGCGTCCGTCGCGTCCGACAGTGAGCGAGTAGTTGGCGGATTCGCCCCCGTACAGTTGAACGTTGATGGTGTCGCCCGGACCGACGACGTAGTCAGGGGGCACCTGAATGTCCGACACCGGCGCGAATGTGCTGGGCACACCTTGAAACAGATCGTAGCCGAAAGGCTTCAACGACTCGAAGCCAAATTGCTGCAGACGCAGTAGCGTGATCTTGACCCTGAAGTCGTGCATGTCGGGATCAGCTGCGAGGCGCACGGTCGCCTCTTCCGCGGTCAATCCGGCCATGGGTATCGCGGGCAGTCCGGGCACTTCGAGCGCGCCATATCGATTCAATTTGTATGGGTTATTGCGAAGAACCCGCTGTCGCAGCTCTTCGACCTTTTTCTTATGTTCCTCGGATTTTGGGTCGTCCTCGAATCGATCACGGCTGGATTCGCGGTCGCCGAAGGTATACGGGCTCTCATCGCCGGAGGTGCCGTTGCTGCGTCTTCCGTTGGCGTTGCCGTTGCCATTGCCGTTGCCGTTGCCGTTGCCCAAGCCGTTGTTGATTCCGTTGAGGTTGTTGTTGGCGCCGTTGGGGCCGAGCACGCCGTTGGGGAGGCCCTCGCCGGCAGCCGAATTGGGCTCATCGATCGGCCGCAGCTCGATCAAAATGGTATCGTCGGCGCGCAGCTCCGGATCCTCGTCCGGCAGGCGCAGCAGGCGCCCGTCGCGTGTTTTCTCGCGGATCGGATTGCCGAACTTGTCGTACGGCGTGTTCGACTCTCCGCTGCCCGGCTGCACGGTGTCCGGCGTTTTGAGCTTCGTATCGCTTTTCTTACCGGTGCCGCCGCCATTGCCCTGGGTGCCCTGCAAGATCGTGTCCTGCTGGTCCTTCGGCAGATTCTTGAAGGCATCTATTTGATCGGCGGTAGGTGTCTGGGCAACGGCAACGCCCACCAGCAACAATCCGAGCAGGACGCCGAGTGAATTAGCGCGCATGTCGCGACCGGGAGTGGATTGGTTGCGCCACCGATGCCAACGAGATTGTTCGCCGCACATTCATGCGTTTGACCGTTCCCTTCGCCCCTTGCCCAAAAAGGCATCATAGCCTAAAGACACGGCGAGCCGAGATCAACCGCTATTCACGGGGTCACGGTCATCCCGGGCGGCTGTAATTCTTTTGCATCCACGCGGCATAGTCTCTTCCCAATAGCGACTGCCACCAACTCGTCTGGGTCAGATACCAATCGAGCGTGGAACGTAACCCCTGCTCGAGATTTCGCGCGGGCGAATATCCGAGATCGCGTTGCGCCTTGGCGAAATTGATGGCGTAGCGCCGATCGTGGCCGGGGCGGTCGCGAACATGTGTGATCAAATCCAGCGCACGTTTACCCTGAGCCCCCGGGGCTGCCGGATACAGCGCCCACAGATCGGAGCGCTCGGCCATGCGTTCATCGGCAAGCGTACACAGCGTTCTAACGATCTCGATGTTGGTGGTCTCGCTGTTGCCGCCGAAGTTGTAAACCTCCCCCGCTTGTCCGCAAAGCAGAGCCAGTTCGATGCCCCGGCAATGATCCTCGACATGCAGCCAGTCACGCACCTGGCGGCCGTCCCCGTACACCGGCAGCGGCTTGCCCGACAGGATATTGATGATGATGAGCGGAATGAGTTTTTCTGGAAACTGGTAGGGTCCGTAATTGTTCGAGCAATTGGTCACGGTGGTATCGAGACCGTAGGTCTCGCGATAGGCGCGCACCAGGTGATCCGAGGCGGCCTTGGTGGCCGAGTACGGCGAGTTGGGCGCATAGGGGGTCGACTCATGGAAAGCCGGATCCTCAGGCCGCAGCGAGCCGAACACCTCGTCGGTGGACACATGATGAAAGCGGTGCGCCGGCACCAGCTTGCGATCGATCCATGCCGACTTCGCAGCCTTCAGCAATGCATGCGTGCCCACCACGTTCGTGCGGATGAAATCATCGGGCCCCAATATCGATCGATCCACGTGCGATTCGGCTGCGAAATGCACCAGCGTGTCGATGCGTTGCGCTTCCAAAAGGCCGTGCACCGCTGCTTCGTCGCAGATATCCCCCTTCACGAATAGAAATCGCGGATCGCGCTCCAGCCCGGACAGGTTATCCAGGTTGCCGGCGTAGGTGAGGGCATCGAACACGATGACCCGGCAGTCCCCGCGCTTCCTAAGCCAGTGGCGCACGAAGTTGGCGCCGATGAAGCCGGCGCCGCCGGTGACCAGGAGATTACGCGGTTCGTAGTTCATCCAGCATCAGCCTCAGGTTTTGCCGCCAATGGCGCGACGGCGCCTTGACGAGCCGGCGCGTCGCTGCGCTGTCGAGCACGCTGAAGGCGGGGCGCCGAGCGCGCGTCGGATACTCGCCGCTGGTTATCGGGACCACCGGCACCGCGCGCGTCAGCAATCCACGCGTAATCGCCTCGTCCTGCACCGCGACGGCAAAATCATACCAACTCGCGACGCCCAGATCCGTCCAATGATAGAGGCCGGTGGGTGCACCGACCGCGATGAGTTCCCAGATCGCCGGCGCGATGCCCCCCGCCCAGGTCGGCGAACCGATTTGATCGGCGACCACCCTGACCTCCTCTCGCTCGCGCATGAGGCGCAGCATCGTGAGCACGAAATTGCGTCCCGCCGCGGCGTACACCCAGGCGGTGCGCAGCACCACCACATCGCCCGCCTCCAGTGCCCGGCGCTCGCCGGCCAATTTGGTGGCACCGTACACATTCAGAGGATGGGTCTGATCCTGGGGCTGATAGGCACGCGTTGATTGTCCATCGAACACGAAATCCGTGGATAAATGCAGCAGCCGGCTGCCCGCGCGCGCCGCGGCCCGCGCCAGAACCCCCACCGCCGTGTCGTTGATCGCCCGTGCCTGCGCGGTCTCGTCCTCGGCCCGATCGACGGCCGTATAGGCCGCCGCATTCACAATCCAATCCGCCTGCTGCTCCGACAGAAGTTGCGTCACTGCATTCTCATCGGTGATGTCGAGTTCGCCGCGCGTTTTGGCGATGGCGGTATGGGATGCTGGTCCGGCCCGCAACACCGCGCTTCCCACCTGTCCATTGGCGCCCAGCACCAAGACGTTCAAGAGAACTTCTCGATAGCGGCGAAGCTGCGCCCCGTGGCGTCCTTGGACGAGAGATTAGGAGAAACTCCAGGCGGCAACGGCCATTGGATGCCGACCGTCGCATCGTTCCAGGCCAGCGTTCGCTCGTGCACCGGACTGTAGATATCCGTGCACTTGTACACGAAATCGGCCGAGGGCGAGACGATCAGGATGCCATGCGCCAAGCCGGGAGGCACCCACAGCATGTGCCGATTTTGATCGGATAAATCCGTTCCCCACCACCGCCCGAAGCTCGGCGAACTGCGGCGCAGGTCCACCACCACGTCGAATACCGTACCGGCTGTGACCCGCACCAGTTTTCCCTGGGTGTGCTCGACCTGCAAATGCATGCCCCGCAGCGTCCATTGCGTCGAGCGGCTTTGATTGTCCTGCACGAATTGTGCGTCCACGCCGGCGGCCTTGAATTTCTCGGCCTGCCACGTCTCCATGAAAAATCCGCGCTCGTCACCGAACACCTGCGGCTCGATCAACACCACGTCGGCGATGGGGGTGGTGTGGAACTTCATGGGTGGCGATGATCGCGCAAGATTCGCAGCAGGTACTCGCCATAACCGCTCTTGCGCAGCGGCGCGGCCAGCCGCTCGAGCTGGACCGTATCGATGAAGCCCATGCGGTAGGCGATCTCCTCGACGCAGGCGATCTTCAAGCCCTGGCGCTCCTCGATGATGCGCACGAAGACCCCGGCGTCCAGCAGGGAATTATGCGTACCCGTATCGAGCCAGGCGGTGCCGCGGCCCAATCGCTCCACCGTCAAACTGCCGTCCTTGAGATAGGCACGGTTCAGATCGGTGATCTCCAGCTCGCCGCGCGCCGAGGGCTTGATGGCGCGCGCGAATGCCGGCGCGCGATCGTCGTAAAAATAAACGCCCGTCACGGCGTAATTCGACGGCGGCTTGACCGGCTTCTCGAGCAGCTCGACCACCGTGCCGTCGTCGCTGAATTGCACCACCCCGTAGCGTTCGGGATCCTGCACGTAGTAGCCGAACACGGTGGCGCCGGCGGTGCGCGCCGAGGCCGCTTGCAGGAGTTCCGGCAGATTCGCGCCGTAGAAAATGTTGTCGCCGAGAATCAACGCCGAGGTTGCGCCGGCCAGAAAGGGCTCGGCGATGATCAGCGCCTGCGCGATGCCGTTCGGTTCGGGTTGCACGGCGAACTCGAAACTGACGCCCCATTGTGCACCCGACCCCAGCAGATCGCGAAAGGCGGCCGTGTCGCGCGGCGTTGATATGAGCAAAAATTCGCGAATTCCGGCCGACATCAGCGCGGCGAGCGGATAGTAGATCATCGGCTTGTCGTATACCGGCAGCAGTTGCTTGCTCAAGGACAAGGTGATCGGGTGCAGACGCGTGCCGCTGCCCCCCGCCAGAATGATGCCCTTGCGATGTATTGACACGAATTCGTCCAGGTCGCTGCTGACCGGTCATTATAGGCGAGCGGCTGCAGGTATTGTGGGTTGGAAGCACACCCGACATACTTCGATGATGAAAGCAACGATGCTCCGTGCCTATTTCTCGAAGGGTCTCCTCCTGTGCGCATTCGCGGCCGCCCCCCTTCTCGCACGGGCCGGTGGCGTGAGCAATTACCTGCCTCTCAACCTCGAGCCGGAGATGGAGCGGCAAATCGAGCGGGTGCTCATCCTGGCCGATGAACCCATTCTCAAGCGGCCGTTTGCGGTGGAATTGGTCGAAGATGCGCTGCCGCAGGCCTGCGAAATCGACAAGCCGCTGTGCGAAAGGGTGCGACGCTATCTCGAGCGCTACTCGCGCGACTATGCGGTGACCCATGCCAGTGCCACGGCGTCGAAGTCCAAAGGCGCCGACACCGTGCTGCCCAACGACTACGGCCTCACTTCGCGCAGCGATTGGGAATTGTCCGGACAGGCCTACATCCAGCCGAATGATTATTTTCTGGCGAGCGCCGGCGCGATCGCCTATTCGGGCCGCACCCAGGCCACCGGCTCGATGCTGAGCCTGGGCTTCAGCTGGGCACAGCTCGACGTCGGCTATCGCGATCACTGGCTGTCCCCCATGACCGACAGCAGCACGCTGCTGTCCACCGAGGCGCCGACCATGCCGTCGGTGACGCTTTCCAACTATGAGCCCATCACGCGGCTCGGATTCCAGTACGAGTTCTTCCTGGCGCGGATGTCCCGGTCGGACCATATTTTGTACGATGGGGTCGAGAGCAGCGGCAGTCCGCGTCTGTTCGGCGCGCAGCTGTCCATCGAACCCTTCCCGGGCTGGTCGCTCGGGGTGAATCGCCTGCTACAATACGGCGGCGGCTTGGGCATGCCGACTTCGACACATTTCCTGCTGACCGATTTCTTCAAGCCAAGTGGTCTCAACCAGTCGCAGGGAAATCAACAGGCCTCCTACGTCAGCCGCTTCATTTTTCCGGGCAAGACGCCCTTCGCCGTCTACGCGCAATATGCCGGCGAGGATAATTCCGACGGCGGCAGCTACCTGCTCGGCAACGCGGCGCTGTCCGTCGGCATCGATTTTCCGCACCTGGGTCCGTATTTCGACGCAACCTACGAGATCTCCGAGTGGCAGAACATCTGGTACGTCCACAATATCTATCTGGACGGGATGACCAACGACGGGCTGGTGCTCGGCAACTGGGGCGCCGATCAGCGCAACTTCGGGGACGGGGTCGGCGCCCGCAGCCAGATGCTGCGCGTCGGCTGGGTGCCCGACTTCGGCGGCTACCTGGAGGAGCGGGTGCGCACGCTGGCCAATCAGACCTATTTCGGCGGCGATTCGCGCGTCTACCTGCCGCAGAACCCGGCCTATCCCTACCACCATTATTACGATTTCACGCTGCGCTACTCGCGGCCGTGGAAGGATTTGACGCTGGGCGGCGAAGTGATGGCCGGACGCGACGTCGATGGAAAATCCTTCTCGCGCATCGCGGGATTCGTGCGCTACGGCGGCGACTCGCGCACCCGCGATGAGGGCTCGCCGGACGGCGATTCCGGTGACGAGGGCGCCACGACGCACGACGCGCACGGCGCCGAGACCTTCGTGGATGCCGGCCTGAACGCCAACCAGGTGCGTATCAGTCCGGAAAAGCTCGTCCCCGTCATCATCACACCGTGGGCCATCGATCCGCACTTCGGCTTGGGCGCCCGGCGCGCCGTCACCGACCAGGCTGACCTCGGTGTGCGCGTGGAGGTCGACGAGGTGGCGGGCCACTCGCTCATCGGCGTGCGGCCCCTCGATTGGCGCTATCGCTTCAACGGCCCGGTGGCGCTCAGCCTGTTCGCGGGCGTGGCCCGCTACAATGTGGCCACACCGGCGTATTCGGAATTTGCGGGCGCCGGTGTCCAATGGCGCAATGTGCTGCCCCGATGGGGCCGATGGGACCTGAACCTGGATTACAAATACGCACAGAATGTGGCGCGCGACCATGTGCTGGCGAGCGACATCCAAGGCTCGCGGCCCGACACGTTTTACAAGATCGAGACCCTGTCGCTGTATATATCGCGCCGCTTCTAACGGCCCCCGATCGTGGCTCAGCGTCGCCGCGCGCCGCCGGCGATGCGGCAGGCCGGCTCGATGCGGGCACGCACGGCAGCGACGCTGCCGACATAGCCTTGCAGTGCCTGAACCAGACGCCGGCGCAACGCCGCCGCGCTGATCAATCGATGTCGCGCGAGCAGCGCGATGTCGGCGCGATCCTGCGCCGAGAACCTTCCGAGCTTGCTCACGGCCAGATCGATCGGCGCCAGCACGCGCACCTCGAGCACGCGGGCATCGACGCCCTCCAAGGCGATCACGCGCGAGTCCTCGCGCGCCTGCGGGTGCATGGGCGCGAGCGTGCCGTTGTACGCGCGGTCGAGGTACAGGAGGCGCGCGCTGCCGTCCTTATCGCCGTAGGCATCCTCGAGCCGCGCCGGCAGCACCACCGGCCGCGAGAAGGCCGCATCGATGCCGCAGGGCGCGCCCTCGCCCGTATGAAAATGCAGGGCCGCACCGCCGGCGATGGTCATGCGCACCGGAGGTGCGCGCCTCGGCAGCGGCGTCAACGAGGCTGCAATCCGCGCCGCCAGCCGGCCGAACGCCTCGAGATAGCCAGGACTCGCATTCCCGGTGCTCACCTCAAGCCCCCAGCAGCGGCAGGAAAATCGAGGGCCGGATGGGACTGCGCTCGAGCCAGCGCGTGAACACCCCGACCTGGGTGCTGCCGGCATGCAATTGCTCGGCGAGCTTCAGGAGCGCGCGGCGATCGAAACCCGGGGCGCTCGCCAGCATGACGGCCACGCCCGCCATGAAAAAGGCGGGCCCGAGCAATCGCCAGCGATCCATGTCCAGATCGCCGCTGGCGCACAGATCGAGCAGACGAGTCTGCCAGTCGCGATCGGGCGAGGCCGGATACAGTCCGTCAGCGGTCGTGGCCGGCGCCTCGGGGAGAGCGACGATGCGCGCCCCCACCGCCCGCGCCAGGGCATAGAGCGTGCTGAAATCGCCGCGGGTTCCGGCCCGCAGCCGCATCAGGGTTTTGGCGGCCAGCCGGGCGCGCGCCTCCCACTGCGCGTCCGAGAGCCCGCGCGCACGCGCACGGCGCTCCAGAGCCGCCAGGAGCCGGCGCAGTTCCGTCGTCTGGGAGCTCACCGGTTCAAGCGCGGGCTAACGGTTCCTGGCGACGTAGGCGATGAGCGCCGCCAGCCCCTGCGCGCCCGGCCCCGCGGTGGGTTTGTCGCCCGTCATGGAGATGCCGCTCGCGAGCTTCTTGCCGAGTTCGACGCCGAATTGATCGAATGAGTTGATACCCCACAGCGTGCCCTGCACGAACACGCTGTGTTCGTACAGCGCCAGCAGGTTGCCGAGCGTGCGCGCCGTGGTCTTCGGATACAGCAGCAGTGAATTCGGCCGGTTACCCTCGTAGACGCGATGCGGCGCGAGGCGCGCGATGTCCGCGGAGCTCGTGCCCGCCTTGGCCATCTCGGCCTTCACCTCGTCCAGGCCGAGGCCGAACGCGAGCGCCTGGGTTTGCGCGAAGCAGTTCCGCAGCGCGAGATCCTGCCCCAGGGTGCCGCCCCACGAGCCGCGCAACGGGGCGATGAAATCGAGCGCGGCCGAGGGCGTACCCTGATGCAGCATTTGAAAAAACGAGTGTTGTCCATTGGAGCCCGGTTCGCCCCACATCACGGGCGCCGTGGCCGCGCCCACGGCCAGGCCGTCGAGGGTGACCGACTTGCCGTTGCTCTCCATCTCGAGCTGCTGCAGGTAGGCCGCGAGCCGCGCGAGGCGCTGATCATAGGGCAGCACCGCGAGCGTCGGCAGGTTCAAAAAACTGCGGTTCCACACGCCGATGACGCCCATCAGCACCGGCAAATTGCGCTCATAGGGTGCCTCGATGAAATGCCGGTCGAATTCGCTGGCGCCCGCCAGGAACTGCTCGAACTTCTCGCTGCCGATCACCAGTTCCGCCACCAGGCCGATCGCCGACCACACCGAATAGCGCCCGCCCACCCAGTCCCACAGGGTGAAGCGGCGCTGCGGAGCAATACCGAAGGCATCCATGGCCGCAGCGTTGGTCGAGACCGCGACGAAATGCGCCGCCACGGCCTCCTCGCCGAGCGCACCCACGATCCAGTCGCGTGCCGCGTGGGCATTGGCCTGGGTTTCCAGGGTGGTGAAGGTCTTCGAGCACACGATGATCAGGGTTTCGGCCGGATCGACGCTGCGGATCAGATCCTCGAGCTGGGTTCGATCGACATTGGAGACGAAGTGCGGCGTGATGCCGCCGCTCCATTCGTGCCGCAGCGACTCGCACACCAAAAGCGGCCCGAGATCCGAGCCGCCGATGCCGATGTTCACCACCTGCGTGAACCGCCGCCCGGTGCTGCCCGAGAGCTCGCCGCGGCGCACCGCCGCCGCGAATTCCGTGAGCCTGCGGCGCGATTCGCGCACCTCGGCCTGGACGTCGGGCGGCCCGGCGAAGCTCGAGCGAAGCGCCGTGTGCAGCACCGCCCGGCCTTCGGTGCTGTTGATCGCATCGCCGCGGAACATCGCCGCGATGCGCGCCGGCAGATCGGCGGCGCGCGCCAGGTCGAACAGCAGCGCGAGCGTCTGCGCGGTGATCCGCTGGCGCGACAGATCCAGCAGCCAGTGTCCGTGCTCCACCCTGAAATTCGCGGCGCGCTGCCCATCGCGTGCGAACAGCTCGCGCAAATGCAGCTGCCCGGCGCTGGCGGCGTGCTCGGTCAGCGCGCGCCAGGCCGGCAGGCTGGAATTCGGTTCACTCGCCATAATACTCACGATACCATTCGACGAATTTCTTCACACCGACTTCGAGTTCGGTACGGGGACGGTAGCCCACCTCGCGCACCAGGGCCTCGACGTCCGCCCAGGTGTCGGGTATGTCCCCCAGTTGCATGGGCAGGAAATTCTTCTTCGCCTCCCGGCCGAGACACGCCTCCAGCACCTCGATGTAGCGCAGCAGCTGAACCGGGTGCTGATTGCCGATGTTGTAGATCCGATACGGCGCACGGCTGGTACTCGGATTGGGGGCATCGGAATTCCAGTCCGGATCCGGCATGGCCACGTGATCCACCGCCCCCACCACGCCGAGCGCGATGTCATCGATGTACGTGAAATCCCGCTGATGATGTCCGTGGTTGAACACGTCGATCGGCCGGCCCGCCAGGATGTTCTTCGTGAACAGGAACAGCGCCATGTCCGGCCGGCCCCAGGGCCCGTAGACGGTGAAGAAGCGCAGCCCCGTGGCGGGCAAGCCGTACAGCGAGGCATAACTGTGGGCCATCAGCTCGTTGGCCTTCTTGGTGGCGGCATATAGGGTCAGCGGATGGTCGGTGTTCTGGTTCTCCGAGAAGGGCATGTGGGTGTTGGCGCCGTACACCGAGCTGGTGGAGGCATACACCAGATGCTCGACGCCCTGCTGCCGGCACCCTTCGATGACGTGCAGAAAGCCGCAGATGTTGCTTTGCACATAGATATGCGGATTGACCGTGGAGTAGCGCACCCCGGCCTGCGCCGCCAGGTGCACCACGCGGCTGAACCGCTCGCGGGCGAACAATGCGGCGACGGCGTCGCGGTCGGCCAGCTCCATGCGTTCGAAGCGGAAGTTCCGCTGACGCTGCAGGATGTCCAGGCGCGAGGCCTTGAGCTGCGGATCGTAGTAGGCATTCAGATTGTCGATCCCCAGCACCTCATCGCCGCGTTCGAGCAGCCGGCGCGCGGTGTGAAATCCGATGAAGCCGGCCGCCCCGGTGACCAGCAGTTTCATGCCCTGCGCCACACGGTCTTGCCGCCGCTCGCCTGGTCGAGCAGGTCGAGCGCATGCTCGTGCGCGGTGAGCTCCAGGGCGCTGGCGCACACCACCGGGATGCGCAGCCGCGCCGCGCCGCGCACCGGCTCCGCCCGGGCCGCCCGGGCGCGCGCCCGCCAGTCGTCGGATTGGGCGCCGAGCACCAGATCCGCCTGCCCGCCGGTCATGGCGAGATACACGTCCGCGAGTATTCTCGCGTCGAGCAGGGCGCCGTGGTAGTCGCGATGCGAATTGTCGATCGTGTAGCGCTTGCACAGCGCGTCGAGATTGTTTCTCTGCCCGGGATGCATCTGCCGCGCGAGCGCCAGGGTGTCGAGCACGCGGCACACATCCTGGAGTTGAACCGCCGGCGGGTCGGGCAGCCGCGCGAGCTCCGCGTTCAGGAAGCCGATGTCGAAGGGCGCATTGTGAATGACCAGTTCCGAGTCGCGCACGAATTCCAGGAACTGCGTGCCGATGTCGGCGAATCGCGGTTCCCGGGCCAACCGCTCGCGGGTCAGTCCGTGCACCTGCTGCGCCCCTTCGTCGATGTCGCGCTCGGGATTCAGGTAGCGGTGGAACACCCGGCCGGTCAGGCGCCGATTGATGAGTTCGACGCAGCCGATTTCGATGATGCGGTGCTGCTGCTCGACCTCGAGGCCGGTGGTCTCCGTGTCGAGAACGATCTGGCGCATCGGCTAATTGCCTGCCAGCAGGCGATCGATGGCGAGGTTCGCCAGGCTGTCGACATGCTCGTTGCCGGCGTCGCCCGCGTGGCCCTTGACCCACTTCCAGCTCACCTCCTGGGCCGCGGCGGCCGCGTCGAGCCGCTCCCACAGATCCTGGTTCTTCACCGGCTGGCGGGCCGCCGTGCGCCAGCCGCGCGCCTTCCAGCCCGGCAGCCACTCGGTGATCCCCTGCAGCACGTACTTGGAATCGGTGTGCAGGCGAACTTTGCAGCGGCGCTTGAGCTCCCCCAGGCCGGCGATCGCGGCCATCAGCTCCATGCGGTTGTTGGTGGTGGCCGCCTCGGCCCCAAAGATCTCCTTGCGCACCTCGCCGGCGATCAGGAGCGCGGCCCAGCCGCCCGGACCCGGGTTGCCGCGGCAGGCCCCGTCGGTGTAGATGTCGACTTCCGTCATGGACCGACTTTGGTGGTGGGCTCGGCGGCACCCACGCGCACGCGCTGCCGCGTTCGCAGTCGCGGCCGCAGCAGCGTGAGCGTGGGCAGGCGTTTGCGGGCCTTGAGCAGATACGCCCCCGCCCACAGCGGCCGCCGCGGCCGCGGCGCGGCGGACAGCGAACCGGCGAGCGGCAGCGCACCGAGATAACCTTGCACGCTGTCGACGTCGAATCCCAGCAGCGCCACCCAATCGCGCAGGCGCCGCTCGGACAGCAGGCGCCGCGACTGCGGCGGGAACAGGCGATGGCGCGCATGGCGCGCCAACAGCCGCCCGGCGCCCCAGCCGCTGAAGGGGTTGAACCCATAGATCATCAAGCAGCCCTCGGCGCACAGCACGCGCTCGGCTTCGCGCAGCACGGCGTAGGGATCCTCGACCAGCTCGAGGGTATGGGGCAGCACGATGGCGTCGATGGCATCCGAGGCAAAGGGCAGCGAGGTGAGCGGTGCGCGCAGGGTGGCGCCCGGGCTGCATTCGGCGGCCACCAGGCTCGCGTGTTGCGTGCGCGCGCCCTCGAGCAGGTGCCGCGCGGGGCCCCAGGCGCCCACCTGCAGCAGCTCGAAGCCGAACACATCATCGAGCGTGGCGCGCGCCAGGGCCTGCTCCTCGCGCAGCACGCGGGTCCCCAGCGGGGTGGCGAACCAGTCGCCCAATCCCAGGCTGGAGTCGATCCCTTCAGGCGCTGCTTTCAACCTCGGGCTCCTCGGTGAAAAAACTAGCGAAGTTCTAATGTTACAGGTTAAATATGCCGCAAAATGTCCAACCAATCCATGCAGCTTCGCGTGCGGCCGGTGCGCGCGCTCGCCGACAATTATATCTGGCTCATCGAATCCCCCCGGGCTCCTTCACAGGTGGTCGTGGTCGACCCGGGCGATGCGGCACCGGTGATCGCCGAACTCGAGCGCCGCGGCGCAAGCTTAGCCGCGATTTTGCTGACTCACCATCACCCCGATCACATCGCCGGCGTTCCGGCGCTGCTGGCGCTCGCCCGGGTACCCGTGATCGGTCCGGCCGATGGCCGGATCCCGTTTCTGACGCGCTCCCTGGCCGATGCCGAACGTCTCGAGTTGGGCGATTTGGGGCTTGCGTTCGAGAGCCTGCACGTGCCGGGGCACACCTTGACTCACCTCGCGTTTTGCGGCCACGGCGCACTTTTCTGTGGTGATACGCTGTTCAGCGCAGGCTGTGGGCGGCTGTTCGAGGGAACCGCGCTGCAAATGAACGCCTCATTGAACCGGCTGCGCGGCCTGCCGCCGGACACCCGGATCTATTGCGGCCACGAATACACGGAGGCGAATCTGCGCTTTGCCCTGGCGGTCGAGCCGCACAACGAGGCGGCACGGCACTATCGTGACAGCGCGGCGACGCTGTGCGCCAAAGGGTTGCCGACCCTGCCATCGCAGCTGTCGCTCGAAATCCGGGTCAATCCGTTCTTGCGCTGCGGGGAGGCCGCCGTGCGCCGGTCGGCCGAGTGGCATGCCGGCAGGCCGCTGCCCGACGCGGCAGCGGTGTTTGGGGAACTGCGCGCCTGGAAGGACCAGTTCCGGTGACGGCCGTGCGCAGCATGCGAAGCCGCGTGGGCGCCGCCCTGCTCGGCGCCGTCCTGCTCGCGGGCTGCGCGCACCAGCCCGCCGCACCGCCGGCGCGCGAGCGCATCGAACCGCCGTCGACGCCGCCGGACACCGCCGCGCCGCCGGCCGAGAGCGCGCTGCCGGCCGGCGCCACGCCCTCGGTAGCGATGCCGCGCGAATGGCAGAATCACAACGGCGAGGACTACGACGACCTGTTTGACCGGCTGCGTGCCGGCTTCGTCTTCGACGAGGTCCAGGAACCGGCGATCGACGATCAGCTCGGCTGGCTGGAGCGCAATCCGGATTATCTGGAGCGGGTCTTCCAGCGCGCCCAGCGCTACATGTATCACGTCGTCACCGAGGTCGAGGCGCGCGGCATGCCGCTCGAATTCGCGCTGCTGCCCGTGGTGGAGAGCGCCTATGAGCCGTTCGCCTATTCCTCGGGCCGCGCCGCCGGACTGTGGCAGTTCATCCCGGGCACCGGCGTGCGCTTCGGCCTGAAGCGCACCTGGTGGTACGACGGGCGGCGCGATGTGGTCGAATCGACGCGTGCGGCGCTCGACTACCTGCAGGCGCTGCACGATCAATTCGACGGCGACTGGCTGCTGGCGATCGCCGCCTACAACGTCGGCGAGGTCACGGTGCAGCGCGAGGTGGACCGCAATCGCGCCGCCGGCAGGCCGGTGGATTTCTGGCACCTGAAGCTGCCGGCCGAGACCCGCGCCTACGTGCCGAAGCTGCTCGCGATGAAGCGCCTGATGGCCGAGCCCGAGCGCTACGGCCTGGAGTTCGCGCCCATCCCGAACGAGCCGTATTTCGCCGTCATCGACACCGATTCGCAGATCGATCTGAAGATTGCCGCGCAGCTCGCCGGCACCAGCTACGATGAGGTGGTGGCGCTCAATCCCGGCTACAACCGCTGGGCCACGGATCCGGACGGCCCGCACCGCCTGTTGGTGCCGATCGACAGTGCCGATGCCTTCGAGACGGCCTTGAAGACGCTGCCGCCGGCGGACCGCATGCGCTACGTCACGCACACCGTGGCACGCCGCGAGACCCTGCCGGGGATCGCGAAGCAATACGGCACCACCGTCGCGGTCATCACCAAGCTCAACGACTTGAAGGGCCGCAAGCTGAGCGTCGGAGAGTCGCTGCAGATCCCCGAGAACAGCGGCCAGCTGCCGGACAAGGTGCTGCTGGCGGCGGCCCGGGTGGACCAGCCGTCGCGCGACGTGGGGCGCCGGCAGCGCCAGATCGTGCACCGCGTGCGCGCCGGCGAAACCTTGAGCACCATCGCCCGGCGCCATGGCATGGCGGTGGCCACGCTTGCCCGCATGAACAACCTCGAGCCGGGCGACAGCGTGGTGAAGGGACAGCGCCTGGTGATACGCGCGAGCACGCGGCGCTATCGCGGCGAGGGGGTGGTTTCCGGCCGTCGGATCCTGTATACGGTGCGGCGCGGCGACACGGTGTCGAGCATTTCGCGCCAATTCCAGGTCTCCATCACGCAACTCAAGAGCTGGAACGGCTTGAACAATCGCCATCAGATCCGCGCCGGCCAGCGGCTGGTGATGTACGTCGATGCCAACGGGAGCGAGGGCTGATGGGATTTCTGACCGGCAAACGCGCACTCATCGTGGGACTCGCCACCGACCGCTCCATCGCCTGGGGCATCGCGCAGGCCATGTATCGGGAGGGCGCCGAACTGGCGTTTTCGCACATCGAACGCATGACCGATCGCGTCCGCCCGCTCGCCCGGCAGCTCGGCTCGGAGCTCACCTTTTCCATGGATGTCGCGAACGATGAGGACATCGAGCGTGGCTTCGCCTTCCTCAAGACCGCCTGGCCGCAATTCGACGTGCTGGTGCATGCGGTGGCGTTCGCCTCGCGCGAGGCGCTCACCGGCAGCTTCATCGAGGGCACCTCGCGCGAGGCGTTTCGTGTGGCGCACGACATCTCGAGCTACAGCCTGACCGCCCTGGCGCGCGCCGGCCTGCCCTGTATGCGCGGCCGGGGCGGCGCCGTGTTGACGCTGAGCTATCTGGGCGCGGTGCGTTCCATCCCCAATTACAACGTCATGGGTCTCGCCAAGGCGAGCCTGGAAGCCAATGTGAGGTTCCTCGCGGCCGAGCTCGGCGCACAGGGCATCCGGGTCAATGGCATTTCCGCCGGGCCCATCAAGACCCTGTCGGCGGCCGGCATCCCGGGGCTGCGCGACATGATGCGCCAGGTCGCCGCCGTGGCGCCCCTGCGGCGCAATGTGACGCTGGAGGACGTGGGCAATGCCGGCGCCTTCCTGTGCTCCGATCTGGCCGCCGGCATCACGGGCGAGGTGGTGTACGTGGACGGTGGCTACAGCACGGTGGGCATGAGCTTCCCCGCCGCGCCCGAGGCGTGAACCTTTTTTTGGGCGGCATTGTCATCCCGAACGCGGGACGGCCGTTGCTCTGAGGTTGGGATCAGTTTAGAAGGGGTGCGTTATGTCAAATCGTACAATCCTGTCCGTGACCGCGGCCGCAGCAGCCTTCTTCGGGATATCTGCTTGCACCACCCTGCCGGTCACCACCGATTACAACCCGACGGTCGGCATCGGCGTCTGCCGTACCTACGCCTTTGCCACGGAACATTACCGCAGCGCCGGCGATCCGGCCGCCTTCAGCAACCCCCTCAACGGCGATCGGCTGCGCGCCGCCATCGAGGCGAATCTGAATGCCCGAGGCCTGCGCCCGGCGGCTGAGCACACGCCGGCGGACTGCATGGTGGGCTTTGCCATCGGCACGCGCGTGGTGGCGGACGACTTTGGCCCCTACGGCTATGGCTTTGGCTACGGTTGGCGGCGCGGCTGGGGCGGTTGGGGCTACGGCGATTGGCCGCCGGTGCGCAACGAAGGCCGCATCTCGGTGGATCTGTTCGAGGTCAAGTCGCGCACGCCCATCTGGCACGCCTCGGTGAGCCAGGACGTGGTCGACCTCACGGGTTCGGACGCGCAGGCGCGGATCAATGCGGCCGCCGCAGCCATCTTCACGAAATTCCCCATCGCCCTGCCGATGGCTGCCCCCGCGGGCGCGCGCGCAACCACCTAGCCTACGCGTCGCGCAGCGGCGCGATGCACGAACAGGTAGTACAGGGCAGCCAGCACCGCCGCCACGGCGAGCACCAGCAGCGAAAAGCGGTGCAGCGAGCCGGCGAGCAGTTCCGGGTGCTGGCCGAGCGTCTCCCCCAGGCCTGCGAGCACCGAGCACCACAGGCAGGAGCCGGCCAGGGTGGCGAGCGAATACCAGCGAAAATCCATGCGCACGATCCCGGCCGGAATGCCGATCAGGTGGCGGATGACGGGCAGCATGCGCGAGAAAAACACCCCCGCCCAGCCGTAATGGGCCGCCCAGCGCTCCGCGAGTTCGATTTTGGCCGCAGCAAGGCCCACATAGGGGCCGAATCTCAGGATCAGCGGCCGCCCCAGCCAGCGGGTCACCCAATACATGAGGGACGCGCCCACCCAGGATCCCAAGGTGCCCGCGGCAATCACGCCGGCCAGGGAGAATTTCCCTTGGGTGTGGGCGAGATAGGCCGCCGGCGGAATGATGAGTTCGCTCGGCAGCGGCAGCACCGTGCTCTCGAGCACCATCAGGGCCGCGATCAGCGCATAACCGCCCTGGGCGAGCGCGGCCAGGTACCACGCGGCGAATTGCTGAAGCAGGCCGCCCAACTAATCGAGGGCCTGGGGATTCAACGACACCGTCGCATCGGCCCGCGCCGCGGCCGCGTAGCTCTGCGCATCGGCGGCGGCGATTTGCTGGGCATATTGGCGCCGCAAATCCTGATCCTGCTGGCGCGGATCACCGCCCGGTTCCTCGCGCACGCCACTGACGCCGAACACGGCGGCATCGCCGTCGTTGAGCGCCAGCGCCTGGTAGCTCGGCTTGTCCCCGGGCTTCGGCGCTTCGAAGGCGGCCATGCGTATCTCGATCGGCACGGAGGCTTCGCTGCGGCCGACGAAGCGCGCGGGCTGCAGGGTGCCCCCGGTCGCCTTGGCGACGCTCTCCCAGCTGTCGCCGACGCCGAGGCGCTTGACGGCCGCCGCGGCCGCGGTCAGCGCGAGCTCGCTGCCGCGCTGTTTCTTCCATGCCGCGATGATCTCGGCGCGCACCGCCTCGAGAGGCTTTTCCTGCGGCAGCTTGTGATCGGCCGCATGCAGCACCACGCCGCGCCCCTTTTCGACCTCGACGATGGGACTCAGGTGGCCGTCGAGGACGTCCGTGCTGAATGCCGCCTCGATGACCTTGGGCGATTTGCCCAGCGCGCCGCCGCCCTCGGCGCGGCTGAAGCCGTCCACCGTCTGCACCGGCAGGCCGGCCTTGCGCGCCACCACGTCGATGTCGGTGCCGTTTTGCAGGGCGGCGTCGGCCAGCTTGTCCTGCAGATTGTTGAACAGCCGCTCGGCCTCGTTGCGCCGGTATTCGACCTCCACGTCGCTCCTGCTCTGTTCGAAGGTCTTCTGGGTCGCGGGCTGGATGCCGTCGAGCTTGATGATGTGATAGCCGAATTGCGTCTTCACCGGCCCGCGGATCTCACCCGGCTGCATGGCGAAGGCGGCGTCGGCGAATGGCGCCACCCACACCTTGCGCTCCGACCAGCCCAGATCACCGCCCTGCTGGGCCGATCCCGGGTCCTGTGACAGTTCCTTCGCCAGCTTGGAGAAGTCCTCGCCCGCCTGAGCGCGCTTGAGCGCCGCCTCGGCCTTGGCCTTGACCGCGGCATCCTCCTTCGGGTCCGTCACCTGGAACAGAATGTGCCGCGCGCGACGGCGCTCGGCCGTGACGTAGCCCTCCGGATTCTTGGCCTTTTGTTCCTCGAAATAGGACTTGAGCTGCGCGTCGCCCACGTTCACCGAGGCGGCGAGGCTCGCGAGGCTGATCTCCACGTAGCGCAGATTCACCGTCTCCGGGGTGAGGTATTCGGACTTGTGCAGATCGTAGTAGGCCTTGATGGCCGCCTCGTCCGGCACCGCATCGGCCGCGAAGTGCGCGGCCGGCACGGTCACCCAGGCGAGATCGCGCTGCTGGCGGGTCAGGGCGCGCAGCCGCTTCAGCTCCGCGTCCGTCGCGAAGCTGGTGTCGCGCATGGCGGCATCGAGCTGTTCGAGCTGCACCTGGCGGCGGATCAGCCCTTCGACCTCGGCCACGGAGCGGCCCTGCGCCTTGAGAACCGCGACCGCGCGGCCCTGGTCGAACTTGCCGTCGACCTGAAAGGCGGGGATCTGCGCCATCGCCTTCAGCAGATCCGCGTCGCTCACGCGATAACCGAGCGCCTCGACGCGGGTGAGCAGCGATTCGCCGCTCACGAAGTCATCGAGAACGTGCTGTTTGATCGCGCCGCGCCGGGCCTCGTCCAGGCCGCCGTTGCTCGCGCGCTCGGCCTGCGCGAGCTGTCGTTGGTAGGCCTCGCGCACGTCGTTCACGGAGATCTCCGAGCCGTTCACCTTCGCCGCGTAGTTCGGCGCGCCGAAGGTCCAGTTGATGCCCCACAGCACGAACACCAGGGCGATCGCGCCGAGAATGACGTAGGCCACCCAACCGTGAATCTTGTCGTGTATGGTCTGCAGCATGGCCGTTCTTTAATGATGCCTCTTCGTCACACCCGCGGCGCGGCCTGATGGCGCGCGCGGGACTCATCGTCAGGAAATGGCGGAGTGGACGGGACTCGAACCCGCGACCCCCGGCGTGACAGGCCGGTATTCTAACCAGCTGAACTACCACTCCGCATGTTGATGGGTGCTGAGGGGATCGAACCCCCGAC
>PLET01000020.1 GCA_003137095.1 Gammaproteobacteria bacterium
TCTGCAAAATCCCTGGCCAATGTTCAACGCCGGTTCGCACTAGGACTTGCCGAGATTCTCAGCAAGCATATTGCAGAACAGCGCACCCTGTTCGATGGCATCTTCGAGGGCGATATGGGTATGGGGATGCGAATCGAACCAATGTTTGGGCATACCGCCTTTAGTGCTTTTCCGATAGTCCTTTTTCAGCACGGCCATTGCGTAGGTTTTGATATCGAGGGCGGAGAAGCTGAAGGGACTTTCGCCGGCGAAGCGAATCAGGTACCAGTAAACGAATAGGAAATCGAATCCGGCTGGGTAGCCGACGAATACTGGCTTTCCGGGAAGGGCTTTGAGCCAGAGGACGTAGCGGCGCATGGCCGTTTCGGGCATTTCCAGTTCTTGCCGGCAGGCGGCCCAGGCCTCGGACTGTTGGGCCCACCATTCTGCCGTCTTGGGATCGGCCGTTGCGCCCGGCAGCGTTTCAAGGTTCGCACTGAATGTGCCTATCCTTTCCGCCTGTATACGCCGCCGAGCCAAAACTTAACATCGAGTTCGGGCCCGGGATCGGTCCATCGGCCTCAACGTCGGTGCTCACATAGATTTCGTTGCTGCTCATGGCTGCGACTGCCGCAAGGCATCCCACCGTTCAGTAACTGCCACCCGCAGTTTGGGATCGTCGATCTTCGCAATCCACTCGCGTAATTCGCGACGAGAGAAGTTAGCCGGCCAACTCAGCTCGGGGAAATGTCGCAGCCGCCGGCCGCGTCGGGTCGATAAGTAAAGCGCATCGAATAGAGCTTTAGCAGGGGTAGCGATGTCGAAGTTGCCGGTGCTTCGATACGGACCGTAGCCGCCGATGAGTGCGGGGTCGAGTCTGTGGAACTGATATGTCCCAAAAGGGGTTCGTACGGTGGAACGTGTGCGTTCCGCCACGATCTGAATCACGTGCGGCGCTTGGTCGATCATGCCGTGAAGATTAAGGGCGGAGAGTAGCGATACATAACCGCGAACGTCGGTCTTTTCTCCTTTTGTGGCGCGCAGCAATTGCGGAATGACGGCGTAGGGTGAGAAGTCAGCATGGCCGGGCAATGCCCAAAGTCCACGTCGAACTTTGGCAATCAGCCCTTCCTTTGCCAAAGCCGAAAGTGATTGGGTCGCCCAGACGGGCGAACCTCCGGTGGTTTTGATGACGTCGGCCGTAGTGAATACGGGTTGATGATGGGTCAGTTCGCCGAAGACAGCGGTATCTACTGCGTTCATGTGATTGTTTCCGGTGGTACGGCGAGGATCTGGTCGATGAGATCGCCGACAAACAGTTGACGCTCGAGCCAGGTGTCCTCGTCCTGCAACTGCTCGCGTTGCGCGGGATCCAGGTAGGCCAGAACGGTNNTCGTCTAGCCAGCGTCTTAGGAAACCAGTGTCGATACCCCTGAGCGTTCCATCTCCAAGAACAAACAGATCGAATACATCACGAGCTTGCACGTGCGTGCGCGAGGCAAGGGCATTGATTTTCTGACGGATGGCTGCAGGCCGCGTGTAGCTCGGCAGTAGAAGCGGCGGGTCATCTGGGCGAAGATACTCGCGGACGGCGGACTCATTCGCCGGGCTGACTGCGTGCTCGTCTCCCTCGCATCTGTCCCGGTAAGACACGTCGATTTTGGTCGGCGGCCGGATGCCGCCGCGTCCGACCAACTCGATTTTGTAGCGCAGTGTCGTATCGGTCGACTTGCTCGATCGTCCGCCGACCAGCGAGGCCTGGAGTATGCCGAGGGCTTGCAGACGCCGTTGCACATCTCCGTCAGCCAGCGTCGCCGGAATGGCGCGTTGCATGGCGCCCGCGACGTCCTTGCCCACATCCAGATCGATGTCTTCGCTGAATCGGATACTGCCGAAATAAAGGCGTAGATTGGTTCCACCTTTCAGAACCCAATCGCGTCCCTGCAGTCGCTCTGCCAGAGCTTTGAGCAGCACGACGTGAAAGCCCTCACGTAGGGCAAGTGGAGAAGTAGTTATTTTGTTAATCGACATAGTTATCTGAAAGCCATAATAATATCGATTAATAAGGAGGGCAAATATTGTCAAAACTGGCAGGGGGCGAGCCACGTCGAGATCAGCAACGCGCCTTCGTGAGTCGGGATGCCGGCATCATCGACATACGCAAGATATTGAAATTACTTAAGTTTTATGCGGATCAAGATCGGAGGGACAGCCTGAATCGCCCACGGCCCACCATCCAAAGACGTGCGGGGATGTCCGAGAACGTCCACTCGGGTGAGAAGATCGCGAGAAATCGCTTGGAATCTTGAGCAAGAATTGGTTCTCCAGATCCAGCGATGGCTATGGCCTTCCAGTTGCAGCCAACGCTTCGTGGGGGCATTTTTGTGGGGCACCTTGCGACGCCGGTGTGGCAACAGCAGTAGGGCATTGAAATGACGAGCATCGGCCCCTGCGACGCCGCGCTCCCCTAAGGTCAGCAACATTTGTCCGTCAGGAGAGAACTTATAGACCTGCTGAAGTGCCACGTCAGTCAGCCAGACGTTGTCATGATCGTCGATGGTCAAGCCGTGCGGCATGGCGAACAGATCGGCGCCCCAGCGCCTGAGCAGAATTCCGCTATGGCCATCGAAGATGTCCACCGTCGGCCGCGGTATCGTAAGTCAAGCACATCGGATTTGGGCCACGTGCGACCAGCTCGATGAAACACGAAGACTTCGCCTCGAGAATCCACCCCAATCCCCGCGACTGATCCCAGCACTTCTCCTTGCGGCAACACCGGCCAGTTGTGCACGACGCGATACTCTGGGGGACTGGCCAGTCCTGGAGCCAGTGTCGATTGCGCGTCAGTAGAAAATGTGGCGATTGCGCCCAGCAACAAGCCGGCCGCACGAATGACGTCTCGATTTCTCATCGGCCCATTCTCCGCTCTTCCAGCCTGGAGTTCAGAAATTGCCTCATGCCGGTCGGCGCCGAATTCGACCCACGGCCATCCGCCAAGGGCAGCTATGAGGCTAGACTGACCGATCGGCTCAGGTCAAACCCTGCAGCGCGTCCAGAACTCAGGACTGGCATCAACGCTCAGCCCGGTTGCAGATCACTCGTTCGCGATTGCGTGATCCTCGATGAAGGTTTCGAGTATTCGCCATGCCGCGAACGGATTACGCGGCGTTGCCACATGGCCGAAGCCTTGAGACTTTGGCGGATTGTAAATGGTCGAGTCCAAATGGGCTGTGTTCACGGCCTTAACTCTTACTCTCGCGTGCCAGACGACGATCAAATTTGAACCTCTTGGGTTTCTGAAGAATTAGTTTCTTGAAATCGGGGTGTTGTGGATTGAGTATGTAATCCCATTCTTCAACAATTACCGCCGAGGGCACCATCAATACCGCCGAATCGCTTGCGTCAAGCCAGCGTTGTCCGATTTCCCGAAGTTTCGGGGGCGAATCCGCTGCGGACCAGTTGCGGGGCAAGTCCGCCGGAGCCAGGACATCGATCCTCATTTTGTCGGGAATGGTCGCGCGGCCAAGGACCGAGGCAGGGACCCAACCGCGGCGCCGGTAGTTGAGTGTGTATTCCAAGACGGCGAGCGAGATGCTGGCTGACGTGTAGATGACAGGATGACCCCGGAAGGTCCAGCGGCCGTCGGCATACAATCCGCCGAGCCCCGAGAAAATCTGATTCTGATAACGAAGCTTGGTGAGGCGGTATACCGTAACCGTCACGCGTAGATCCCATACTCCATCTGATAGAGCATGTTGGTGACCTTTTCAGCGCCAATATCCGTCGTCATGAGTTCAAGCGGAGTGCGACCGATGAACGCGTCGCTCGGTTCCCGCAGCCACGCCACCGCATTCTCGTGACTCTCCAGTACATTTTCAGCAAGAGCCAAAATACGCGCTAGACGAACGAGTCGATCGGAGATCGCCGGGTCGAGACGAATTCGCTGTTTCCAGCGTGCGCGGGTTCGAAGGCTCACCTGCAACAGCCGATCTTCTTCTTCCGGCGTGAGATCAAGCGCTTTGGCAATGACGCTATAGGCCTTCGTCGGCAATCCCCGTTCGACTTCTACCAGCAGGTCGATAGGACCGGTACCGGGTCCAAAGATGTGGCGTCCACCCAACGCGTTCATGATGTCCGCATGCATGGAAAATTCCAGCTTTGCCAATATGGCATTTATTATAGTGCCAAATGGCATCAGACGGAAGTCGACCCTCGCTCCCGATGCCCCTTGATTTAGGTCACCTTCCGGAAACCTTCCGACATCTTGGAGGAGGCACTTCCAGCGAGGCGGACCGATGTCCACAGACATCCGGAAACAGCCATCGATTTTTGGGGATCTTCGCGGGGCATTCCCGAATCGGCCCTACAATTAATATCTTAAAATTCATAGGATTAGACATGCAGTTTGGTGGTTACACGGCCCACCATCCAAAGACGTTCGGGGAAGTCCAAGAACGTCCACTTCGGTAAGAAAACTTCGGGAAATCTCCTCAAATCTCGACCGAAGATTAGTCCCTCACTTCCAACGACATCGATTGACCTTCAGTGGCAGCCAGCTTTCATCAATGTCATTTTATTCATCATCAAGCTCGAGACCACCGTCCCTCGCGTTATCTTGATCGAGTCTTTTTGCAGGGCGACCAATTTCGGAGTCTGACGATTCCGTGGCTGGCATCTGGCGAAGCGTTAACCAATCTTGCCGCGCCTGCGCTCGAATCTGTTCGAGGTTTTTCGATGATGAAGGAGGTGGTGAATCCAAAGCATGCTTTGCGCCAAAGTCGCGACCCATCTGATTTCGGATTCGGTCGCGAACCTCTTCCGACACCGGAGTATCGTCGAGCAACACCATCAAACGATTCTGTGCAACGAGGCCGCGAGTTGCGAGTTCGCGGGTAAATACCAGATCCTTGTCGCGACCGGCAACGTATTTGGCGATTGCGAGATCATGTGGATCTAAACATAGTCCTCGAACTCCGTCGGTTTCTCCCTCGGGCAGGTTAACCAACCGCGCCTTCCATCCTTTCGGCAGCACGGCGGTACTCTCATCTACCGGATCAGCGTAGTAGCCGAACTGTTCGTGAAAATGCGAATCTTGACCGATGACGTTCAACCATTCCGATCGTGACTGGTCACGCTTGGCAATGAGATCGACCTCGAATGACCGCAGTATGTCGTCCGCAACGTCGGGGTGTTTACCATGCAATGACTGACTCCCGATTATGATGAATTGCTTCTCCCCGGTGATGCGGCCGGCAGCCCGCAATACATGGTCAACTTGCCGCTTCTTCATTGAGCTTCTCCACCTGCGCGCGCGGCAACATTCCGACGTATGGCGGCGACTGGCGTAGTCGGTTCGAGCGCTCATCGCGCCCTAGCATGACCGCGAACAGCTCTCCGTCAGCGGCATTCTCCAATAATCTTTGCCACTCTTCATATGCAGGACCCCAGACACTGTTGGCTTTCCATCGTTGCAGGTTTGCCATGGAATGTGCCCGGATGTGATTTCCGGTGAAGGCCGACACGACCGCAGCAGCCAGCCTCCGTTTGTGCTCGTCCAAGTCGTTATGCGAATACCCACCGCGTCGTGCGGGGCGAATGCCATCGTCAGACAAATTCAGGTGATCACCCTCGCCGAGACCCCACGAGTCAAGCATGGCTCTCGGCACGATGACCCCGAGGGAATTACCGATGCGGCGAATAGGGAGTTTCATAATTACTATTATAACTAGTTATAACAGTGCCGTTACTCGTCAATCCGAGTCAGATGTGGCCTAGGGATGTCCGGGAACAGCCGCGCTTCTCAGGGGGTCTTAAGGGGGGCATTTCGAGTCTGGATCCACAGGAAATACATAAAAATCATATGGTTAGTTGCTTAGTTTGGTGGCTACACGGCCCACCATCCAAGGACGTTCAAACACGTCCGAGGGCGTCCAAGGCGGCGAGGTTCGTTCTCCGCAAGCCACCGTCGCGTATCTACATTGCCTTCCAGCCGGGGGGTTGCGATTCAGTCGAGGTGGCGCTCAAGCGCGTCCACGTGCGCCGACCAATATCTGCGAAACGGCGCCAGCCACGCGCCCACTTCCTGCAGTGGCTCGGGGCGGATACGCGCATCAAGGCATGACGGGCTCGTGCCGATTGGTCAGGCGCCGCGCCGCGCCGCCTCGATCGCGGCGATATCGATTTTTTTCATCCGCATCATCGCCTCGAACGCGCGCTTGGCCGCCGCGGGATCGCGGTCGGAAATCGCGGCAATGAGGGTTCGCGGAGTGACCTGCCAAGACACGCCCCACCTGTCCTTGCACCAGCCGCACTGGCCTTCCTCGCCGCCATTGTTCACGATTGCATTCCACAGGCGGTCTGTTTCGCCCTGGTCGTCCGTCGCGATCTGAAAGGAGAACGCCTGATTGTGCTTGAACTCCGGGCCGCCATTTAGCCCGACGCAGGAGATGCCAACGACAGTGAACTCGACCGTCAGTACATCGCCCTGCTTGCCATTGGGATAATCGCCCGGCGCGCGACGCACTGCGCCCACCGTGCTGTCGGGGAAGGTCTTCGCGTAGAAGCGGGCAGCGTCCAACGCGGTACCGTCATACCAGAGGAAGATCGTATTCTTGATGGCCATTGTTGTTCTGTGGAGTTGCGCGCCTAACGGGTGATTGTCCTGCAACCGTGTGGAGTATACGCAATCTGCGAATCGTAAAAATGCGAGCGGTTTTCAAAGTTTCCTGTTTTTGGGCGGCGCAAGAGTGGCGTTCCTGCCCTCGGGGCGGGCTTCAGCCTCCAGCCTGGGAGGCGGACGTCCCAGACAAATCCGTGGTTGCGGAGATGATCGTCGTCATTAGCTTACGAGGCAATCAGCGCAGGTACCACTGGGCGTAATCCGGCCCATCCTGCACCGGGTAACCTTCGGGAAGGTCCAAGAGCGACCCGCCCGGCACGCCCGGGCGGATCGCGGACAGCGCCGCTTCGGCAATCTGGCTGTCGTATTTGTATTCGCGAATCAGCAGCGGTATGCCGCCGAGGCTGGCGACGTCCGGCCACCATTCCGACATGCCGAAATCCACGCCGAGCGCGAGATCCGATCCCTGGCGGAACTGGCTCAGCGTCTTCAGACCTGCGAGGATGTCGACCCCGCCGGGCAATGCGGAGACCGGCACCACGCACAGCTCGAGGCGCTTGGCGTCCTTCTCGCGCTCCTCCCAGATCCGGCAGGCGTGTCCGTCGACGGTTTCGAAGCGCACGGTCAAGCGGTAGACGCGGGTCACGGGTTCCAGCAGCCGCTCGCTGATGAGCTGCATGTCGGCGGCCTTGCGCTGCGCCTGCGGGCGCTCATCGGGCGGTGCGTTGGCGGCGGCGGCCTGCAGCTGCTTGACGGTGTCGGCATAATGGGCGGCAACCTGGCCCAACGTCGCGTGCTTGAGGACATGTACGGTTCGTGAGGCGTTGTCGATGACGTACAGGGTCTTGTCCTTGAAGACGTAGACGCGCTTGCCGCCGGCGTCGCCGACTCGAACCTGGCCATCCTGGACGAAATAGTGGCTGACGACGGGCGGGGCGGGGTTGGATGAAGCGAGTGCCACGTTCGACAGATCCACCGGCCGCACGGCGACGTCGTAGGCGACGCCGGCGTGTGCGGCAAGCGGACCCAACAGCAGCGCGCAGGCTCGCTTCAAGCGATGATTCCCCGGTGGCGAAGGCAGCGTCGAGATTACCAGATGGCCTGGGATCATGAATAATGGGGTCGCATGGCGATGCAGGGGAACCGAAGGCCCATCCGCGGGTTCCAAGCGCTGCCTGCAGGTCGTGCAATTCGTTCAAAAAAGGATAGTCAATGAATCAAAAGGCGGCACCGCCGCAGGGCGAGCAGGGTGCGAATTCGCGCCTGGAGCTCGATCCGGCAATGCGGGCCCAGCGTGAGACCGTGCTCGCGAACTCGGCCTGGATCCGGCCGCTGCAACAGGAGATCGGCCGGGTCATCGTCGGACAGAAGCATCTGCTCGACAGTCTGCTGATCGCGCTCCTCACCAACGGCCACGTGCTGCTCGAGGGGGTGCCCGGGCTCGCCAAGACGCTGGCATTGAAGACCCTGGCAAATTGCATCGCACTGGGATTCAAGCGGCTGCAATTCACGCCCGACATGCTGCCGGCGGACATCGTCGGCACCATGATCTACAACCCGCAGGATGGTGTGTTCCGGACCAAGCACGGTCCCATCTTCAGCAATCTCATCCTCGCGGACGAGATCAATCGGGCCCCGGCCAAAGTGCAAAGCGCACTCCTGGAGGCGATGCAGGAGCGCCAGGT
>PLET01000111.1 GCA_003137095.1 Gammaproteobacteria bacterium
TCGACGATCTCCTGATGGAAGATCCCGAATTCGTAGCGGATGCCGTAGCCGAGAGCGGGAATCTCCAGCGTGGCCAGTGATTCGATGAAACATGCCGCCAATCTGCCGAGACCGCCGTTGCCCAGACCCGGTTCCTCCTCCTGGCTCAGCAATTCATCGAAGTTCAGGCCGAGTTCCGCGATGCATTGCTGGACACGGCCGAATATTCCGAGATTGATGAGATTGTTGCCGAGGTGCGGCCCCATCAGGAACTCGGCCGACAAATATGCCACCGTGCGCGATCCCTGCTTCGTGTACGCCGCCGCCGTGCTGATCCAGCGCTGCAGCATGCGGTCGCGCACCGCGAAGGCGAGCGCCATGTAGTAGTCGTTCCGGGTGGCCAGCGCCGGGAATTTGCCCTGTACGTAGAAAAGATCGTCAAGGAAGGCGTTCTTCAGCGCATCGGTGCTGAGCGCGGTGCGATCATCCTCGAGTTGTACTTCCTGGTTGGCGGGCGTCGCGCTCGTATTCAAGTGGCTCCTTTGCTTGACAGGGCTTTCGGATTATAGCCGCCGCTGCGCGCCGGCGCGATCACGGCGACCAACATACTTCCAGCGGCGCGCTGATCGCGCGCAGCAGGCCGCGCACGGGCATTTCATCCGCGGGTCCCGGTGCGCAGGCCGCCTCATAGCGGCGCCACTTCGCATCGCCGGCGATCAGCAGCACGATGCGGCGCGAGTCCAGAAGCGCAGTCAGATTCAGCGACAGCCGCGGCTGCGGCGGGGCCGGCGCCCACATGCCGACGCATCCGGCAACCGCGGCCGGATTGAGCGCGCGGTGCAGATTGGGTGAACCGGCAAACAGCGATGCCGTGTGTCCATCCTCGCCCATGCCGAGCAGCGTCGCGTCGAAGGGCCGCGGCACCCGCGCAAAGGTTTCCCACGCCGATACGGCGCCCAAGTCCGGCGTCGGCGCCGCGTTCTTCAGTCCAAGAAAGCTGGCCGCGGCGGCGCGATCCTGCAACAACACGTCGCGCACCAGGCGCTCGTTGCTGGCGGCCTCGGACGGCTCCACCCAGCGCTCGTCGGCGAGCGCAATGCATATCCGTTTCCAGTCAATCGGCTGTGTACGCAGCAGTTCGAACAGTCTCACGGGCGAACGGCCGCCGGACACCACCAGACTCGCAAGGCCGCGGGCGCCGATTGCCGCATCGAGCGCGGCGCCGATCCGCGCCGACAGATCCCGGGCCATCGACTCCGCATCCGTGTAGCGGTGCGCCGCCACAGGGTCAGAGTTCGTCATGCCATGCGTATCCGTCGCGGCCGATCAGTGCGCTGGAGGCCGCGGGTCCCCAGCTGCCTGCAACATACGCCTTCGGCCGCTCGTCGTACTGATCCCAGCCGGCGCGGATGGGGTCGATCCATCGCCAGGCCGCGTCGAGCTCATCGCGGCGCATGAACAGCGTGAGATTGCCCTTCACGGTGTCCATGAGCAGCCGCTCGTAGGCGTCGAGGCTGCGCGTCTTGAATGTTTCGCCGAGATCCAGCGCGAGATCCACCGGCTTCAGGCGCATTCCTTCCCCGGGATTCTTCGCGAGTATGGTCAGCGTGATGCTCTCATCGGGCTGCAGCCGGATCACGAGCAGATTCGCCGCCTGCGTGGTGGGAGGCTTTTCGAATATGGGATGCGGCACCTCGTCGAAGGTCACCACGAGTTCCGTGAGCCGGTCCTGCAGGCGCTTTCCGGTGCGCAGATAAAACGGCACGCCCGCCCAGCGCCAGGTGTCGATCTCCGCCTTCAGCGCCACGAATGTTTCCGTGGTGCTGTGGGCGGCGATATCGGCCTCCTCGAGATAGCCCGGCACCGGTACCCCTCGCACCGCACCGGCCTTGTACTGGCCGCGCACCGTCTTGGTCAGCACGTCGCGATCGCGCAGCGGACGCAGGGCGCGCAGCACCTTGAGTTTCTCGTCCCGGACCGCGTCCGGATCGCTGCTGGCAGGCGGTTCCATCGCCATGATGCACAGCAGTTGCAGGAGATGGTTTTGCACCATGTCGCGCAGCGCGCCGGTGGTGTCGTAGAACTGCCCGCGCCTTTCCACCCCAAGCTCCTCGGCCACGGTTATCTGCACGTGTCGGATGAGACCCCGGCGCCACAGCGGCTCGAACAGGGCATTTCCGAATCGCAGCGCCATGAGGTTTTGCACGGCCTCCTTGCCGAGGTAGTGGTCGATTCTGTAGATCCGGGTTTCCGCGAAGATCGCGCCGACCTGTTGGTTGATCAGATCCGCCGAGGCGACGTCGTTGCCGAGCGGCTTCTCCAGTACCACGCGCGACAATGGCGTGACCACCCCGGCCCCGGCCAGATTCTGGCTGATGTCCGCGAACAGATTCGAGGCGGTCGAAAAAAAGAATATGCGCACGATCTGCTCGCGCCCCGCGAGCAGATCGGTGAGCGCCGCATAGTCCGCGCCGTTCGATGCGTCCACCCTGACGTATTGCAGGAGTCTGCCGAACGCCTCCCAGCGGGCCGCGTCGAACTCCTTGCCGAGGAATTCCCGGCATGCGGACTGCACCAGCGCGAAGTATTCCCCGCGGGTCAGGCTCTTGCGGCCGATGCCGAACACCCGCGACTCCTCTGAAACCTGGCCTGCCGCGTGGCGCCGGTACAGCGCGGGCAACAGCTTGCGAGTCACCAGATCGCCGGTGCCGCCGAACAGCAGCATGTCGAATGTCGGAAGTTGCGCCACGGCGACGTATCCTCAGGATGCCCGCAGAGAGGTTAGCATCAGCGGCCGCATTCTTGTAAGCGTTGCCGATATGGCACAATGAGTCATGGCCTCGGAAATACCTGAAGTGCGGCCGGTCGTGGCCGAAGTCACGGAGCGGATCCGCGAGCGCAGCCGGTCCGGACGGGCGGACTATCTCGCGCGGATGGAGGCGGCGCGGCGGCGCGGTTCGACCCGGGAAGGGCTCTCCTGCACCAATCTCGCGCACGGTTTTGCGGCCTCGGACGCGACCGACAAAGAGGCCCTCAAACGCCTCCAATGGCCCAATGTCGCCATCGTGTCCGCCTACAACGACATGCTGTCCGCGCACCAGCCCTTCGAGCGCTATCCGGCGATCATCAAGCGCGCCGCCCGCGAGGTGGGGGCGGTGGCGCAATTCGCCGGCGGCGTGCCCGCGATGTGCGACGGCGTCACCCAGGGCCAGGCGGGCATGGAACTGTCGCTGTTCAGCCGCGACGTGATCGCCATGGCGACGGCAGTCGCGCTCGCACACAACATGTTCGACTCGGCGCTGTGTCTCGGAATCTGCGACAAGATCGTGCCGGGGCTGCTCATGGGCTCGCTGGCCTTTGGACATCTGCCGGTGATTTTCGTGCCCGGTGGACCGATGCCCTCCGGCATGCCCAACAAGGAGAAAGCGCGCATCCGCCAGCTGTACATGGAAGGCACGGTGGGGCGCGACGCGCTGCTCGAATCGGAGGCAGCGAGCTACCATTCCGCCGGCACGTGCACGTTCTACGGAACGGCCAACAGCAATCAAATGCTGATGGAGGTCATGGGACTGCATCTGCCCGGAGCCGCATTCGTACCGCCGAACACCCCTCTGCGCGACGCTCTCACAGCCGCGGCCGCTCGCCGCGCCGCACGGATCACCGCGCTCGGCGATGAATACCTGCCGCTGGCGCGCGTCGTCGATGAGCGCGCCATCGTCAATGCCATCGTCGGGCTGCTGGCCACGGGAGGCTCTACCAATCATACGTTGCATCTGGTGGCCATGGCGCGCTGCGCGGGGATTGCGATCAACTGGGATGATTTCAGCGATCTGTCGGCGGCGGTGCCGCTGCTGACCCGCATCTACCCGAACGGCAGCGCCGACGTCAACCGGTTTCACGTGGCGGGCGGCATGGCGTTCCTGATACGCGAACTGCTGGATGCCGGGCTGTTGCAGGGTGAAACCAACACGGTCATGGGTCCGGGCCTGCGTGCCTACGCGGCGGAGCCGTGGCTGAATAACGGCGAATTGGCGTGGCGGCCGGCCCCCGTGGTGAGCGGGGATCGCGACGTGCTGCGTCCCGTGACAGACCCGTTCAGCCCGGATGGCGGCCTGAAGCTGTTGCAGGGTAATCTCGGGCGCGCGGTCATCAAGACGTCGGCGATGAAGGCGGAACATCACGTGATCGAGGCGCCGGCGCTGGTGTTCAACGATCAGGAGGAGGTCATCGCGGCGTTCAAGGCGGGCAAGCTCGCGCGCGATTTCGTCGCCGTGGTGCGTTTTCAGGGACCGCGTGCCAATGGCATGCCGGAGCTTCACCAACTGACCCCGTCCCTGGCTTCCCTGCAGAGCAAGGGCTACCAGGTCGCCTTGGTGACCGATGGGCGCATGTCCGGTGCGTCAGGCAGCGTTCCGGCGGCCATTCACGTCACTCCGGAGTGTCTTCACGGCGGCCCGCTCGGCTTGGTACGGGACGGCGATCTCATCCGGCTCGATTGTCACCGGGGAACGCTCGAGGCGCTGGTGGCCGACGCGCACTGGCGGCTGCGGGAGATTCCCAGTCTCGGACACACGGGTAACGAGTCCGGCACGGGGCGCGAGTTGTTCACGACGTTTCGCCGCGTCGCCGGTGATGCGGAAGCCGGCGCCATGTCGCTGATGTGACCGATCCCTGGAGGAGCCGCATGTGAAAATCGCCGACATCGTGGCGCTCGCGCCGGTGATTCCGGTGCTCACCGTCGAGGAACTCGGGCATGCGGTGCCGTTGGCGCGGGCGCTGTCAGCCGGTGGTCTGCGTGTGCTCGAGATCACGCTGCGCACGCCGGTCGCTCTTGCGGCGATCGAAGCGATGCGCAAGGCGGTGCCCGAGGCCATCGTGGGGGTCGGCACCCTGACCCGGGCCGTGGACTTTGCCGCGGCCGACCGGGCCGGGGCGCAATTTGGGGTCACGCCCGGGCTGACCCCCGAACTAGCCTCGGCCGCGCGCGGCGCGCGTTTCCCGCTGCTGCCCGGCGTGATGACACCGACCGAACTGATCGCCGCGCGCACCGCCGGATTCACCGTGCTCAAGCTGTTTCCGGCGCAGCAGGCCGGAGGCATCGGCATGCTGCAGGCGCTGGGTGCGCCTTTTCCGGACGTGATATTCTGCCCGACCGGCGGGATTACGCGCGCGTCGGCGCCGGATTTTCTCGCGTTGCCCAATGTTGCATGCGTGGGCGGCTCCTGGGTCGCACCCCGGGCCATGCTCGCCGCGGCAGATTGGGCCGGCATCGAGGCGCTGGCTCGCGATGCGGCCGCGTTGCGCAAGACATGAAGGATCTCACCTCGGATTCGATACCGAAGCTGATCTGCGAAATGGCCGCGCCGATCGCGGCGGGCATGATATTTCAGACCCTGTACTTTCTGATCGATCTGTATTTCGTCGCCGGATTGGGCAACGCTGCGCTCGCGGGCGTCGGGGCGGGCGGGGTGGTGATGTTCATCGTATTCGCACTCACCCAGGTTTTGGGAGTCGGCACCACGACGCTGATAGCGCATGCGGTCGGTCGCAAGGATCGGGCCGACGCCATCGTGATCTTCAATCAAAGCCTGATGCTGTCGGCGACCTGTGCCCTGGTGGTGCTTGCGCTAGGCTATGCGTTCGCCGGCGCGTACATGCGGGCGCTCGGTTCCGACGCCGACACCCGATCCGCGGGAATCGACTATCTGTACTGGTACCTCCCCGGCTTGGGCCTGCAATTCGCACTGGTTGCAATGAGCTCGGCGCTGCGCGGGACCGGAATCGTCAAGCCCGCGATGCTGGTACAGATGCTCACCGTGGTGATCAACGCCGTTCTGGCGCCGGTGCTCATTGCGGGCTGGGGCACCTCCCATCCGCTCGGAGTCGTCGGCGCCGCGCTCGCGAGCACGGTGTCGGTGGCGGTCGGGGTGCTGCTGCTGGCCGGTTATTTTCGGCGCCTGGAGAAGTACGTCGAATTCGATGGCGGCGCGTGGCGGCCGCGGCGTGCGGCGGTGCTGCGGCTGATGCGCGTCGGCCTGCCCGCCGGCGGAGAATTTGCGCTGATGTTCATATTCATGTCGGTGATGTATTGGATCATCCGGCCCTTCGGTGCCGCCGCACAGGCGGGCTTCGGCGTTGGCGTGCGGGTGATGCAGGGAATCTTTCTGCCGGCGATGGCGGTGGCCTTTGCGACCGCGCCGATTGCCGGACAGAACTTCGCCGCCGGCAAGTTCGACCGCGTGCGGCAGACTTTCGCCGCTGCTGCCGTCATCAGCAGCCTGATGATGTTCGCCCTGACGTCGTTCAGCCGCTGGCAGGCCGCGGGGCTGATTCACTTCTTCACCGCCGACCCCGCCGCCGTCGCGGTGGGCACGGGATTCCTGCAAATCATTTCCTGGAACTTCGTCGCGTCCGGCGTGATCTTTACGTGCTCCGGATTGTTCCAGGGTCTGGGTCACACGTTGCCGGCGGTGTACAGCGCCGCCAGCCGGCTGTTGACGTTCGTGCTACCCGCGCTGTGGCTGGCTGCGAAGCCGCAATTCCGGCTCGAGTCTCTTTGGTATGTCTCGGTGCTCAGCGTGGCGCTGCAGGCTCTGTTCAGTCTCTGGCTGGTGCGCGGCGAACTGCGGCGCCGGCTGCCGGCCGGTCTCGCCGATGCGATGCCGCCGCGCGTGCACCAAGGCCAAGGATGACCGGCTTTCCCGTGGACGAAGTGCGCCGGCAGTTTCCCGCGCTCGGCGCCGCCACGGTGTTCCTCGATAATCCGGCGGGCACGCAGGTGCCACGGCAGGTGATGGACGCCACGGCCGCCGCGATGGCCGGTGCGGCGAGCAATCTCGGCGGCTGTTTCCAGGCCTCGCGCGACGCCGTGGCGATCTACGAAGGGGCGCACGCCGCCATGGCCGACCTGCTCGGCGCGGATTCAGGACGCGAGATAGTGGTCGGTCAGTCGATGTCGGCCCTCACGTTCCAGATTTCCCGATCATTGGGCGGCGGCTGGAAATCCGGAGACGAAATCATCGTGACGCGCATGGATCACGAGGGCAATGTGTCTCCATGGCTGCGTCTGGCGCAGGAGCGCGGCCTGATCGTTCGATGGCTGTCGTTCAATCCGCAGACCTGGCGCATCGAACCGCAGGATCTGCAGCCGCTGCTGCGCGCGAACACCCGTCTTCTGGCGCTCAACTACGCCAGCAACTTGACCGGTTCGATCAACCCGGTGGCCGAACTTTCCAAAATGGCGCGCGACGCAGGTGCGTTGGTTTATGTCGATGCCGTTCAATTTGCCCCCCATGGCAAGGTCGAGGCCGCCGCGCTCGGTTGCGATTTTCTCGCCTGTTCCGCATACAAATTCTTCGGACCGCACTTGGGCGTGCTGTGGGGCCGCGAGTCCCTCCTGACGCGCCTCGACGCCTGCGCCGTGCGCTGCGCGCCCCGGGATCTTCCCGGGCGCCACGAGGTGGGAACGCCGCAGACCGAGTTGCTTGCCGGATTGTCTGCGGCGGTGGACTACTGGGCATGGCTCGGCGGACGAGTCGGCGCGACCGGGGATCGCCGCGCCAGACTTTCGGCCGCCTACCGCGCCGCCACGGCCCATGAGATGCCGCTCGCCCGGCACCTGATCGACGGTCTTTTGCAGATTCCGCAATTGCGCGTCCAGGGAATTACCGATGCCGCCTGCATGCACCGGCGCGTTCCCACCGTGTCGCTGACTCATCCCCGGCACACCAACCGCCGCCTGGCGCAGGCCTTGGCCGAACTCGGCATCAACGTCTGGTCCGGCCACAATTATGCGCTGGAGGCGGCCCGCCATCTCGGCCTTGACGAGAGCGATGGCGTGCTGCGCATCGGCCTGGCTCACTACAACACCCGCGGCGAGGTGGAACGCATCGTGAGCGAGCTCGCGCGGTTGATGTGCTGATGATCGCATCAGCCGCAGTTGGCTTCGTTCTGCATCGCGATGCAGAAATCGGTGGTCTCGAACGGGGTCCCGAAGTCCTGCTCGAAGGCCGCATAGATCTCACCCATGTACAGACTCATCGAGATGACGGGCGTGGTGATGACGCTGCCGTTGCCGTAGAGAATCGGCTTGCCCTTGTCGTCCACCGGATTCGGCTGGGACCAGAACTTGACGATTGCGGCAAGATCCGTGACCGCGTTGTTGGATCCCCACAATGCAAAGTTTCCGGTCGGTTGCAGGAACATTTCGATGGTGTGGCCGCCGGCTGCGTTGAACACCTGGCTGGGGTTGTCCACATAGGTCAGGTACGTGCTGCCGGAAATGGTCACCGTGGTCGCGTGATTCTTGGCGGCCTGCTGCGCATAGAATGACTGCCCATTCAGCACCTGATCGTTGATCTGCTGATCCACCATCAGGTCGACCATCTTGGCATTGAACTCGGAGCCGTTGCCGGCGCAAGTGGTCGGCAACGTCGACCAGAAATAGGTGTCGATCAGCGCGTTCCAGCGGCTCGCCGGATACGCCGCGGGTGCCGTGAACGCCCAATGCACCTGGGCCTTGGTCAGAGCGGAGACCTGTATCCCCATTCCGGACTTCGCGGTCCAGCCGGCGCCGCCCAGTTGATCGAACATGGTGCAGTTCTGGGTCCAGCCGCGCTGAATGCCGGGTGCGCTGTGCACGTCATAGGTTTCGGCGGTCGAATTCGTGGTCACGCCCCAGCAGGAGTTGGAGGCGCCCCAGGTGACCTGGCCCGGCGTGCTGTTCCAGTTGTTGTTCTCGACGGTGTAATCACCGAATTTCGTGGCGGCGTATGCGCTATTGGAAACCCAGGAACCGGAGGACCGCGCACATTGGGCGCTGGCGGGCGGTGTGACGACCACCGGCGGTACCACGACCGGCGGGACCGGCGAGGCGAGCACCTGTTTGCTTCCGGTGATGGTGACGGCGGACGAACCGGGCGATCCCAACGCGGCACCGCCCGTGGGATCGGACAGGGCGATCGTGAAGCTGCGCGTGCCCGCGAAGGGGGACGCGGTGCTCACCGCAACCGTGAAGCTTTTGGTCGATGTGTCGTTCTTCGCCCAGGTCAGCGTGCCGCCGGCCTTGGTGTAATCGGAGCCGGCCTTTGCGGTGCCGTTGGCCGTCGAATAGGCGACCGATACTTCACCGGCGGATCCGGCCGCGCGCATGACCGCAACCGTGACGCGGCCGCTCGCCTGCGCGGCGCCGATCGATCCGGAAGACAGCTCAAGGGTCCCGCTCGCCGCCTGATGGTTGCTGAACAAATTCACCTCCGGCAGAGTCTCTGCGTGCGCCGGCCTCGAGGCCGGGGTGCTTGCCATCAGCAGCAGCGCCGCCAGCATGGGCAGTACCCGCGTCGAAGTGATTACAGTGTTTGCATGCATGATTTGATTCCCATGAGTGACTATGGATGGCCGCGCCGTTGTAGGCGTCATGGGGGATGGTCACAACTGTCTGTCTGGCGCGACCGGCGAACGAGGCGGCCTGTCATCGAATGGCGACGTGCGGTCATGGCGACGAACCGGCCATTGGGGGCGTTGTGATGCGATTTGCAGGCGATCGGAGACATGGCACGACGTGGGCATGGGGGATGATGTCCGCATGCTACGCAGGCGCTTGGGCGTGGGCAGTGGAAGAATCGGGTGCGAATGGCGAGAAATGCCGGACGCGCCGGCGGGGCCGCGAGTCAGCGAGTCAGCGCTTAGCGGCGCGGATCCCCGGCGGACTTGCCGCGCGCCGCATGCCGCGATTCGAGTTCGGCGACGACCCGCGCGAGCGAGACGTTTCTCACCCTGAGCAGCAGCAGCGTGTGATAGAAGAGATCGGCCGCCTCGCCGACGATGTCGGCGTCGGACTGCGCAACGCCGGCAAGCGCGAGCTCGAGGCCTTCCTCTCCGACCTTTTGAGCCACGCGCAGGATGCCGCCGTCGACGAGCCGCGTCGTATAGCTTCCCGGCGGGCGATCGGTCAGGCGCTGCGCGATCACATTCTCCAGCGCGGCCAGAAACGCCACGGTCTGCGCCGCGGACTGCGGCGCGTTCTCGCCCCAGCAGGTCGGCGTGTTCAGATGGCACGCCGGGCCGCGCGGCTCGGCAAGAATGAGCAGCGTGTCGCCGTCGCAGTCGGCCGCAATGCTGCGCACTTCGAGAACGTTGCCCGACGTTTCGCCCTTGATCCACAGTCTCCGGCGGCTGCGGCTCCAGAACGTCACCCGACCTGCCGCCTGAGTGGCGGCGAGCGCCTCACGGTTCATGTATCCCAGCATCAGCACGGCGCCGCTGTTGACATCCTGAATGACCGCCGGCAGCAATCCGCCATTCTTGTCCCAATCGAGTTGCGACAGGGAAGTCATGGGCGGATCTCGACGCCGGCGTCACGCAGCTGCCGTTTGAGGTCGGGAATCGCGAGTTCCCCGGAATGGAAAACGCTCGCCGCGAGTGCCGCATCCACCTGTGCGGCCGTGAAAACCTCGGTGAAATGCCGCGCCAGACCGGCGCCGCCCGACGCCACCAGCGGCACCGAGCACACCTCGCGCACCGCGCGCAGCTGCGGAATGTCGTAGCCGCGCCGCACACCGTCGCTCGACATGCAATTCAACACGATTTCGCCGGCTCCGCGCTGTTGTGCTTCGCGCACCCAATCCAGGGTCCTGCGCGAGGTGTCGCGCGTGCGCTTCACATCTCCGGTGAATTGCTGCACGCGATAGTCGCCATCGACGGTCTGGCTGTCGATGCCGACCACGACGCACTGTGCGCCGAATCTTCCGCTCAGTCTGTCGATCAGCGTTGGATCGGACAGTGCCGGCGAATTGATGGAGATCTTTTCGGCACCGGATCCGAGGATCTGCTCAGCGTCGGCCACCGAGCTGATCCCGCCCGCGACGCAGAATGGGATGTCGAGCAGGCGTGCCACCCGCGTGACCCAGGATCGATCGACGGAGCGCCCGTCCGGGCTGGCGGTGATGTCGTAGAACACGAGTTCGTCGGCTCCCGAGTCCCGATAGCGGGCCGCCAGCTCGAGGATGTCGCCGACGACCTGGTGATCCCGAAACCGCACGCCCTTGACGACCTGACCGTCGCGCACGTCCAGGCAGGGAATTATGCGTTTTGCAAGAATGGCTGCAATTCCTCCCTGGGTATCAATCCCTCCAGCAGCGCCTTGCCGCTGATGGCGGCCGCCGCACCGGCGGCGCGCAGCGCGTGCAGGTCGCGCGCATCGCGTACGCCGCCCGAGGCCTGCCATTCGACGTCCGGGAAGCGCGCGGCGGCTTCGCGGTACAGGTCCACATTCGGCCCAGACAGGGCACCGTCGCGGTTGACATCGGTGCACAGCACATGGCGGAGGGCGGAGGAGTCGAATTTGGCCAGCGCGTCCCACAGCGAAACATGCGATTGTTCGCGCCATCCGTGCGTGGCCACGCGCGGCGTGCCCGATTCGTCCAATCTCACGTCAAGTGCCAGGACGATGCGCGTGGCGCCGAAGCGTGCGAGCCACGCACGCACCTCATCGGCCCGCGTCACGGCGGCGCTGCCTACGACCACCCGCGAAACCCCGGCAGCGAACATCCGCTCGATGGCGCCCGCGTCGCGCAAGCCGCCGCCCACCTGCAGCCTGAGTGCGTTGTGGGCGGCGAGGTCGGCGATGATGCTGCAATTCGCGAGGCTGCCGGTGCGTGCGCCGTCGAGGTCCACCACGTGCAGCCAGTCCGCGCCCATGGCGCAGTACCGCTCGAGCAGCTGCCTGGGATCGTCGGCATACGCGGTCTCGGCGTCGAAGTCTCCCTGCAAAAGACGTACGCAGCGCCCGGCCCTCAGGTCGATCGCGGGGATCAGGCGCACGGCGGTTCGATATCCAGAAAATTGCGCAGCACCCGTGCGCCGACGGCGGCCGAACGCTCCGGATGGAATTGCGCCCCATAGAAGTTGCGCCACTCGACGCACGCGCTGAACGCATCGCCATAGCGGGTGCTTGCGACCGTGGCGCCGCCGATCGGCAGTGCATAGCTGTGCACAAAGTAGGCGTAGTCCAGGGGCCCCAAGCCGGCGGTCAACGCGCTGTCCCGCCGGATGTCCAGGGTGTTCCAGCCGATGTGCGGAACGGGGCGCCCCGGCGCATCCGGCAGCCGCTCGGCGCGACCCGGAATGATGCCGAGGCACGCCGCGCCACCTTCGGCCGAGGCCTCGTACAGCAGCTGCATCCCGAGGCAGATTCCAAGCACCGGTTGCCGCAGCTGCGGAATCACCCGCACCAGGCCCGCGGCATTGAGGCGCGACATGGCGTCGGCGGCGGCGCCGACTCCGGGCAGTATCACGTGCGTCGCGACGCCTATCCGCGCCGCATCCGCGGAAACCACCGACGGCACATCGAGCCGCTCCAGCGCGAATCGCAACGAGGCGATGTTCGCTCCGCCGCTCGCGATGATCACGACGTCGCGGGTCTTCACAGCACGCCTTTGGTGCTCGGCAGTTCCCGGCCTTCGAGCCGTATCGCCTGGCGCAGGCTGCGGCCGACGCCCTTGAAGCAGGACTCGACCATGTGATGGCTGTTCTCGCCGCGCACGCTGATGTGCAGCGCTGCACCGAGGCTTTCGGCGAGCGAACGGAAGAAGTGCGGCACGAGTTCGGTCGGCAGTTCGCCGACGCGTTCGCGGTTGAAGCGGCCCTCCCAGACGAAGAACGGCCGACCGGAGATGTCGAGCGCCACCTGTGCCTCGGCCTCGTCCATCGCCAGCAAAAAGCCATAGCGCGCGATGCCGACCTTGTCGCCGAGCGCTTCGCGCAGCGCCGCACCCAGGGCGAGCGCGCAATCCTCGACCGTGTGGTGTTCATCGACGTGCAGATCACCCGTGGATCGCAACTGCAGCGCGAAACCGCCGTGCCTGGCGATCTGTTCCAGCATGTGATCGAAGAAGCCGATCCCGGTGTTGATCTTACTCGGACCTTCCCGCGACAAATCCACCTCGAGGGTGATGTCGGTTTCCCGGGTCTTTCGATGCACGCGTGCGTGCCGCAGCGGTGCGATGATGCGCCGCGCGATGGCGGGCCAGGTTTCCTCGGGTGCTCCGTCCAGCCGGATTCGGATTCCCTGCACGCCGAGATTCGCCGCAAACTGCAGGTCCGTGTCGCGGTCGCCGATCATGAAGCTGTGCGACGCGTCGATCGGGTTGGCCGCCACGTAGTCCCGCAACAGACCGATTTTCGGTTTGCGGCACTCGCAGGACTCGCGTGCGAAATGCGGGCACACGAACACGGCGTCGAAATCAATGCCCTGCGAACGGAACAATTCCAGTATGAAGCGGTGCGCCGATTCGAACTTGTCGCTGGGCAGACTGGCCGTGCCGAGCCCATCCTGGTTGGTGACCATGACGAATCGGAATCCAGCCTGCTTCAAATGCAGCAGCGCCGGCACCACGCCCGGCATCAGGCGGATCTTCTCCAGGCTGTCGACCTGCTCGTCGGGCGGCTCTTCGTTCAGGGTTCCGTCCCGGTCCAGGAACACGATTCTGGCTGATTTCATGCCGACTCCAGGCTGTTGAGCAGCGCATCGTTCTGCGCTCGCGTGCCCACCGTCACACGCAGCGAGCGCCGCAGCGCGGGATCGGAACGTAGATCGCGGACGATCAGGCCGCCGGAGCGGCTGGCCCGCGTGAATTCGTCCGCATCGACACAATCGATGAGCAGGAAGTTGGTGTCGCTGGGCCAGACGCGCTCGACCCGGCCGGACGCCTCGAGACCCGCGCGCAGATACTCGCGTTCCGCGAGCAGGCCGGCAATTCGCTGCCGGGCCGCCGCCACCTCCGCCGCGTCCAGCGCGCGCAACGCCGCCTCGATGGTCGGTTGTGCGAGACAGTAGGGCGGGATGATGCGTTTGGCGATTTCAATCAGCTCGGGATGGGCGATCAGCGCGCCGAGGCGCGCACCGGCCAGGGCATAGGCTTTGGACAGGGTGCGCAGAATCGCCAGTGTGGGGTGGCGCTCGAGCCACGAGATGAGCCCGGGAGAGCGCGACCATTCGACGTAGGCCTCGTCCACCACCACGATGGCCTTTCCGTCAAGCGCCGCGCACACCGACTCGACCGCCTGCGCGTCCAGAAGATTGGCCGTTGGATTATTGGGTGAACACAGATAAATCAATTTGACATGGGGCCGCCATGCCGCCAACAGCTGCGCGGCGTCGAGTCGCCAGCCATTTTCCGGCCGCAACGGCACCTCGATGACGTCGGCGCCCTGGATTCGCGCCGCAACCTGGTACATGCCGAAGGTCGGCGTGCACTGCAAGATCGCGTCCTCGCCCGCCCGCAAATACATGCGCGACAACACGTCAATGGCCTCATCGCTGCCGCGCGTCGCGAGCAGGCTGTTGCGTGGCACTTCATAGAGCGCCGCCAGGCGCTCAATGAGGGCCGCCGGCTGCGGTTCCGGATAGCGGTTGAGACCCTCCGCGCTGGTGTCGCCGGCCGGCCGCCACGGCGCCTCGTTGGCATGTAAGCGGGTCAGGGACGGCGACCATTCGGCGTGGGCATACGGCTTGAGAGTCAGCAGCTCCGGACGCGCCAGGGACAGTACCGGATTCATGCGCACCCCGCGCCGAGGGCCGCCAGGCGGATGGCGACCGCCGCCCCGTGCCCGTCCAAGCCCTCGAGCGCCGCGAGAATCTGCGCGGTCGGCCCGAGGCCGCGCAATCCCGCCGGTGTCAGCTCCTGCACGGTGATGCGCTTCTGAAAATCCTCGAGCGCGAGACCGCTGTAGGCGCGCGCGAACCCGTAGGTCGGCAGCGTGTGGTTCGGCCCGCTGCAGTAGTCGCCCATCGACTCGGGTGACCAGCTGCCGAGAAATACGGCGCCCGCACAGCTCACGCTGCCGAGCCAGCGGCGCGGTTCGCGAATCTCGAGCAGCAGATGTTCCGGCGCGTAGGCGTTGGCGATCTGAAATGCCGTCTCCAGCGAGTCCACCACCAGCAACCGCATGTTGGCCACGGACTCATCGAGCACGGCGGTCCGGCTCAGCCTCCGCATTTGGACGGCCACCTCGGCTGCGACCGCGCGCGCCAAAAGCTCGCTGTCCGTGACCAGCAGCGACTGTGCATCGACGCTGTGCTCCGCCTGGGCGAGCAGATCCGCGGCGACGAAATCGGCGCGTGCGCCGTCATCCGCCACCACCAGAACCTCGGTGACGCCCGCCGGCAGGTCGGCGGCGGCGCCATCGGGATCACCGGCGACCTGAAGCTTGGCCGCCGTCACCCAGGCGTTGCCGGGACCGAAGAGCTTGTCGCACTTCGGTATCGTAGCCGTGCCGTAGGCCATGGCGGCCACCGCCTGGGCTCCGCCGACCTTGAATACCCGTTCGACGCCGGCCTTGCGGGCGGCGACCAGCACCGCCGGATCGGCGCCGCCGGTGCGGTTCGGTGGCGTGCACATCACTCGCACCGGACAGCCCGCGATCGCGGCCGGTACGGCCAGCATGATGGCGGTCGACGGCAGTGGCGCGGTGCCCGCCGGCACGTACAGCCCCACCGAGCCGATGGGCACCACCATGCGCTCGCACAACACCCCCGGCGCGGTCTCCACGCGCAGCGGCTGCGGCATTTGCGCGGCGTGAAACGCCCGTACCGTGGATATCGCCATTTCGATCGCCCGGTGCTGAACGCTGCTCAAGGTGCGCTCGGCCGCATCGAATTCCGGCCCGCTCACCGCCAGTGATTCCAATCTCACGCCGTCGAATCGCTCGGTCAATTCACGCAACGCTGCGTCGCCGCTGCGCCGCACGGCGTCAATGATGCGCCGGACGCTGGCTGCGACGCCCTCGGCGTCCTGCATCGCAGGCCGTCGCAATGCCGCCCGCCGATCCGACTCAGACAGTGATTTCCAATCGAGAATGCGCATGTTCAAGCCAGCATTTTCTCGACCGGCAACACCAGCACGGAGCTGGCCCCGACCAGCTTCAGCTCCTCGAGCGTTTCCCAAAACACGTTCTCGCGGCAAACGGCGTGTACCGCAACACGGTCGCCGAGGCCATCGAGGGGTATGACCGTCGGCGCCTCGCTGCCGGGCAGCAATCGGGCGATTGCCGGCAACGCCGAGCGCGGCGCGTGCAGCATGATGTACTTGCTGCCCTTCACCTGTTCGACGCCGTCGATGCGCATCAGCAGGCGCCGGGTCCAATCCTGCTTCTCTACCGGGATCGGAACCGGGGTGCGTATCAGCACCGCCTGGCTTTCCAGCACGGTCTCGGCCTGGCGCAGATGATTCGCGGCCAGGGTCGATCCGGTGGAGACCAGATCGCAAATCACGTCGGCGCGTCCCAGTCGTGGTGCGATTTCGACGGAACCCGACAGCACGACCACCTCGGCCGCCACGCCGCGCTCCGCCAGAAAGCGCGACAGTATGTTCGGGTAGGTGGTGGCTATGCGCTTTCCGGCCAGCGAGGAGGCGCCCTCGTAATCGAAGCGGTCGGGAACCGCGATGCAGAGCCTGCAGCGCCCGAAATCCAGACGCTGCACCTGTTCGAACAGCGGTGCGATGCCGCGGGCCTGGAAGGCAAGCCGCTTTTCCTCGACCACGTTCAGACCGACGAGGCCCAGATCGCAGACATCCTCCTGCACCAGGTCCGGGATATCATCGTCGCGCACGAACAGCACGTCGAGCGGCATGTTCTCNNCCGTAGCACATCAGCTGATCCTTGCCGCGGCTGAATTTGAGCCCGCAGCGCTGCAGCAGGTCCAGGGAACTGTCGGTGAGCCGCCCGCTCTTTTGAATGGCGATTTTCAGGCGCATGGGCATGCGGCGCTAGGCGCCGCGGGAGGTGCCGAGCCGCAGGGTGACGGCCCGGTAGCCGCCGTTGCCCGACGTGAGATAACGCGCAACCCGGCCGATCGTGGTCACGCTGACGCCGGTTTGCTTGTGGATCTCGCGGTACGGAAGTCCGCGCTCCAGAAGCTCGACCACGGCCCAGCGATCCGCCATCGCCTGCAGTTCCGCCGGCGTGCACAGGTCGCGGAAGAAACTGCGGCATTCCTCGAGCGTGCGCAGGGCCAGTATGGCGGAGCACAGGGCTCTCTCGTGCTGCTGCTCCTGGCGCAGCGTCACCGGTCGGTTGGTCTTCATGGAACCTGGTATAATGTATTAATACGTTAGTACGCTAACGCATGGAAAAAAATAAGTCAAGGATCGTCGGCTTGACGCGGGCGGGGCGGCTGCCTAAAATGTCGGCGCTCATCTAGACCGGCTGAGGGAAAGGCCCTTAGAAGCCGGGGCAACCACCTCGGGTGTTCAAACGCCTGTGGAACGGTGCCAACTCCTGCGGTGGCGGGTCCCTCGGGGCGCAAAACCGGTAGATGGGCCGATCGAACGCCGCAGCCGTGCGTTTGGGCCGAGAGCACTCGCTCCACAGGGGTCGATACAGCCTTTGAGGAGTCGGTGATCGTGTCCGGAGAGTTTTTCAATCCGCCAATGGCAGCCCGCGCCCCGGGAGAGGCCGTCGATGGCACGCTGTTGCTGCCCTCGCCCTGGCGGCTGCACTTCGGCGATTCACTGATCAGCCCGCACGTTGCATTCAGATTGGTGGGACCTCCCGGTGCGCCCGTGGTGGCGGCCCTCGGCGGCATCTCCGCGCACCGGGTGGTGGCCGCGGGCGACCGAGGTGCGACCGGCGGGCAGGACGCCGGGCGGGAGGGCTGGTGGGCCGCGCTGGTCGGACCCGCGCTTGGAGTCGACACCAACCGCTTCCGGATATTGGGGATGGACTTCGTCGGCGGCGGCGACAGTTCGGCGCCGAGCGGGCCGTCCGGGTTTCCGCCCCTGAGCGCGTACGATCAGGCCGAGGCGTTGCGTCACGTCATGGAGCATCTCGGATTGGGTCCGCTGCATGCGATCGTGGGCGCCTCCTACGGGGGCATGGTAGCCCTGTGTTTCGCCGCGCGACGACCGGGCCTGGTGGCGCGCATCGTGGTGCTGAGCGCCACGGACCGTGCACAGCCACTGTCGACGGCCTGGCGTAGTGTGCAGCGACAGATCGTGCGCGAGGCCATTGCGCGCGGCGACGGCCCGAGCGGACTGAAGCTCGCACGTGCGCTGGCGATGACGACCTATCGTAGTGCGGCCGAGTTCGCCGAGCGCTTCGGCGGACCGGCGGTGCGCGGCACGGACCGATTCCATTTTCCCGTCGAGGAGTATCTGTTTGCGCGCGGCGACAATTACGCGCAGCAGTATCGGGCGGAATCGTTTCTGGCGCTGAGCGAATCGATCGATCTTCACACCGTGGACGCCGCGCAGATCCGCACACCCGCCACCTTGATCGCGGTACGTGAGGATCTGTTGGTGCCGCTGGGCGACATGCAGGCGCTGGCGGGGCGCCTCGGCGATAGTGCGCGGCTCGTCGTGATTTCTTCGATATTCGGTCATGATGCATTTTTGAAGGAGACGGACGTCTTGAAACCCATTGTGCAGGCGGCGCTCGCGGAGACGCCCGTATGACCGCCCGGAAGAATCGCAATAATGCGACGCGTGCAGTGCGCGCGGGTCTGGAGTCGGACAGACAGTACGGCGCCGTCGTGCCGCCGATCTACCTGACCACGAATTTTGCCTTCGACGGCTACCGCAAGCCGCGCAGCAAATATGACTACACGCGTTCCGGCAATCCGACGCGCGACCAGCTGGCGGATGCCTTGGCGGACCTGGAAGGCGGCGCAGGCGCGGTGGTCACCTGCACCGGTCTTGCGGCGGTCACGTTGATCTTGGCCACGCTGCCGGCCGCCTCCCGGGTGCTCGCGCCGCACGACTGCTACGGCGGGACTTTCCGGCTGCTCGCGGCCATGCATCAGCAGGGCAAGCTGTTGGTCGATTTTGTCGATCAGCGCGATGCCAGGGCGCTCGAGACGGCCCTGGCCGCCAAACCGAGGCTGGTGTGGATCGAAACACCGAGCAATCCGTTGCTGCGCATCGTCGACATCGCGGCCCTGGCCGCCAAAGCCCATGCGGTGGGGGCGCTGGTGGTGGCGGACAATACCTTCCTGTCGCCGGTCTGGCAGCAGCCGCTCGCGCTCGGCGCCGACCTGGTGCTGCATTCGACCACCAAATACCTGAACGGACACAGCGACGTGGTCGGCGGCGCGGTGATTGCGGCGACGGCCGAACAGCACGCCGATCTCGCCTGGTGGGCCAACGCCATCGGCGTCACCGGCGCGCCTTTCGACAGTTTTCTGACGCTGCGCGGCATACGCAGCCTGCACGCCCGCATGCGCGTCCATGCAGAGAACGCGGTCGCGGTGGTCGAGACGCTAAGGAAACACCCGGTCGTGAAGCGGGTTTACCATCCCGGGCTCGCCGATCACCCGGGCCACGACATTGCGCGCCGCCAGCAGAGCGGCTTCGGCGCGATGCTGAGTTTCGAACTCGCCGGCGGCGAGGCGGCGGTCGAGGAATTTCTGCACGGTCTCGAGTGCTTCACGCTGGCCGAATCGCTCGGCGGCGTCGAGAGCCTGATCGCCCATCCGGCGAGCATGACGCATGCCGGCATGGACGACGCCGCGCGGGCGCGCGCCGGCATCGGGCCCGGCCTGTTGCGGGTGTCCGTGGGCATCGAGGATACGGTGGATCTGCTGGCGGATCTGAACGCCGCGCTCAAGCGCGCCGATCGCAGTGCCGCCGCCTGACGGGCTGCCCGCTAGGGGGACTGTAGCGCGGCGAGCACGGCGTCGCCCGCCGCGCGGGTGCTGACGGCGCTGCCGGGCGGGGCGATATCGGCGGGCAGGGCGCCCGAGACAATCGCCTTGGAAACCGCGGCCTCAATCGCCAGTGCCTCGGATTCCAACCGCAGCGAGTAGCGCAGCATCATGGCGCCGCTCAGAATGGTTGCATAGGGATTGGCGATTCCTCGCCCCGCGATATCCGGCGCCGAGCCGTGGATGGGCTCATACAGGCCGCCGCGACCGGATGCACCGAGCGACGCGGAGGGCAGCATACCGAGCGAACCGGCCAGCATGGAGGCCTCGTCCGTGAGGATGTCGCCGAACATGTTTTCCGTGACGATGACGTCGAAGTCGCGCGGCCGCCGGATCAGGTGCATGGCCGCGGCATCGACCAGCATGTGTTCGAAACCGACCCCGGGAAATTCCCCGGGCAGGATGCGCTCGACCACCGCGCGCCAGAGGCGCGAGGTTTCGAGCACATTGGCCTTGTCGACCGATGTCAATTTTCGGCGGCGGCCCTGCGCCAGCGTGGCGGCGAGCCGGACCACCCGCTCGATCTCGACGACCGTGTAGCGGCACACATCCACCGCCTCGGTGGCGCTGCGCTGTTTGTCGCCGAAATAGATGCCACCGGTGAGTTCGCGCACCACCATGATGTCGACACCGTGAAGCAATTCCGCCTTGATCGGCGAGGCGTGGAGAATCGCGGGGTGCGGTGTCACCGGACGCAGATTGGCGAAGAGTCCCAGGGCTTTGCGCAGCTGCAGCAGCCCCTGTTCGGGCCGTACCGTGGCCTGTGGGCCGGACCAGCGGGGACCGCCGACCGCACCCATCAAAATGGCGTCGCTGCGCCGGCACAGGTCCAAAGTTGCCGCGGGCAGCGCCTCGCCGGTGGCGTCGATGGCGGCACCGCCTAGCAGCGCGGGTTCGAATCCGAAGGAATGTCCCGCTCGCCCGGCGATGGCGGCGAGCACCCGCACCGCCTGATCCGTCACCTCCGGGCCGATGCCGTCGCCGGCGAGTACAGCGATCAGGGCCTGCACGGCGGCTTATACCGAATGCGCCGCTTCGTAGTGTTCGATATCTTGGAGCCTGCTGCGCAGATACCCCAGCTCGTCAAGACCATTGAGCAGGCAGTGGCGCGCGAAGGCCTCCATGGGAAACGCAGCGCTCACGCCGGTAGGAAGCGTGAGACGCATGCGCTCGAGGTCGATGTCGATCTGTGCACCGGGGTGCTCGATCAGCCATTGGTGGGTGGCCGCATCGACGACCACGGGCAACAGACCGTTCTTGAGGGAGTTGCTGCGGAAGATGTCCGCGATTTCGGTGCTCACGACGGCGCGAAATCCATAGTCGAGCAGCGCCCAGGGGGCGTGCTCGCGCGATGAGCCGCAGCCGACGTTGCGGCCCGCCACCAATATTCGACAGCCCGCCGCTTCGGGTTTATTGAGGATGAAATCCGGATTGGGAAGGCCGTCCGAGAGATAGCGCCAATCCGCGAACAATTCCCGGCCGAGGCCGTCCTTGGTCGTGATGGTGAGGAAGCGCGCGGGAATGATCTGATCGGTGTCGATGTTCGCGGACGGCATCACCACGGTCTTGGAGGCGATTTTCCTTATCGGTTGCATCACGCCGCCAGCATGTCCCTGGGGTCGGTGATCCTGCCGGTCACGGCGCTGGCCGCCGCCGTGAATGGGCTGGCAAGCAGGGTGCGCGCACCCGCGCCCTGCCGGCCCTCGAAATTGCGGTTGCTGGTGCTGACGGAATACTGGCCGCCGGGGACCAGATCACCGTTCATGCCGATGCACATGGAGCAGCCCGATTCACGCCAGTCGGCCCCGGCGGCCTTGAATATGTCCGCAAGTCCGAGGGCCTCCGCCTCGCGCTTGACCTGCTGGGAGCCCGGCACGATCAGCAAATGCACGCCGGCCGCCACCTTGCGTCCCTTCAAAATACGCGCGGCACTCTGCAGATCCTCCAGTCTTCCGTTGGTGCAGCTGCCGATGAAGGCCACGTTGATAGGCTTGCCGAGCATGCTGTCGCCCGCCTGAAATCCCATGTACGCGAGCGCCTTGTCGAAGGCGGCGTTGTCGGATTTGCGCGGAATGGATGCACTGATCGGCAGAACCATGCCGGGATTCGTGCCGTAGGTGATCATGGGTTCCAGCCGTGAGGCGTCGATGTCCACGGACAGGTCGAAGGCAGCGCCGGGATCGCTGCGCAGCGCGGTCCAGCGTTCGACCGCCGCATCCCAATGCTTTCCCTTGGGCGATCGCGGCCGTTCATGGAGGTAGGCGAACGTGGCCTCGTCGGGTGCAATCATGCCGGCCCGCGCGCCGGCTTCGATCGACATGTTGCACACCGTCATGCGCTGTTCCATCGACAGCGCGGCAATCGCGGATCCGCGGTATTCGAGCACGTGTCCGGTGCCCCCGGATACACCGATCCTGCCGATGATGGCCAGGATCAAATCCTTGGCCGTCACGCCGTGCGGCAATCGACCCTCGACGTTCACCGCGAAGGTTTTTGGCTTGCGCTGCAGCAGACACTGCGTCGCAAATACGTGGCCGACCTCCGTACTGCCGATGCCGAAGGCGAGTGCACCGAACGCACCGTGCGTACTCGTGTGACTGTCGCCGCACACGATGGTCATCCCGGGCTGGGTGGCACCGAGCTCCGGGCTGATGACGTGCACGATGCCGCGCCTCGCGTCGCGCATGCCGAGCAACTCGATGCCGAATTCCACGGCGTTTTTCTCCAGTTCGTGCACCTGACGGGCTGCCGCGTCGACCTTGATGGGGACTCCGCCGAAGACCTGTTCGGTGACGGTCGGCGTCGAGTGATCGAGAGTAGCCAGTGTGCGATCCTTGCGCCTAACGGGCAGACCTGCCGCCCTCAGCGCCGTGAACGCCTGCGGCGAGGTCACTTCATGGGTCAGGTGCAGATCGACGTACAGAACGGCAGGCGTATCCGGCGTCTCGGCCACCACTTCGTGGGCCGTCCAAACCTTGTCGAACAGAGTGCGGAGCGACATGGATTCGATCATCACGCCGTGCCGGACTGCAACCAGGGCATGCGCGCGCGCAACTGCGCGCCGACCTTCTCGATCGAGTGCGTGAGGTCGGCCTTCATGAGGCGCGCATATTTGCGCCGCCCGCTCTTGTTTTCCGCGATCCACTGCCGCGCGAATTTGCCGTCCTGGATTTCGCCCAGAATCTTGCGCATTTCCTTCTTCGTGGCCTTGTTGACGATGCGCGGGCCGCGCGTCAGATCGCCGTATTTGGCCGTTTCGCTGATGAAGCGATGCATCTTGGTGATGCCTCCCTCATGCAGCAGATCGACGATCAGTTTGAGCTCGTGCAGGCATTCATAGTAGGCGACCGCCGGTTGGTACCCGGCGTCGACCAGGGTCTGGTATCCCTGGACCACCAATTCGGTTGCGCCGCCGCAGAGTACGGCCTGTTCGCCGAACAGATCCGTCTCGGTCTCCTCGGCGAACGTCGTCTCGAGCACGCCTCCGCGGGTTCCTCCGATGCCGTGTGCGTACGCGAGCGCCTTGGCCTTGGCGTGTCGCGAGGGATTCTGCGCGACGGCGATCAAACAGGGCACGCCGCGGCCCTGTTGATATTGACGGCGCACCAGATCACCGGGACCTTTCGGCGCGATCAACACCACGTCGAGATCCTTGCGCGGCTTGATTTGCTTGAAGTGGATATTGAAGCCGTGCGCGAACAGCAGGGTCGCGCCTTTTTCGAACAGGGTCTTCAGTTCCTCGTACAAGGGCTTTTGCGTCAAATCCGGCACCAACATGGCGACCAGTTGGGCGCCCTTGACCGCGGCGGCCGGCTCCATCACCTTCAGGCCGTCCTTCTTGGCCTTCTGCCAGCTGTCACCCTTGCGTACGCCGACCACCACATCGAAACCGCTGTCGCGCAAATTGAGCGCGTGGGCACGTCCCTGGCTGCCGTATCCGAGCACGGCGATCCGCGCCCCGCGCAGCACCTTCTTGTCGACGTCCTTCTGTGAATACAAATGCATGCTTGATCTCCTGATATCCACTCAAACCCAGATGTCCGTTCAAATCACGAGACGAAAAAACCCTCGTTCTCAACGCCAACGAGTCGAGCGGAGTCCCAGCGAAAACGCGGCGGAAGTACGCGCGCGAAACGCGCGGATTCATGCGAGAAATGCGCGAATCACCCGTTAAACCAGCCGCAAATAGCACCACAGAATGCGTGTTGATGCAAGTGGGCCAAGCATGCCTCTCGCCCGCGCAATCCCCGAAGCGCGGCGTGCGATGCGTCCCTGCATCGGCACGCCGGCGGCCTAATTCGCCAACGGCCTAGTTCGCCAAGGGATTAGTTCGCCAAGGGATTGGGCCGCAGCTGGAATTTGACCAGCGATCCGGGGGTGCCTTTGCCGCCTTCGATGTGCCACACCGCGTTCTCACCGTAATTGGCATACATGGCGCGGCCCTTCCAGCCGCCCTTCGGGTCATCGATGCGGCCGTCCATGCCGCGCTGGAAGAAGTTCAGGGGATAGGGCACACGCAGCGTGATCCATTCGCCGGTGGCAGGCAGCAACACGCGCAGCGAGTCGGAGCCCGTGCCGTTGGCGATCGGCACGTCGTAGCCGAGTCCCAGGGTGTTGTAGCGGTCCACGAAATTGTAATAGTGGTGGTCCGTCGCGATCTGATCCGCCGGGCTCACGCCCTTGAATGTCGGTCCGGGCGCCGGATAAAGAGTCCAGCCCTCCGGGCAATGCTGGCCGGACACCGCTTCGGGGCCATCCATGATCTTGCACTTGCGCCGGTCGAAGCTTGCCAGGTGTCCGCTGCCAGCGAGCGCGGTCCAAACAAGACCCTTGCTGTCGACGTCGATGCCGCGTGGCGTAAAGCCGTTCTTGGCGACCAGGGGATTGTTGAAGGGGGGCTCATAGACCTCGCCGACGCAGGTTTTCGGGTCGATGCGCACGATGCGCCCCGGCATGGGCGCGGGCACCGCCGCCCACACGCTGCCGTCGGCATCGTTCGCGGCGACGCTGTACACACCGGCCATCGGAATCGCCACATCGACGTTGGGGTCCACCTTGCCGTCGCGGTTCACGTCCACGAAGGGTTTGCACCAGCCCTGCGCCGCCGCTTCATCGCCGGTCTCCAGCAGCACCCGTGTCTTGACCCAGCCGACCACGCCGTCGCGCAGGCCGTTGGCATACAGCGTTTCGTCCTTGTCGTTCGCAAAATTGACGTGATGCGTATCGAAGCAGGTGTTCACGAATTTGAAGACCTTGGTCTTCGGATCGTAATACTCGATCTGCCGGAAGCTGCGCACCAGCGGCGCGAGCTTGGCGGAGGGATGGGTCGCGCAAAAGGCCGGCTGATCGTCCGGTTTGCGGAAGCGCGCGGAGATCCAGACCCGCTCGTGGCTGTCCATGGCCATGTGATTGGGATTGGCCGGGTCCGTCCAGTAGATGTCGCTGCCCCAATAGGGGGACGGCTGCGGCATCACTTGCGGCTTCGCCGGCGGCGTCGACGGATCCACCACCGGCACCCGGCCTTGGACCACCTGGTTGGTCTTCGGGTCGAGCGTGATGAACGCATCATTTCCCCAATCCACCGAATAGATGAGTCCGCCCGGATTGCGGGTGGGGCTGCGCTTGTCGCTCGCCAATTCATCATGGATGAAGGTCGCCGGACCGCCCCAATCCCACAGCGTCAACACCAGATTGCGCTCGATGCCCTGAGGGCGCGGCGGAGCAGGAGGCACTTCCCCGGCCTTGATGCGATCGGTCCAGTCGGCGAACATCTTGAGCGCACGATCCCGCCCCAATGCGCTGACCGCGGCACTCATGGCGGCGCCGTCCTGTCCTGTCTGGACGCGCAGATTCCAGCCCTCGACGGTCGACATGCCGTGATAAACCGACGGCAGCTCGCGCGTCGCCAGGCTGCCGAGCTGGTGGCAGACCTCGCAGTTGACCTTGATCTGATTGATCCAGTAGTCCTGGCTGAGCATGGCCTGGCCGATGCCGTTGCCGTCGCTGCCGGTGCCGGGGAATTCGCTCTTGGCAGGCACCTCCAGCAGCGAAAACCAGTAATGCGCAGGGTAATACTGGGCCGCTGCCTGAGGGGTCGGCGCCAGCACGGCGGTCAGATTCAATTTCGTGCCGGGCTTCGCGGTCACCGCCGGCGAATCGACCAAGCCGTAGCCGCGCACCCAGACCTTATAACCGGCCTTCGGCAGGTCGGGAATGACGTAGCGTCCCTGGTCGTCGGTCACCACGATCTTGCGATACTTCGTCGGCAGGTCGGTGGTTTCAGCGATCACCCACACACCGGCCTCCGGACCCTTGGTGCTCGACACCACGCCGCCGACGTCGGGCGCGCCGACCGAGACCGCAGCGCCGCCGGCCGCAAATGCGGCGGCCGCCGGCAACACGGCGATCAGAACCCAGGAAAATCGCTTGTTCAACATCACCGGCTCCCCCATCTTGATTGATTGTCCGCTCAACATACCGCCAGGCTGCAAAAAGTGGAAGCAGCGGCGCTAGAATCCCAAGCATTGCGCCGCCCGCCGGAGCGCGCCACCGCATCGAGGACCCTGCCATGAACGTCGACGGGAAGGCCGCCATTCCACTGTGGCTCTTGTATGAGGAGGATGTCGGGCCATGGTGCGCGGGGCAGGCGGCGGCGGCGAATCGCTGGATCGCCGAGCAGGGCTTCACCGGCGAGCGGCAGCGGGTGGTGCTGGTGCCCGATGAGCAGGGTCGCCTCGCGGCCGCCGTCTGCGGGCTGGGACGTCGTCAAGGCGCGCTAACCCTGTGGCAGGCGGCGGCCATTGCCGCGAACCTGCCGCCGCGCCGTTTCAGGACGGCGCAGGCGCTCACCGGTGCCGAGGCCTCGCAGCTGTGTCTGGGCTTTGCCCACGCCGGCTACCGCTTCAATCGTTACCGGCGCAACCAACCGGAATCCGCCGCGAGCCTCGAGCCGCCGTCCAACGCGGATCTGGATTATGTCGCTATCGCCGCGGAGTCGATGGCGATGGCCCGGGATTGGATCAACACGCCGGCCGCCGACTTCGGTCCGGCCGAGCTTGCCGCGGCGGTGCGCCGGGTGGCGGAGCTGCACGGGGCGGCGTTTCGAGAATGGGTGGGAGATGAGCTGCTTGCGGGAAATTTCCCCGCGATCCATGCGGTGGGACGCGCCAGTTCGGCAGCCCCCCGATTGGCGGAAATCCGTTGGACGCCGAAGCAGGCGGCCGCACCGCAGGTGGTTCTGGTCGGTAAGGGCGTGTGCTTCGACAGCGGGGGTCTCGACATCAAGACCGGCGCCGGCATGGCGCTGATGAAAAAGGACATGGGCGGCGCGGCGGTGGCACTGGCGCTGGCGCACATGCTCATGACGGCCGGGCTGCGTGCCAATCTGCGGTTGCTGATTCCGGCGGTCGAGAATTCGATCTCCGGCAACGCCTACCGGCCGGGCGACGTGCTGTCAACTCGCAAGGGCCTGAGCGTCGAGGTGGGCAACACCGACGCGGAGGGGCGGCTGGTGCTGTGCGACGCCCTCGCCGCGGCCGACGCGGAACGGCCGGACTTGATCATCGACTTTGCCACGCTCACGGGCGCGGCGCGCGTGGCGCTGGGCCCCGAATTGCCGGCGCTGTTCGGCACCGACCAGCGGATCGTCGCCGACCTCGCAGCCTGCAGCGCCGCGGAGCACGACGAGCTGTGGCCCATGCCCCTCTGGTCACCCTATGCGGATGAACTCGGCAGCAAAATCGCCGATATCAACAATGTGTCCGGTTCGCCCCATGCCGGCGCGATCTTTGGCGCGCTGTTCCTGCAGCGCTTCGTAACCGACGCGCCGTGGCTGCATATCGATCTGTTCGCCTGGAACCCCAAGGAGCGACCCGGCCGGGGTGTGGGTGCCGAACCGCAGGCGTTGCGTGCCGTCCACCGATTTCTGGTGCAGCGCTACGGGGTGGCCTGACCACAGCTTGCATGCGGCGCCCGGGGGCCGCAAGCTGCGGGCCCATTTTTGAGCAAACGCCGGATCGAGGACCCCATGGCCAAGAAATCCCCTGCCGATTCGCGCAAGTATTCACGGCTGGTGGTCGACGGCGTGAAACAGACGCCCAGTCGGGCGATGCTCCGGGCGGTGGGCTTTACCGACGCCGATTTCGACAGGCCGCAGGTGGGTATCGCCTCGACCTGGAGCAATCTCACGCCCTGCAACATGCACATCGACGGGCTTGCCCGCTTGGCCGCGGGCGGCGTCGAATCGCGGGCGGCCAAGGCGATCACCTTCAACACCATCACGGTGTCGGACGGCATATCGATGGGCACGCCCGGCATGCGCTATTCGCTGGTGTCGCGCGAAGTCATCGCCGATTCGATTGAAACCGTGGTCGGTGCACAGGGCTTCGACGGACTGGTGGCGATCGGCGGCTGCGACAAGAACATGCCCGGCTGCCTGATCGCCATCGCGCGGCTGGACCGGCCGGCGGTCTTCGTCTACGGCGGCACGATACTTCCGGGCGCCGATCGGCGCGACATCGTTTCGGTGTTCGAGGCGGTGGGCGGATACTCGCAGGGCACCGTCTCCGAGCAACAACTCAAGTTCATCGAGCGCACGGCGATTCCAGGGCCGGGATCCTGTGCCGGCATGTATACCGCCAATACCATGGCCTCGGCCATCGAGGCGATGGGCATGAGCCTGCCCAACAGCTCGGCGCAAGATGCCGTATCGGCGCAGAAGCGCGATGACTGCGCTCGGGCCGGGGCCGCGGTGGTCGAACTGGTCGAATCGGGCCTGCGGCCGCGGCAGATCATGACGCGCAAGGCATTCGAGAACGCGATCACGGTGGTCATCGCGCTCGGCGGCTCCACCAATGCGGTGTTGCACCTGCTCGCGATCGCCTCCGCGGCCCGCGTCAAACTCAGCCTGGACGACTTCACCCGGATCGGCAGGCGGGTTCCGGTGCTCGCGGATCTGCGGCCGAGCGGCCGCTATTCCATGTCCGAATTGGTCGCCATCGGCGGCATCCAGCCGCTCATGAAAACCCTGCTGGATGCCGGTCTGCTGCACGGCGATTGTCTTACCGTCACCGGCCGGACGCTCGCGCAAAATCTGCACGCGGTGGGCTCCTACCCGGCGCAGCAACCGATCGTGCGGCCTCTGGCAGACCCGATCAAAAAGGACAGCCACCTGGTGGTGCTGTACGGCAATTTGGCACCGGAGGGCGCGGTCGCCAAGATCACGGGCAAGGAGGGCCTCGGCTTCAGCGGACGCGCGCGGGTGTTCGACTCCGAGGAGGCGGCGCTGCAGGGCATCCTGGGCGGCAAGGTACGTGCCGGCGATGTCGTGGTGATCCGCTATGAAGGGCCCAAGGGCGGCCCCGGCATGCGGGAAATGCTGAGTCCGACCGGTGCCCTCATGGGCAAGGGTCTCGGCGCGGAAGTTGCCCTCATCACCGATGGCCGGTTTTCCGGCGGCAGCCACGGCTTCGTGGTCGGCCATTTGTCGCCGGAAGCCGCAGTTGGCGGCCCGATCGCCCTGATCAAGACCGGGGATTTGATCTCGATCGACGCGGGCCGGCGGGAAATAACGCTGCATGTGAGCACGAGCGAACTCGCGCGCCGCCGCAAGGCCTGGGCGCCTCCCAAACCTTACGCCCGCCGCGGTGTGTTGGCAAAGTACGCCAAAAGCGTCACCAGCGCTTCATTCGGCGCCGTCACGGATGCGGAATGACGCCCCCACGGCGAAACATCGCGCGCACCACGCGTCGTCATCGACAGCGCCTCGATTTGTTGCACTCCGGCGCGCGATTTGCAGCCCCTGCTGCAGGGTCGCCGCGTGGTTTGAGAGCGCCAAGTCGCGCTTGCAGTGCGGGGCGCATATGTGTCAGTCTCTTTACCTCACGAAGGGAAAACCATGGGATGCCGCGAATACTTGAAGGGCGTGTGCATGGCGCAAATTTAGAGAGCTAATGAGGGGTAAGTAAGCTTAAGCGGACTTATGTACAACTACCAACCACCATCGATGTTTTCGGGCAAGAGAGGCGCGATCTTCCTGCTCGTGATCTTGTTGCACATTGTCGTGGGCTACGCTTTTTATTCGGGCCTGGCGCGCAAGATTCAGCAGACCATCATCCCGCCCGTCGAAATCGCACAGATCGACAAGCCGAAGGAAAACGACAAGCCGCCGCCGCCCCCGCCGAAGCTCGAAGAGATCAAGCCCTACGTTCCACCGCCGGAGTTCGTCGATATTCAGGCACCGGCCGTCGAGACGACCGCGATCACCCAGGTGACGCAGAGCAACGTCCCGGCACCGGTCGCCGCACCGCCGCCGGCGCCGGTCAAGCGCACCCCGCCGCGGATGGACCCCCGGCATCCGACCGATGTGGATGATTATTATCCGGACGCCTCGAAACGTGCCAACGAAGAGGGCAAGTGCATCGCGGCGGTGAAGATCGGCGTCGACGGCAAGGTAGTCGATCCGCAGATACAGCAAAGCACGGGCTTCCCGCGATTGGATGAGGCCTGCCTGAAGGTGGCGCGCATCTTCCGTTTCCTTCCCGCGACGGTGGACGGCAAGCCGGTCGAGGTGAGCACCGCCATGCCGATCGTCTTCAAGATTAAGAATGAGCGCTGAATATCTCAGTATGATTTTGACTGGTTGCATCAAATAAATCGGCCTACGTAGAGGGAATCGGTACATGTCAGAGACAGTTGTTGAAAACCCATATGGTCTTGGTGCGCTCATTGCGCAGGGCGACTTGGTCGCCAGAACGACCCTGGTCATTTTGCTGGTCATGTCCTTGTTGACGTGGTTCATCATGATCACCAAGTTCTTTGATCAGCGACGGCTGCGCATTCAGTCCTCGGAGGCTGAGAAGGAATTCTGGACTTCCGGCAGCCTGACCGACGCGCTCGGCAAATTGAAGGGGCAGGGCAATCCGTTCCGCGCATTGGCGGAAACCGGCAAGCAGGCCTACGAGCACCACGAGTCGAACAAGACCCGTCTGGCCGGCGCCATCGACACCAGTGAATGGATCACGCAGGCGCTGCAGCGCACGGCCGACACCATCATCGGTCGCATGCAATCCGGCCTGCCGGTGCTCGCATCGGTGGGATCGACCGCGCCGTTCGTCGGCCTGTTCGGCACGGTGTGGGGCATCTATCACGCGCTGATCGCGATCAGCTTGGCCGGTCAAGCGTCCATCGACAAGGTCGCCGGACCCGTCGGCGAGGCGTTGATCATGACCGCCATCGGATTGGCGGTCGCGGTGCCGGCGGTGCTCGGATACAACGTGCTACTGCGGCGCAACAAGGTGGTGCAGGAGCGCGTCAGCCATTTCACCCACGAGCTGCATGCCTATTTGATCTCGGGCGCCAAGATGGGCCTCGGCATGGACAAGGCATCGATTCCCGTCGGCAGGCCGGCACCCGCGGCTCGCTAGGCCAGACCCATGGCGCTGAACGTAGGCGGAAAAAGCGAAGGCGAAGTGATGTCGGACATCAACGTCACGCCCTTGGTGGACGTGATGTTGGTGCTGCTGATCATTTTCATCATCACCATTCCGGTGATCGTGCAGCAGGTGCATCTGACGCTGCCCAAGGCCACCAATTTGCCCACGCAGACCAAGCCGGAGAACATCACGGTGGCGGTCGACAAGGAGGGCAACATCTATTGGAATACGCGACTACTGGCGAGCAACGATGAGCTCAAGGTGCAGCTGCGCGGCATCGCGCGTGAAAGCCCCCAGCCCGAGGTGCACATTCGCGGCGACGCCGACGCTCGTTATATGTTCGTAGGCCGCGTGCTGGTGGCTGCCCAGCAGATCGGCATCCGCAAGGTGGCGTTTTTGACCGAGCCTGATCACTTGGGCGCGGCGACGCGCTAGGAGTATTTCGATGGCCATGAATGTGGGCGGTTCGGGCGAGGGTGAGTCATATTCGGATATCAATATGACCCCGCTGATCGACATCATGCTGGTATTGCTCATCATATTCATCATCACCATTCCGGTAATGACGCACGCGGTGAAGATCGACAATCCGTTGCCCCCGCCGCCGAATTTCGTGCCCCCGCCGCCGCCTGAGGTCGTCAACCTGTCGATCGATTTCGACGGCACGCTGCTGTGGAACGCGACCCCGGTGGATCGCAAGACCATGCAGGGCTATATTGCGCAGGAGGCTGCCAAGACCCCGCAGCCGGAAGTTCACATCACGGTGGATAAATTCGCGAAATACGAAAAAGTGGCGCAAACACTGGCGGATTTGCAGAGCAGAGGCCTCAAGAAGATCGGATTCGTCAACAACGACTTGTTCTAGGGCCCTACTTGCGGTGACATGGCGCGGTGCGTCGGCCCTGCAGGCCGGGGTTCACGCGCCGTTTACTTGTGTGATGTTGCGGGTGCCGGGCAACTCTTTAATTACCCGAACGTAGTGAGGTTTGATAATGACTCAATTCAGGCTCTGTGCTTCCAAAGCAGCGCTGTGCATGATGCTCGGCGCGATCTGCCTTGCCGTGATTCCCGGAGGCGCCGTGGCGGCCGATAAGCAGCAGATCAGCCGCGTCATCGCCAAGGAAATGATGGCCGCCCAAAAGGCCTTGCAGGCGAGTCAGTGGCAGGATGCGATCAAGAGTCTCGATGAAGCCGAAACCAAGTCGGGTCTGACGCCGTTCGATCACAAGACCATCCTCGACTTCAAGGGGTTCGCCTACGCAAAACTCGGCAACATGAAGGCCGCACAGCAGGCGTACGACGCGGCACTGGCCACGGGTCAGTATGCGCCCGAGGATGCCGCCAAACTCACCCGCATGCTGTTTCGGCTGAGCGCCGGCTCGCAGATGTACCCGAAAGCCCTGGAATACGGCAAGCAGGTGGCCGACAGCGGAATTGCCAGCGTCGATGATCTGTCCATCATGGCGCAGATCTATTTCATTCAAAAGGATTGCAAAGACACGGCCATCTGGGTGGACAAGGCGGTTGCAGCGGCGCACAAGAGCGGCGAGACACCGAAGGAGAATCTCTACCAGTTCAAGCTGCAGTGCGCCTTCGACAACAATGACACGCCAGCCACCATCGCCAATCTCGAGGACCTGATCCGCCTGACCGGCAAGACGGATTATTGGAACAAGCTGCTGCGCTTCCAGCGGCAGGATGAGAAGGAAGATCGCAACCTGCTCATGATCTATCGCGTCATGTACAACACGCAGGCGATGAATGCGGGCAGCGACTACATGGAAATGGCCCAGTTGCTGGGAGATGCCGCTCTGCCGGGCGAGGCGCAAACCGTGCTCGAGAAGGCCCTGGCATCCGGTTTGCTCACCACCAGCGAGCAGAAGGACCGTGCCACGCGATTGCTGAACGCGACCAAGCAGCGAGCCGACGCTGATCGCAAGGGCCTGCCGCAGCTGCAGACTGAGGCCGGCAAGAATGCCGCCGGCGAGCTCGATGTCAAACTCGGTGAGGTGTATTACGGATTCGGCGATTACCAGAATGCCGTGACCGCAATCAATGCCGGCTTGCAGAAGGGATCGGTCAAGCATCTGGACGAAGCCTACGTGTACCTCGGCCTCTCGGAGCAGGCTCTGAAAGACACCGCGGACTCGCGCAAGGCCTTCGCCAGCCTGAAAACGGTGCCCAACATCAGCCAGCGGGTGCTCAAGCTGTGGACGCTGTATGCAGAAAAGGAAGGATGAGGAACGCCATGACCATCAAAGCCGGCGATAAGATGCCCTCGGGAACCTTCAGTCACATGACCCAGAACGGGCCGCAGAAGATCACGACCGAACAATTGTTCAAGGGCAAGACGGTCGTGCTGTTCTCGGTTCCCGGCGCCTTCACACCCACCTGCGACGCCCGCCACCTGCCGGGCTTCGTGGAATTGGCGGACCGCATCAAGGCCAAGGGCGTCGACACCATCGCGTGCATGGCCGTCAACGACGTGTTCGTGATGAACGCCTGGGGAAAGCACGGCAATGTCGGTGACAAGATACTGATGCTCGCGGACGGCAACGCCGATTACGCGAAAGCCCTCGGTCTCGAACTCAATGCAACGGGCTTCGGCATGGGTACGCGTGGACAGCGATTCGCGCTCATCGTGAAGGACGGAGTCGCTACCCACGTCGACGTGGAGGCGCCTGGTGAATTCAAGGTGTCGGCGGCCGATTACGTGTTGGCGCAGCTTTAATCCAAGCCGAATTTCCGGCGATGTCCGGGCTGCAGCGCCGCCGCCTGATTCATCCGACCAGCCGTTCGAGCTCCGGGACGATCTGAAACAGATCGCCGACCAATCCCACGTCGGCGACCTCGAAGATCGGTGCTTCCCCGTCCTTGTTGATGGCGACGATGGTACGCGCGTCCTTGATACCGGTCAGATGTTGGATGGCACCTGATATTCCGATGGCGATGTAGATTTCCGGTGAGATGATCTTGCCGGTCTGTCCGACCTGCATTTCATTGGGCGCGTAACCGGCATCGACCGCCGCGCGCGACGCACCGACCGCGGCCCCGATCTTGTCGGCGAAACTGAACAGCAATTTGAAGTTCTCGGCACTGCCCAGCGCACGGCCGCCCGAGACCACCCGCGCTGCCGTCTGCAAGTCGGGACGGTCCGTGGAGCCGGATTTCGCGCCCAGATAGCGTGTATGCGTCGGCAGACTCGCTCCGGTCGTCCGAAGTTCGATGGTCGCGCTCCCGCCCGGCGGTGCCGCTTCGAATGAGGCCACCCGCACCGTGGCGATGAGGGTACGGCGCGGATCGGCCTCGATCGTCACGAGCGCGTTGCCGGCATATATCGGGCGCCGGAATCGGTATGCGCCTTCGACGGCCATCAGGTCGCTCACCTGCGGGACTCCCAACAGGGCCGCCACGCGCGGCGTCAAATCCTTGCCGAAGCTGGTCGACGGTCCGAAGACATGCGTGTAGTCCACGGCCAGTGCCACGATCTGGGGTGCGAAGACCGCTGCCAGTGGATGCGCATTCTCCGGTCGGTCGATTCGCAGCACCTTGTTCACGCCGAGCACGGCGGCCGCCTGTACGGCAACTGCCGCCGTGTCGGCACCGAACAACGCCACGGTGATCTGAGAATCGGCAATCTCCTTCGCGCAGGTGACGCACTTGAGCGTCGCCGGGTTCAGCGTCATGCCGTCGTGTTCTCCCAAAATGAGTATCTTGGACATCAGATCAATCCCTTTTTCTTGAGGACCGCCACCAGTTCGGCGACGTCTTTTACCATGACGCCCTTCTGGCGCTGCGGCGGCGGCTCGGTCTTGATGGTCGTGAGCAGCTGGCCGCGGCTGATGCCGAGCGCCTCCAACGTGGTCACATCCAGCGGCTTCTTCTTGGCCTTCATGATATCCGGCAATTTCACGTATCTCGGCTCATTCAACCGCAAATCCACCGTCACGACCGCGGGCAGATCGATCTCGATGGTTTCCAGACCGGCGTCGACCTCGCGCGTCACCACCGCTTTACCGTCCGCAATCTCGATCTTCGAAGCAAACGTCGCCTGCGGCCGGTCCCAGAGCGCGGCCAGCATTTGGCCGGTCTGGTTGGCATCGTCATCGATGGCCTGCTTGCCGAGAAATATCAAATCCGGGTTTTCCTTGCGTGCCAGCGCCAGAAACGTCTGCGCGGCGGTCAGCGGCTCCACGGCCGCATCCACCTGCACCAGGATTGCCCGATCCGCCCCCATGGCCAGGGCGGTGCGCAGCTGCTGCTGCGTATCGGCGACCCCGATGCTGACGGCGAGTACTTCGGCATTCGAACCACGCTCCTTGATGCGAAGCGCCTCTTCGAGGGCGATCTCATCGAACGGATTGACGCTCATTTTCACCCCATCCAGCATGACGCCGCTGCCGTCCGGTTTAACCCGTATGCGCACGTTGTAATCGACGACTCGCTTGATACATACCATGATCTTCTGCATTGAAGGCTCCTTAGACAGCCGTTTGCGGCGCTTTGTTGCGGTGGGCGTCCGGCTGTTGCGCCGCGAACAAACTGCGAATTTCCACCGCACATACGCGCAACCGCGGCAGGAAACGCCTTACAGCCTCATCGGGGCCGACCGCCGCGGCCGCGAAGCGCACGGTGAGCGCGGCGAGCATGCGGTCATCGAGCGCGATGGGCACGCTCAAGGTGTGCTCCTCGGTCACGCCGCGTCTGCGCGTGCCGGTGGCATAGCCCTGGCTCCTGATCTCGCGCAGCAACCGATGCAGTTCCGTTCCAGAACGCGCCAGACGGTCCTCCTCCAATGGGGACTTCGCCAGCAGCTCGATCAGTTTTTCCTGCTGCGCGACGGGGCAGTGTGCCAGATACACCCGGCCCGTCGCGGTGCTCAACAGGGGAGCCCGGTATCCGGCCGAATAGCGTTCGGTGGTGAGCGGACTGATATGGTCGGTGGTTTCGCGGACCATCATCCGGGTCCCCGATAGCGTTGCAATGGCGACCGGCCAGACGATTTCGCGGCTCAACGCAACCATGACCGGTTTTGCGGACTGCGTGACCCACGCCTCATCGTCGAATCCATCGCTCAGGCCGCGCACCAGAATCGTCAGCCGGTAGCGCTCATCGGCCGCGTCGCGGTGCACGAAACCGGCATTGCACAGCGTCTCCAGAATCCGATACACCGTGGTGCGGGGCAATCCCACCTCGTGCACGATTTCAGATACGGTGGCGCCGTCGCGCAGATTCAGGACCGTCAGCGCGTCAAGCCCGCGCATCAATGCACGGATGGGTCGTGTTGATTCCATGAAACCTCGAGAAACTGAGTGGATCAGCGGTTTACGCTAATCAATTGGCGCGGAAGTTTAAGGTGCACCGCAACGGTTGTCCACCTATTGGTCAATCTATAAACTGCATACGCCCATGCAAGATTCACGATGATTCGTTATCTCCTCAAGCGCATTGCGGGCGCGGTTCCCACGCTGTTCATCATCATCACCCTGACGTTTTTTCTGGTCCGCGCGGCGCCCGGCGGACCCTTCGATCAGGAGCAGAGCCTGCCACCGGAGATCGTCGCGAACCTGCAAGCCGCCTACGGCCTAGATCAACCCGCGTGGATTCAATACCGCCGGTATCTGACCGCGCTGTTGCACGGCGACTTCGGACCGTCGTACAAGTACAAGGACTTCACGGTGACCGGCTTGATCGCCCAGGGGCTGCCGCTCAGTTTGACGCTGGGCGGCGTCGCAATGGCCCTGGCGCTCGCGCTCGGCATTCCCGCCGGCGTGTTCGCGGCCCTGCATCACGACTCCGCGGCGGGTTACGCGACCATGTCATTGGCCGTCGTCGGCATCGCCGTGCCCTCGTTCGTGGTGCTGCCATTCCTGGGTTTGATCTTCGGCATTGATCTGCACTGGCTGCCGGTCGCCGGATGGGAGCCCGGTTCCGTCAAACATCTGGTGCTGCCGGTCATCACCCTGACTTTGCCACCGCTGGCGTACATCGCGCGGCTTACACGGGGCGGCATGCTCGAGGTCATGCAAAGCCATTTCGTGCGCACGGCGTTCGCCAAGGGGCTGCCGACCCGCACGGTGATATGGCGCCATGCGCTGCGGCCCGCGCTGCTGCCGGTGGCGGGCTACCTGGCTCCGGCGGTCGCCACGATCATGACCGGATCGCTGGTGGTCGAATCCATCGCCGGCTTGCCCGGGGTGGGTCGATACCTGGTGCAAGGCGCGCTCAATCGCGACTACACCCTGGTCATGGGCATGGTCATCGTCTACTCGGCGCTGCTCATCTCGGCCGGACTGCTCGTCGATCTCCTATATGCATGGCTCGATCCTCGCGTGAGGCTTGCGCATTGAACGCATCGGGCGGACGGCCGTGCGGCGGTCTCTGGCCCGACGCGTGGCATCGTTTGATGTCGAATCGCGGCTCCGTATTGGCACTGTGCGCGGTCGGATGCATCGTCTTCCTGGCGATCGGCGGTCCGTTCCTGAATCCCAACCGGGTGGATGCGCTCGACTGGTCGCACGTGGCCATGTCTCCCGGCTTGAACGGCGGCCATTGGTTCGGCACCGACCGTCTCGGGCGCGATCTGTTCGTGCGCACGCTGCAGGGTACCGGGGTATCGCTGTTGATTGGTCTGTTCGCAACCGCGGTCACGCTGCTGATAGGCATCGGCTACGGAGCGGTTGCCGGGTTCATCGGTGGCCGCACCGACCACCTGATGATGCGCGGAGTCGAGATACTCAGCGGACTGCCGCTCATCTTTTTCGTGATTCTGGTGAGCGTGATCTTCGGCCGCAGCGTATTTCTGCTGTTCGTGTCCATAGGGGCCGTCGGATGGCTGACCATGGCCCGCATAGTCCGCGGCCAGACTCTGAGCATCCGCCAGCGGGAATTCATCGAGGCGGCGATTGCGACGGGCGCGGGCACGCGCAGGATCATCGCCAGACACATCGTGCCGAACGTCATCGGTCCGGTGATCGTATATGCGACACTGACCGTCCCGCAGATCATCCTGCTCGAGAGCTTCCTGAGCTTTCTCGGATTGGGGGTTCAGGAACCGCGGGTAAGCCTTGGAACACTGATCGCGGATGGCGTCGGGGACATGGAGTCCGCACCGTGGCTGCTGATCATGCCCGGTGGATTCCTCGCGCTGCTGTTGCTGTGCTTCAACATCGTCGGCGATGGACTGAGAGACGCGCTCGACGCGCAACGGCGCTGAAGGGCCAACGGTGCTGCAAATCGATTCGCTGTGCATCGAATTCCGGCAGGAACGCGCGCGCGTTGCGGCGGTGCGCGACGTTTCACTGGCCCTGGCGCCGGGTGAATGCGTCGGGGTCGTGGGTGAGTCCGGATCGGGCAAGACCCAGACCTTCCTGGCCGCCATGGGGCTGCTCGGGAGAAACGCGCTGGTGAGCGGCAGCATCCGCTTCGAGGGCCGTGAATTGCTGGCGGCGGCGACATCCGAACTGAACCGCGTGCGTGGCGCGCGTCTCGCCATGATTTTCCAGGATCCCATGACTTCGCTGACGCCGCATCTGACGGTTGGCGTCCAAATGGCCGAAGTTCTCGTCTGCCATGCCGGACTGTCCTGGACCGCGGCGAAGCGCAAGGCGCTGGACATGCTGCAGACGGTGCGCATTGCCGATGCGGCGCGCCGCATGCGCCAGTACCCGCATGAATTATCGGGTGGAATGCGACAACGGGTGATGATCGGCATGAGCCTGCTGTGCGAACCGGCTCTGGTCATCGCGGACGAACCCACCAGCGCCCTCGATGCAACCATTCATGTCCAGGTGATCGAGCTTTTGGCGGCGATGCGCCGCGAGTTCCGCATGGCCATCGCGTTGATCAGCCATGACCTGGGCGCCGTCCACGCTCTGGCCGACCGGGTCGTGGTGATGTACGCCGGCCGGGTGGTCGAATGTGCGCCCGCCACGGCGATTTTCGCCCATCCGCGCCATCCGTACACCGCCGAATTATTGCGCTGCGCACCGAATTTGTCGGCCGCGCGACTTAACCGCATGCCAAGCATCACCGGGCAACCGCCGGATCCGGCCGAGGTCTTGCCCGGCTGCGCTTTTGCCGCCCGCTGTGCGCGAGCCGATGCGCGCTGCCGCATCGAGCGGCCGCTGCTCGTGCAGTCCGGCGGCGCAGCGCAGGCGGCCTGTCACCACCCACTATGACGCCCGACGGCGTGCTGCAGGTCAAGGGCTTGAGCGTGCAGTTTCCACGCCGGACCGCTGCGCACCCGCCGTTGATGGCCGTGTTGGACGTGAGCTTCGTGGTGGGGCCGGGCGAAACGTTGGGCCTCGTGGGGGAGTCCGGATCGGGGAAGACCACATTGGCGCGCGCAATTCTGCGGCTTGTGCCCGCCGCGAGCGGCGAGGTTCTATGGCAGGGCCTGAATCTGTTGTCGATGGACGCCACGCGGCTGCGGCGGCAGCGGCGCGATCTGCAGATCGTGTTTCAGGACCCGCTTGCCAGCCTGGATCCGCGCATGACCGTCGCCGACATCCTGGGTGAGCCGCTCGATGTTCATGAACCGCGCCTGACGGCTGATGCGCGTCAGGCGCGCATCGCCGCGATGCTGGATCAGGCGGGACTATCGGCAGGCCTCCGCGACAGATACCCCCATGAATTCAGCGGCGGTCAATGTCAGCGGGTCGGCATCGCGCGGGCCATGATGTCGAATCCGAAGCTGCTGATTTGCGATGAGCCGGTGAGTGCCCTGGATGTGTCGATCCGCGGACAAATCGTCAACCTGTTGGTGGATTTGCAGCGGGACCGGGGCATGGCGATGCTGTTCATCAGCCATGATCTGGCGCTCGTGCGTCACGTCAGCCATCGCGTGCTGGTGTTCTACCTCGGCAGATTGATCGAAATTGCGCCGCGGGATTCGCTGTTTGCCGCACCGATGCACCCCTACACGCGCGCGCTCATGGCGGCGGCCGCGCCGGACAGGCCCGGGCAGATCCTCAAGGGCGAGCCTTCCAGCCCGCTCGAGCCGCCGGGCGGCTGTGCATTTCGCGATCGCTGCACCCATGCGCGCGAGCTCTGCGCCGGATCGGTGCCGCGCCTCGAGGAGATCAGCGCGGGACATTTCGTGGCCTGCCATCGTTGGCGGGAACTGCCGGACTAAGTAGCGTGCGCTACGCACCCATATTCCGCTATTCTTGGCAACATGGTGCAAAGAAAAAACGTCCGCGCAAGCGACGGTCTGGCCAACGTCCGTTATGAAATCCGCGGCAAGCTGGCCCGCCGTGCCCTTGATTTGGAGCGCCTGGGCTACGACATCATTTCGCTCAACATCGGCAATCCGTATGCCTTCGGTTTTCGCACGCCGGAGACGATGCGTCTGGCGATGATCGAGAACCTGCGAAACAGCGAGGGCTACGTCCATCAGAAGGGCATATTTCCGGCGCGTGAAGCGGTGGTGATGCAGCAGCAGGAGCGGGGCGTTCGCGGGGTGACGGCCGAAGAGGTATTCATCGGCAACGGCGTCAGCGAACTCATCGACCTCGCCCTGCGGGCGCTGCTCAACGCCGGGGATGAAGTGCTCGTGCCCAGTCCCGATTATCCACTTTGGACCGCGGCGGTGAATCTCAATACCGGACGGGCGGTGCATTATCCTTGCCGGCCCGAACACGGGTTCATTCCCGATCCGGCGGAAATCGAAGCGCTCATCACCCGGCGTACGCGGGCGATCGTGATCGTCAATCCCAACAACCCGACCGGTGCCGTGTATCCGCGCGCGACGCTCGCCGCAATGGCTGCGATCGCGGAGAAGCACCGATTGGTGGTGCTGACGGATGAGATTTACGACCATATCCTGTACGAAGACGCCGAATTCGTCCCGATGGCCACTCTGGTCCACGATACCTTGTGCTGCACCATGAGCGGCCTGTCGAAGGTGTATCGGGCCTGCGGGTATCGTGTGGGCTGGGCTGCTTTTTCGGGCGACATCGAAAGTGCCGGCGAGTATCTTGCCGCGCTGGAGTTGCTGAGCTCCCTGCGGCTGTGCAGTAACGTGCCCGGCCAATGGGCGGTGCAAACCGCGCTCGGCGGATTCCAGAGCATTCGCAATCTGACCAGTCCGGGCGGGCGGCTGTTCGAATCACGGCAAGCCATTCTCGACGGGGTTGCACGCAGCAAGTACTTGCGATTATCACGGCCGATGGGCGCGCTTTATTCGTTCGTCGAGGTTCGAGGCGATGTGCTGCCGGATTTCGACGATCAGGAATTTGCGCTCGAGCTGTTGGAGAGCAAGCACGTGTTGGTCGCACCCGGGGTGAGCTTCAACTACCCGAAACGGAATTTTTTCCGGATCACTAACCTTCCCGAGCCGCAGGTTTTGGCGACCGTGTTCTCGCGAATGGAAGAGCTGCTCGACGGCCGCGCCGGCACGGCGCCCACGCTGCAAATCGTCCCGCCGGCTGCCCAGGTTCGCAAGCGCTGAGCACGTCGGGCGCCGCCGCCGGATTGTTGGCAAGCCTGGATGCCGGGCAAACCATCCTTGCCCCGACTGCCGAACATGCGGCGGCGCTGTTCGACTGCGTCGAGCGGCATCATCTCGCCGCCGGTCGGAAGGTGTGGGCGACGCCCGGAATCCGCGACTTCGGCGGCTGGTTGCGCGGGTGCCACGACGCCCGGCAGCTTGCCGATGCCACCACGGCCCGCTGCCTCACCGACGTCGAGGAGCGCGAGTTGTGGCGCGTGGCCATTCTGGCCAGCGACCGCAGCGGCGAGTTTCTCGATCCGGCGGGTGCCGCGCGCGCAGCGCGGCGTGCGCGTCGCGCCACGTACGACTATTCGATCCCGCTGTCCGCCATTGAAACCTACGATTCAGCCGAGGTGCACGCGCTGCTGGCATGGATCAGGGCATTCGATGAGCGCTGCCGCGAGCTTGGCTGCATCACGGCCGATGAACTGCCGGCAACGTTCACGCGCTCACCACAAGCGGTGGCCTGGATCGACAGCCCGGGCTGGCGGCCGGCGGCGCGTGCGTGGCTGCAGCGTCATGGGCAATCCCTGCTGCTGCCGACGGATCTGAAGCCCGCGTCGGTCACGATTGCGCAGGCGCCTTCACCGGACGGCGAATCGGCCGCGGCAGCCGAGTGGGCGCGGGTGAATCGGCTGGCGGATTCCGCTTTCCGTGCCTGGATATGCGTGCCCGACTTGCGTGCGAGGCGTTCCGAATGGGTGGATGCCTTTGACGCAGCGCTGGCGCCGCAGCGATTCAACCTCGCCGGCGGGGACGGAGTTGCGACGTATGCGGTGGCGGGGGGCGTGCCGCTCGCGGATCATGGCCCGGTCAAGGCTGCGCTCGGATTGCTGGCGGACTCGAACGGCCCCCAGTCATTCGAGCGCTTCAGCGCCCTGTTGCGCTCTGCGGAATTGCAGGCGTCGGACCGGGAAGCGCTGACCGCGGCGCTGCTCGATGGGGCACTGCGACGCCGTGCGCCGAGTGAGGCGACCCTGGCAGGGTGGCTCAGCCTGGCTGAAGACGTCGCGCGGGCGCAAGGCGTCGGGCCGGTCGCGGCGCTGACCAGACTGCGGGCCTCGCTCGGCGCGCTCGACCGCTTGCAGGGCAGCCGCCCCCTGAGCGCCTGGATCCCGTCATGGATCAGCGCATTCGAATGGGCACCCTGGTCGCAGCGTCATCGGTGGTCGAGTGCGGAATACCAGTCGGCCGAGCGGCTGCGCGAGCTGTTGGCCGACCTGGCGTCGGCCGACCCGATCTTCGGCGGCCTGACGCGCACTGCGGCCGAGAGAATCCTGGCCGCGGCAGCCGTCGAGACCACATTTCAGCCGCAAACCGGCATTCCGCCAATTTGGATCAGCGGTCAATTGACGGATCCGTGGCTCAACTATGAGGGCCTGTGGATCGCCGGCGCAGCCGAGGAGAGCTGGCCGCCGGCCGCCGATCCCATGGCGCTCCTGCCCGTGCGCCTGCAGCGCGAATTCGGCATCGTTGCCGCCTCCGCAGATTCGCAGCTGCAATTCGCACGTGATCTGCAGGTGCGCTGGCGCCGGCGTGCGGACCGCCTCGTCTACAGTGTCGCGAACACGGGCGATTTCAGGGCGTCCCGGCCGAGCCCGCTGCTGCCCGCGGCGCAGCCGCCGCCGGAGCCGGCCGCAGAGCCCCGGCCGCATTGGCGTGCGATGTTCGACGCCGCGCCCGTGTTGGAGACATTGCTCGATGATTTGGCGCCCCCGTTCGATGCCAGCGAGCACACCCGGGGCGTCGCGACATTGCGGGCGCAGTCCCGTTGCCCTTTTCGCGGATTCGCGGAAACGAGGTTGGCGGCAGAGGCACTGGAGTTGCCGGCGCCGGGATTCGACGACCGGGAGCGGGGCAATCTGGTGCACGCCGCCCTCGAGCAGATCTGGTCGACGCTGGGGAGTTCGTCGACCCTCGCGTCGATCCCGCCGCCGGAGCTGGCGTCACTGCTGCATCGGAGTGCGGCACAGGCACTCGCCGTGGTCGGCGCGCAGCGCGATCCCGGGCCGCGATGGCGCGCGCGCGAGCTGGAACGGCTGCCGGCACTGCTCGGCAAATGGCTGGACCTCGAGCGTCAACGCCCGCCCTTCGAGGTCGAGCGCCTGGAGCACGGCAAGACGGCCGCGCGCCATGCCGGCCTCGAATTCATGGTGCGCATCGATCGGGTCGATCGGCTGACGGACGGTGCGCGTGTGCTGATTGACTATAAGAGCGGGAGGGCCGCGCCCGATTGGCGTGGTGACCGGCCGGATAATCCGCAGTTGCCGATCTACGCCCTGCTGCGCCCGCAAGGGCTGGTGGCCGTGGCCTATGGACAGGTCAATGCCGGCGAATGCCGCTTCGTCGCGGAGTCGGAGCGCGCCGGCGTATTCAGACCATCCGCCCGAAAAACCCGGCTGGAGGGCCGGCACAGCCTCGCGGAATTGCTGCAGGTTTGGGCGCGGCGCATCGAGGCGGTCGCCGCGGAGTTTGCCGCGGGCCAGGCGCAGGTCGCACCGACGCCGCAGGCATGCCAAACCTGCCGTCTGCAGGGCCTGTGTCGAGTGCCGAGCGTCCTTGGCGACGCGGTGCATGAACGCGGGTAGCGCACCGTGGCCGCCGGGCGACGGCGGCGCCCGGACCCGCGCCATCGAGCACGAAGGCTCCGTGCTGGTGCAGGCGCCGGCCGGCTCAGGCAAGACGACCTTGCTGGCGCAGCGCTATCTGCGCGTGCTCGCGAGCGTCGACGCCCCGGAGCGCATTCTGGCGCTGACGTTCACGCGCCGCGCCGCCCATGAAATGCGCGATCGGGTCATCGATGCCCTGAAGGCGGCGCGCCGGGCGGAGTGCCCCGCTGCGATGAACCGCAGGACCTGGGATCTGGCGGCGGCGGCCAACCGGCACCTGGATGCCCTCGACATAGACGTCGGACGCAATCCGCAGCGCTTGCGCATCGAGACCATCGACGCCTTCAACGCCTGGCTTGCCGGCCAGCTGCCGGTCACGGCCGGCACGGGCTCGCGCCCGAGCATGCCCGGCAACGCAGATCACCTGTACCAGGAGGCCGGGCGGCGCACGCTCACGTACGATGAGGATGATCTGTTCGGCCGGGCCGTCGACCGGGTCCTCGCGCTCGATGATCAGCGCTGGAGCCGGCTGCTCGATCTGATCACCGGCATGCTGCCGGGCCGGGACCGCTGGCTGCCGCTGCTCGCCGGCGGCCTGCAGGTGGCGACGGCACTGAGCGAATCCCAGCTCGGCCGGTTGCGGCGCCTCTTTGACGAGGACCTCGCACTGCTGGTGGCCCGCGGATTGGGGCTCGCAGCGGACGCTCTCGGTCAAGAACGGCTCGCGCTGCTGTCGAGGCTGATGCACGCCGCGGCCGGCCGCATCGCGGCGGCCGGTCCACCCGATGCCAGTCCAGATTTGGCGGCCTGGCGCAGCGATGCGAGCGTATTGCGCGCCGCGCCGGCGGACATCGCACGCTGGCGGGCACTCGTTTCGCTGCTGCTGAACAAGCAGGGTGTCATTCGCAGCAAGCTCACCCGGCACCAAGGATTTCCGCCGCGTTGCGCCGACAAGCCGGTGATGTCGGATCTCCTGGCCGAGCTCGGGCGCACTGCGGAGATCGGCCATGCGCTGCGGGAAATCGCGATTCTGCCGGAGCCCTTCTACAGCGATGACCAATGGCAGCGGGCTCGCGAAGTCGCGCAGGTGCTGATGCTGGCGGCTGCAAACCTCGACCAGGTGTTTCGCGAGCGCGGCGCGGCGGATTTCCCCGCCGTTTCGATGGCCGCGCTGCGCGCCCTGGGCAATGCCGCGGCCCCGAGCGAATTGATCATGCGCCTCGACTACCGGCTGCGGCACATATTGATCGATGAATTCCAGGACACATCGAGCGCGCAGCTCGAGCTGCTGCGCCTGCTGACCAGCGGATGGCAGCCCGGCGACGGACGCAGCGTGTTCTGCGTCGGCGATCCCATGCAGTCGATTTACGGGTTCCGGCAGGCCGAGGTGCGGGCCTTCCTGGAACTCGCCGAGGAGGGCATCGGCGACGTACGCTTCGATGTTGAGCGGCTGAGCAGCAATTTTCGATCGGCCCCGCCGCTGGTGGAATGGATCAACGCGACCTTTTCGCGGCTGTTGCCGCGCGCGGACAACCGCGACCGGGGCGCCATCGCCTACCGCGCGAGCGAATCAGCCCTGCCGGGAGGGGCGACGGATGCCGGAGTATGGCTCAGGGGCTTCGCAGCGCGCACCGAGGAGGCGCGGGCCGTGGCCGCCACCATTGCAGCCCAGATCGCGCTGCACCCGGATTGGCGCGTCGCGGTGCTGGTTCGCGCCAAATCGCACGCCGCGGAAATCGCCGCCAGCCTGCGCGAGCTGAGAGTGCCGTTTCAGGCGGTGGACATCGAGCCCCTCGGCGACCGTGCGGTGGTGCGGGACCTGATCTCGTTGACCCGGGCGCTGATGCACCTCGGGGACCGCATCGCGTGGCTGGCGCTGCTGCGGGCACCCTGGGCGGGATTGGCATTGTCCGACATGCTCATCATCGCGCGCGCACCCGCGGCCGTCTGGGACGCATTGCAGGACGATTCGGTGCTGGCGCGATTGAGCCGCTCCGGGCGCCTGCGCTGCGAGCGCCTACGCCGCGTACTCCAGGAGGCCCTCGTGGCCCGTGGCCACAGCACGATCGCCCGCTGGATCGAGCGCACATGGCTGGCGCTGGGTGGTCCGGCCTGCTGTGGCGATGCCGCGGATCTGGAGCACGCCCACGTCGCTTTGGCCAGGCTCGGCGAACTCGAGCAGGAGGGTATGCCCGATGCGGCCCGGATCGGCGAGGCATTCGAAGATCTGTTCGTGCCCGGCGGTTCGACCGCCGCAGTCGAAATCATGACCATTCACAAGGCGAAGGGGCTCGAATTCGACCTGGTCGTATTGCCAGGATTGGACCGGCACGTGCCGCTCCACGAGGACCGGTTCCTGCTGACGCACCAATTCGCTCGGGACGGCCGCGACGGCATGGTGATGGCGGCACGTCCGCCGGTGGGCAGCGGTGAGGATAGGCTGTTCGAATTCCTGCGCCATCAGGCCCGCGACGCCGCGGGTCTCGAGGCCGAACGGCTGCTGTACGTGGGCTGTACCCGCGCCAAGAGCCAGCTTTTCCTGACCGCCACGATCGGCACGCGCGATGACCCGGCCGAGGAGGACTCGATCATCGAGGCGGCAGCCGATCGCTGGAAACCACGCTCCGGCAGCCTGCTTGCGGTGCTGTGGCCCGGCGTCGGGTCCGCATTCGAACCCGCTCCGGCTCGTGGCGGGCATATGGCCGCCGCATCGCCGCAGGCGCCGCGCGGCGGACCGATCAGCCGCCTGCCGCTCGACTGGTCGGCGCCCATCGCGGCTGCGGCGGCTGCGACGCTCCCAGGCGCAGATGCCGCGGCGGACGGCGAACTGCGGGCGCACACGCCGGTATTCGACTGGGCGGGCGAGACCGCACGGCACGTGGGCACCCTGGTGCATGCCGAATTGCAGTCGCTCGAGCCCGAATCTGCCGACGCGAAATCCATCCGCGCGCGCGAGACGCATTACCGCCGCTGGCTGGAGATCCGCGGCGTTCCCCGCGACCGGCTGCTGGAATCGGCTGCACGCGCGACGTCAGCGCTCATCGCGGTGCTGCAGGACCCGCGCGGCCGCTGGATATTGAACCCGGGGCATCGCGACACCAGCCGCGAATACGCCGTCACGGGAATCTGGCGCGGCGTACTGGTGCGTGCCGTGTTCGATCGGACCTTCATCGACGATCAGGGCGTGCGCTGGGTCATCGACTACAAGACCAGTCGGCATGCGGGCGGCGGCCGGGAGGAATTTCTGGATCGGGAGGTCGAGCGCTACGGCGCCCAAATGCAGCGCTACGCGGCGCTTGCCCGGCACCTGGGTCCGGAGCCGGTACGCGTCGGACTCTATTTCCCGCTGCTGCGCGCGTGGCGCGAGTGGCGGCCCGAGGACTGAGCCCCCGGCGCCCGATCAGCCCAGGTTCAAAAGGTGAATTCCAGGTCGACCGGAATGCGTCCGTAGCGGTCGCGGCCGCGCATTTGCGCAAGGCTGTTCAATTCAGAACGCATGGCGGGTGTGATGCCGGCGCCTTCCCCGACGGTGGCCGATACGGTGCCGACATGCCCGGCGGGGGAAATCTTGAGGATGCCCTGGACGTGGAACGGGCCGCCGAGATCCTTCAGGTTGCCGGTGACGCTGCCGTCGGCAGCGACGGCATCCTCGCCAAAATGCAGGACGTAGTTTCCGAGCGGGGAGCCGTCGCCGATCTGCGCCGATGTCGCGTCGGATACCTCGACATCCCCCACAACGGCCGTGATGCGCGAATAGTCGGATGCGATCTCCCGCAGGGCGATTTCGGCGCTGCCATGTACGCCGGGTGGGACGCCGAGATCGGCCAGATCATCCACGGGCCCTCCGCCGCGGATGGCGCTCGCGTGGATTGCGCGGCGATCCAATTGCGCGGTACCGTCGACCACGAAGCCTGCCTTGACCCAATGCAACTCCGCCGTCGGAGCCAGCGTGACGAGCGAGGCGGGATGCAGTCGCCATTCGAGTGATCCCGCATCCCGGCCGCTCACGGTGATTTTGCCCATCGAACCATGCCAGATGCTGCCGGACAAATCAGCCGCCTGCACGGATGGGGGCAGAAAACGCGGCACCAGGGCCGCAGGCAGTGCGACGATGACGAAGGCGATTGCCGTCAGCAGGCCGACCAGAACCAATGGCCAGTAGGATCGTTTCCGCGCCGGCGGCCGTGCCTTGTTAGCGGCTGGGCTGGGTGAACGTGACACTGGCATTGACGAGCCCGGGGCGAGCGGTGCGGTCCACCGTGATCGATTCAATCGCGAGACCATAGCGTTGCTCGAGCGTTGCCAGCCACGCCACCAGGGTGTCGAACGGCGCCGATTCCAGCTGCACGCGAACGCCGGCCGCGCCGCTCGGCTGCGTGCCGCGCAGCGAGTCGGCGAGCCCGGCTTCGTGCCCGACCCGGTCGACCAGCACCACCGGCGGCTCGCCGGTGTCCTGAGGCAGCAAGCCGCCGCCGGCGCGCACCTCGGTCGCATGCAATTGCATCCAGGCGAGATCCTCGAGTTTGGCGTCGCGCCGCGACACGGCGGTCGACAGCGCCGATTGCAGCGGCAGCAGCACGCCTCCCGCGAGTATCAGCACGCCGACCGCGACGGCACCGATCACCACCATGCGCCGCTCCCGTTCCTTGAGCGACTCGAACCATTGTCTGAGCTTGTTCATTTCGGAGCCCGCGCAGCGCCCGAACGCACCTGCATGTGCGCCTCGACGCCGCCGGAGACGGGGGTGGAAGATTGTATATCGGCGGTGAGTCCCTGCTTGGCGACGAGTTGTGAAAATTGCGACAGTGCATCGACGCTCGCGGCAGTCACCTTCATGTCGAGGACCTGATCGCGGAAACTCAGTGCGTCGAGAGTGGTCTTCGGCGTGGCGGTGACGGCACCGCCGAGCACCTGCAGCGTCTTCATGAAATACTCCCGGCCCGATCCGAACCGATGGATCCGATCAAGCCGCTCCTGCATCTGGCGGCGGGGTTCATGCATTTTGTTGGCCGGCATGGCCGTCGCAAAGACCTCGGAGATCTCCCCGTCCAGCGCCGCACTCTGTTTGTTCGCCTCGCGTATCTGCAGCCACTGGGCTGCGACATGGGTGGCCAGCAGGCCGACGGCCAGCAGCGCGGCAAGCCGCCATTGCTGCCATCGCGCGCCATAGTCGGCGGCGGTCGCGAACTCACCCTGCAGCAGATTGACTGCGTCGGTGGCCGCGAGCTCGCGCGCCAGCCAGGGCAGCGGACCCTCGGGCAAGAGCTGCACCTTGAAGGCCTCGAAACGGTCGATCAACCCCTCGAACTCCGTTTTCACACGTGTCCAGTCCTCGCGCGTGAGATACAGGACGGCGCTCTCCAAGGCGGCCGCCTGCACGGCCGGCTGTGCTTCGCCGGCGTTCGGATCGGCGATCACGCCGGCTATGATCAACGCGTCGGTCACCGGCGCGAGCTCCACCGCGAACGGCAGCAGGCCCGGGCGGCGCACGGCCAGCCGATCGCCTTCCAGCCAGAGGACGGTCTGGCCGGGATTGGCCGGCATCAGGGACATGTCCGGAAACACGGCCGCCGGTTCGATCCCGGCCGCCCGCAGGCTGCTCATCCAATCCTGCATGAGCCTGCGCGACACCACGGCCACCGGCGTACCCGGTCCGCTGCCGCGGCGTCCGATCGCGAAACACAGTTTGTCGATGTCCTCGGTGAGCTGCTCTTCGAGCGCGAACGGCACTGCCCGCGCCAGCTTGACCCCGCTGCCGGGCGGCAATTCCGGTTCCGTCAACAGAATCTGCGCGGCGGGTGCCAGAACCACGGTGCGGGCGCTGCCGCCGGCGGCAGCGGCCAGGCTCAAGGGTCCGCGCTGTCTCGGACCGGTGGCGCTGCCCGACTCGTCCACCATCAGCCATTCGGAATCATCCGAGCCGGACGCGGGCAGTCGCAAGAGCAGTGTGAGCGGCATAGGTTTAAGACCCTGTCCCGAATTTCTACAATGTTCCGAAACTGCGCAAAATCGGCGTCACCTTGCCGCCTTGGCCGCGCAGCAAAAGACTGTACAAGGTGAATTCGGTAGTGCCAAGGGTAACCCGGGTCGTGAGGCGGAAATAGGACGTACTGTCCGAAAATCGACCATTGATCGCAGCCAGCAGCTTGGGCCCCACGGTGTTGCCGAAGGTCGCCATATCCGGGAAGCAGCCGGCCTTGCGCCCACTGGCGAGCAAATCCGGATTACCGGTGTATTCGCCGGTCAGATTGGACGACAGGCTCTCCAGCACGACGGCGGGCGCGGTACAGATGTTGATGTTCGAGGTCGCGGTCGGCAGCGCCGTGACATACGGCGCGAGTTTGCGGTAGCGATCGATTCCGAAGCCCGGCAGCGCCATCAATTCGGTTGGGGTGGTCATCGGCCAGTTGCCGGTTCGATAGGGCGGGTCCTGTGCGGTGTAAACGGCGTCTTTGGCGCCAAACGGCACGCTGGGCACGTCACCTGCGGTGAGCCAGTCGCGCGCCAGCTGCGCCCATTTCGGTTCCAGATCGAGCGCCGTCAGCAGCCGCTCGAATTGCTCCAGCGGCTGGGGATCGGGTTGGTTGCTGGGGGTGAGTCTCGCCAGATTATTGAGATTGAAGCGCCCCTGCATGTCCTCCAGTCCGCCGTCCATGACGCCGATGGGTTCGCCCTCAGGATCATCCTCGGGCGTGATCTGCATGGGCGCAATGCGCTGGGCCCACGGCTCGGCGAGCGTATCCTGCTTGCTGTTCTGCAGATCCTGGGAGAGCGCGTCGGCCGCGAGCGCTTCGGCGCCCAGGGAGAATTGCCAGGCCTGTTCGATCGCAAGCATGCCGATGGATCGGCGCCTCTCCATGTAGCCGTCGAAGGTGATCTTGGTGGCGAGGATGGTCGCCAGCGCGACCAGGATGAGCGCGATGATCAGCGCGACGCCACGCTGGCGCCGGCGGCCGGGCGGACGTCTCATCCCGCCACCTCGATCAGACGTCGCACTTTGCCCCAGTCCTTGAACTCGATGACGATTTCCACGGCGACGGGCCGTGCATACAACGCGCTCTCGGGGGGATTGAGGTTCGACGGCGGCCACAGGTCCGACCAGTTCTGGTTGGCGTCGAGGTAGCGCAGCTGCACGCTCTTGACGGCCGTGAATAGATCCTGCACCACCGGTTGATTGGAGATGGTGGGGTCGAGCACGATCTGGTAGCTGCGCTTGAACACATCGTCGACCAGCTGATACGACACTCGCTGCAGGGTGCTGCGCTGCAGTCCGGCCGTGTTGGACCAGCCGGCGCGCGTCAGATCGACCAGCGAGGTCGAGCTTGCACCGGCGCGCAGCGCGGGCAGCCGGGATTGGCCGAGAGGATCGCGGATCGGCCGCGGCGCCATTTCCGCGAAATCCTGCACCATCATGCGCATGCCGAACTCGATTTCCCGCGTGCGCTTCAGCGACTCCCCGGTGCGTTCGGCCGATATGCGCGCCGCCCGGTAGGTGTTGTAGCCGAGCGCCGACATGATGCCGAGGATGAGTAGGGCGACCAGAATCTCGACCAAGGTGAAGCCGCGCGCGCGCGATCGGGAATTCAAGCAGCGGGGAGAGGACATGCGGCCGTCTTCAGTTCGAGGGCGTCGGTGTGCCGACCGGGTTACCGGTGGTCGTGCCGATCGTGCCCGTGGTGCCGGTGCCCCCCGTGGCCCCGGGGGTGACTGTGGTGCCGGGCGTGGCGAGGGTGCCCGGGGCGCCGAGGGTGCCGGTCGCGGTGCCGGCCGGACCGTTCGGTATGCTGGTCGGCAGGCTGCCGGTCGTCCAGTTCACGGCATTGGAACTGCCGGGGGCGTTGAGCGCGGTGCCGATGAAACCGACTGACTCCGCCAATGGATTACCCTTGGTATCGGCGGTTCCCGGCCAGACGCGCACCACGATGCGCCGCATGCTGGTGACGCTGGTGTCGAAGTAACGGGTGTCGTAATGCCAGTGCTGATTGGCGAAATCGAGTTCGCCGGTGTCGTTGTTCTGCGCAAACTTGTTCAAGTTCAAGCGCACCTCGACGATTCGATTCAGCGCGATCCACTGCGCCTGGGCCTTGTCGCGCAGGTAGCCGCTGGTGCGCGCGGTGCCGCTGACGGCGGTCATCAGCGCCGCCAGTCCCAGGGCGATGATCATCAGCGCGACCAGCACCTCCACCAGCGTGAAACCTCGGTTTGGGCGGCGTTTCAAGGCGGCTTCTTGACCGGCTGATCGGATCCGATGCGGGTGGTTTTGCCCAGCGAGTCGCCGCTCACCGAACTCTGCGCCTTCGTGGCATCGCGCAGCAGCGTCAGGCGAAACGGTGTGCCTTCGCCGCTTGCGGCGATCGCCAGTTGCGGCGGCGCGGGCGCATCATCGGAGGCCGCATTGCCATCGATGGGTTTGAGCACCACTTGATGCGAGTCGAGCTCGAGTTGAAATTGAATGCCCTTGGGCAGGTCACGGTGTCGAAACTCCCGCTCCTGATCGAGCAGCGCCCAGCGATCCTCGCGCGTGTCGTACAGCATGAATTCGTAGGCCGCCGGCTCGATTCGCATGCCGAAATCGCGCCCCTCGAGCAGTGCCCGATCGTGCAGCATGTCGACCAGCCCTTCGATCCGCCGGCTCTCCTCGTCGAGCTGCGTGTCCTTGCCGCCCGCGCCGATCGACAGTACCGCAAACGAGATCACGATGGCCATGATCACGACCACCACCAGGATCTCGACGAGGGTGAAGCCCTTATGTCGCATTGCGGAGCAACCGCATCGGAACGCTATTTTTGATCGAGCGTCGCGGTGCTGATGTCGGCGTCGTAGCCTTCGCCGCCGGGTTTGCCGTCGCGCCCGTATGATGTGATGTCGTAGTCGCGTCCGTCGGCCCCGGGACTGACGTATTGGTAATAATTGTTCCAAGGGTCCTTCGGCACCGCCTTCAGATAGCCGCCCGCACGGTAATTGGTGATGGTGGGATCGACGGGCTGTTTGACCAGCGCCTGCAGGCCTTGTTCGGTGGTCGGATACTTGAAATTATCGAGCCGGTACAGATCCAGGGCCGTTTCGATGGCCCGGATGTCGCTTTGCGCCCGGGTTACCCGCGCCTTGTCGACGTTCTCGAGGATTTTTGGCACCACGAGCGCGCCCAGCACTGCGAGAATGACCACGACGACCATGATCTCGATGAGGGTGAAACCGCTTGAGCGATTGCGCATAAGTGACCTCGAATGATGAATGAATGATACCAAAAAGGCGGGCCTCCATGCCTCGTGATGGTGCAAGCCCGGCAGCTCGGATCGCCGCCGCCCTGCAATGGGATCACGGCCGCTGGATTTGGTTGCTGATCATGGTCGTGCTGCTCGACGGGCTGTTGGCTCTTGGCGACAGCGCTACCCTGGGCCTGCGTTATGAGCGCAGCGCCATTGCCGCCGGCGATTGGTGGCGGCTGCTCACCGCGCACGCCGTGCACCTGGATGCGCATCACTTGATCCTGAACGAGCTCGGCTTGATCCTGGTGTGGTCCTTGTTCGCCCGGGACTACGATGCCGTCGAGTGGTGCATTATCGTCCTGTCCGGCGCATTGACCATCAGCTCGGGTCTGTGGTGGCTGAGTCCCAAAGTGGTCTGGTACGTGGGCGCCTCCGGGGTCCTACACACCGCGATGGCGGCGGGCGCGGTCAAGCACCTGGTCGAGCGGGCTTGGGATCGCTGGATCCTGTTGGCGGGTTTGTGCGGCAAATTGGCGTATGAGCAGATTGAGGGACCGTCGACGGCCCTGATCGTCGTCGACGCGCATCTGTATGGCGCCGCGGCCGGTTTCCTGGTTGGAGCGGCACTGTGCGCGCGGATGGCTATAATCCGCCTCCGTATTGGCACTTAGGGGCGTGTCGAATGTCGCTTGCCTTAGTTTTTCCCGGCCAGGGCTCCCAGTCGCTCGGCATGATGAGTCTGTTGGCGCAGCATTCAGCCTTGGTTCAGGCGACCTTTGCCGAGGCTTCGGGGGTGCTTGGCTACGATTTGTGGAAGCTTTGCCAGGAGGGGCCGGTCGAGCAGCTGAACTCGACCGAATGCACCCAACCCGCCATGTTGGCCGCCGGCATCGCGACCTACCGGTTCTGGCGCGAACAGGGCGGTGCGCCGCCGCAGGTCATGGCGGGACACAGTCTTGGGGAGATCACGGCGCTGGTGGCCGCCGGCAGCATCGAATTCAGGGCCGCGGTGGATCTGGTCAGATTTCGCGCCCAGGCCATGCAGGCAGCGGTACCGCAGGGACAGGGCGCCATGGCTGCCATCCTGGGGCTAGAGGACAGCGACGTCGAGGCGGTCTGTGCCGAGGCCGGACAGGGCGAGGTGGTCGAGGCGGTCAATTTCAACGCCCCCGGACAGGTGGTGATTGCCGGCCATGTCAGCGCGGTCGACCGGGCCGCCGAATTGGCGAGGATGCGCGGTGCCAAGCGTGTCCTGCCGCTGCCGATCAGCATTCCCGCACACAGCTCACTCATGCTGCCGGCTGCCGCGCGCCTGGCAGAGCGCCTGGCGGCGACACCGGTGGCCGCGCCGGCCGGAATCGTGGTGTATGGGGTTGACGTCAAGCGACACACAGGTCCCGATGAAATACGCGCCGGACTGGTCAAACAGCTGCATACGCCGGTGTATTGGGCCGCGACTGTTCGCACCATGATCGCCGGCGGGGTAACCCAGATCCTGGAGTGTGGACCCGGCAAGGTGCTGACGAGTCTCAACCGGCGGATCGACAAGAGCCGGGATCTCGGCATGTCGGCGCTGGCGGATCCCGCCACATTGAACGATGCGCTCGCCTCCGCGGCGGCAAACCAGAGGAAATGATGCATGTTGACCGGAGAGATCGTGCTCGTGACCGGCGCCTCGCGCGGCATCGGTGCCGCCATCGCCCAGCGGCTGGCCGGCGATGGCGCGACGGTGATCGGCACCGCGACGACGCCGCCGGGTGCCGCACTCATCAGCGAGAATTTGGCCGCGCACGGCGGCCGCGGGGCCGTTCTTGACGTCGTCAGCCAGGAGTCGATCGATGCACTCATCGCGGACATCGAGTCGAAGGAGGGCGCCGTCAGCATACTTTGCAACAACGCCGGGATCGTGCGCGACACGCTCTTGCTGCGCATGAAGCCGACGGACTGGGATGCCGTGATGCAGACGAATCTTGCCTCGGTTTTCCGGCTGTCGAAGGCCGTCTTGCGCGGCATGATGAAGGCCCGCAAGGGCCGGATCATCAGCATAGCCTCGGTGGTGGGCCTGACCGGCAATGCCGGACAGGCCAATTATGCGGCCGCCAAGGCTGGAATCATCGGTTTTACGAAATCCCTGGCCCGTGAGGTCGGTTCTCGCGGCATTACGGCCAATGTCATTGCGCCGGGCTTCATCGACACCGATATGACCCGGGCACTCGACGCGCAGCAGCGGGCGGCTTTGAACAGTCAGATACCGCTGGCGCGCCTGGGCAGTCCGGCCGACGTCGCTGCGGCCGCCGCGTTTCTGGCCTCACCCGGAGCAGCTTACATAACCGGAGAGACTCTGCACGTAAACGGCGGAATGTACATGGCCTAGAGGAGGAGAGCGGGCGGCGCGGATTGCCGGGGACAGGCTTCCGGAGGCCGGGCGCCCTAATTCCAGGCGGTTTGTCAAGAAAACAGGCGCAGCCCTGTGGTCAATTCACGGTTCAAGGTAGCCGCCGCTGCTGCGTTCACATAAAATACGCGCCCTGCCGATCCAGAGGCTGGCCGAAGGGGCCGTTTCCAAAGCGGCGCGTACACAGCAATTCTGAGAGGACAACATAACGATGAGTACCGTTGAGCAGCAGGTAAAGAAGATCGTGGCCGAACAGCTGGGAGTCAAAGAAGAAGAAGTCACCAATGACGCCTCGTTCGTAGATGACCTGGGTGCGGACTCCTTGGACACGGTTGAACTGGTGATGGCGCTCGAGGAGGAGTTCGAGACGGAGATTCCCGACGAGGACGCCGAGAAGATCACCACGGTTCAACAGGCCATCGATTACATCAATTCGCACAAGGGCAAAGCCTAGGGGTCGTCCGGTCCGGCTGCTTGCCCACGGACGGCGGCCAGTGAGGCATGTCGATGGTCCCGCCGCTCAAGCACATCTTGAGGAGCCGTCCATCCCAATGAGGAGTCGCTATTGAGCAAACGACGCGTGGTCGTCACCGGTCTGGGTATCGTATCCCCCGTAGGCAATGATGTTGCGAGTGCCTGGACCTCCATCGTGGCGGGGCGCAGCGGGATCGCCGGCGTCACGCGATTCGATACCACGACCTTTCCGGTGCACTTCGGCGGGGAAATCCGCCAACTCGATCTCGAACCCTACCTGAGCGCCAAGGACGCGCGGCGAATGGATGCCTTCATGCAGTACGGCGTCGTCGCCGGCATGCAGGCGATGCGAGACTCGGGCCTCACCATCACGGAGGGGAACTCCGACCGTGTGGGTGTGCTCATGGGATCCGGCATGGGCGGACTCGAGTCGATCGAGCAGACCTACGACAAATATCTGGAGACGCATTCGCCGAAGAAGGTGTCGCCCTTCTTCATTCCGGCGAGCATCATCAATCTGGTGAGCGGCCATCTGTCCATGGCCTTCAATCTGACCGGTCCGAATCTCGCCGTTGCCACCGCTTGCACCACCTCGACCCATGCGCTGGGATTGGCCATGCGGCTGATCCAGCACGGCGAAGCCGACGCCATGCTGGCCGGCGGTTCGGAAATGGCGACCTGTGTGACGGGCATGAGCGGCTTTGCCCAGGCCAAGGCCCTGTCGCAGCGCAACGATGATCCTGCCGGGGCAAGCCGTCCCTGGGACAAGGATCGGGACGGCTTCGTGATGGGTGACGGCGCGGGCGCGATGTTTCTCGAGGAGTACGAGCACGCGGTCGCTCGCGGCGCCCATATTCATGCCGAACTCATCGGCTTTGGGATGAGCGGCGATGCGTATCACGTCACGGCGCCGCCGGAAAACGGCGAGGGGGCGCGAAAGTCGATGGTGAAGGCGCTATCCGATGCCGCACTCAATCCCGACCAGGTGCAATACGTCAATGCGCATGCCACGTCGACCGAACTCGGGGATCGCGCGGAGACGACGGCGATCCACCGCGCGTTTGGCGCAGCCGCGTCCAAATTGGCGGTCAGTTCGACCAAGTCGATGACCGGGCATTTGCTGGGAGCGGCCGGCGCAGTCGAGGCCATATTCTGCGTGCTGGCGCTGCGCGATCAGATCGCGCCGCCAACCATCAATTTGGAGCATCCGGGCGAAGGCTGCGATCTGGATTACGTGCCGAAGACCGCGCGGCGCATGCCGCTCGTGCACGCGTTGTCGAATTCGTTCGGATTCGGCGGAACCAACGGTTCGCTCATTTTCCGCCGAATCTGAGCCTCGCGACGTGCGGCCGATGAGCCGGGGCGAACCCCTCTTTTGAGCGTTTGGATAAACGGCCGCGTCGGGAAAAGAATCGATCATCGGGATCGCGGCCTGCAGTATGGCGACGGCCTGTTCGAAACGATGCGCGTGCATCGGCGGGCAGTGCGTCTGCTCGATTACCATCTCCATCGGCTGTTCGATGGTTGCGGCCGGCTCGGCATCGCAGCACCCGCCGAGCGGCCATTGCGCCGCGAGTTGGCGCGTGCGGCCAGTTTGCGTCCCGAAGGGGTGCTCAAGCTGATCGTCACGCGCGGGGTCGGCGGCCGGGGTTACAGGCCCTCCGGGGACGAGCGCGCCACGCGCATCCTCACCCTGCATCCCCTGCCGCCGACACCGGCACAGCCGCTGCAACTGCGATTCTGCGCAACCCGGCTCGGTGCAAACGGCAGACTCGCCGGCATGAAGACACTGAACCGCCTGGAATCCGTATTGGCGCGTGCCGAATGGTCCGATCCGCGCGTATTCGAGGGCTTGATGCTGGATGCGGAAGAGAACATCGTCTGCGGTACGATGTCGAACCTGTTCATCCGGCAGGGTGCCTGCCTGGTGACGCCGCTCGTGGATCGCTGCGGCGTGGCCGGCGTGATGCGTCGCTGGATTTTGGAGACCGCCGCGGGTCTCGGTTTGCGGGCGATCGAACGCCGGGTCCGCTTGCGCAACTTGGCGGACGCCGATGAGGTGTTTATGAGCAACGCCGTGCACGGCCCCATGCCGGTGGCCGCCATCAAGCACAAGGGAACCGCCATCAGGCCGGCCTCGGTCGAGACCGCCATGATGCTGCGCACGCGGCTGGATCGATCGTGAGCGCGGCCCTGCGCAGGTTCGCGGTGCTGTTGTTGTTGCTGGCCGGCGTCGCCGCCCTGTGCGCATGGTACGCGATCCGCAGCGTCGACGAGCCGCTCGCCCTTGCAGCGACGCTCCGATACAAGGTGGCGCCGGGCGCGAGTTTTGCCCGCGTGGCCGGCGACCTGGGTACCCAGGGAGTCGTCGCACATCCCAAGGTCTGGGTGCTGTTTGCGCGCTGGCAGGGGCTTGCCGGGGCGATCAAGGCGGGTGAGTACGACATCGAACCCGGCATGACGCCGCGCGATCTGCTTGCCAAGATGGTGGGCGGACAGGTGGTGATGCACTCGTTCACCATCATCGACGGCTGGCGGGTACAGGATCTGTTGGCGGCGCTGCGGCGCAACCCCGACGTCCTCAGCACGTTGCCGGCCAATCCGCCCGACCTGATGGAAAAGATCGGTTCTCCGGGAGTCGATCCCGAAGGCCGGTTCCTGCCGGAAACCTACCGATTTCCGGGTGGCACGAGCGATGTCGAAATTCTGAAACTGGCGCACGCCGCACTCGATCACGTGCTTGAAGCTGCCTGGACCGAGCGCGATCCCGCGCTGCCGCTCAAGAGCCCGACGGAACTGTTGATACTCGCGTCGATCGTCGAGAAGGAAACCGCGCTGCCCGCCGAACAGCGCAAGGTTGCCGGCCTTTACCTGCACCGCCTGGCCATCGGCATGCGCCTGCAGGCCGATCCGACGGTGATCTACGGCCTCGGCGACCGCTACGATGGCGCGCTTCACACGGTGGATCTGCGCACCGACGGACCCTATAACACCTATATGCGCACGGGTCTGCCACCCACCCCGATTGCCTTGCCGGGCGCCGCCGCGATCCACTCCACGGCACGGCCCGAAAAGACCGACGCCATTTATTTCGTTGCCTCCGGCAAGGGCGACGGCAGCCATACCTTTTCCGCGACGCTCGAGCAGCACAACGCCGCCGTGGCCACATACCTCGCTCGCCAGCGCCGGCGGGAAGCTACAGGTGCGGAGCAATGACGCTGCGGCCGGCAAGGTTCCTGACGGTCGAGGGGATAGAGGGCGTGGGCAAGTCCACGCAGGTCGCCAGGCTCTCGCAGGCCCTACAGTCACGCGACATCGCGCACGTAGTGACGCGCGAACCCGGCGGTACGCCGCTCGCAGAGAGGATCCGCGAACTGGTTTTGAACACGCGCGAAGAAACGGTGCCGCCCAGCGCCGAGTTGCTGCTCATGTTCGCCGCCCGTGCGGTGCATCTTGCCAACCGCATCGAGCCCTGCCTGCGGGCCGGCGAGTGGGTGCTTTGCGATCGATTTACGGACGCGACCTATGCCTATCAGGGGGCCGGTCGCGGCTTGCCGCAGGGTGACATCGGGATCCTGGAAAACATGGTGCAAGGCCCGCGCCGTCCGGATCTGACGCTGTTGCTCGACGCGCCGGTTGACCTGGCGCTGCAGCGGGTCCGCAACCGGCGCCCCGGGGTCGAATCCGACCGCTTCGAACGCGAGCGCGCCGAATTCTTCGAGCGCGTGCGTGCCGGATATCTGGAACGCGCCGCCGCGGCACCGGATAGAATCCTGGTCATCGACGCCAGTGCCTCGCAACCGGAGGTCAGCGCCGCGATCCTCGCCCAACTGGAGGCCCGATCGTGGATTTCCTAGCCGCCGATTCGCTCCCCTGGCTCGGCGAGTCGCAGGAGCGCATCCGCCGCGCCGCCGCGGCCGGGCGTTTACCGCATTCGATGCTGCTGCTGAGCGCCGCCGGGCTCGGCGCTGAAAATCTCGGCCATTGGATCGCCGCCTTTGCGCTGTGCGAATCGGCGGGGCGGCCCTGCGGCGCCTGCCCGTCCTGCCTGCTGCTGCGCGCGGACAACCATCCGGACCTGAATGTTCTGCGCGTCGATGAGGACGCCAGGCAGATCAAAGTGGATCAAGTGCGTGGCCTCATCGAGTCGCTCGAGCTCAAGAGCTATCGTGGAGGTTACAAGGTGGGCGTGATCGAGGGCGCGGAGGCGCTCAATGCCAACGGCGCCAACGCCTTCCTGAAGACGCTCGAGGAGCCGACCCAAAATACGCTGCTCATCATGATCGCGACGCCGAGCCATCGATTGCCGGCGACCATCGCCAGTCGCTGTCTGCGCATCGGCGTGCGCACACCGTCGCCGGAGGCTGCACGGAGCTGGCTGAGCACCCATGCCTCGTCCGCGGCCCCTGCCGCGTCATGGGACTCTGCGCTGATGCTGGCCGGCGGCGCACCGCTGCTGGCGGCACAGCTCGACCCGCAACGCGTGCGGACATTGGATGAGGAGATGCGCGCGAGCATGGAGCGTTTGACGGCGAACTCGGTCGATGTGACCGTCCTGGCGGAGCATTGGGCAAAGTCCGACCCGGCACTGCGCCTGGCCTGGCTTGAGAACTGGATCACAGGGCGAGTGTATGCCGGCCTCGGAATAGCTGATTCCGTCGAAACTGCGGAACGTACCCGCTTGCCTGCCGCTTTACTTAAGCCCAAGATACGGGGACTGTTCGAGCTGCTCGATGCGTTGCGTGAATTCAGGCGCTTCGCGTCGACCGGCATGAATCAACAACTTGCCCTGGAAGCATTGCTGCTCGGCGGCCGTGCAGCCCTGGCGAAATGACAGTCCTGGCGGGAAAGATCTAGAATTGCGAAGTCCAAGCAACAAACCGGGTCTGCTGACGCTGACCATCAAGGACAAGAGCGCGCTCTACCTTGCATACATGCCGTTCGTGAAAAATGGCGGCCTGTTCATTCCGACCAACAGTAATTACCGGTTGGGTGATGAGGTGTTCATGCTGCTCAATTTGATGGGCGAGGAGGAGAAATTACCGGTCGCCGGCCGCGTTATCTGGATGACCCCGAAAGGCGCCCAGGGCAAGCGCACCGCCGGCATCGGCGTGCAGTTCAGCGATCAGGATCGGGGCAACACGCAGAAGAAAATCGAGAATTATCTCGCCGGCGCGCTCGGCGGCGACAAGCCCACTCATACCATGTAGTCAGCCGATCCGGGACTTCACGGCTTCGGTGGCGGCCAAACCGCCCTGCAGCACGTAAGCATCATAGCCGCGCTCGCTCAGGATATAGGCGCCCGCGGAACTTCGACGGCCGGTATCGCAGCACACCACGTAGGGCGTGTTCTTGTCGAGGGTGTTGAGCTTCAGCCGAATGAAGTACAGCGGGATGTTGATCGCGCCCTCGATCCGGAAATTCTGAAATTCGCTCGGCAGACGGACATCGAGCCATTTGCCGCCGTCCTCGACGATTTTCTTGGCCTTTGCATAATCCACCCATTGCAGCAGCGGCTCGTTCAACAGAGTCTGGAAATCATGTTTGCCGAGTCGCATCACGGTGCCGTCGCTGGACATGATGACCGTGGCGTTGCGCTTCGCCTCCGCGATCAGCGCTTCCTCGCCGAAGCTGTCGCCCGGTCCGAGTTCGGCGAGCCTGATGCCTTCCTTGTTCAGCGGGGTCTCGCGAGTCACGACACATTTGCCGGCGACCACCACGTAAAAGTAGTCGCCCTCGGTGCCCTGTTTGATCACGACGTCGCCGGCGCGATAGTTGACGCGCTGCATGCGCATGAATATCGCCTGGATGTTGGCGGGCGGAATCCGGTGAAAGGCCTTGGTCTGCAACAGCGTGGTCATCCAGTCGCCGGAGGTATCGAGCCCGTCGCGGCGCAGTTCGGCCACCTCGTACTGGCCGGTCTGGTCCCAGGTGAGCAGCACGTCGAGCTGGTCGCTGTCGAACATGACGTATCTGAGATCGCCGACGGCGCGGGCGCTGTATCGTCTCGGCAGCCCGGGTGCCAGCGCCGTTCGCGCCTCGGGCGTTCCGGCACGCACAGTCGCCACGACGCGATCGTCGGCGCGCAGTTCCACCGTGCCGGATACCAGGAAATACGATCGCTGATCGGTGTCGCCCTCCTTGAAGAGCAGGCGGCCGGAGTCGAGCTCCCTGATCTGCGTCTTGCGTGCGAGCGCGTGCAGGTTTTCCTTCTTCAGTCCGTCGAGAGGCGAGAAGGTCCTCAATAGCGCGAGATCGAGCGGTCGTTCATCCATCCTGCATGTCGCCGGTGCTCATATGTTTCCAAGCCCATGATTTTTCGCGTGAATCTTAACACACGCGAGCGGCCGCGAGTCCGGCAATGGTTCACAACGGCAGGAGGTCCCAACCGGCATCCGGACGGAAGCGCTCGCCGTATTGTTTCTCGAGTTCCGCGAGCCGTCGGCGCACTTGCGCCGTTCCTCTCTGCCGTGCGTATTGCAGCGGGCCGCCGCGGAACGGAGCGAAGCCCGTGGCGAATATCGCGCCGGCATCGAGCAGGTCCGCATCCTCGATGACCTGCTCGCGCAGGCACGCCACCGCCTCGTTGACCATGGGCAGCATCAAGCGGTCCTCGAGATCGGCGGGTGCGGCTGCGCCGCCGACGCCGGGCCGCACGGCCTTGCCGTCCACCCAGGAATAAAAACCCTGACCGCTTTTGCGGCCATATTTCTTCTGCTCGACCAGCGAACTCAGAATCTCGGGCGCCTGGCGATGAAAGGCATCGGCCAGCACGCGGCCGACGTGCAGGCACACGTCGAGGCCGACTACGTCCGCCAACTCGATGGGCCCCATCGGCATGCCGAAATGAGTGCCCGCTTTGTCGATGAGCACCGCGGGAATCCCGTCCTGCAGGGCGAATATCGCCTCGTTGATGTAGGGCATGAGGATGCGATTGACCACGAAACCCGGGGCGCTCCGGCATGGCAGCGGCAGCTTGTCGAGTTTGCGGGTGAAACTGAGCGCGCTCTGCACCACATCCCCCCGGGTACGCGTGCCCTTGACGATCTCGACGAGCTGCATCTGGGCGACGGGATTGAAGAAATGAATGCCGACCAGCCGGTCCGGCGCGGCGAGGTTCTCGCACAGCGTCTCGATGGTGATGCTCGAGGTATTGGTGGCGAGTATCGCACCCGGCTTGAGCCGGGGTTCGAGCTCGGCATACAGGGCGCGCTTCGCCTCAACACTCTCGAATATGGCCTCGATCACCACATCGGCGTCGCTCACGGCCTCGCCGGCGGCGTCCATCTTGAGCCGGCCAAACGCCGCCGCCGCCGCCTGCGGGTCCTTCAAACGCCTGCCGAAGAAGGTCCGCGCGCGCTCCAGAGCAGGCCTGATGATCTCGTCGTTGCGGTCCTGCAGCGTCACCGTCATGCCGCGCAGCGCCGACCACGCTGCGATGTCGCCGCCCATGACCCCGGCACCGATAACGTGCACATGCTTGACCCCGGACGGCGTTGTTCCGCCCAGTCCTTTGAGTCGATCCTGGAGCATGAACACCCGGACCAGGTTTCTCGAGGTCGGCGAGCAGATGAGACCGGCGATCGATCGCGCCTCTGCCACGTAGCTGTGCGCACCCGCGGCACCGTAGTGATGCCACAGGTCGACCACGGCGTAAGGCGCCGGATAATGCTCGGGCATGACCTTCTGCCGCAAGGCGGCCACGAGTCGCCGTGCAATGAACGGGCGTACGAAGGCGAGGTTCAGCAATCGGTCGGTCAGCGGCGCGACTTTCGGTGGCGGCGGATTTTGCAGCAGTAATTTTGCGCGGGTCGCGAGCTCGTCGGCCGGCACCAGCTGATCGACCAGGCCGGTCGCGAGCGCGCGCGCGGCATTGCAAGGTTTGCCCTTGAGCATTAGATCCATCGCGGCACGCACGCCGATCAAGCGAACGGCGCGCACCGTGCCGCCGAATCCCGGATGGATGCCGAGCTGCACCTCCGGCAGTCCCAGCGACAGCCGGCCGTCGTCGGCGCCGATCCGATAAGTGCAGGCCAGTGCGAGCTCGAGGCCGCCGCCGAGCGCAAAACCCTTGATGGCTGCGACGCTGGGGCACGGCAGATCCTGCAGCTGCTGCAGGATCGCCTGCGCGGCGCGCACCACCTCGAAGCCCGCTTCGGGCGTCGTCATCGACTGGAATTCCTTGATATCTGCGCCGGCGATGAAGCCGCTGGCCTTGCCCGAGCGCAACACCACGCCGAGCGGCCGCTTCGCCGCGACCTCGCCTAGACATGAGGCCAATTCCCGCAGCGCTGCGCTTGACAGCACATTGACCGACGCACCCGGCGCGTCGAAGACCAGCCATGCCACACGGTCCGTATCGATGTCCAGGCTCCAGTTGCCCGTTTCCGCCATGACTTCTCCCCCGAACCCGTCCTAAGCTGCTTGCTGCGCGTGCGCGTTTATCGTGAAATCGCACACCAGGGGCAGGTGATCAGACAGGCGCACGTCCGGTATTTCGAACCGATCGACTTGTATTTGAGCGCTATGAAGAATGAAATCCAGTTCCTTGCGCGGGCTGTGGCTCGGATAGGAGGGCAATCCGCCGGCGTTGGCGTTCGTCAATCCGGCGGCCTGGGTGAACAGATAGATTTCGTGATCGCCCCAGTAGGTATTGAAGTCCCCGGCGACGATGACCGGCTTCGTTATTTTTTTCACCAAATCGTACAGGTAGCGTAGCTGGTATTGCCGATGCCTGAATTTGAGCGACAGGTGAACCAGAAATATTGCGACGTCGTCCAGTTCCAGCTCGATGATCAGGCGCTTGATGCCGGTATCGAAATAGTGGAACCGCTCGCCGCGGACGCGCGGCGCGGCGAGGAAGGCGTTCGCCTGTTTGCGCACGATGGGAACCAGGTGATTGACCGAGGAGACGCCGTATTTGCACTCGAAGGTGGAATAATGGCCGAGCGAGCGGGCGATGAAATCAGCCTGATTGACCATTCCGGTGCGGATCGATCCGATGTCGACTTCGATGAGTCCGACCACGTCGGGATCCTGATGTTTGATAAACTCCGTGATTCGCGACAGCACCAGGCGACTGGAGCGCAGATAACCCGCACCGGGCACGGGTAGGTGAAAGGCGGGCCCGACGCCGGTTGCATAGCGTATGTTATAGATCAGCAATCGCACCGGCGCCATTGTATCGGCGGCCGGTGCTTCGCGCATGACCATCGTCAAGCTACACTAGGGCCGTATGTCAGCTTCAGATAATCCCATCCGCGTGTTCGTGACGCATTGCTGGCTGGAAAACGACGACTACACGCGTGTTTTCGAGTACCTCGAGGCATCCGGTACGTTTTATTACAAGAATACCAGCCAGCCGCACGCCAAAAAGCCCCTGGACAAGGAGTCGCAGCGCGAGGAGTTGCGCCGCCAGATCGCGCCCTGTGAGGTCGTGATCGTGCTGCCCGCGGTGTACCGTCTGGAGCCGGAACTGGTGATGTTTCAGATGGCGTTTGCAAAGGCGGCGGACCGGCCGCTCGTGGCGCTGGAGAATTTCGGTTCCACCGAACCCCTGACTAAGGCCATCAAGGACCTGGCGGACGAAGTCACGGCCTGGAACGAGCGAAATCTGATCGACGCGCTGCGCCGCCAGGCCCGTCACCAGGAAACCACGCGCTGGGACACCATCGAATTCAAGCTGGATTAGCGGCGGCGCCTCCGGACCCGCGACGGACCGGACCGGTCAGTTACTGGCAATCAGCCCCGCCACCTCGAAATCCGCCGCCGGTGATTCGACCGAATGCAGCTGCACGACGGCTCCGCCGGAGCGTGCGGGCACAAGCTGGGGCCGGCACATGAGGCCGAAAATTTCCACGATCAGCGATGCACATTCGTCGGCTTCCTGGTTGGACATTTTGCGCACCGATGCAGCAACGGCGTCCTCGCCGCGTTGTGGCTGCACGCCGTGCAATGAACTCATCAGGTGCCGGAAGGATTCTTGAATTTCGCCGGGCAGTTGATCGGTCGGTATGAGAGACAGATGCCGACGATAAGCACTGATGAGACGCTGTTTGATCGGCGCCGAGCGCACCAGTTCCAGAGTTGCGAAATGTAAACTTTCCCAGGCTCTTACCATGATCGCCTCTTTTGTTAGCGAAGACTGAAACCTTAAAGTGGTTTCGAGNNGCTCGGACTTGAGCAGCCAGTGACTCATGCGCGCCCGCTGCCGGCGGCGCCCGGCGGCGCGCTTGCCCGGGTGCGCCGTGCCAGCCACACCACCGCGATCAATCCGAAGAACAGCAGCGAGGATAGCCAGAACAGATCGTTGGCCGCCAGCAGGTGCGACTCCACGTCGAGCGTGCGGTCGATGGCACCGGCGGTCTGCTGCAGGGACAGGCCGCCGCCCTGGAGCGTTGCCATGTACTGCTCCGCCGCGGGCCTGCCCTGGGTGACGTACTCGGCGAGCTGTGCGTGATGATAGGTGGCGCGGTTGTCCCACAACGTGGTGGCAAGAGAGGTGCCGAAGCTGCCCGCCAGGATGCGTGCAAAATTCGACAGCCCGGACGCGGCCGGAATCCTGGCCGGCGGCAGGCCCGAGAGCAGCAGGCTGACCAGCGGCACGAAGAAGAAGGCCATCC
>PLET01000019.1 GCA_003137095.1 Gammaproteobacteria bacterium
TTGTTGCGGTTGGCCTGCAGGAACAGCGGTCCCATGCCGTCGTGGCGGAAGGGACCCACCCAGCGCATGGAGTCCCCGTGCGGGGGCTCAACCTTGATCACGTCCGCACCCAGATCACCGAGGATCTGGGTGGCCGACGGACCCATCAACACCGCGGTCAGATCGAGTACGCGGATACCGGTCCAGGGGCCGCGCGACGTCGAGCGCGGCTCCTCCCACGATGGCATCATGGGCCGCATTCTAGCATCACTCGCCGCCGGTCGCGGCGGGGGTACCCTGCGCGTAGCCGGCCCCACGGCCGCGGCCCACTATGTAAAATACCATCGTCACGAGGAGCGTCAGGCAGGCGATGGCACCCAAGCCGATGCGAAAATTGCCGGTGAGATCCCGAAAATAGCCCACGATCCACGGCGTCAGAAATCCGCCGGTGACACCCATGGAGCTGATCCAGGCAATGCCGCCGGCAGCCGCCGCTCTCGACAGAAAGGATCCGGGTATGGCCCAAAAGGGCGCGGTGAACGCGAGCGTGCAGGCGAACGCCAGCGAGAGGGCGGCAAGCCGCACGAAGGGTACCGGGATCAGCATGGCCGCCAGCAGCAGCGCGCCGCCCAGGAAATTCGCGACGGCGGCGTGACCATAGCGCTCCTGGCGCGCATCCGACCGGCGTCCCCACCACAGCAGCGCCACCAGTGCGAATAGGCTGGGAACCGCGGCGATGAATCCGGTCTCGGCCGCGGAATGGCCCTGCTCCGAGATGATCTGCGGCAGAAAGAAGGTGATGCCGTTCAACAGGCACACATTGGTGAAATAGGTGGCGGCGAGCACCAGCACCAGCGGCGTGAACAGCGCCTGCAGCAACGAATGGCTCTTGATCTCGACCCTGCGCTGCTCGGCCGTCAAATTTCCGACCAGCCAATCGCGTTCGTCGGCGGGCAACCAGCGTGTCGCGGCCGGACCGGCGGGCAGCAGCGCGAGAATCAGCGGTGCCATGACGATTGCCGGCAGAGCCTCCACCATGAACAGCCAGCGCCAGCCGCGCACGCCGGCGACGCCATCCAGGGACAGCAGCAGACCCGATAGGGGCGAACCGAGGATGCCGCTGATGGGGATGGCGGCGATGAACAGGCCGAGGATGCGTCCGCGGTGCCTGGCCGGAAACCACAGCGTCAGATAAAACAGCACTCCGGGATAAAATCCCGCCTCCGTGGCGCCGAGCAGCAGCCGCATGGCGTAGAAGGCCGGCTTGGTATGAACGAACGCCATGCCGGCCGCGCACACCCCCCAGCCGAGCATGATCAGCGCGATCCAGCGCGGTGCGCCGACTTTGTACAGCAGCAGATTCGAGGGCACGCCGAACAGAAAGTAGGTGATGAAGAACAATCCCGCGCCCAGGCCGTACGCGGCGGAACTCAGGTGCAGGTCCTGGTTCATCTGCAGCGCCGCGAAGCTGATGTTCACCCGGTCGAGATAGGCGGCGAAATAGCACACCATCAGCAACGGCACGAGCCGCCACGATATGCGCCGTATCGTGCGCTCCTCGAGCGCGCCATCCTGCGCCCAGTCTGTCATGCTCGGCCCGCCTTCAGGGTTTGAGGTATGAATAGAGGGCGCTCGCCGCACCCGTCGCCAGGATGTGGCCTTGCATCGCCTTGAGAGCGTCTTCGCCGAAGAACAGGCCGGAGAGGCCCAAGGTGGCGACATCCAGCGCATAGACCTCGGTGACGTAGCGATGCGGTTTCGGATCATTGTTGGGCGGACAGGGGCCATCGTAGCCGCCGCGCGGACCCGCGAGACCCGAATCCTTCGGATAGAAATACGTGTACACGTTCGCGCCGCGAAGCCCGTGATCGGTCGGGCCGATGGGATTGCCTTTCAACACGAATCCCGAGCTCTCCTGGCCCTCGCGCAGCGCGGTGATCGTCGGCGGAATGTCGATCAGCACCCAGTGCACGAACGACACCCGCGGCGTGTCCGGGGGAATGGTGACACCGGCCTTGTTGACCAGCGACAGGTCGTGCGGAACATCGAGGTCGGTCATGATGAGCGCATAGGAGCGCGTGCCCGCCGGGCCGGCCGACCAGGATACGGCCGGACTGATGTTGTACTCGGAGGGGGGCAGTTTCACCGGCGGACAGTACGCCGCCCTCACCGGCAGTCGTCCGTCCGGCCCGAGTCCGCCCACGGTCACCTGTAGGGTCGCCTGCGCGGCGGCGCCGCTCATCGCCAGGCCGGCCGCACCGGCTGCGGCGAGGCACGCCGCGTGGATGAGCCGCTCCCGGGAGCGGCGGCGCTTTGGCCGATGTTCACTTGGCAAGGGGATCGGGTCGCATCTGGAATTTCACGACGTTGCCCAGGCTGCCTCTGCCGCCGGGCAGGTGCCAGATGGCATTCTCGCCATAGTCGGCATACAGTCCGCGCCCCTTCCAGCCGGTGTTCGGATCATCGATGCGCCCATCCATGCCGCGCTGATAGAAATTCATGGGATACGGAACGCGCAGGGTGATCCATTTGCCGGTGGACGGAAACAGCACGCGCAGTGAATCGGATCCGGTGCCGTTGGCGATCGGAATGTCCTTGCCGAGCCCCAGGGTGTCGAACTGGTCGACGAAATTGTAGTAGTGATAATCGACCGCGATTTCATCGGTAACGCCCTTGAAGCGCGGCCCCGGCGCCGGATAGAGCGTCCAGCCTTCGCGGCAATGCTGCCCGTTCACGGCCTGGGGACCGTCCAATATCTTGCACTTGCTGCGATCGAAGCTCGCCAGATGCCCGCTGCCGGCGAGCGCGGTCCAGATGATGCCCTTCGAGTCCACGTCGATGCCGCGCGGGGTGAATCCCATGCCTTTGGCCGCCGGATTCTTCATGTCGAACGGCGGTTCATAGGCCTCCCCGAGGCAGGTTTTCGGATCGATGCGCACGATCTTGCCGGGAAAGGGCAGCGGCACGGTGACCCAGACGCTGCCGTCGACGGGGTTGGGAATCACGCCATAGGGATTCGGCATCACGATGGGCACGTCGATGCCGGGTTCGACCTTGCCGTCGCGGTTGACGTCGATATAGCCCCGGCACCAGCCCTGTGCCTTGGCCTCGTCGCCGGTTTCATCGAGCACCCGGGTCTTCACCCAGCCGACCACATCGGCGCCGCGCGCGTTGGCATACACGGTGCGGTCCGGATCGCTCGCGAATCGCATGTGGTGGGTGTCGAAACAGATGTTGACGAAATGGAATTTGCGCGTCTTCGGATCCCAGTATCCCAGCTGGCGGCGGCTGCGCGACAGCGGCGACAGCGCGAAGCTCGGATGCGTCTGGCACCACGCCGGCTGGTCGGTGGGATTGCGGAATCGCGTGGTGAACCAGACGCGTCCGAGTTCATCGAGCGCGCCGTGATTCGGATTGGCCGGATCGGTCCAATAGATCTGGTTGCCCCAATAGGGCGAGGGCTGCGGCATCGACTGCGGCTTGGCGGGCGGTCCCGGATCGGCGCTGGTCGGTATGCGGAAATGCTCCTCGGAATTCTTGATCGGATCGACGATCAGGAACAGATCATTGCCCCAGTCGACGCCGTAGATCGGTCCGTAGGCGTTGACCGTCGGATTGCGCTTGTCGGTGACGAAGGTGTCGTGCGCAAAGGTGGCCGGATCGCCCCACTCCCACAAGGTGAGCACCAGATTGCGCTCCAATCCCGCCGGGCGCGGCGGCTGCGGCGGCACTTCGCCCGCGGCGATGCGGTCCGTCCAGTCCGAGAACATTTTCAGCGCGCGCTCGCGTCCGAAGCCGCTGAAGGCGGCGCTCATGGCGGCACCGTCCTGCCCGACCTGCGCCCGGTGATCCCACTTCGCCGTGGATGATCCCAGGCTGTCGAAGGCGGCCGGAAACTCGCGCGTCGCCTTGCTGCCGAGCTCGTGACAGGTCTCGCATTCCAATTTCATCTGGTTGATCCACTGATCCTGCACCCGCATGTTCGGGCTGATGCCGTTGCCCGCCGGCCCGGTGCCGGGGAATTCGGATTTCAACGGCACCTCGGCCAGGGCGTACCAATAGCTGGCCGGATAGTATTGGGCCGCCGCCTGGGGCGTCGGGGCGATCACCGCCTGCAGCGCCAGCTGATGGCCGGGTGTGGCCGTCACCGGCGTCGAATCCACCAGACCGTAGCCGCGCACCCATACCTTGTAATTCGCCGTGGGCAGATCCGGCAGCACGTAACGACCCTTGTCGTCGGTCACCACGATCTTGCGCAACTTGGTCGGGGTATCAGTGGTTTCGGCGATCACCCAGACCCCGGCCTCCGGCCCCTTCGGCGAGGTCACCACGCCGCCGATGTCATCCGAATCGATGTCGACCAGCTGCGCCGGCTTGCCCGACATCTGCGTGCATCCCGCCCACAATGCCACCGCGACCGACATGAGCAGCAGCGATGCGCTGCGGGTTATTTGACTGTTCACACTACCCCCCCCGGAATGGTCAGGCTCGACATCGTGACCATGAATACGCACTATGCCCGCACACCCACACCTGGGCAACCGCGCGTTGGCGCAACGGCTTGCCGCGGCAACCGAGCACTGCGGCAACCGCTCGCCGCGGCTGTCGTGTCCGCGGCTGTCGGGCCGCGCCCTTCAATCATATCGATAGAGTGTCACCCGCTGGATGACCGGTGGCCCGGGCAGAAAGCGCAATCCGCTGCCCGATTGATTGATCTCGGCCTGCTCGGCCAGCTTGTAATTGAGCAGGATGTCGTCGCCGTTGACCTTGCGCGTGGCCACCCAGTGACCGTCCTCGAAGCGGCCGACCTCGGCATCCGCGATGCCGGCGATTGCCGGACCCGGTGTGCGCGGCTGGAATGTGACCTGGACGTCCGACCCGGCGATCAGGAACTCATTGGCGCCGAGCGCCACCGCCAGTCCGTAGCCGAGTTCCGACAGGAAACCCTGGTCGCGAGTCGAGCGGCGCAGCTCCACTTTGAGGGTGTAATCGCCGAGCACGATGTCCTGCGAGGGCTTGGCCTTGTTGAGCCAAGCGGCGCCGATGGCGCCGCTCGCCTGGTGTGCCAGGATCACCGGCGCCAGATTGTGCAGCACGGAATAGCCCTTGGCGAGCGGCGTATTGTCGAAATCCTCGGTGCCGGGCGTCCCCTTGTCCGGCCGGAAATTGATCAGCCATGCCGTGTCGTCGATGCCGAAGGGCGAGTAGCCGATCGCGGCATGCGCGCCGATGGCGAAGAACGCATTGGCGATGCCGTGCGCGTCGGCCGCAGATTCCGGAATGAACAGCGGATTGTCGTCGCGATGAAAATTCGCGACGATCTCGTCGAAATTGGGCGCGTACACGTCCGGGCTGTTGAAATCGATCGACGGCGCCCCGGCCTTCCAGACATCCAGCAGGTAATACTGCGGACCGCCCGCCGGGTAGGGATGCGTGCGCTTCGACCAGATCTCCGCGAGCGCGGTGTTGGTGAAGACCGGCAGTGGGTACACGGCCTTGCCCGCCGCGCTCACGTGGTTCAAATAGCGCGCGTAGCTCCAGGCCATGAACAGGTCATCCGTGATCGGGCCCTCGCCGAACACCTGCGTCCAAGTGCCCCGGCTCTTCGAGCCGGCATCGGCCCAATGGCGCGCGAGCTCCGGCGACAGGTGTGCCTTGTGCGCCCCGAGGTATTGCATCAACTCCGCCGGCACCGCCGCGGCGAAAGCCTTTTCCCCCGCCGCGCCCCGGTCGCGCGAATCGCCGTTGAGTCCGACCTCGTTCTGCATCTGCATCATGAGCACGGTATGCCGGTCGTCCACCGCTTTCAGGTGCTGCATCAAGGCCACATAGGCACGGGTGTCGGCCTCCAGGGCCGCGCTGCTGAAGGGCGAAAGGATCTCCACGGATCGGCCGTTTTGCAGACGCGCCCGCGCAAAGCGCCGCTGATCGCGCTTCACCCAGGCCGGCGCGAAGCTCGATATGCCGTTCTTCCAGGTGCCGAACCACAGGAACACGATGCGCTGATGGTGCTTGCGGGCGGCATCGATGAGACCGTCCACCAGCGAGAAATCGAAGCGTCCCTCCTCCGGTTCGATCCAGTCCCAGCCGAGCGCGAGCAGCACGGTGTTGAGATTCAGCCGCTCGAGCTCCGGCCAGATCGTGCTCATGTTGACCAGCGTGGATGACGCGGTGCCGCGCAGTTCGGCGCCGAGGATCAGCCAGGGCTCGCCGTCGACGATGAGTTGGGTGGCAGCGCCGCGTTTCTCGAGATGCGGAATCTCCGATGCAGCCCTCGACGTCGGAGCACCGCACAGGCCGGCGCACAGCAGCGCCGCCGGCCAGAAAAACAGCGCCCGGCGGCCCCGCCGTGCGAAGAATCGCATGACGGGGCGGCCGGGCAATTTGGATCTCAATTCAGACCGTATATTGACGTTGTCGATTTACGCTTATTGGAACTTGAAGTGGAAGGTCAGCGCCCACTCGCGCGGCCTTCCCGGCGCGCCCGTGTCCACACCCGTGCCCGGCACGATGTAGCCGTTGTACCGGTAGTACTTGTCCGTCAGGTTGGTGCCGGCCAGTTCCGCATCCCATTTGTTGTTCGCGGGATGATAGGTGAGTCGGCCGTTCATCAGCCCGAAGGACGGGATGTAGGCGCGGTTGGTGTAGTCGTTGGTGGTGTAGACATTGCTCTCCCAGCCGTAGTCGACGCGCGCGGTGACCCGCTGTGCCTCCGGCAGCTTGATGTCGTACTGCGCGCCCACCGCGTAGGAGTTCTCCGGTGCATAGGCCAGCACCTGGCCGATGGTGATCTTGGCCGTGGTTCCGGGCAGCAAGGCGCTCACCCGCGCATCGTCGTACTCATACGAGTAGTTGAGCAGCAGGCCGTCGATGATCTCCCACTGGCCCTCGAACTCGATGCCCTTGGAGAACGCGGTGCCGCCGTTGCGGGTCACATTGATGTTGTTCTGATCGACGCCCACCTGGATGTCCTTGTACTGCTGGTAGTACACGGTCAGGTTGGAGATCAGCCGGTGGTTGAACCACTCCGTGCGCGCGCCGACCTCGTAGTTGTCCAGGGTCTCGGGCTGATACGGGATCACCAACGGCGGGCCGCCTCCCGGAGGGTTGGTGGTGGTGGCACCACCGCGGTCGAAGCCCTGGGAATACAGGGCATAGGTCATGAAGTCCGGCGTCCACTGGTATTGCAGCGAAACTTTAGGCGCCGTGTTGTGGAACGCCAGATACTGCGGGATGGTTCCCGGCAGCAGCGCACCCGTGGTGGCGTCGCTGGCCGCCGGTTCGCAGCACAAGAGCGGAATCGGGAACGCCGGCGTCATGGTGCGCACGCTGACCCGGTCCTCGTTGTAGCGCACGCCCGCGGTGGCGCTCAGATCGTCGGTGATCTTGTAGTTCCATTCCGTGAACAGCGCCCAACCGTGGCTGTAGTTGTACACCAGCTGGTTGACGTTGTTGTTGGAGAGCACCGGCCCGTTCGGTCCCGGGGTGGTCTGGTAGCCGAAGCCGTTGGCGGCCAGATAGGCGATGGCCGCGGCATTGGCCACCGGGTTGATTTCCTCGACCAGCTCGTTCTGCAGCCAGTTCTGGCGGTTCGCGCGGCGGTTGTCCTCGTAGTAGTAGATGCCGTCGGTGCCGGTCAGGCGGCTGCCGTTGAAGTTCAGCTGTGCCTCCAGGTTCTCTTCGTCCTGCTCGTTGTAGTTCTTGCCGGAGAAGATGTTGTAGGCCGTGCCGCTGAAATTCTCGTAGTCGAAGTTCTCGACCTCGCGATAGCCGCCGAGGAACTTGGTCTGCCACTTGTCGGTGATGTCGAACTTGGCCGTGGTCGCGAAACCGCGGATGTTGGTCCACGGATCCGGTCCGACGTAGTTGATCGACGTCTTGTACTGCTGGTTGGCGCCGAACGCCCAGGATTGCGGAATCGGGAACAATTGCTTGCCGTTGGGGCCGAGCAATTGGTTGTACAAGCAGGTCAGGTCAGGATTCTTGGCGCCCGGCGGCGTGGTGTTGTGGCAATTGGCGCTGGTGTTGATGGACCAGTCGGTGCCCGGTTCGCCGTTGTTGCGGTCGTAGACGTAGGACACGTCGAAGCGCAGCGAGAACCGCGAGGTCGGCTTCCACAGCACGTCGTAGTCGGCCATGATGTCGTCTTCGGCACCGTACATTTCGTTGTTGCTGACGCTCTGCACATAGCCGCCCTTCGACAGCTTGGCCATGGTCAGCTTGGTGAGCAGCGTATCGGTGATCGGAAGATCGATGTACGCGGTGGCGTCCATGCGGTTGTAGGAACCGGTGGTCAGCTTGACTCGGGCGCCGTATTCATCGGACGGCAGTTTGGTGACGTACTGGATGGCACCGCTCATGGTGTCCTTGCCGAACAAGGTGCCCTGCGGGCCGCGCAGCACCTCCATGTGGTCCACCTCGAGGATGTCGCCTTGCGGAACACCGAAGGTTTCCGGGTGGGCGATGCCGTCGTAGTAGATCGTGACGTCCTGGGTGCCGCGGATGCCGAATCCGCCTTCCTGCAGACCGAAGAATCCGTTCGAGCCGTGGATCACCAGGCCCGGCACCATGTGGTTCAGCTCGATCTGATTGTCGATGCCGCGGGCCTCGACCTGTTCGCCGCTGACCACCGCGATCGAGATCGGGACCTCCTGCAGGTCCTCCGAGCGCTTGCGCGCGATCACCGTGATTTCCTCCAAGCCGCCGGCGTTTGCGGATTCGTCCGCCGCCGCCGGTGCCGTTGCCGTCGCCGCGTGCACTCCCGCACAGGACACTAGTGTTGCGATTGCCAGACCAATGCGCCTGACCAGCCGGTGATTTGTTGCCGCCATTGTAATTCGCCCCCTGTTGACCAAAAGTCTCATCCGCCCGTCTGGGCTTCTTTGTATGCAGCGAAGCCCGCCACGGGAGGCATCCACTGAGATGCTCTGTGCTAAATACGCACGAGCGTCGTTATTCCTCATCTTAGTCGATGAGGGGGATGGCGGCGAATCCGGACGACTGTTGCGTTTTAACTACACAAGCCGTCCGGCGATGGTATCGGTACCTTTCAATACTTCATGCTGAAGGTGATTCCCCACTCGCGCGGCGGCGCCACCTCGCCGAAAGCCCAACCCTCCTGGGTGATGTGCAGCGAGTTGGTAAAATAATAGGCATCGGTGAGATTGGTGCCATACGCGGAGACGTTCCAGGGAGCGCCCGCCTTCTGATAGGTCAGGCGCGCATTCAACAGGCCAAAACCGTCCTGGTGCACGGTGAACACCGGATCGATGTTCGATTCGGTCGAAGTCTCATAGACATAATCGCCGCGCAGCGTCAGGTTGCCTTGGTTGAGGCTCCAGCGGTATTGCGCCCCCAGATCGTAGGTCATCTTGGGCGACCACGGGAACGCGGTGTCCTTCTGCAGATCCGTCTGCCCGCCGGTGTCGGTATAGGCAGTCTTGAGCACGCCGATGTTGAGGTTCACGGTCAGCCGATCGGTGGCGGCCCACAGGCTTTCGAGTTCCAGGCCCTTGACCAGGCCCGCACCGGCGTTTTCCGTCGCCTGCACCACGGTCTCGCCGTAGGGCAGATCCACCTTGACCTGGATGTCCTTGTACTCGCCGTAGAAGGCCGACAGATTGAACCTCAGGTGTTTGTCGAACAGATCGGACTTCAGGCCGATCTCGTAGTTGTCGAGAGTCTCGGGTTTGTATGGGATGGGCACATTGGTCGCGGTGTTGAAACCGCCGGCGTTGAACCCCTTCGAGTAGGTCGCGTAGGTCATGATGTTCGGCTGCCATTGATACTGCAGAGAGGCGCGCGGCGTGAAATTGTTGAACGTCGCGGTGCGCGGCGGCACGAGTTCCCCCCCGCCCGGCTGCAGATTATCCGGCAGCCGCGTGCAGCACACCAGGCTCTCGACCGGGGCCGGATAGAGGATGGTGTCGTTGTCCTCCGTGTTGTACCGCGCACCCACGGTGAATGACAACTTGTCGGCCAGCTTTGCCGTCCATTCCGAATAGGCGGCATAGCCCTCGATGATGTTGTCGTATTCGTTTTGGTTGAAGCTCGGCGTGCGGCCGCCGAGCGCGGCCGATTGCGCCGCCAGCGTCCCCGTCTCGAGGTCGGTATAGGTCCAGCTGATGCTGGCGCGCAGGAACTTATCCTTGTAGTAATACAGGCCGGTGGTGCCCTTCAACCAGTCGGAATTGAAGGCGAGCTGCAATTCCTGGGTGAACTCGGTGGAGATGCCGCCGGTGGCATTCGAAATCAGCACATAGGGCGTGCCGTTGTGGTTCGCGAGCTTGCTGAACCATTCGTCGCGGTAGCCGGTGAGCGAGCGGATCCCCCAGTGATCCGACAGGGCGAGGTTCAAATCGAGGGTGAAGTCATAACTCTTGTAGTCGTAGCCCTCGTCGCCGTCGTGGGTCGGGCTGTCGGCTTCCCAGAGCTTCTGGGCGCCGAAGTCCAGATTCGGGTTGACCTTCAGGCCGATGGTGTTGAGCACGCACAGCGGCCCGGGGATCTTGCCGGTGTACTCCGGCGGAATCGGATCGCCCTTGCAGACCAGATCATTCTGGGTGCTGACGTTGGCCGGCTGATTCGCGGTTTCGCCGGTGTACGCGAAGATGAAGCGCGCATTGAAGGCATCGGTCGGCTTTAACAGCGCGTCGAATCGCGCCACCGTGTACCGATCCGCTCCGTCGTAGTCGTTGGTGCCGATGTCGCGCACATAGCCGCCATGCTGCAGGGAGGCGCCGGTGATCTTCGTATAGAACACGTCCGTCCACGGGATGTTGAGCGTGCCGGTGGCGTCCACGTGCTCATAGCTGCCGAAGGTGAATTTCGAGCTCGCGGAAAAGGTGTCGCTCGGCTTGGTGGTGACGTACTGAATCGCGCCGCCGATGGCATTCTTGCCGAACAGGGTGCCCTGGGGACCGTTGAGAACCTCGACGCGATCCACGTCCACCACATCCATCAACTGACCCGCGGTGTTCGAATGCGCGATGCCGTCGACGTACACGGCAACGTCCGGAACGCCTCGAAGACGGATGTCCGACTGATTGGGTCCGGCGTTGGTATTGCGGATCTGCAGATTGGGCACCACGCTGCTGAGCGCGATCATGTCGGTGATGCCGCGCTCCTCCAGGGCCTCGCTGGAAAGCGCAGTCACCGTGATCGGCACGTCTTGCACGTTCTCCTGGCGGAACCGCGCGGTCACGATGATTTCGCCCAGCACGTTTTCGTCGCCGGACGCCGTTGTCTGGGCGGCGTTTTGCGCGTCGGCCGCGAGCGCGTGCCCGCTGATTGCCAGACAGGTGATTGCAATGCCGGATCTGAATCGCATGAAGGCTCTCCCCGTGAGCTTTTGACGACGGCGGCCGTCATTTCGACGGCTCTTGAGGGTAAAGAGCGTTTGCGATCGGGAACGGATACCCCCCGCCGGAAAATATTTATTTGATGATCAGGTGCGCCGGATCGGGGCGCGACCGGAGGGCACCCTGGGCGAGCAGGATGTCGGCCCAATACTTCAGGTCGGCGCCGGGCACGGTCACCTCGAGCGTGGGCAGCGTGATCGACGCGACGGCATCGGGAGGCAGCCGCGTGATCCGGCCGACGATCTCCCGGGCCTTGGCCGGATCATGCGCCAGGAACTGCGTGGCCTCCTGCAGCCCCTCGCGGAACCCCTGGATCGCCGCCGGATTGTTCCTCGCCCACTCGCGGGTGGAGACGTAGTAGATGGCGAACAGGCCGTCCGGCATTTCAAGGTAATAAGGCGCCACCAGGACGCCGGTCCTCGATCGCAGGATGCGCTGCGAGTACGGCTCATTGGTCAACACGGCGTCGACGTTGCCGGAACGCAGAATGTCGCCGGCCTGGGCCATCGGCACCTCCACGAAATTCACCTTTCTGTCATCTGCCCCGTGCAGGGTGAGCCAGCGGCGAAACAGCACGTGCATGTTCGCGCCGATGCCCGGCACACCCACCCGCCTGCCTTCGAAGTCCTTGGCGGTGCGGATCGACACCCCGGGGCGGGCGACTGCGATCGGGCCGCCCCTGCTGTGGATGTCGTTGACCGCGCCGCCGGCCACCGCGACGATGTCGAGGCCACCGTCTACCGCCTGCAGCAGCACCGGTGGCGTCGCGGCGCCGATCTGCACGCTGCCGCCCACCAGCGCCGACGGAATCGTGGAATTGAGCGCGACCAGCACCAGGCTCACATCGAGCCCGCGCTTGGCGAACAGGCCCTGATCGGCGGCAATGAACAATCCGGCGCAGCTCATGGTGTTGGTGTAGCCGACGCTGAGCCGCACCGGCTCGGCGGCCCGCGCGCCGCCGCCCAGTCCGGCGCACACGATGGCGAACGCCGCCAGATGCCGTCTCATATGCGCCGGTGCGTGTGCCGGCGTGTGCGTGCGGCACCTGGGACGCAGCATCATTTGGCGAGCGGGTCAGGGCGCATCTGGAATTTGACCACGTTGCCGAGCGTCCCCCGGCCGCCCGTCATTTGCCACACGGCATTCTCGCCGTAGTCGGCATACAGGCCACGTCCCTTCCAGCCGGCCTTCGGATCATCGATACGACCGTCCATGCCGCGCTGGTAGAAGTTCATCGGATAGGGCACCCGCAGCGTGAGCCATCGGCCGGTCGCCGGAAACAGCACGCGCAGCGAATCGGACCCGGTGCCGTTGGCGATGGGAACATCATTGCCCAGCCCCAGGGTGTTGAACCGGTCGACGAAATTGTAATAGTGATAATCGACCGCGATCTCATCCGTCATTCCCTTGAATTTCGGCCCCGGCACCGGATAGAGGGTCCATCCCTCGCGGCAATGCTGGCCGTCGACGGCCAGCGGCCCGTTCAGCACCTTGCATTTGCGGCGGTCGAAGCTCGCCAGGTGTCCGCTGCTCGCGAGCGCCGTCCAGATGACGCCTTTGGAATCCACGTCGATGCCGCGCGGCGTGTAGCCGATGCCCTTGGTGCTGGTGGTGTCGAACGGCGGCTCGTACGCCTCGCCGACGCAGGTCTTCGGGTCGATACGCACGATCTTGCCGGGAAAGGGCAGCGGCACGGTGACCCAGACGCTGCCGTCCACCGGATTCGGGATCACGCCGTAGGGATTCGGCATGTCGATCGGCCGGTCGATGCCCGGCTCGACCTTGCCGTCCTGGTTGATGTCATAATATCCGCGGCACCAGCCCTGCGCCTTGGCGACGTCGCCGGTCTCATCGAGCACCCGCGTCTTCACCCAGCCCACCACATCGGCGCCGCGCGCGTTGGCGTACAGGGTCCGATCCGGATCATCCGCGAAGCGGATGTGATGGGTGTCGAAGCAGATGTCGACGAAGGTGAATTTGCGGGTCTTCGGATCGAAGTATTCGATCTGGCGCCGGCTGCGGTTCAGCGGCGACAGCGCGAAGCTCGGGTGGGTGGCGCAGAATGCCGGCTGCTGGGTGGGATTGCGGAACTTGGCCGCGAGCCATACGCGGCCGAGCTCGTCGATGGTGCCGTTGTTCGGATTGACCGGATCGGTCCAATAGATCTGGTCTCCCCAGTAGGCCGAGGGCTGCGGCATGGATTGCGGCTTGTTCGCCGGACCGGGATCCGCCGACATCGCAATCTTGACCCGATCCGCGGTGTTCTTCACCGGGTCGACCATCAGCAGATAATCGTTGCCGAAGTCCACGCCGTAGATGATGCCGTTTGCGTTGCGCGTCGGATGGCGGGCGTCGGTGACGAAAGTGTCGTGCGCGAAGGTCGCCGCATCGCCCCATTCCCACGAGGTGAGCACCAGGTTGCGCTCCATTCCCGACGGACGCGGCGGCGCCTCGGGCAACTCCCCGGCCGCGATCCGGTCGGTCCATTCGGAGAACATCTTCAGCGCGCGATCGCGCCCGTAGCCGCTGAAGGCGGCGCTCATGTGCGCGCCATCCTGGCCCACCTGCATGCGGTGATCCCATTTGTCGCGCGAGGATCCCAGGCTGTCGAAGGCCGCGGGAAACTCGCGCGTCGCCTTGGTGCCGAGCTGATGGCAGGTTTCGCACTCGAGCTTCATCTGGTTGACCCAGTTGTGCTGCGACTTCATTTCCGGGCTGATGCCGTTGCCCTGCGGCCCCGTGCCGGGAAAGTCCGATTTCGGCGGCACTTCGGCCAGTGCATACCAGTAATTGGCGGGATAATACTGCGCCGCGGCGGCGGCGTCGGACGCAATCGTCGCAGTCAATGCAAGATGAGTCCCCGGCCTGGCATGCACCGGCGTGGAATCCATCAGACCATAGCCGCGCACCCAGACCTGGTAGGAAGCGGGGGGCAGATCCGGAATCACGTATCGTCCGCGATCATCGGTCACCACGATTTTGCGGAACTTCGTCGGGAAATCCGTGGTTTCGGCGATCACCCACACGCCGGCCTCCGCGCCGTGCGCGCTTTGCACCACGCCGCCGATGTCATCCGCATCGATGGCTACGCCCTGCGCCGCATCGGCCGCCCGCGCCTGCCCGCCACCCAAAACGGCGGTCAGTCCCGCGGCCGCCCATATGAACCCTGCCCAGTTTTTCATGCTACCCCCCGCGTCAAAAATGCGTATTGAACGTCAGAGCCACCGCGCGCGGCCTCCCGGCCCCGCCCAGTGCCCAGCCCTCCTGGGTGATGTTGAGACCATGAATCAGATAGAACTGATCGGTCAAATTCGTCCCGCTGAGCGCGACGCTCCAGTTCGCGCCGGCCTTCTGAAAAGCGAGCCGTGCATTCAACAACCCATAGCTGTTGAGCCGCACCGCAAACAGCGGGTCGATGTTGGTCTCGGTGTGATCGACCCAGGTGTAATCGCCGCGCAGCGTCAGCTGGCCGCCCGGAACATTCCAGGCATATTGCGCGCCGGCGTTGTAATTGTATTCGGGCGAGAAGGGGAATGCCGTGCCGAGCGTCAGATCGACCGCATCGCCCACGTTGGTGTATTTGGAATCGAGCCAGCCGGCCGCCAGGTCGATCACGAGCCGGTCGGTCGCCAGCCAGGTGCTCTGGAACTCCAGCCCCTTGACCTCGCCCGCCCCCGCATTGCCGGTCGCCTGCACCACGGTTTGCCCATACGGCAGCACGATCGTGACCTGGATGTGATCGTAGAATCCGTAGAAGGCGGTGGCGTTCAGACGCAGCCGCCGATCCAGCAAGTCGGACTTCAGACCGACTTCGTAGTTCTCCAGCGTTTCCGGCTGATACGGCGTCGGTGCGGCGCCGACCAGATTGAATCCGCCGGCATTGAAACCCTTGGAATAGGTCGCGTAGCTGGTCACTTCGGGCGTCCAATCGTATTGCAGGGACAGCCTGGGGGTGAATTGCTTGAAGATGGCACTTTGCGGCGGGAACAGCGCCGGCCCTCCCGGGGTGAGATTCCCAAGCAGCTCGCAGCACTCGGTGCTCACCGCCGGTGCGGGGAACACCAGCGTGGTGTTCGTCTCCGAGGTATAGCGGCCGCCGGCCGTGGCCGAGAATCCTCCGCCGAGCCTCGCGGTCCATTCGGAGAACAGCGCCCACCCCTGGATGTCGGCCTTGGACTGCGACTCGTTCAATCCCGCGGACCTGCCGCCGAGGGCCACGGATTCCGCCCCGTACGGTGCGGTCAGCAGATCGGAGTAGTCCCAGCTCACGCTCGCCTTCGAATTGGTGTTCCGATAGTAGTACAGGCCGCTGGTGCCGCTCCACCGTTCGTCCTTGTACGCCAGCTGCAGTTCCTGCGTGAATTCCCTGCTGACACCCGCATTGGTGTTGGTGAGCAGGAACAGCGGGGTGCCGTCGTTATCGGACAGCTGCGACCAGGAGATGTCGCGATAGCCGCTGATCGAATGCAAGCCCGAATGCGCGGAGAGATTCCATTGCACGTCCGCTTCGTAGCCGAAACTGGTGTAATTGTAGCCCATCGGCCCGTTTGTGTTGGAGGCGACCAGCCACTTTCCCTGCGCCCCGAAGTCGAGTCCGGGGTTCACGGTGAGGCCGATCAGGTCGAGCACGCACAGCGGACCCGGAATCTTGCCGCTGTAGCCCGGCGGTATGGGGCTTCCGGGGCACACCGGGTTGTTGGCCATGTTGACGAACGGCGGCTGATTGGTGTTTTCGGCGTTGTAATTGAAATTCAAGCGCGCGCTGAAACCGTCGCCGGGCTTCCAAAGTACGTCCAGCCTGGCGATTTTTTTTCGTTCCGCGCCCTCGTATTCGCCGCTGTCGATGTTGCGCACATAGCCGTCGCTGTTGAGCGAGGCACCCACCACCTTGGTGAGCAGAGTCTCGCTGATCGGCACGTTCAACGTACCCGACGCGTCCACCCGGCCGAAGGAACCGAAGCTCAGTTTGGAGCTGCCGCCGAATTGATCCGACGGCGGAACGGTGATGTATTGAATTGCGCCGCCGATCGCGTTCTTGCCGAACAGCGTGCCCTGCGGTCCTTCGAGCACCTCGATGCGCGCGACATCCACGAAATCCATCAGCTGACCCGCGATGTTCGTGTAGGCGACTCCGTCCACGTAGACCGCGACATCCGGGATGCCCCGGACGCGGATATTGGAGAAATTCGCACCGGACTGATTCTGTTTGATCTGGACGTTGGGCACCACGCCGCTCAGATCCAGCAGGTCGTCCATGTCGCGCCGCTCCAGTGAGGCGCCGCTCAGCGCGGTGATGGCGATCGGCACCTGCTGCAGATTCTCTTCGCGCCGCCTGGCCGTCACGATCACGTCGGCGAGGACGCCGCCCGAGCTCGCGTCCTCATCCGCGCCGCCCGCCGATGACGCCCGGGCGGCCGCCAGGGCGCGGGCATTCGCCGATCTGACCGCCCACGCCAGCCGCGATCCCTGCCACATTGCGCCGATGCCCTCGCCGGCGAATTGCCCGGCGGCGTGCGGCGAATCGGCGCCGTGCGGCGGGGCCGGCTCGTTCGGGGGGCGCGGGAAGACGGTGACCGTCTGCTCGTCGATGTGGCGAAAGGTGCAGCCGGTGCCCATCAGGATCCTCTCGAGGGCCTCGTCCGAGGTGAAGTTGCCGACGGCTCCCGCGGTGCGCAGATCATCGAGTTCCTCGCTCACGTAGACGACCTGAAAGTGGCGCTCCTGGGCGAGCGCCTGCAGCGCGGGGCCGAGCGCCTGCGCATGGATGTTGGTCGGCATGCGGATCGACGTGGCTTCGTCGGCGATGCTCATACCGGCACAGGCAAACCAGGCGATGATGCCGGCGACGGCAACCGCTGCACGCATCGACATTGTCCCTCCCCCGAGGTTCACCGGCCCGCTTGTGCACCGCGCGGCTCTTGTGCCCGATTCTACCGGCGACTGACGTGGATCACGTCACCGGTCTCGTTGATGATGATGTCGCGGCGCGTGCGCAGGAACCTCACCAGCGAGGCCGGATCGGTCGACGAAAACACCCCGCTGATGTGGAAATCGTTCAGTCCCGCATCATCGATCACCAACTGGCGGTCGTTGTAGCGGTTGATCTCATCGGCGACATCGGCCAGGGTCGCGGATTCGAACACCAACTGGCGCTGCGTCCACGCGGTGGCCGCGGCAATGTTGGCGTGCACCGGCCGGGCCGCGGAGGTCGAGGTCGGGGTTGAAGCCACGGTGAGCTGCTCGCCGGCCGCCAGCAGCGAGTCACCCACCGATACGCGGCCCTCGATCACCGTGATCACGGTACCTTGCCGCTTCTGATACACGTCGAATTCGGTTCCGACGGCGCGGATACTCGCATCGCCGCTGCGCACCACGAACGGACGCATCTTGTCCTTTGCCACCCGGAACAGCGCCTGACCCGCGAGCAGATCCACGGACCGCTCGGCATCCGCGAAGCGCACCCGGATTCGGGAGCGGGAGTTCAATTCCACGGTTGAACCGTCGGCGAGGGCAATCGAACGCTGTTCGCCGATCTCCGTGGCATAGATACCGCGGTGCAGAGTCAGTGTGGTCAGCTCGACGACGGCCACGACCAGCAGCGATGCGGCGATGCCGTACAGCGCGGGAATCGCCAGGCGTCGCGCTGCGCGGGCCGCAGCTGCGCCGGCGCGACGCGCAACCGCGGTGGGCGGCGCGCTCACGTCGTCCAATCTGACCACGGTGTCCTCGGCGCCCGCCAGGGCGATCAGGTCTGATTCCTGGTAACGCCGCTTGGGATCGAGCGCGACGCCCGTGTTCCAGACGACGGCGGTTTCCAGGTAGGCGCGCACATGGTCGGGCGACTGTCGCAGCCACGCGTTGAACTGCCGGCGCACCTCCGCATCGGCGCCACCCGTGCGAAATTCCACGAACCATTCCGCGGCCTCCTCGCAGACCTGTGCATTGAGCTTCGCGCGGCTGTCGATGCCGGTCATCTGTGCGAATCCAGGCGTTTTCGGAACTGTACCAGGGCCTTGGCCAGGTATTTCTTGACCATGGGCCTGGACACGCCGAGCCGCCCGGCAATCTCGTCGAGGGTCAGGCCATCGCGCCGATGCAGCAGAAATACCGCCCGGGCCTTGGGTGTCAGATCCTGTAGGGCCTGCTCCAGTTCCACGACGCACTCCTGCGCGCTGACTTCAAGCGCAGGATCCGCCTCGCCGGCCGGTTCGACCAACATGTCCTCAAGTTCGGATGTGTGTGGCGTCGCGGCCTCGCGCAGCAGGTGTTGCTGCGCGACATGCCGGGCCACGGTGAACAGATAGGCCTCCGGCGAGCGGATCGACTCCTGGTTGGGCACCCGCAGCAGGCGCAGGAACACCTCTTGAACGATATCGGCAATGTCCGCCCGGTTGCGCACCCGGCGCGCGACGAAACGGCGCAGCGGCTCGCCGTGATTGGTCGCGAGGTCGGCCACCCAATCGCGCTTGCCTTCGATCGCCACGGGCAACCCCGCATGGACTGTCATGCCGTCATAGAGCGCTACGCGACCCGGTCGATACCCCCCTGTCGGGAAAATATTTGCCGGGCGCCGAAACGTTGCCGGGCGCTAATGTGCCAGCGGATCCGGGCGCAGCTGAAATTTCACCAGCGCGCCCAGCGATCCCTTTCCGGTTTCGATGTGCCAGACAGCGTTTTGACCATAATCCGCGTACATTGCCCGGCCCTTCCAGCCGCCCTTCGGATCGTCGATGCGCCCGTCCATGCCGCGCTGGTAAAAATTGAGCGGATAGGGCACCCGCAGAATGATCCACTGGCCCGTCTTCGGCAGCAGCGCCAGCAGCGAGTCCGAACCGGTGCCGTTGGCAAGCGGCACGTCCTTGCCGAGGCCGAGGGTGTTGAATTGATCGACGAAATTGTAGTAATGAAAATCCGCACCCACCTGCGTGCCCTGGAACTTCGGACCCGGTGCCGGGTACAGGGTCCAGCCCTCGCGGCAATGCTGACCGTCCACCGACTCGGGGCCGTCGAGAATCTTGCACTTGCGCCGGTCGAAGCTCGCCATCTGCGCGCTGCCGGCGAGCGCGGTCCAGATCACGCCCTGGCTGTCGATGTCGATCCCGCGCGGCGTATAGCCGTTGCCGGTGGCTGCGGACTTGTCGAACGGCGGTTCGTAGGCCTCACCGATGCAGGTCTTCGGATCGACCCGCACGATGCGCCCCGGGGTGGGCTCGGGCACGGCACCCCAGACGCTGCCGTCGATCGGGTCCGGAATGACGCTGTAGATGCCGGCGCTCGCCACCGGCACGTCGACCGCCGGGTCAACCTTGCCGTCGCGCTTGATGTCGTGATAGGGCTTGCACCAGCCCTGCGAGGCGGCCTCATCGCCCGTCCGAAGCAGCTGGCGCGTCTTAACCCACCCGATGATGCCGTTGCGGGGACCGTTCGCGTACAGGGTTTCGTCCGGATCGTTGGCGAACTGGATATGGTGGGTGTCGAAGCAGGTGTTCACGTCATGAAAGAGCTTGGTCTTCGGGTCGAACCAGACGATGTGCCGGAAGCTGCGCTGCTGCGGTGCCAGCTTGGCCGACGGATGCGTGGCGCAGAACGCCGGCTGATGATCCGGGTTGCGGAATCGCGCCGCCAGCCACACCCGGCCGGCGCTGTCCAAGGTCACGTGATTCGGATCGGCGACCGCCGCCCAATACATCTCGTTGCCCCAATAGAGGGATGGCTGCACCATTTTCGTCTGCGGTTTCGCCGACGGCGTGCCGGGTTCCGTCGGAACCAGGTATTGGCTCGCGATGTTGGTCTTCGGATCCAGGGCCAGCAACATGTCGTTGCCGTAGTTGGCGCCGTAGATGGGACCGTTCGGAAATCGCGTCGGGTCGCGCTTGTCGGTCGACCGCTCATCATGGGTGAATGCCGTGGGGCTGCCCCAATCCCACAGGGTGAGCACCAGATTGCGTTCGATTCCCGAGGGACGCGGCGGAATCTCGGCGGGCACTTCACCGGCGGCGATGCGGTCGGTCCAGTCGGTGAACATCTTCAGTGCGCGCTGCTGTCCGGCAACCGCCATGGCGGTGATCATGCGCACCCCGTCCTGACCGGTTTGCATGCGGTGATCCCAGGCATCGGCGGTCGACATGCCCTTCAAGACCTCGGGCGTCTCGCGGGTCACCTTGGTGCCGATCTCGTGGCAGATCTCGCAGTTGACCTTGATCTGGTGGATGAAGAAATCCTGGGAGAGCATCAGGCGACCGAGCCCATTGCCATCGTCTCCGGTTCCCGGAAATTCGTTGCGTGCGGGTATCTGCAGCATCGAGAACCAATAATTCGCCGGATAGTATTGGGCCGCGGCCCGCGCATTGGGCGCGATCACGGCGGTGAGGTCCAAGTGCCTGCCCGGCTTGGATTCGACGGCGGGCGAATCCATCAGACCATAGCCGCGCACCCAGATTCGGTAGTTGACCGGCGGCAGATCGGGGAGCACGTAGCGGCCGGCATCATCGGTCACCACGATTTTGCGGTACTTGGTAGGCAGGTCGGTGGTCTCGGCGATCACCCAGACGCCGGCTTCGGGCCCCTTCGCGCTCGTCACCACGCCGCCGATATCGTCCTTGACGATGACCACCTGGTGCTGCGCGCAAATCCCGAGGATCGGCACGGCGATCAGCGCCGCGCACACCGTGACTGCGACTCGCAAGTTCATAGGGAAACTCCATGGGGACTTTCAAGGTATACGCGCGACGGATCGGAAACCACATCGGGAAGGTTCACTTCGGACCCAAGGCTCACTTCGGACCCCGTTCGGCTAGTGAGTGATCGGCCTGATCGCCAGCTTGCGCCACTTGACCACGCCGCCGCCATATTGCAGCGCCAGCAGGCCGCTCGGAAAGGCGCTATCGATCATGTCCACCGTCTTGACGCCGTCGAGCACCACGCTGATGTGCTTGCCGTCGGCCTTGAGGTCGAGGGTGTTCCATTTTCCGGCGGCCTGCAGGGCGGGCGTCACCTTGGCGAAATTGATGATCGAGCCCGTGCCGTAGCCTTCCCCGCACGCGTCGCAGATGTTCAGGTCGTAGGAGTTTCGCGGGTGGATGCGGAAAGGATCCAGCCCGCGGAACAAAATTCCGCTCTTGGCGGCGGCATCCACCCAAAATTCCGCATGCAATTCGAAGTCGGCATAGGCCTTGTTCGTGATCAGGAAATTGTCGTCGTTGACGATGCGCTTGTCGGCCACCACGGCACCGTCCTCGATCCTCCAGTTGTCCACGCCGATGCGGCTCCAATTCTTCAAGGTGTCCGGGGCCGAGCCATCCAGCAAGGTGATCCACGGCGAATCGGCGGACCGGCTGACGCCGCCCGCCAGGCTCGCGCAGAGCAGCAGACCGGCGGTGTGGATGAATGAGCGCTTCATGAAACTGATGTCCCCGATGGTTGGTGGATGGGCTCGTTAACGATGGGCTTGACCCCCGCGATCGTCAATAGCGCCGCGTGAGCACCGGGCAGCCGATGTGGTAGGCGCCCTTCGCCAGCTGCGCCGCGCAGTTCTCGCGCGCCGCCTTGACGCCCTCCTTGATGAATTCGATCACCTCGGCCTTGTTCATCGGCGGGAAATGCACCGGCAGCAGGGTGTCGACGTCGATCTTGTAGTAGTCCAGGTCGTCCATGAAATTGTCCGCCCAGTACTGGTAGTCGTGGGCCGCGGTGGCGATGTCCGCCTCCGCCATGATCTTGGTGGCCGGCGCGTAGGCGAACAGCCCGTCGGCCATGTGCGAATTGTTGCGTGCCCAATAGACATCCACCGTCATGCTCCGGTCCGCCAGGCGCAGATGTTCGTCCACCGGCATGAACTTCAGGGCGCGCGGGTGCCGGGTCAGTTCGTCCGGATAGTCCGGTGACGGGTGCGTGACCATCTCGCGGATGATGCGTTCGTTGGCGCGCCGGGAAATCACGGTCAGCCCCTCGGCCACGGCCACCCGGATGCCATCGACGTGATCCAGGTGCTGATGCGAGGTGATGAGCTGCGTGGGCGCCTTGCCCGGGACCAGCGTTTTCGCGAAATCGATCACCTGTTTCGCGTAGTCCTTCTGATTGAGGTCGAACAGCGCCAGATGATCCTCGAACTCGAACACCGCGGTGCCCTGGGTGCCGGCGGTGATGTACCAGACGCCCTTGGCAATCGCTTTGGCCGTGACCGGCTTCGGCGTGAACACCGGCTCAGGGGCCGCGCGCACGGCCGCGGGCGCCGCCAGGTCGTCGATCGGGCCGTCGATCACGTAGCCGTCGACGTGCACGTCGAAATAATCGATGTTGCGCCAGTCGATCGTGGTCTGGTAGCTCAATGGCAGCAGCAGGCCGTCCACCGGCACGTAGCCCTCGAGATGCGTGGTGAAGGTCAACTGGCCGAAGTTGTTGTGCGGATTGACCCAGCGCACGAACGCCGGCAGATGGCTGGCGGCGAACAGCGCGAGCGTGAGCTTGTCGCCCGTCCGGAGCGTCAGATCCATCACCGACAGATCGCCGTCGGAGTCCTTTTCGGTGCGCAGATTGCCCAACGTGGAACCCGGATCGAGGGCGGCCAGAACCAAGGCCACCGGGTTGTTGAGCATCCACATGCGCCGCATGTGCAGGCCGTCGACCTGCCAGGCGGTCTGCGTGAAGCGCGGAATGCGCGACGCCTTGCCGTCCGGCGAGATATCGAAGGCCAGATCCCCGTCCAGGATCTGATCGTAGGGCGCCCAGCTCGTGAGCGCCGCCAGGGCGAAGGTGAACGACATGTTGCGCCGCTCTTTCTGCTGGAAGCGGTGGTGCTCGAAATCGAACACGCGGCGCAGGTCATTGGCCGCCTGGTACCGCTGCGCGGCATGCAGGGACGCCGTGACGTTGCCGCCGCCGAACTGGTACGCGTAGTTGCCGTAGCCGATCAGCGTGATGTTCTTCACCGCCCGCAGCCGCTCCAGTCCGCCGAGCGCCTGGGCGGAGGCCTCGATGGCGGCGCGGGCGGCGTCCGCGGGCACCGGTACCGCCGCGTGGCCGGCGGAAGCGCACAGGGCGCCGGCGGCGATGACGGCGATGACGGCGATGACGGCGGCTGACGGCCTCGATATCAACGGCATGGTTTCTCCGGATGGTTCATGCAATTGCGCACGGCGGCGCAAAAAAGCGGCGCTGAGCCCACGGGAAGCCACGGCCATCCCGGGGTCAGCGCCGCATCGATTCCGACTCAACGGCGAAACATTATTGGAACTTGAAATTGAACGTCAGTCCGAACATGCGCGGAATACCCACCGCGCCCGAATTGAACGCGCCCAACGGCGGAATGTTATAGCCGTTCAGCCGATAGTACGTATCGAGCAGATTGGTGCCATACAACTGCGCATTCCAATGGGGATCGGCCGGATGATAGATGATGCGTGCGCCCAGCAGTCCGTAGCCGGGGATGTAGACCGAACTCGCATCCACGCCGGTATTCACCCAGGTCGTATAGCCCTCGTCCGCGCGCAGCGTCAAGGCCGCCCCGTTGGGCAGCGGTGTGTCGTACTGCAAGGCCAGCGTCGCGGAGTATTTCGGCGCGAACGGCAGCGGTGCGCCCACCAGAATGCCGCTGCTCGCCGGCACCTCGGTCAGTTTCGAGTCGAGATAGCCGAAGCCCCAGGCGACGCTGAATTCCTTGGTGGCCACCCACGTACCCTCGAGTTCCACGCCCTCGGACGTGCCCTTGCCGGCGTTCGCGGTTACCGAATTAAAATCGATGTCCTCGGTGACCTGCACGTTTTCATATTGGCTGTAGAATACCGACGCGTTGAGGCGCAGGGTGTGCTCGAAGGTATCCGAGCGGATGCCCACTTCGTAGTTCTTCAGGGTTTCGGGCGCGTACGGCGTGATCCGCTCCGCGGCCCCCTGACCGGTCTGGGTGCCGCCGCCCTGATTGAAGCCTTCCGAGTACTGCGCATAGGTCATCACCGTCGGCGTCCATTGATATTGCAGTACCAGACGCGGTGCGGTGTTGGTGAACACGGCATCCACCGGCGGCCCGAGCAAACCAGCGGTCGCAAAGCTGGTCGAAGGCACGCAGCAAACCGCCGGTATCGGATTCGCGGGGACGTAGGCGATGTCGACCGTGGTGTCGCGGTTGTAGCGCACGCCGGCGGTCAGCGACAGCGCATCGGTGGCCTTCCAGGTCCATTCCGTGTATCCCGCGATACCGTGAATGTTGTAATACGTCAGCTGGTCGGGGTTCGGCGCTCCGAAATGTTTGATGGTGCCGGCCGGCAATCCGAAAGCCGCGTTGGCCGCCGCATTGTCCGCCGCGTTGACGTCGAGATCCAACTCATTGGAGAACCAGTTGTTACGCCGATAGCGCCGGTAGTCCTTGTAGTAATAGACGCCCGTCGTACCGTTCAGCCGGTCGCTGTTGAACAGCAACTGCGCTTCGCCGGTGGTCTCGTCGATCACATTGGTGTTTTCGCCCTCGAACATGTCGACACCGATCGAGGCGAAGTCTTCGAAGTTCTCGCTTTGCAGGTTGCGATAACTGCCGATGCCCTTGACCGCCCAATTGCTGTTGAATTCGTAATTGATGATGGTCGTGTAATTGGTGGCGTCGGTCCACAGTTCCGGCCCCTGGTAGTTGCTGGCGGTCAGCCACTGCTGGCTGATGCCGTACAGGGAATTCGGACTGATCGCCAGCTGCGGCGCGCCGTGCGTCGAGGCCCCGACATAGGGACACGCAGCGCCCGGATTGCCGCCCGCCGAGGGAATAGGCGCGCACGAGAAGCTCAAGCCCCACAACGTCGTGGCGTTGCCGTTGGTGCCGATATTGTCTTGTTCGACGATGAACCGCCAGTTGAAGTGATCATTGGGCTTCCACAGGACATCGGCTCGCGCGATCAAATCGTCTTCGCTGCCAAAATCCTGGTTGACGGTGGTGCTTCGCAGGTAGCCGCCGCGCGTGACGTGGGCGATGGAAAATTTGGTCAGCAACGTATCGCTCAACGGAATGTCCGCGGTGCCCGATACGTCGAAGCGGTGATAATCGCCGACGGTCGTGGAAAATTTCACGTTGAAGGCGTCGGCCGGGGCCTTGGTGACGTATTGCACGGCGCCGGCCAGGCTGTTCTTGCCGAACAACGTGCCCTGCGGTCCGCGCAACACCTCGACGTGATCAATCTCGAGCAGCGACCCGAGGAAGCCGAATTCCTCCTGATGGGCGACGCCGTCGACGTAGACACCGACATTCGGCAAACCGCGGATGCGGAAACTCGCCTGCTCCAATCCGAAGAAACTGCTCGGTGCCGGCGCAAAATTGATGATGGCGTGATTCAAGCCTTCCGAGGTGGTAATGCTGCGCATTTGCAGATCATCGGAGGACAGTTCGGAGATCGAAATAGGCACCTGTTGGATGTCCTCCGTGCGGCGCCGCGCGGTGACGATCACCTCTTCGAGCACGCCGGAGTTTGTGCCCGCAGTTTTTTCCTCGTCGGTAGACGCAGTGCTGCCGGTAGTCGCCGCATTCGAGAACGTGATGCCCCCGCAAGCCAACATCGCCGTAGCGATGCCGATTCGGGCGCGTTTCTTGTGATTGAACGCCATTTTCCCTCCCCCTGATTCAATGCTTAAGTGATATCAGCCGTGGAACAAACCTCTCGCGATAGGGCAAACGCCGCTTTACAGCCAAATACGCACGTCGCCCGGGAATCCTCACCCCGGCTATCGCAATTCCTCATGACAGTTATTGCAAAACCGTCATTTCAAACCCTGATCGAGGTAAACGAATCCCCACCCTGGCGACCGGGACCCGGCTGGAGCCGTTTGTTGTGTCTAGGCGCACCATACGTGCTATCACCCGCATTTTGAAGCCGTGTATTCGTTGTAAAAAGGGTACTACCGACCCAATGTCGAAGCAACTTTCGCCATGGCCCAGGGCATATGCCATGGCCCACGCATTTCAGGGATCTGTCAGGGCAATCCCGCGCTGGCCCTGGGCGCATCGACGTGGCGGGCGAGATGTGCGAGCGCCCTGACCAGATGCTTCTCGACGGAGCTCACGGAAATGCCCATGGCAGTGGCGATTTCCGCCTGTTTCATCTGCTCCAGCCGGCACAGCACCAGGACGTCCCGGGTACGTTCGCCGAGTTCCTGCAGCGCCAAGACCACGTTGCACAGTTCCTGTTGACCGCAGACCACGCGTTCGGGGGAAAATCCATCGCTCACCGCGAGCGCGGACTTCTCGTCCCAGGCCACACAGCTGCCGTGGGACACCAGCCGCCGGCCGCGATCCCGCCAGCGATTGACCGCGATGCGAAAGATGTAGCCGCTCGCCTGCGCTGGAGACAGCGATTTCGCATGCGCCAGTGCACGCACCAGCACATCCTGCGCCAGGTCCTCCGCCTCGGCCGCATTGCGGCAGCGCCGCTGGAAGAAGGCCACCAGCGCCGGGCGCATCTCGGCCACCCGCGCCGCATGCTCGAGGGGTTTGGACTGAACGGGCTTCGGCCGCAGCGGCGCCGGAGTCTTGATGCGCTCGCCGATCACGGAGTCACCCCCTGCCACGCAGGCCTCGACACCGGCCCGAGCCGGTCCTGGCACAGGGCGCGCGCGCCGCACATGTCGCGTTCCACGGTCTTGGTGCTGATGCCGAGGTGCTTGGAGATCGCCCGGTAGCTCATTTGAGCCTCGACATGCAGATTGAACACCTTCCGATAGCGAGGCGGCAGGCTGAGCAGCGCGTGGGCGATGGCCTGTTTGACGAGGAATCGATCGACGATCTCATCCGGCTGCAGCCCCTCCCCGACCAGATCGATGCTGTCGAAGGGAAAATGGGTGTCGTACGCCCGCGTGCGCCGCTTGCGCAGCTCGTCGCGCGCCAGATTGGTCGCGATCTTGAACAGGAAGGCGCGCACCTGAACCTCGCCGCGCCAGAAGTCGTGCACGCGCATCAGCCGCACGCAGGTCTCCTGGACCACATCCTCGGCGTCCTCCGCGCAACCGAGAATGCGCTTGACGTGATTGACCAGGGCGCTGCGATGCTGCGCAATCAATTGCACGAGCCGCTCGGACTGGCGGATCCCCTGGCCGCGACCTGCGACGTCACGCGCCGTGTTGCCCTCGATATACATTCCACTCCCATCACCGTTTGCACGATGAGCCGCTGATCCTGGCCGGAAACCAACGACCGACGCTGGCTGGCCCGGGACTGCCCGTCCCTTTTGTTGTTCTAGTATATGGCGCAATAACCGGTGTATTATTCGCGTTATACGAATACACCGCTTGGTTGTAGCCAGTAATGTCGACAATACTGTGGCCAACTATGTGGCCAAACTGAGACATAGGACATGGACAAATTTCTCTGTATGCAAGCATTCGTACGGGTGGCCGAAACCAAGAGCTTTGTGGAGGCCGCCCGCCAGCTCAACGTCACCGCCTCGGTCATCACAGGCCGGGTGAAACAGCTGGAAGCGTATGTTCAATCGCCGCTGTTTCACCGCTCCACGCGGGCCGTGATGCTGGCCGAGGCCGGCAACAATTTTCTCGAGGAGTGTGCGGACATCGTCTCGCGGCTGGATTCGGCCATGGAACACATGCGCTCGATGAAAGCCACGCCGACGGGGGTATTGCGGCTGCAGGTGCTGCCCGGTTTCGCACTGGGTCACCTGGGACTGGCGCTCAAGGACTTCGGCGCCCAGTACCCGCACATCGAACTGGACATCACGGTGAGCGACGTGCCGGTGAATCCGGTCGACAAAGGCTACGATGTGGCCCTGCAGATATTCCGTCCGAGCGCGGAGTCGCTGATTGAACGCCCGCTGTTTCAAGTCAGGCGGGTGTTCTGCGCATCGCCCGCCTATCTTGCGCAGCACGGCATACCCGCTTCGCCCTTCGATCTGCTGCGCTTCAACCTCGGCCTGTATTCAGCCTACCCGACCCGTGATCGTTGGACGTTCAAGGGCGCCCATGAGGAGACCTCGCTGCTGTTGCCCGCCGCGATCCGCACCAATTCGGTCCATCTGTTGCGTGATTTCGCGCTGAGCGGCGGCGGCATCACCTGTTTGCCGACCCTGGTGTGCGGCGAGGATCTGCAGAGCGGCAAGCTCACCCGCGTGCTCGACGACTACGAAATTCCGCCCCTCGAACTGCTCGCGATCTACCCGGTGACGCACCGGCGCGCGATGAAGGTGAAATTGTTCGTGGATTTCATCGCCCAGCGCTTTGCCGGCGAGCCGGTTTGGGATCAGGCACTGCGCCAGCACGACGCCACGCCCCAGCACGACGCCACGCCCCAGCACGACGCCGAGCCGACGCCCGCGGCGGCGCCCTCAAAGCGTCCCGGTACCGCCAAACGCGATGAAGCGGCCCGCGAATATGACACTCACCCACAGGCACAGTGAAATCAGCGACAGGCTCTTGGCCAACACCGGTGTGCTGTCGCCCGGCCCCCATTCCTCGACATGCGGATACACGCTGATCCAGAACCACAACGCATTCAATCCCGCGAGCGCAAGCAGCAGCATCTTGAAGCGAAACGCCGGCACGGCCGCGAAAGAGTAAGGTTCGGCGGCAAAGAATCCGCACCCGGTGAGGACGTTGATGGCAAATCCGAACAGCGCCCAGGGTATCAGGCGATGCAGCGCCGCCAGGGGCAGGCCCTTGGCGAACCCCAGCACCCGCAGGTCGATGACGGCGATCACGCCAACCAGCAGCGTCATGCCGATCAGATGCACTGCCTGGAAGGTCGGAAACATCCAGGTCACATCCCGCATCATCTGGCCGTACGCGGTGTCATGGACCCACACCAGCCACGGTTCGTGGTGCGCCGTATTGATCGTGGGTGCGGTCATGCGCCTTACTCGTAAGCGACGTATCGGCCGAGACAGATCGCCGCCAGCCACATCAGCAGTGAAAGGCTGGCAAAGACCTTGGCGCGGGCGGGAATGACCGCCTCGCGGCGGTCGAACTTGTCGCCCACGCCCAGCACCGAGGAGCTCAGGAACACCGCCAGGCCCACGCCTGCGAACACGCTGGCCAGCTTGAAGCGGAAGGTGGGGCTCTCGAAGAACTTGACCGCATCCGCAGAGAACAGGCACAAGCCAGTGATCAAATTCAGCACGAATCCCAGCCACACCAGGGTCATCAGCTGCCGCAGCGGCAGAATCGGCAATGATCGCGGCACGCCGAGGATGCGCAGATCAATCACGAACAGCACGCCGACCACCATGGCGAGACCGATCGAATGCAGCGTCAGGATGATGGGATAACCCCACTCCGATACCCGCATCCAGTCGGCGAAACCCGTGTTTTGGATGGCCTCGAGGATGCTCACTCGAGCATGCTCAGGCCGGTTCCCGGCTGCCCACGGCACCGGCGATGTGCTTCGGCGCCGTCTCCCGCAGGAACAGGCTCACGATCGCCCCCGTGACGAGTCCGGCAAGCGCCATGGTGAGCACGTGCTGAATGCCGTAATGCTGCGCGACGCCGCCCGCGAGCGCGGGCGCAATGCCGCCGCCGAAGATTTCGCCGGTGCCGATGATGACGCCCGCGGTCGAGGAGATCAGCCCGCGAGGCGCGGCCTCCGTCGCAATCGGGCCGGTGATCAATCCCAGAAGTCCGAAACAGAAGAAACACGAGGCGAACAGAAGTCCGAACAGCGCCGCCGGATTGGCACCCAGGCGGGCGAAGGCATAGAGCAGCGCGGCGCCGAAAGCGAACCCCGCGATCGCCACCAGCTTGCGCCCGAAGATGTCCGATGCGCCCGGCAACACCACCTGACCGAGGAATCCGCCGAAGCCGATCGCGGAGGTGACGAAGCCCATTTGTTGGACGCTCAATTTCAGGTAATCGACCAGATAGTTCGGCACCATCGCGCTTAGCACGAAGATCCCGCTCATGGCGCACATCAGCGTGATCATGCCGAGCGCCACATTGCGGTGCTTCAACACCTCGCTCAATTTGGCGCGTTCGACCGAAGCCGATGCACCGGCGGTGGCCGGATCGCGGATCACCTTCCAGATCAGCGCGCCGATGATCAGCCCGGGCACGGCCACCAGGATGAAAATCCAGCGCCAGTCGATCACCCGCAGCAGCTGTGTCGCCAGAATCGGCCCAAGGGCGAGTCCGAACAGCGGAAAGGCGCTTTGCTGAACGCCCAGATTGAAGCCGCGCCGTCCGGGCTCGGAAGCCTCGGCGGTGGCCGCGAAGCTTGTCGGACAAAACGAGCCTTCCATGATGCCCATCAGAGCGCGGATCAGCACCAGGCTCGTCAACCCCTGCGCCATTCCCGTGAACCCGGACAGCAGCGAGAATCCCACGATCGCCGGTACCAGCACCTTGCGGCGCCCCAGGCGGTCCGACAGACCGCCGGCGAGAATCGCGCAGATGCCCCAGGCGAGGCCGAGCGCGCCGATCAGGTTGCCGAGATCCTGGTAGTTGAGTCCGAGATCCTTGGCGATCGCCGGGAACATGGGCGCGATGATCCAGCGATCCAATCCCACCAGGCCGAAACCCAGCGTCAACAGCGTCACCGTCTTCCACTCGTATCCCGTATCCCACGTCTGGCGCACGGCATTCATCGATCAGGCTCCCTTGGCCTTGGTTTTGGCTTTGGCTTTGGCTTCGGCTTTGGCTTTGGCGTTGAATTTCATCATCAGCAACCGCTGGGGTCCCATTTCTTCGCGTCGGGTTCACGCTTGAACGGCGTGCTGGTCACCCAGGGTTGATCCAGGTACACGGGATCCTCGACGATGCTGGTCACGATCAGGTATTGAATGCCATCGGGCATCTCGACCAGATCGAAGAATTCCTTGAGAACCGTGCTCGAACTGTAGGGCACGCCGTTCGACTGCAGGTAGGCGGGGCTCAGGTTGCCGGTGATCGCCGCCAGCGAGCCGCCGTGCGACGGCACGTAGTGCTCTTGCATAGGACCCATACCGCGCGCCTGCCCTTGATGATGCCAGGCGGCCACCGAATAGCCCTCCAGACTGGGTGCGCCGATGTTGTTCGGCACCGCGAAATTCACCGGCGGCTCGGAAGTGATGTACCCGGTCGGCGGCAGCTCCTCGGAGAAATGCAGCAGCCGGGTCTTCATGCCGGCGTCGAAATCGATGCGCAGCGTGCGATCGTCGGCCCAGGTGATGTTCAAACGTCCCGGCCTGCGGATGATGCCCGCCGCTCCGTAGGCCTTGCAGGTCTCGCCGGCCGCGGCATCCTTCGCCGGATCCCAATTGCCGGTCGCCTTCTTGCCGGCGGCATTGACCGGGATACTGCCTATGTCGCCCTTGCGCGCTACCAGCATCCGATAGATCCAGTCCTCGGTGACGATCGACACCCAGTGGCCCGTCATGTCGATCTGCGCGGCCTCCTTGGGCGTCGCTGGCGCAGCCGCCTTCGGTGCCGGCTTCGGTGCCGGCGCAGCGGCCGCACCGGCCGCCGCCGCCACGGCCGTGCTCCCGCAGCTGACGATGAAGGCGATCATCATCGCGGTGAGCGCGAGCGCCCGGGCAGAGGTCGTGCCTTGCATCAATATCATCTCCGTCAGTCGAATTTGCCTTCCCACGACCAGCCGTCCGACGGCCGCTGGATGGTGTATAGGCGGATCTTGTGATCGTCCGGGTTGCGGCCCGGCGCACCGGTGACGATCACTTCGTCGCCGGGATGCAGGATGTCGCGGCTCGCCTTGCCGTCGCGCGCCAGCGCCGCCGCTGCCGCCCATTCCACCGCCCAGCGGTACATCTTGCCGTCATCACCCGGTGCCAGCACCTGGACCACCGAATGCGGGTTTCGGAACATGAACTCCGTGACCTTGCCCTTGATGGTGATGGTCTTGTCGACGAAATACGTGGATGGGAACGAATGATGTGCGCCGACGGGCAACGCAACCGCGAGCAGCGCCGCGGCCGACAGGGCCGTCAAAGCACCATGGGGATATCTCATGTCAGTCTCCTGGAAGAACTTAAGCCGCGATTCACTTCGGCTCCTGCGGCGGCGATTGCAGACTCTTGTAGACCGCCTCGATGAATTTGTCCGTCGTCCATGCGCCGCTGGTGGCGCCGTAGCGTCCGTCGTAGTCGTAGCTCGGCTTGGCCGCGTTGACCGCGTCCAGCGACATCCCTTTCTTGATCATGTCGGCTATCCGATCCCTGATGATCGTGACCATGTCGCGGTACACCACCACGTCGTACTCATCGCACACCCGTCCATGGCCCGGAACCACCAGTGTGCCGTCCTCCTGATTACGCTTCGGAATGGTGATGTCGATGATGCGATTCAGCGCCGCGATGATGCCGTTGATGCTGCCGCCATGCTCCAGATCGATCACCGGATATCCCTCCGTGCTGAAGACGTCGCCGGTGGCGATCACGTCCGAGCGCCGGAAGAACACGATGCTGTCACCGTCCGTGTGGGCGTTCGGCTGATACAGCATTTGTATGGGCTCGTCGTTGAAATACAACTCGATCGAGTCCTGGAAATAGGTGTCGGTCGGCCACGCCGTGCTCGGCGCCGCCGCCTTCTGTCCGGTCGGCGCGCTCATCGCGTTGAGCACGTTCTCGTGGGCAAAAATGAACGAGAAGTGCTCATCGCTGGTGTAGCCGCCGCCGAAAGTCACGCCGGCGCGCGAAATCATCTCATTGCCGCCGACGTGGTCCGCATCGGCGCTGGTGTCGAGCACGTAGCGCACCGGCTTGTCGGTGAGGGTGCGCAGCGCGGCGAGGATCTTGTCGCTGACGGCCGCCGTCGCGGTGTCGACCACGACCACGCCCTGCTCGCCTATCTGCACGACCACATTGCTGCCCTCGCCGGCATAGATCAGATAAACGCCATGCTGCACGGGCACGATTTCCGCCTTCGAGCTGGCCGCGGCCGGTGCCGGAGCCGCGCCCTTGGCGGCGTGTCCCGTGCCGTGGTCCTCGGCAGGGGTCGCGGCAGGCGAGCGCCCGGCTGCGCACGCCAACAGCAGCAGGGCGGCCGCCGCGGCCTGGCTCACTGTCGGCGGGTTGGATGGGCGCTTCATGGCGCGGCCGGCGTGGCGGGTTTGGCGTCGGGCTTCGGCTGGGATTTCAGCAGGCGCTCGAGTTCATGGCGGTATTCCGGATACATGGTTTTCGCCCCGCCGCGGCCGACTTCTGGCGGCAGCTTGTGGGCCCGCGCGAATTCGCCGATCTGCGGATTCGTCCCGGGCAGCCAATGCGCCACATAGCCCTTGGGCCGCACCGTTTCCACCCGATACTCGCACGGATAGGGCGCCATCTGGTACCCGAGATTCAACACCCAGTTCCAGGCGCGGATTTCCGGCTCCGTCAGATACACCGGATCATCGACCACCGAGACGAGCGTGAGGTATTGGCCGTGGCGGATGAAAAATTCGGTGAGCGTGCCCCGGTCCGATCGCGGCACGCCGTTGCGGCGGATCCAGCCCTCCTTGATGTGATCGGTTTTGACCTCGAGGATGTCGCCGTGCCATTCGCCGGTCGAGTATCCCATCCACGTGTGTCTGGCATGGGGCGAGGGGTGCGGCCGGCCATCCATCCAGATGTCACGCGTGGTGACCATCCAGGCATGCGTGACGTGCCAGGCGACGACCTTCTGCGACTCGACGTCGACCTCGCTCCAGGTGCGCAGGCTCGCCGGCCCGTGCGGCGCATAATCCACCGGGTGCGGTTCGCACTGATGCTCGGGCACGGTCCACTTGGCGGCGTCCCAGGTCTCGGCACGTTCACGCGCCGCATCGTTCAGGGGTATGCCGGTGTAATCGGCGATTTCCGGGCCGGTGCCGCGCTCCGCGCGGTCCACGTGCATCAGCTGGCTCCAGGTGCCGGACAGCTCCACCTGCGCCATGGCGGGGCCGCCGATCAGCAGCAGCAGCGCAATCAGGCCGGTTTTGGAGAACGATCCGCTCATCTGCCTATGCCTCGGGTCAAAGAATACGTCGCGTCTTGCGCATCCCAAGCCTCGCGCCGACACCTCTGGATAAACGCGGCAGCGCGGCAACTGCCGACAATTCCGTCAAGACCGCTCGCCGTCAATACCGGTTTGTTTGGACCGGACAACCCGGGAAATAGTTGCCTTTGGCCAGCTCGGATGCGCAGCGCTCGCGCGCACGTTGCACGCCGCCCTTGATCATCTCGATCAGCTCGTCGTGTTTCATGATCTGCAGGTGCACCGGCGACACCGTGTCCACCTTGAGTTTGTAATAGTCTACATTGTCCATGTAACTGTCGGCCCAGAACTGGTAGTCGACGGCGGCCGTGCCGATGTCGCCCTCCACCATCACTCTGGATTCGGGCACATAGGCGAACACGGCATCCGCCATGTGGATGTTGTTGCGTACCCAGTACAAATCCACCGTCATGGCCGAATCCGCCAGGCGCAGGTGCTCGCGGCTGATGGGAATGAATTTCATGGGCCTCCGATGCCGCTCCAGCACATCCGGGAAGTCCGGCGCCGGGTGTTCGGCCATTTCGCGGAAGATACCTTCGTTGCCGGGCTTGGAGATGATGGTCAGGCCTTCGGCCACCGCCACGCGCAGGCCGGCCGTGTGGTCGAAGTGATGATGCGAGGGAATGTATTCGGTCAGGGGCTTGCCGGGCACCAGTTTTCGGGCCGCATCGACGTCCGCCTGTGCCAGGGTTGCGCTGCCCCCCAGTTCGAAAATCGTCAGGTGATCGGCAAATTCAAACACCGTCCCGCCATAGGGATTGAGGCGCCACAGACCCCTGGCGACCGGCGTGACCTTGACATCCACCGGCGCCGGCACCGGCTCGGGCGTGGCGCGCACCGCGTCCGGCGCGGCCAGATTCGCGATCTGCGAATCGACCACATAGTTGTCGACGAAGATCTTAAGGTACTCGATGCCGCGCCAGTCCTCGACCGTCCGGTAGCCGAGCGGCAGCAGCAGGCCGGCGTACGGTTCGTATCCCGTGAAATACGTCGTCAAGGTGAGCTGGCCGAGATTCGACTGCGGATTGGCCCATCGCACCCAGGCCGGCAGCCGGGTTGTGGAGTCGATGCCGAGCGTCAGCTTGTCGCCCTCCTTGAGCATCAGGTCGATGGCCGTATCACCGCCCTCGGGGCGGGCTTTTCCCACCTTTGTCGCCGGATCGAGCGCGGCGCGGATCAGCGCCACCGGATTGTTGAGCATCCACAGCCGCCGCATGTGGATGCCGTCGATTTGATGCGAACTCTCGATCCAGCGCGGCACGCGCTTGGCAACGCCGTCCGCGCCGATATCGTAGGCGATGTCGCCGTCCAGCACCTGATTCACCGGTGCGTAGTTGTGGCCGAAAGTCGCCGCGAACGGGAATAGAAAATTCCGGCGCTCGAGCTGCTGATAGCGGTCGTTCTGCAGATCGTAGATGCGCCGCAGGTCGTTTGCAGCCTGGTATTTTTGCGGCGCATTGCGCGAGCCGGTGATGTTGCCGCCGCCGAACATGTAGGCGTATTGACCATAGCCGATCAGGGTGATGTTCCTGACCGCGCGAATGCGCTCCACCCCGCCGAGTGCGGCCGCGGCGGCGGCGATCGACTCGCGCCCGGCGGACACGGCCTGCGCCCGCACGTTCAATGAGGCGCAGGCGAGCAGTGCCGCGAAAATGGCCGCTGATCGCGTTTTCACCGGTCCAGCCTCCCGAGATATGCGCGTCACGCGCGCTGCGAACCCAATTCGCGTAATTGTATCATGCATGGTCACGAGGTCTCGTAATCCACGACGCGTCGTTCGGTGCGCAGCGGTCCGATCAGATTCTTCAATGCCTCGTGCAGCGGATGCATCTCATAGGCCTGCAGCGCCTCCCAGCTGTCGAATTCCGAGTACAGCACCAGATCGGCGCTGTCGCTGGCGGCGCCCTTGTTGACGCCGATCTCAAGAGCCTTCAGGCCGCCGATGCCGGACCGCATGGCGTCGATCGTCTGCCTGATCTGCAGCTCGTTTTCCAGTCCGGCCGACGCGCGTTTGCGTTCGCGCAACCGCCACATAACGAGATGTTTGACCATAGTCTGCACCCTTTCAAGTCCGTCCTTTATTCTGGGCAGGTTATGTCGTCCCCGCCGGGGTCTTGCGGCCATGCCTGCTCCCGCGCCCATCCAGCAGTGCCACCAGCTGCGTGACGATGGCTTCCCCGAGATTTTCTGGCCCCGACACTGTAAACGAGCGGGAATAGTAGGCGCCGACATTGTGGCCGATGCCGATCGCCAGTAATTCGACCGCACCACGCCGTTCGATGTCGCGTATCACGGCGCGCAGGTGCCGATCCAGATACCCCGCGTCGTTGGCGGCCAGAGTCGCATCGTCGAGCGGCGCGCCATCGGAAATCACCATCAGGATGCGCCGCGGCTCCGGGCGGCGCAGCAGCCTTTCCTGCGCCCACAACAGCGCTTCGCCGTCGACATTTTCCTTCAGCAGCCTCTCATCCAGCATTGCCGCCAGATTGCGCCGCGCGCGGCGCCACGACACATCGCTGCGCTTGTAGACGATATGCAACAGGTCGGTGAGTCTGCCCGGATGTTCCGGACGCAGATCGGCCAGCCATTTCTCACGGGTTTGACCGCCGCGCCAATGACGCGTGGTGAAGCCGAGGATCTCCACGCGTACTCCGCTGCGCTCCAGCACGGCCGCCAGCAACTCGGTGCAGCCGGCCGCCGTGGCGATCGGCAGGCCGCGCATCGAGCCGGAACAGTCGAGCAATATCGTCACCGCGGTGAGCGGGAAGTCCTCCGGCGACTCCTGCTTGAACAGCAGCGGCTGCAGCGGCTCGATCACCACCCGCGTCAGGCGCGCCGCATCGAGCACGCCCTCCTCGCGATCGAATTGCCAGGCGCGCATCTGACGCACCAGCAGATGCCGCTGCAGGCGGTGTGCCCAACGCGCAAAGCCCGAGCGTATGGCCTGCAGCCGCGCGGCGATCTCTGCATCGAAGCCGCCGTCCACCGGCGCGCGCGCTTCGCGCACCTCCCACACTAGGTCGAATTCTTTGCTATAGGCGTGGTAAGCCGGCGTGCCGGCGGCCGGCGCGGACTCGCGGGCGATGGCGATGCCGCGCGGCTCGCTGCTGATCCGGCGCAGGATCCCCACCTGGCTGGCGTCGGCGCCGGCCGCCGGATTCGCCTGCGCCGCGGCGGTGGCCGGACCCGCATGCGGCTGCGGTGCCTCCGGCGGCTCGAATCGCGTCGCATTTTCCGGTGTCAGATCCAGATGCTCGATCAAAGCGGCGGCGTGCAGCGCGAACGCCGCTTGATCGTGCAGATGCTGCGCCATGTCCTCGATGTGCCGCGCGGCCTGCGAATCGATGCCGCTGCGCCAATCCGCCGGCCCGGCGCCGGCCAGCATCGGCGCACCGAACCGCAGCCGCGCGGCCTCGAGCACGCGCATCCCGGCGGGAATCCTCAGTTGCGCATGCAAGGCGGCCAGATTGGCGCGCATCCCCGGCAGATGCGCGCCGCCGAACGCCTGTACCCGGCTTTGCTCGAGCTGCGTGAACAGGATCTCGCGCGCTCCCGGAGGCGGCGCCAGCCGGCTGTGCAGGACGCTGTCGCTGAAGCGCGTCGCAAGCGCCAGCGCATCGATCCGTCCGCGCCACAACTGCAACGCGGCGCTGTCCGGATCGAGCGGCGAGGTGGCCAGCAGCGCCGCGGTTCCCGGCGGCTCGCCGCCGGCCCAGCGGCCACCTTCCCCGGTTCCGTCCCCGCCGGTGCCGTTCGCCGCCGGGGCCGCCAGGGTCTTGAGGGTCGCCAGCGAGGCCCGGCGCAGCTCATCCGCAGGCTTGGAATCGGGCATCGGTCAGGCCGTCAACGCGGTTCCTCGCCGAAGCAGCGCTGGTACAGCTCGGCGATGATTGCGCGTTCACCCTCGTCGCACTTGTTGAGAAAGGTCAGGCGGAACGCGGTGCCGATCTGGCCGAAAATGCGCGTGTTCTGTGCCCAGCTGATCACGGTGCGCGGCGACATGACCGTGGCAATGTCGCCGGCGACGAAGGCGGTGCGCGTCAGGCCGGCCAGCGCGACCATTCTGCCGACGATTTCACGGCCGTCGGCATCCGCAAAATCCGGCGCCCGTGCGATCACGATGCCGATCTCGGTGGGCGCCGGCAGATAATTGAGGGTGGCGACGATGTGCCAGCGATCCATGTGGCCCTGGTTGATGGGCTGCGTGCCGTGGTAGGCCCCGCTGGGATCGCCAAGACCCACGGTATTGGCGGTGGCGAACAGCCTGAACCAGGGATGCGGGGCGATCACACGGCTCTGATCGAGCAGGGTGAGCGCGCCGTCCACCTCGAGCACCCGCTGCAGCACGAACATCANNTCCTTGCCGATCAGATCGATGCGGCTGATGTGGCTGTCCAGATTGATGCGCACGCACGGCCAGTTCAGCCGGGCCGCCACCTGCTCGATGTGCGAGGATTTGCCGGTGCCATGGTATCCCTGGATCAGCACCCGCCGGTTGTGGGTGAAGCCGGCGAGTATCGCCAGGGTCGTGTCGCGATCGAACCGGTAGGCCTCATCGACGACCGGCACGTAATCCGAGCGCCGGGCGAACGCCGGCACCTCGAGGTCGCTGTCGATTCCAAACAGCTCGCGCACCGCGACCGTGCGATCCGGCCCGTGGCGCAGTGCCGCCTCCTCGGGATTGAGATCCGGGGCGTTCATGCCACCACCACGTCACCGTCCTCGATCTTGACGGCAACGGCGTCCAGACGCAGTCCCTCCGCCGGGCCTTCGATGCACAGGCCGTCGTCGAATCTGAAGACCGCACAGTGATAGGCGCACATGACCAGCCGATCGCCGGCGATCAGGAACCGGCCGGGCTCGGAATTGAGCGGCAGCGAAAAATGCGGGCACACGTTCACGTAGGCCCATGCCCGGCCGGCGCTGCGCATCACCACGATGCTTGGCGCAGGTTCGGCGTCGCTGCGGACTTCCAGGCAATCACCGTCGCCGACGGCCTCGAGACGGCACAGATGCAGTCCGGCTGGCGCCGCCTGGCGGGGGGCCCCGGTCATTCAACGGCCCCGAGGTTCAGCGCGGGTAATGCGGCGGGATCTGGGCATCGACGTTGACCCACACGGATTTCGCGTCCGTGTAGTCATGCATTGCTTCGAATCCCATTTCGCGTCCATAGCCGGAACTGCCGACGCCGCCGAAAGGCGAACCCGGATTCACGCGCTTGTAGCAGTTGATCCACACCATGCCGGAGCGCATCGAACCCGCGATACGGTGGGCGCGCTGCAGATTCGACGTCCACAAACCCCCGCCCAGGCCATATTCCGTCGAATTCGCGATGGCCACCGCCTCGGCCTCGTCGCGGAAGGTGGTCACGGCGACGAACGGACCGAAAACCTCCTCCTGGCAGACCCGGTCCTGCGGCTGTGCCTTGACGACGGTGGGTTCGACGAAGTAGCCGCCCGCGAGATCCGCCGCCGCCGGCTTCCTGCCGCCCAGCAGCAGCTGTGCGCCCTGCTGGCGTGCGACGTCGCAGTAGGTCAGCACGCTTTGCTGCTGGCGCTGCGAGGTGAGCGGGCCCATCTCGGTGCGCGGGTCGAGCGGATCACCCAGCCGGATCGAACCGGCCAGCTTCAGGAAACCCTCGAGAAATTGATCGGCGATGTCCTGCTGCAACAGCAGGCGGGATCCGGCGATGCAGGCCTGCCCCTGATTATGGAAAATCGCGAATGCCGATCCGTTGATGGCAGCCGGCAGGAACGCGTCCGAGAATACGATGTTGGCTCCCTTGCCGCCGAGTTCCAACTGCACGCGCTTGAGATTGCCCGCCGAGGCCTGCACGATTTTGCGCCCGGTGGCGGTCGAACCTGTGAACGCGATCTTCTTCACGCCCGGATGCTCGGCCAGGCGCTGACCCGCCGTGTGGCCGTAGCCCGGCACGATGTTGACCACGCCGGGCGGAAATCCGACCTCGGTCATGAGTTCCGCCACCCGGAGCGTCGTGAGCGGCGTGATTTCGGCGGGCTTCAGCACCACGGTGTTGCCGGCGGCCAGCGCCGGGCCCATCTTCCAGCTGGTGAACATCAGCGGAAAATTCCACGGCACGATCTGTCCGACCACGCCCACCGGCTCGCGCAGCACGTAATTCAAGAAACCGGCATCGACCGGCACCACGCTGCCCTGGTACTTGTCGGCCATGCCGGCGAAGTAGCGGAACGTCGCCGCCGTGCGCGGCGCGTCCAGCAACTTGGTGTCGCGTATGGGATGCCCCGTATCCCGCGATTCCAGCTCTGCCAGTTCATCGGCATGGCTTTCGATCGCGTCCGCCAGTTTGCCGAGCAGCCGCCCGCGCTGTGCGGCCGCCAGGGCCTTCCAGGCGGGGAAGGCCTTTTCCGCCGCCACCACCGCCCGATCCACGTCCGCCGCCTTGGCCTCCGCGACCTTCGCCAGCACGCTGCCGTCGTAGGGATTGATCACATCCAGGGTGGCGCCATCCAGCGCGTCGACGAACTCGCCGCCGATCAACAACTTTGTCTGCAAGTTCAGAACTCGACGGGATTCGGCTTGAGCTTGCCGCTCTCGTAGAGCTCCGGCAGGCCGGGTGTCGCGTTCTCCCAGACCAGCAGCATCGAGCGCTTCTTCGAATAGCCCTGATGGCGGATGTCGGCGGGCATGGCCGCGACGTCGCCCGCCTTCATGATGACCTTGGCGCGCGGCGCGCCGGTCTGCTTGTCCTCGATCTCCCACTCGATCTGGTCGCTCAACTGGATGAACCACTCGACGCGGTCATTGCCGTGCTTGATCGGCAAAATGTACTCCTCGGTCGTGGGGCAGCAGAGACTGCGTTCCAGCACCGAGGAAACCGACGGATTCCAGGTCACATCCGAACGCGACAGATAGGCGAACAGGCTGAAGGCATGCACCTCGTCCTCGAAGCCGGGTTCGGCGTGGACCTCCGGCTCCTCCTGGGATACGTCGGCGAACGCGCGGTTAACCGGATAGCCGTTCTTGTCGGTGCGCAATTCCGCGTCGCCGGCCAATCCGGGCATGCGCTTGCACGCCTGGCGCTGCCGCTCGATGGCCAGGCGGTTGTTGCCGTTCTTCTTGCCGACCCATGTCGTGTCGGTTTCGTCCGGCGCAGCGAACGGATCGAACCCCTCGTTGGTCCAGTCGTCCAGAATCGCCTTGAAGGTCGCCATGATTTCCCGCGAATCGAAGGTCTCGGTCAAATCCAGGCCCTTCTCCTTATAGGCGGGGTGATAGGCGCCGGCATACAACTCGACCTTGCCGTACAGGTTGCGGGTGCCGATCACCGGGTCGAAGTTGACCCAGCCGTAGAAGAAGCCCCAGGCCACGTCGCGCATCATGGCGCGCAGAAAGGCGTCCGCGGACATGACGTGCGACAGTTTCTGTCCGCCCACGTGCCAGGTCACCTTCGCAAAATACTCGTCCCGGCTGAATGCAAAGCTGCCGAGTTCGAAGCTGCGATACCCGGTCTGGTTGCTGGCCGGTGAGGCCTTCACTTCCAGCGCATTGACTGTCTGACTCATTGAATGAACCTCCTGACCCAAGCCCTGACGAATAGCGGTTGACCGATGATCCTGCCTGTTTGCCTCATTTGTAGCAAATATCCGCCCATTTGTGCACGGACAATGCCCCGTCGACGGTTTGCAGCAGGATGACGCCCGGCTTGTCGGCCCGAAAGCGATAGGCGGCGCCCTTCGGCAGCAGCACCTGATGGCCGCGCTTGCATTTGACATAGCCCATTTTTCGGCCCACCGGGGTGCCCTCGACGGCGATGGCACCGCGCTGGCCGGGGGGTACCACGGCATCCGGGGCATCGAGCTTCACGAGGTCGACCGCGACCACGCCGTCCATGACGATGGCGAACTCATCATGGGCCGCGGCGAACCAGGTCGAGGTGCCTTCCGCGCGCAGCGTCTCGAAGACGTAGCCCAGGTTGATCGCGACCACCACCTTTTCGTACGGCCGGGACCTGCTCGCGACGTCGAAGATATTCGAGAAGACATAGTTTTTCGGATCATCGTTGATGATTTCGAGCTCTCCCTTGCTGAAGTCGCCCAGCGAGCCGAACGTGGTTTCAAACTTGGTCGTCATCATTATTCCCCCAACTTCACGATTGCCCGGGACGAGCAGCAGCACGCCTTCGCCGCTTTTGACCGCCTCGAGCGCCAAAGATTCTCGCAGAATCCGCCCCCATCGCGGATCAGCGTCAATTTGAGCAGCCTGAGGGTCATCGGTCCGGCACGCTCTGCAGGATCAGGACGGGTACACGTAAACATACGTAGAAGCGAGGCGAGCGACGACAAAAATCCGTAAAGTGGCGCCCGGAGCCTGTCCGGGTGTTGAACGTGATGCAAGGCGCGCGGACTATCGGCGAAAATTCTGCACAAATCGGGAAACGACCATGAAACTCGCAACCTTTCGCGCCACCGGAACCGTCACCTGGGGCATCATCCAGGACGATCAGGCCTTTGACCTCGGCAGCCTGTTTCACGCGGGGCGCCCGGACCTGCGCTCGGCGCTCGGATCGGATCTCGCCGAATTCAAGGCGGCCGCCTCGCGCGCTTCGCGCCATGCGCTCGAGGCGATCGAATGGCTGCCGGTGATCCCCAACCCGCCCAAGATCATCTGCATCGGGCTGAACTACGACATGCATGTGAAGGAGACCGGCCGCTCGGCCGCGCAGTACCCCACCCTGTTCGCGCGCTACGCCAACACCCAGATCGGCCACGGCGCCGGCATCGTGCGCCCGCGCGTATCCACGCGGTTGGATTATGAGGGCGAACTCGCCGTCATCATCGGCAAGCCCGGACGCCACATCGCGCGCGCGGACGCGTGGAGCCACGTCGCCGGCTATTCCTGCTATAACGATGCGTCGGTTCGCGACTGGCAGCGCCACACCAGTCAGTTCACACCGGGAAAGAACTTTCCGGGCACCGGCGCGTTCGGCCCGTGGATGGTGACCCGCGACGCCATGGGTGAGATCGGTCCGAAGCGCATCCAGACCCGCGTCAACGGCGCGGTACTGCAGGATGCGACCCTCGGCGAGATGATTTTCGACATACCGCACATCATCGAGTACTGTTCCGCGTTCACCCGGCTGGAGCCCGGCGATGTCATCGCCACCGGCACGCCGGGCGGCGTGGGTGATCGACGTGAACCGCCGCTCTGGCTGAAGCCCGGCGACACGGTGGAGGTGGAAATCGGCGGCATCGGCACCCTGCGCAACGCGGTGGTGGATGAAGCGCCCGCCTGAAGCGGCGAGGGTCGCCCGGGCGCGGATCCTCGCCGGCGCGGCGCTGGCCGTCATCGCGGTGGCGGCCGGCGGCCTGTGGTATGCGCATGACGACGCCCTGAGCGCGCGTTTGCTCATGGCGGTCCCGGACGGCATCCAAAACGACCCGCCACTGCACGCGTATGCAATCCGTCGCGGCCGCGCCGCCTTCGCCGCGCACTGCGCCTCCTGTCACGGAGCCGATCTTGCCGGTGACCCGACACGCGGCATTCCGGATCTCGCAGACCGCGACTGGTTGTATGGCAGCGGGCGCGTGGGCGAAATCGAAAGAACCATCCTGTATGGCATCCGCTCCGGACATCCGAAGGCCTGGAATCTGGCGATCATGCCGGCCTTTGCCACGGCCAATCCGAACAAGTTCTACAAGATGGAGCCGCTGACCCCGCGCGAGGTGGCCGATGTCGCCCTGTATGTCTATGGCTTTTCGCACCCGGGGCAGGATGCTCAGGCGCTCGCCCGCGGCTGGGCGGTGTTTCACAAGAATGGCTTCTGCTTCGACTGCCACGGCGGCGATGGGCGCGGCGACCCGGCCATCGGTGCGCCGGATTTGACGGACGGCATCTGGTTGACCGGGAATGGTTCGCTGGCGAGCATCACCGATTCGATCGCCCACGGGCTGCAGGGCATCTGCCCGGAATGGATCGGACGCCTGCCGGCGGCCACCATCCGCTCCATCGCCGTGTATCTCAATGCCGTTTCGGCCGGGCCGAGCCATGAATGACGGCACGCGCGACGGGGCGCACGACGGCCCGGCACGCGAGCCGCCGTGGGCTGCGGGATTCTTTGACCCGTCGCACATGAACCCGATGCGCTCGATGATCCTGTATGCGATCGGCGCGCTCACCGGACTCGCCATCGCCGGCTACGGCCTGTTCACCGCCGCCGGCACCTCGACGCGCACCGTGCCGCCGGAGGATGTGGCGCTGGTGAATCAGCGGCCGATTCTGCGCAGCGATTTCATCACCCAATTGGAGAGCGAAACGGGGCTCAAATTCGAGGAGACCAGCGCGGCAGCGAGACTGAAGGTGCTCGATGAAATGGTGCGCGAGGAGCTGTTGGTGCAACGCGGCCTGGAGCTCGACTTTGCGGAGACCGATCAGACCACGCGCAATGCCCTGGTGTCGACCATCTCCCAGGCCGCCACGGTCGAGGTCACCACCAGTCCGCCGACCGAGGCGCAGCTGCGGGACTACTACGCGAAGCACCAGGCGGATTACGCCACCGATGGCGTCATGCAGGTACGCAATCTGGTCCTGCCGGCGGGTGCGAAGCCGGCTGCCGCGGCGGTTGCGGACCAGGCGGCGGCGGCGCTGCGCGCCGGATCGTCCCCGGATGAGGTCATGCGCCGTTTCGGCCTGATCGAGGGCAAGCGCTACGAGGAGGACTATTATTTCGCGGCCAAGTACCGGCTCGGGGACGAGATCTTCGAGGAGGTCAGGAACCTCGACGCGGGCCAGGTCGCAGGGCCGGTGGCGGCGAAGGACGGCATCCACGTCGTGCTGATGGTGAAGAACACCAAGCCCGTACCCTTGGGCTACGACGCCTCGCGCAAGGCGGTCGTCGGCGACTACAACACCGCGGCCCAGACGCGCCTGCTGGAAGCCACCGTGCGGTTCCTGCGCGAGCGTTCGAAAATACTGATCGCGCCCGACTACGTCCGCGATTACCGGCCCGCAGATCCCACCCCGTGAGCCCGGGGCGCAGCACGCGGTTTGCGAAGAGGCCCGCGGCATGGCTTGCCGCGGCTCTTTTATACGGCGCGGGCGCCGGCGCGCACACCTTGAGCGAAAGCCATTCCTCCTGGCAGATCAGCGGCGGCGGGACCGTGCATCTGCAGATGATCGTACCGGAGCTCGAGGCGAAGCGTCTGTCCGCCTCTGGCAAGGATCTGCCGACGGGCGCCGAACTCGGCACCTATCTCGCCGCGCGCATGGGTGCCTCGGCGGGCGGCGTGCCCTGCCCGATCGTGCAAGGCCCGCTCACGCTGTCGGCGACGCCCGGATTCTTCCGCGAGGAGTTCGTCTTCAGTTGTCCGGCCACCAGGGACCTGAAAATCCACTCCGGCGCCTTCCTCGACAAGGTGGCCTCGCACACGAATTTCGCGCGCATCGAGGACGACACAGGACGCTTCTTCGAACAGATCCTCACCCGCGATCATCAGGAGATCGAGGTGTCCGGCGGCGATGCCCAGAGCACCCTGCAAAACGCCGGCTTCATGACCTTCGTGGGCATGGGCGTGATGCACATCTTCACCGGCGTCGATCACATGTCCTTCATGCTCGGGCTGGTGTTGATATCGCGCCGCGTGCGCGATCTGCTGTTCGTGGTGACCGGTTTCACCCTCGGCCACAGCCTGACGCTGGCGCTCGCCGTGACCGGCATTTTGAGGCCCGACGCCCAATACATCGATGCGCTGGTGGCGCTCACCATCGCACTGATCGGCGCCGAAAACATCGGCGATGCCACCCATCGGCCGCTGCCGGTCGCCCTCGGTCTCGCCGGCATCCTGCTGCTCATGGCGCTCGCCAAGTATCTGGGCGTCGGGGTCACGCTGCCCATGGTGATGCTGCTCGGCGGCGCCCTGTTCGCGGGCAGCTATCTCATGTTGACCGGACACATGCGCGACGCCGGGCGCGTGCGGCTGCTGGTCACCCTGGTATTCGGGCTGATCCACGGCTTCGGCTTTGCCTCGAATCTGCTGGAGATGCGTCTGCCGACCGATCGGCTGGCCGAACTGCTGGTGGGTTTTAATATCGGCGTCGAGATCGGCCAGGTGACGGTGGTGCTCGGTGCGCTGCTCGTTGCATGGCTGCTGGTGCGCACCCGCCTCGCCATGCCACGGCCGCTGTTCACCGACGTCGCCGCCTCGTTTCTGGTCGGCGAGGGCTTGTTCTGGTTCCTCGGACGCACCGTGATGCTCGGCTGACGTTCGATCAGAACTTCTGCCCGAATTTGACCCCGAATATCATCGGCTTGATGGGATAGACGTGGTAATTCTCGTAACAATAGAGGTTCGCGCAGGCGTTGAGGCGATTCAGTTCACCGCGCTTGTCGAAGGCATTCTCGATGTACGCCTCCAGTTTCCAGTTATGCATGCCCGTGCCGGCTGAAAAATCGAAGGTGGTGAACGCCTCCAGGTTCCCCATCGCCTCGTTTTCCGCCACATTAAGGTTCGAGGTGGAAACGCTCTGGTGGGTCACAGCTCCCTGCACGAAGCTCGCGTAGCCGCCGACGTCGAATTTGTAGCGCGCCGTGCCGCTCGCCTTCAATTGCGGGGTCACCGGCAGCTGCGTGCCGGAGGGGGCGGTCGGCGTTGCGCAGTCGTGCGTGACCAGCTGGGTGCTCGGATCCAGATCGCAAAACTCCTCGGTGGTCCTCGCATCGACGTAGGTACCGGAGGCCGTCAGGGTCAAATCATCGATGATGAGCCAGCTCACCTCGGATTCGACGCCCTTCACCGCGGCATTGCCGACATTCACGATCGACGTGATGCCATTGGCGCCGGTGACGGACAATTGCACCCCGTTCCAGCGCTCGTAGAACAGGGCGCCATTCCAGCGCACGCGATGGTCGAACCACCCGGTTTTCCAACCGCCCTCGAAATTGGTCAGGGTGTCGGCGCCGTAGGCCGCCACCTGCGGCAGGCGGTTGGGGCCGCCCGGCCGGAAACCGGTCGAGTAGGTGCCGTAGACCATCAGATCGGGATCGATCTGATAGGTCAGATTGATCTTGTGGGTTTCGCCGTTCTCCACCACCTCCTTGTTGGTGTTCACGCAGGGCCAGTACCCCGGGATGATGGTCGCCGCGCTGACCGGTGGATTGCACAGCGCCTCGCCGTGCGAACTCAGCACATCGTTGAAACCGAAGAAGCCGTACAGCGTGTTCTCCACCCAGAACCTGCGGATGCCGCCGCTGATCTTGAATTTGTCCGTGACGTCGAAGGTCAGATCCGTGAACAGCGCATAATCGCGGTCGACGCGGGTTTGCTGAGACAAATAGATCGTGTCGGGCTGACCGTCGACGGTGAAATAGGCCGGCAGATTGTTGGCCTGGAAGGCCGCGCGGATGTCATCGGTCTGCCGCTGGTAAAAGCCCCCCACGACGCCGCGGAAACGATAGTCGGCTGGCGAACTCAGCCGCAGCTCGTGGCTCATCTTCGTGTATTTGTCGTGATTGTCGGTGAATTGCAGCGGATTGGTCAGTTGCCCGGTGGTCGGATCGACGAAGCGGTCATAGGTCACATAGGTGCCCCCGGGAATCTGCTGCAGGTGATCGTAGGCGATGGTATAGCCCGTATAGTCGACCAGGTTGTGCACGGAGCGCTGGAACCAGCTGCCGGAATACACCACGTCGAAATTCGAGACCTTGCCCTGCACGGCCAGTGCCGACTGATACCATTGGTCCTGGTTGATGCCCTTGAAGAAGTCCCCGATGTTCAGATCGCCCAGCGCGGGGTTGTACGAAAAGTTGCCGTTTGCGGTCTGGCTCTGGGCCAGCACCTGCGGGGTGATGGTCCAGCGGTCGTTCAGATCGATCTTCAGGGCTGCGCGTCCGCCATAGGTGTCGACGTCATTCGCATTCTTCTCGGAGAAATTGTCGTAGGTCGCCGGAGTGTTGGGGATGCCGAGCGGCGGGCTTCCCTGTTGCAGGGTCACCGGATTGAACACGTTGTTGATATAGCCGCCGACGTGCTCGTAATAGCCGACCAATCGCACCGCCACGTGCTCGGCCAGCGGAATGTTCACATAGCCCTCGAATTCCCCGCCGGGGCCACCCTTGCCGTACTTGTCGGCCTTCAGGTCGTAGCTGGCCGAAAAAGCGCTCGGGTCGGGTTTATTGGTGATGATGCGCAGCGTGCCGGACAGCGAACTGGCTCCGTACAGCGTGCCCTGCGGGCCGGCGAGTGCCTCTACGCGGGCAATGTCATACATGTGAATATCGAGGGTGTTGCCGATGGTGGTCACCGGAATCTCATCCAGGTACACGCCGGTGGCCGGGAGGGATCCGGCGTGCAGGCCGTCGGCGCCGCTGGCGATGCCCCGGAAATACAGCTGCGCCTGACCGGGCCCCAATGATTGGTAGCTCACGCTGGTCAGCAGCTTGGCGTAATCGTCAAAGCTGCCGACCTCATGCTGCTCGAGAACCTCCGAGCCGAGCACCTGCAGACTGATCGGGACCTTCTGCAGGTCCTCCGAGCGCTTTTGCGCCGTGACCACGACCTCTTCGAGCGTGACGGTTTCGGTGTCGGTGGAGTCGGCGGCATGCACCATGACGCCGCTGCCGGCAACGAGCGCGGATGCAAGCGGCACGCCGGCCCATTTCGCGCGGCTACGGGCGAGTTTCCTCTTTCGGCTTCGAGTCATTTTGGCATCCCCATTGTTTTTTCATGCCAAGCCCCCCTGCTCCGTAGTCTATCGCAATTATGTCGGGTTCCAAATTATGTCGGGTTCTCAAATGATTTCAGGTTCCAAATATCCGGTGCGCCGGGGTAGGCGTCGAGCACCGGGCCGAGCGCCGTTTTGACGGGTTGCAGCCAGGGCTCGTAGTGCCGCCAATGGTCGATGCCGTCGCGAAAGATCGGCTTTCTGACCTGCCGGGCGCTCGGAGTCCTCACCGGACGGTCATTTTCGTGGAAACGCAGACAGGCGCCCTCAAACTCAAGGCCGCAATACGCCAACAGCCGCCGTACCTCCGCTTCGGTGTCCTCGATCAGGGTCTCGTAAATGACCCGGTGGATCCTGCCCGGCAGCACCCGGTCGAAGTGCTGCATCAGTTCGACGTAGTCGCAGTAGTACCGGCCGATGTCATCGAGGTCGTAGGTGTAGTGCTGTCCCTGCGCAAACAGCTGCTTGAAGGCCGAAAAGCAGCACGCCATCGGATGGCGGCGGGCATCGATGATCCTGGCATTCGGCAGTGCCAGGCGGATCAGCCCGATGTGCAGGAAGTTGTTGGGCATCTTGTCGATGAACAGCGGCTTGCCGGTCTTGCGCTGGATGCGTGTCGTCTCGATGAACTGCTCGCCGAGATCCCGGCAGGCCGCGGCGCTCAGGCCGGCGAGCACCGCCGGATAGCGCTCGTCGAGCGACGAATTCTTCGGTCCGGCCAGCGCCGCCGCCATCATGAGAATGTCCGGCAGTTCCATGGTGCCTTCCACCAGCGAATGGCTGGCGAGGATCTGCTCGATCAGCGTGGAGCCGGCTCTCGGCAGGCCCACGACGAAAATCGGATCCACCGCCGCCGCGCCGTAACCCGCACGCGCCGCGAAAAACTCCGCCGATAACAGCTGCTTCGAGCGCCGCACGAAGGCGGAGGTTTCATCCGCCTGGTAGTCGATCAGCGACCTGCGCAACGCGTTGCCCTTCAGGTAATGTTCGAACGACTCGGCATACCGCCGTTCGTCCTCGAGAGCTTTGCCGAGCGCGAAATCGAGGTGATAGCGGTCCTCCACCCCCAGATCGCCGCGCCCGATCTGTGCCCGCATGGCCTCGACCTCGGCCGCGCCGAAGCGGAAGGTCTTCAGATTCGCCAGGCTCCAATAGGCCTCTCCCAGCTGGGGCGAGAGCTGGATGCTGCGCCGATAGGCCGCGATGCTGTCGGTTTCGCGCCCGGCCGTGGCGAGGGTGTGGCCATAGCTCAACCAGATTTTCGGCTGATCCGGATGCGCCGCCAGAACCTGCTCGTAATTGTCGATGGCCTGCCGATAATCGCCGATCTTCACCAAAACCACCGCGCGCAGGTTGCGGTAGGCCGAGTTGTGGGGATCCTGGCGATCCAATTGCTCGATTTGCCGCAGCGCGGCGGTGACTTTGTTCTGCCGTTGCAGGACGATGGCCAATTGGTGGCGCGCGGCATGAAAACTCGGGGCCAGCTCGAGGCATCGCTCGAGCAGGGTCTCGGCATCCGCATTTCGGCCGAGCCGCGCGGCGACCTCGGCCAGCATGCGGATCGCGGCGACATCGGTCGGATACTGTTTCAAGTGGGCGCGCAGCAGCCCTTCGGCCTGGGCGATCTTGCCGTCGACCAATGCCGATGCGGCCACCAGCAACCGCGGATCCTGGGTCGATGCTTTGATGTGGCGCGCATACGCGACGTCGGCGCCCGCGGCGTCGCCGGTCATGTTCAATTGATCCCCGATCGCGCGCCAGGCATCGGGCATGCTGGGTTTGAGTGCCACGGCGCGGCGCAGGGATGCCAGGGCATCCGCGGTGAGTCCGCGGTCCGCCAGCGTCATTCCGAGTTCGTAATGGGCCGCCGCCCAATTGGGCTGAGCCGCCGCGAGCGCGCGCAATGTCTCGAGCGAGCCCGGTGCATCCCCGCCGGCACGCCGCGCCACGCCGAGCAGCAGCATCGCGACCGGATGCTGCGGCGCGACCTTGAGAATCTCCTCCGCCTGTTCGGCCGCCAGCGATGGATCCGCTTGCAGCAGCCGTCGCGCCTGCGCCAATGCCGCTTCGAGCGTTCCGGTGGGTTCTCCCGCGCTCATGCCACGGCCGCCGCGGATGCTGCAATCGCGGCATATACCGCATCGAGTTCATCGCCGGTCACGCAGTACGGCGGCATGACGTAGACCGTGTTGCCGAGCGGCCGCAGCAGGACATTCCTGGCGCGGAAGAATTCCTGCAGCCGCGGCCCGATGTCGGCGAAATAGCCCGCATCGGCGGCCTTGAAATCCAGTGCCGCGATGGTTCCGCTCTGGCGAACGTTCTCGAATCTCGGGTCATCGCGAAAGCGCTCCAGGTGCGCGGACTGCCGCGCGACCAGCGCCGCTATGCGTTCGCGTACCGGTTCGGTCTCCCAGATCTTCAGATTGGCGAGGGCCGCGGCGCAGGCGATCGGATTCGCGGTGAAGGAGCTCGAGTGAAAAAACGTCCGGCGGCGATCCGCCGCGAGAAACTCCTCGAAAATCTCCTCCCGGCAGAGCGTCACGGCGAGCGGCAGGGAGCCGCCGGTGAGCCCCTTCGAATAGCATACGATATCCGGCGATATTCCCGCCTGTTCGCAGGCGAACATCGAACCGGTGCGCCCCCAGCCCGTCATGACCTCGTCGGCGATGAACAGGACGCCCTGCGTCGCGCAGATCCGCCGAAGGTCGGCGAGAACCGCGGGGGCATACATGAGCATGCCGCCCGCACCGAGGACCAGCGGCTCGACGATCAGCGCGGCCGCGACGCCGCGGCGCAGTATCGCGCGCAGGGACTCCAGCGTGTCCTCCTCCCGGCCGGCCGCCGGAAATGGAATGCGATCGACGTCGAACAGCAGCGGCGCATAATCCTCGGTGAACGGCCCGCGCGCTCCAATCGACATCGCGCCGACGGTGTCGCCGTGGTAGCTGTGCTGCATGACCACGATGCGCGGGCGGCTCTCGCCCCGATGGCGCCAGAAACCGAGCGCCATTTTCAACGCCACCTCGACGCTGGTGGAGCCGCTGTCCGAGAAGAACACGCGCGTCATGCCGCCCGGCGCCATGTCGATCAGCCGGGCGGCCAGGGATTCGGCGGCCTCGTGGGTGAATTCGGCGAAAATCACCTGGTCGAGCGATTCGATCTGCGCCCGGATGGCGGCGACGATGCGCGGATGACGATGACCATGGGTGATCACCCACCAGGATGAAATGGCGTCGATCACGCGCCGGCCGTCCGCCGTGATCAGGCTCGCGCCCTCGGCATGCACCACCGTGGGAAAGGACGCGCGCAGCGCGTGCTGCGTAAAGGGGTGCCAGACCGGCGAGTTCGCGGCGGGCGCACTCGGCCGCATGTCAGGCGGATTCCAATGCGTCGGCGAGGGCATCGAACAATGCGCTGATCGCCGCCTCATCGACATTCAGCGTCACGGATATGCGCAGCCGTGCCGTCCCCGCGGGCACGGTCGGTGGGCGCACGCCGCCGACGTCGAAGCCGCGTGCACGCAGCGCCGCGGCGATTCCCACCGTCCGTCGGTCGTCGCCGATGACGACGGGCAGGATTTGCGAGCCGCTGGCCGTCACGCCGCAACGCCGCGCGCATGCCTCGCCGGCCCGCGATACCAATGCCGCCAGACGTGTGCGCCGCTGCGGTTCGTCCTTCAAGATGGCCAATGCCTCGAGGGCGGCGAGCGCCATCAGCGGCGACGGCGCCGTGGAGTAGATGAACGGCCGGCAGCGATTGACCACGAAATCGCACAGCACGCGCGGCGCGCTCACCAGCGCGCCGCAACCTCCCAATGCCTTGCCGCAGGTATGCATGACGATGACGTTGGCGCGGCCCTCGAACGCCGCCGCCAGCCCGCGGCCGTCCGGACCGAAGACGCCGGTTGCGTGGGCCTCGTCGATCATCAGAAAGGCGTCGTGCCGGTCGGCGACCGCCATGAGTTCCCCGAGCGGGGCGCGGTCACCATCCATGCTGTAGAGACTCTCGATCGCGATCCACACACGGCCGCGGTTTCCACGATTGCGCCATGCGCGGATGCCGTCTTCGAACGCACCGCAGTCATTGTGCGCTATCGCCTGAGTTGCGGCGCGCCCGGCGCGCATGCCCTCGCGCGTGCTGGCGTGAACGAGTTCGTCCGCGAGGATCAGGTCGGCGCTCTGCGGCAGGGTCGAGAACAACGCAAAATTGGCCGTATAGCCGCCGCCGAAGAACAGTGTGCGCTCGGCGTGGAAGAAGCTCGCGGCAGCCTGCTCCAGCTGCTCGTGTTCCGGCGCATTGCCGCGCAGCAGGCGCGATCCGCCGGCGCCGATCGGAGTCCCGCGCGCGAGCGCCGCCGCGAGCACGCCGCCGATCCGCCGCGATGCCGCCAGCCCGAGATAATCGTTGGAACTGAAGTCCAATCCCGCTCGCGGGGCAAGCGCGCGCAGCCGGCCGCGTTCGGCCAGGCCGCCGAGCTGCGCCTCGAAAACGTCCAACGCGGGCATGGGCTCGGGGTTCACCGTCCCGCAGTATTGGGTTGCGGGGCAGCCTTAGTCAACCTCAAGGGCCCGATTCGGTTGACGACACCGCGGTCTAGATGACGCGCGTCTCGCCGAGCAGCCTGAGGATCTTGAGGACGCGTGGAACGTACGCCTGTGTTTCGGCATACGGCGGAATCCGGCCGCCGTTGCGCATCACCGCCGCTTCGCCGGCATTGTAGGCTGCCAGCGCCAGCTTGAGATCGTGCCCGAACAGATCGAGCAGAGATTTCAGATAGAGCGCGCCGCCGATCACGTTCGCCTGCGGATCATAGGGGTCGGCGACGCCGTAATGCTGGGCGGTGGCGGGCATCAGTTGCATCAATCCCTTGGCTCCGCGCTTCGATACGGCCAGGGAATTGAAACCCGATTCCACCACGATCACGGCGCGCAGCAGATTGGGCTCCAACGCCGCGGCGGCGGCGGCCCGCTCAATGATCGGGTCGTAGCGCCTTGATCTCTCCAGCAGCCGCGGGTCGTAGTGCTGGCCGCTCTCGGTCAGGTCCTGCGGCGACAGATGCAGCAGGCGGTACCGGCCGTCGTCCGGCACGTCGGTGAAATGGCGTTGGCCCGTTTCATCGAGATAGGTGTAGATGCGGACCTGCGCGCCGGCCGTGGCCGACATCAGCAGCATCGCGGACAAGATCGACAGCTTGAGTCCCATGGGCGCGGTATCCGTGGAACCAGCCTACCGCGCCGCTCGCTGGCCGATGGGAACTGCTTCATGGAACCGCCCGATGGGGGGCGCATCCGATCGCGATCATTGCGCGGGGTGTGATCTGCATCCCTCAATCCATGGCGGGAGGCAACGGATCGATCAGCTTCTCGTCGTTGTTGCGGGGCGAATTGACCCGGGTGCTCACCGCATAGGCGGACATTTGCTCGTCCGGATAGGGCGCGAGCGCCGCCCTGGCCGAGTCCGAGGCGCCCGTGAGCCAAGCATCGTGCTGCCCTCGGCCAAGAATCGCCGGCATGCGCGCCCTGCCGTTGTGAATCTCCGCCATGAGCTTGTTGGCGGGCAGCGTGATGATGGTGCAGGACTCGATCACCGCGCCCGCATCGTTTGCGGAACGATCCCAAAGTCCGGCGAACCCGAACACCTCCTGATCTTCCAGTTGAATGAAAAACGGCTGTTTGCCGCCGTCGGAATCGATATGCCATTCGTAGAATCCGAGCGCGGGAATAATGCAACGCTGGCCGCGCTTCCAGGGGCCGCGGTAGCTCGCGCTGGTTTCGATGGTTTCGATGCGCGCATTGATGGTGCTGTACTTGCCCGCGACCCCCCTCGCGAAGAACGGCACCAGGCCCCAGCGCAGCGGTATCACGTGCTTGCTGGCACCGTCCATGCGGACGGCCGGCACCGGCTGCGACGGCGCCACGTTGAAGCTCGCCGGAAACCGCCATTCTGAGCGCACGAGATTGAATTCCCGCTCGAGCGAGGCCTCATCCGGACTCACATAACGGCCGCACATGACGGCATTGTACCCTCAGGTCCCATCGCCGCCGACGGACTATGTTAAAGCGGCGAGGCAAGCCGGGCCGGCCCGGCGCTTGATTAACATATATTTAACGGTTCATACCGCCCCTGCACACAGATTTTTCGCGCTGCGCCATCTAGAATCATTTCAACCATATGATGAACATCGACAAAACACTGCTCGCCTCCTCCACCGCCGTGCCGGCCGTCGGTCCGGCGCTCGCCACCGACCGGGCGCGCACCCGCATTGGTGTGCGCGCTTGGGTCCTGACGGCGTTCCTGTTTCTGGTGCCGCTGGTCGCCTACTGGCCCGCCACCTTCCATGACTACGGGTTGCGCGACGACTATTCCAATCTGCGCGAGGCCCACGAAGAGCCGGGCAAGGTGCTGAAGTTCTGCGCATCGCATGCGCGTCCGATCTACGGGATGCTGCTGCAGGCGTCTTATGGGCAGACGAGCAGCGTGCGCAACCTGCGCTGGATGCGGCTGCTGTCTGCACTGTTGTTGGGCGCCATTTCGCTGGTGTCCTTTCGCGGCCTGCGTGCGCTGCGCTGGTCGTTCAACGCCAGCCTGTGCTTCGCCCTGGCGGTCGTGCTGGTGCCATCCGCGCAGGTCATTGCGGGTTGGGCCGTCGGCTGGCCGTATGCGGCGGCGGCATTGATCGCCGTCGGCGGATTCTTCACGGCCGAGGGCGCATTGGCGGCGGCCGCCGGTTCCGCGCGTCGCTTGGTGCAGTGGGCCGTGGCCCTCGGACTGATGGTTCTGAGCGCGCTCATCTACCAGCCGAGCGCGTTGTTCTATGTGGTGCCGCTGTCGGCGGCGCTGATCGCGCGGCGCGAATACGGCGCCGGACGCTGCGCGCGCTGGGTGGGAATCCACCTTGGGATGGTGACTGCCGCGATGGCCATGGCGTATTTCACCATGACCGCGCTCTACGCCACCGGCGTGTTCGTCAAGTCCGGGCGCATCGCCTTTGAACAGCACTGGACCGACAAGCTCGGCTGGTTCGTACAGGAACCGCTGACGAACGCCCTCAGCCTGCTGGTGCTGAACGACAACAATCATCTCGATCGCGCGCTGTATCTCGGCTGCGCCGGCTCGGTGGCCCTCATCCTGCTGGGCGGCGCGGTGCTCGAATGGCGCCGCCACGGCCGCACTCGCGGGCTGATCTGGCTGGCCGGTCTCGCGGGATTTCCGGTGTTCTCGTTTGCCGTCTGCCTGATCGCCTCCGAGCATTACGCCACGTACCGGACCATCTTTGCCATGACCGCCGTGCTGCTGTGCTTCCTGATCGCCTCGATCCGGTCGCTCACCTCGGGACTCGGCACCGGACGCCGCCTGGCACTCGCGGCGGCGGCGTGCGCTGCGCTGTTCTTCACGGCCCAGCATCACGCCTATGCATTGCTGGCGGTGCCCCAGGGCAACGAGTGGCAGCTGATCGTCGACGGTGCCAGGCAGGTGCGGCTGCAGGAGGGCCGCCGCCCCAGCATTTTTGCGATCAAGTCCTCACCCGCAGACATCTCGACTGCGACGATCTATCACGACGAGTTCGGATCGCTGTCGTCGAATTCGGAGTGGGTGCCGAAGGAGATGTTCAAACGGGCGATGCACGACCTGCATCCGGACGTGCCGAACCTTGATGCGCGCTACGATTTCGCAACCGGCGCCAAGCTGCCGAGCGGCAGGCACTTCGACGTCATCATCGACCTGCACCGGTTGCGGCGCTTCTATTCGGATAATTGACGGGTCAGATCGGCGAATCGATCGAGCGCCGCGAGGCAGGGGATATCCTGCACCGCGCCGCGCCGGTAGCCATAGGTCATGAGAACGAAGGGCACCCGGGCCGCCTGCGCGGTGGCCGCGTCGACCTCGCTGTCGCCGATCATCAGCGACATGGGCGGATTCACGGCGAACTCGGTCAAAATACCGGTCAGCATCCGTGGATCGGGCTTGCGGTAGGCGTGCGTATCGCCGCACACGACGCGCGGGAAGAACTCCGCGATACCCAGCCGCCTCAGGATCTCGTTGGTGGGGTTTTCCGGCTTGTTGGTGCAGACGGCCATCGCGCAGCCGCGCTCCTTCAAAGTCCCGAGCGTCTCGAGCACGCCGTCGTAGAGCAGGGTGTTGGCGGTCGGCGCCGCGCGATAGTGCGCAATGAACTGCCGCAGCGCCTCTGGTGGATCCACCAGGGGAATCGAACGCGCGGCGAAAGCCCTTTGAATGAGCTGCGCGGCGCCGTCGCCGATCATGTTCCTGGTTTCGCCGAGTGAAACGGGCGCGCAGCCGTGATCCGCGAGCACTCGATTCACCGCGAGCTGCAGGTCCGGCGCGCTGTCCACCAGCGTGCCATCGAGATCGAAAATCATCAGTGCGTGGTTCGGCAAGGGGCGCAGTATGCCATGCCGGCGCTGCTTCGCGACACGCCGCTTCGCGCTATGTTTCAATGGCGGATGATCATCGAACCCTGGCAGTGGGCCGTGGCGGCGCTGGCCGCCCTGATGGTGGGCGTGACCAAGACCGCCGCATCGGGCCTCGGTATCCTCGTGGTGGCGTTGTTTGCGCTCGCGATTCCCAGCACCAAGCAGGCGAGCGGGCTGGTGTTGCCGCTGCTCATCTTCGGCGACTTCGTCGCCGTGTTCTCCTACCGCCGGCACATGCAGTGGCGATTCCTGTGGCGGCTCTTCCCCTGGACGGCGCTCGGCGTGGTGCTCGGCTATTATGCGCTCGGCCACATCTCCGATCGCCATGCCAGATACCTGATCGGCGGCATCATCCTCGCACTCTCGGCTTCGAGCTACTGGCAGCGGTTCCGGGCCGGTCCACTGGAGAAAAATGATGCGCTGATGCACTGGGGCGTGGCGGCCGGCGTTGGCATCCTCGCCGGGTTCACCACGCTGGTGGCCAATGCCGCGGGGCCGCTGATGTCGATCTACCTCATCGCCATGCGGCTGCCCAAAATGGAGTACGTCGGCACGGCGGCAGTGTTCTTCATGCTCCTCAATCTGTTCAAGGTGCCGTTCATGGTCAAGCTCGGGCTGATCACGATCGCGAGCTTCGGCTTCAATCTGGTGCTTGCCCCTGCGGTCTTCGCGGGCGCGCTCGCGGGCCGCTGGCTGATCACGCGGATCAATCAGCGGCTGTTCGAGGAGATCGTGCTCGCCATGAGCGCGATCGCCGGACTCCTGCTGATCCTGTAGTCTAGAAGAGCGGCTCCCGGGCCAATCATGAGCAACATCTGAGGCGGAACATGCAATATCGAGGTGTTTGGGGCTTTTTGGTCTTGATCGCCGACGTCTGGGCCATCGTCAACATTTTTCAAAGCAGCGCGGACACCGGCAGGAAGGTGCTGTGGACCGTTCTGGTGGTCATCCTGCCCGTGCTGGGATTTATTCTGTGGTACTTCCTGGGGCCGAAGACCGGCAAAGCCTAGGCTCCCGACGGCCGCGGATCAGGCGCGGCCGCGGATCAGGCACGGCGGCGGCGCGGCTCGAGCAGCATCGCCGCCTCGTACAGCGCATCCCGGAGGGCCGAATCGATCGCGCCGAGGACGCGCTCGCGGTCGGACGCCGTACCGAGCTTCGAGTGAGCGGCGTCCAGCGCGGCCTTCAGACCGCTGGCCGGATCCGGCGGCGTCTCGCGCACCGGGCGTGGCAGCACGTTGCGGTCGAGCAGTCCCAGATCATTGATCAAGGCGGCCAGCTGACGCCTCGAACGATCGATGGCAGCCAAGGCGCGCGGACTGGTCGAACGCGCCAGCGCCAGCACATCCCGGCGGGCGCTGGTGAGCACGCGATCGAGCCGGTCGAGCCATTCGATCCAGGAAAGTGAGTTGTTCATGGTGGATCTCTCGATTCCCGCGGGGAGCGCCATCCTGATTGCGGCGCTGAGCCGCCTGTTATGGGCCGCAGTGTACCGGGTTGCGCCGGCCGGGCCAGCCCGGAGTTGGCCGCTGCGCGGAGGGCCGGGTGCCGCTGCGCGGTGCCGGGCACCACTGCGGCTTCCGGGGTCACGGTCTGCAATGGGGTTATATACAGGGGGCAGCCGACGGGGCAAAGAGGCTACACTCATCGCGCTCCGGCGATCCCAAGGTTCGAGCATGCGTCCACGCGGTCATGAGCATCATCAGCTGACGGGCATTGGTTGGCTACGGGCGGCGGTGCTCGGCGCCAATGACGGCATCGTCTCGACGGCGAGCCTGATGCTCGGCGTCGCCGCCGCCCACGCCGACCACGCCAACGTCCTGATCAGCGGCTTCGCCGCGCTGGTGGCCGGAGCCATGTCGATGGCCAGCGGAGAATACGTGTCGGTGCATTCACAAGCGGACACGGAAGCGGCGGCGCTGGCGCAGGAACGCGCCGAATTGGACGGCGATTACGCCGGCGAAAGCCGCGAACTCACCGATATTTACGTGCGCCGCGGACTCGATGCCCCGCTCGCGCGGCAGGTTGCCGAACAGCTCATGGCGCACGATGCCCTGGGCAGCCACGCCCGCGATGAACTCGGCCTGTCCGCCACGAACCGGCCGCGCCCGCTGCAGGCGGCGCTCGCCTCCGCCTTGAGCTTCGCAAGCGGCGCCCTGGTACCGCTGTTGGTGGGGGCATTCGCTCCGCAGCATCACATTGCCGCCGTCATCGTCGGCGCCTCGCTGCTGTGCCTGCTGATCCTCGGCGGGCTGTCGGCGCAAGCGGGCGGCGCGAACGTGCCCACCGGAGCCTTGCGCGTCGCCTTCTGGAGTGCCCTCGCCATGGCGGTGACCGCCGGCGCGGGGGCGTTGTTCGGGTCCATCGCCTGAAGGACATGGAATGGAGAAAACCAACATGAGCGAATCCGCCCGCAACAACCGGCGCGTCGTCCTGGCGGCGCGCCCCCGGGGCGCCGCAACCCTGGAATCGTTCCGGCTGGAGGAATCGGCGCTGCCGATCCCGGGCGACGGACAGGTGCTGCTGCGCACGCTGTGGCTGTCGCTCGACCCCTACATGCGCGGCCGGATGAGCGACGCCCCGTCGTATGCGGCACCTGCCGTCGTCGGCGATGCCATGCCGGGCGGCACCGTGTCACGGGTCGAGGCGAGCCGCCATCCGAACTTCACCGCCGGCGACCTGGTGCTCGCCTACGGCGGCTGGCAGGAATATGCCCTGTCGGACGGCAAGGGCTTGCTCAAACTGCCCGCCGATTATCCTAACCCCTCATACGCGCTCGGCGTCCTCGGTATGCCGGGCTTCACCGCCTACATGGGGCTGCTCGACATCGGCAAACCCAAACCGGGCGAAACGGTGGTGGTGGCCGCCGCCACCGGTGCGGTCGGCTCGGTGGTGGGCCAGATCGCCAAGCTCAAGGGCTGCCGGGTGGTCGGGGTGGCGGGCGGCGCGCAAAAATGCAGCTGGGCGGTGCGCGAGCTGGGTTTTGACGCCTGTATCGACCACCACGCGGCGGACCTGCCCGCTGCGCTCGCCCAGGCCTGCGCCTCGGGGATCGACGTCTATTTCGAGAACGTCGGCGGCAAGGTGTTTCGCGCAGTACTGCCGCTGCTGAACACGCATGCACGCATTCCTCTGTGCGGACTCATCTCGCAATACAACGAAGCCCCCGAGCAGGGCACGGATACGGCGCCGCTGCTGATGCGCACCGTCCTGGTCAAGCGGCTGACCCTGCGGGGCTTCATCATTTTCGACGACTACGGCGGGCGCTTCGGGGAGTTTCAGGAGGCGATGGAGGCGTGGGTGCGCAGCGGTCAGGTGCGCTACCGCGAGGATGTGGTCGCCGGCCTGGAGAACGCACCGGCGGCATTCCTCGGTCTGCTGCAGGGACGCAATTTCGGCAAGCTCATCGTGCGAGTCGCCGCTTAGCGATGCCTTTGCCCGAATTCAATGCGGGCGCCCACGTGGCCGTGCTCAGCGTCGCGCAGATGGCCGCCGCCGATCGCCTGACCATCGAGGCCGGCACACCCGGCCGGCAGCTCATGGAGAATGCCGGGCGGGCCGTGGCCGATGCCGTACTGCGGCGCTGGCCGCCGGGATCGGTCATGGTGCTGTGCGGTCCCGGCAACAACGGCGGCGACGGCTTTGTCGCCGCGCGCCACCTGAGCGCAGCCGGCTGGCCGGTGCGCGTGGCGCTGCACGGCCGGCGCGAAGCGCTCAAGGGCGACGCGCGACACCACGCCGACCGCTGGAGCGGCCCCATCGAAGCGCTGTCGCCGGCCAGCATCGATGACGCCGCGATCGTGATCGACGCGGTCTTCGGATCCGGTTTTCGGGGCTCGCTCGATGACACCGTGGCCGGCACGCTCGGCGCCGTCGCGCGGCACCGGCCGGTCGTGGTGGCGGTGGATGTACCGAGCGGCGTCGTCGGCGACACCGGTGAGTCGCGCGGCGCAGCCGCGGCCGCCTGCACCGTGACCTTCGCGCGCAAGAAGCCCGCGCATCTGCTGCTGCCCGGCCGCGAGTTGTGCGGCGAGGTCGAGGTCGCGGACATCGGCATCCCCGCGGCGGTGCTCGGATCCATCGGGATCGACACCCTGCAGAACGACCCCTCGCTGTGGCTGCAACATCTGCCGCAACCGGCGCTCGGCGGCAACAAATATGGTCGCGGCCATGCCTTGCTTTACGGCGGCTATCCGATGACCGGCGCGGCACGCTTGGCGGCGCGCGCCGCGGCGCGCGCCGGCGCCGGACTGACCAGCATCGCCGTGGCCGAATCCGCCCTACCGCTGTACGCCGCGGCGCTGACCAGCATCATGGTGCGGCCTCTCCAGGCTGCCGGCGATTTCGAGCGCCTGCTCGCGGATGAACGCTTCACCGGTCTGTTGATCGGTCCCGGCGCCGGCGTCGATGAACGCACCCGCGCGCGCGCGCTGGCCATGCTGGACACCGGCCGCCCGGTGGTCCTCGATGCGGACGCCATCAGCGTCTTCGCGGGCGATGCGCCCGCCCTCGGGCGCGCCATCAAAGGCGCCTGCGTGTTGACTCCGCACGACGGTGAATTTGCGCGCCTATTCGATGCCGCCGGCGGCAAGCTCGAGCGCGCGCGCGCGGCGGCGCGCAACAGCGGCGCCATCCTCGTGCTCAAGGGCGCCGACACGGTCATTGCGGCGCCCGACGGACGCGCCCTCATCAACGCCAACGCCCCCGCGACCCTGGCGACCGGCGGTTCGGGCGACGTTCTCGGCGGCATCATCCTCGGACTGCTGAGTCAGGGGATGGATCCCTGGCTGGCGGCGGCGGCGGCGGTTTGGCTGCACGGCGCCGCAGCCGCGGCATTCGGGCTTGGCCTGGTAGCGGAGGACCTTCCGGACGCCCTGCCCCAGGTAGTCCAGGCGCTCAAACGCGGTTGATAGCAAGGCTTTACGACAGCAAGGACTCAAATTCGTGCATGCAATGGTTCTCAATAGACTCAAAAGTCCGCTGGAGTGGACCGAACTGCCCGATCGGCAACCAGGACCCGGGCAAATCCGCGTCAAGGTCGCCGCCTGCGGCGTCTGCCGCACGGATCTGCATGTCGTCGACGGCGAACTTCCGCACCCGCTTGTGCCGATCATCCCCGGTCACGAAATCGTCGGCCGGATCGATGTTATCGGACCCGGAGTCACCGGGCTGAAACTGGGCGAGCGCGTCGGGATCCCATGGCTCGGCCACACCTGCGGCGTCTGCCCGTATTGCCGCATGCACCGCGAAAACCTGTGCGACCATCCGATCTTCACCGGCTACACGCGCGACGGCGGTTTCGCGACGGCGACCATTGCCGATGCGCGTTTCGCCTTCCCCCTCGGCGAAGCCGGAGACGACGTATCGCTGGCCCCCTTATTGTGCGCCGGGCTGATCGGCTGGCGGTCGCTCGTCATCGCCGGCGAGGGNNGCGGCGGTTTGGCTGCACGGCGCGGCGGCAGCCGAATTCGGTCCCGGACTGATCGCCGAGGATTTGCCGGATCTGCTGCCGGGCGTGTTGCGCCGCCTCGGACCCTGAGACGCCGATGGGCGCCTGGATCGAGGGCTGGTTTGCGCGAATCACCCTGCACTCGCTCGCCATCACCGTCAGCGTGCTCACCTACATCCTCACCACCCGCGTCGAACGCGAGCGCCGGCCGCCGTCCATCGCCATTGCCTGGGTGCTCGGGCTGATCGCAATTCCGTACGCGGCATTGCCGCTATATCTTCTGTTCGGGCGGCGCAAGCTCAAGCGCAAGGCTGCGCCGGCGGTCCGCGCGCACCCGGGCAGCTCGTGGGCGGAAGACCTGATCGGCAGCTTCGGCCTGCCGCCGGCCGCACCGTCGGCCGTGCGGCTGCACCGCGACGGCGGTGAATCGCGCTTGGCGCTGTTCGAGACCATCGGGCGGGCATGCGCGCGCCTGGACATCTGCACCTACATCTTGCGCGACGACATCCTGGGGCGCGAGGTCATGGCGCGCATGGTGGAGCGTGCCCAGAGCGGCGTGCGCGTCCGCCTGCTGCTCGACGGCGTCGGCGCCCTGCAGCTGTCGCGCAGGGGTTTCAAACGGCTGCACGCCGGCGCGGTGGAGACCGCCGTGTTCTCCCCGCTGCTGGCGCGCAACACCAGCGGCCCGCGAAATCTGCGCAATCATCGCAAGGCGGTGGTGGCCGACGATGCCATCCTCTGGGCCGGCGGCCGGAACTTCGCGGCCGAATACTTCGACGGCGCGCCGGGCGTTCCGGCGTGGCTCGATCTGTCCTTCGATCTGGAGGGCGCCGCGGCCGCGGCCGCCGCGGCGCAATTCGAGGCCGATTGGGTCGCCTCCGGCGGCGGTCCGGCGGAGCGCCTGGCAGCGGCGCGAACCGGCGCCGCCGGCGGCCGCACGCAATTCGTGCCGAGCGGCCCGGACCAATCCGAGGACACCGTGCACGCCCTGTTGATCGATGCCTGCTTTCACGCCAACGAGCGGCTGCTCGCGGTCACTCCGTACTTCGTGCCGGATTCCAGCCTGGAGACGGCGCTGCGGCTCGCCGCCCGGCGCGGCGTCAAGATCGACCTGTGCATTCCCGCATCCTCGAACCATGTGTTGGCCGATTTCGTGCGCAACCGCGCCCTGCGGTCGCTCGCGAAAGCAGGCGTGGCCATTCATCTGCTTCCGTACATGGCGCACGCGAAGGCCGTGGTCTTCGACTCCACCCTCGCCCTGTGCGGATCGGTCAATCTCGATTCGCGCAGCCTGCTGATCAACTATGAATCCGCCGTGGCGTTCTACGATCTGCGGGAGATCGATTGGCTGGCACAGTGGATCGGCGCCTTGATTCCCGGGGCGCAACGATTCGACCGCCGCCCGCCGGGGCTGCTCAGGGATCTCGGCGAGGGGCTGCTGCTGACCATGGCCTACCAGTTGTAAGAAAGCGCCTACAGGGGATTATCAATCGCGCGCCGACACTGCATAGTATCCTTGCACTGAAGCGCACACAGCGCCCGCGGGTGATGGGTGGAGTTCAAGGACTATTACAAGGTCATGGGCGTCGCACGAGACGCGACCGAAGCGCAAATCAAGCAGGCGTATCGCCGACTTGCGAGAAAATACCACCCGGACGTCAGCAAGGAAAAGGACGCCGAGGCGCGCTTCAAGGAGTTGGGCGAGGCGTACGAGGTGCTCAAGAATCCGGAGAAGCGCGCGGCCTATGATCAACTGGGACAACGCCATTCAGCCGGGGAGGAATTCCAGCCGCCCCCGGATTGGGGGGCTGGGTTCGAATTCAGCGGCGCGGGTTCGGGCGGCCCGGGCTACAGCGACTTCTTCGAGAGCCTGTTCGGCAGGGCGGCGGGCAACCGGGGCCGCGGCGGCGTCAATCAGGGCCGCGGCGAGGACCACCACGCCAAGGTGCTGCTGGACCTCGACGCCAGCCTGCAGGGCGGATCGCGATCCTTCACGCTGCGGGTTCCGGAAGTCGATGCCGAGGGCCGGCTCGGGCTCAAGGAGCGCGTGCTCAACGTGCAGATTCCCAAGGGCATACTCGGCGGTCAGAGCATCCGGCTCGCCGGCCAGGGGGCACGGCCTGCGGGTGCCGGCAAGGCGGGCGATCTGTACCTGGAGATCGATTTCAAGCCGCATCCCCAGTTTCGCATCGACGGCCGCGATCTGTATCTCGATCTGCCGGTCGCGCCCTGGGAGGCCGCGCTTGGCGCCACCGTCAAGACGCCCACACCCGGCGGCATCGTGGATCTGAGGATTCCGGCCGGATCGCACGCCGGCAGTAAGTTGCGGCTCAAAGGACGCGGCATTCCCGCATCGCCACCCGGAGATTTCTACGTAGTGTTGGAGATCGCCCTGCCGGCCGCAGCGGACGACAACGCCAAGGCCGCGTACCGCGCGCTGGCCGCAGCCCTGCCGTTCAATCCGCGCGCGAATCTGGGAGTGTAGCCGCATGCCGCCGACCGACGCACCGTTATCCGCCGCCATCTTCGAGGATTACGCGATCCTCAGCCTCGAGGAACTGAGCCGCCTGTGCGCGGTCGAGGCGCAGCGCATCATCGAACTGGTCGAGGAAGGCATCCTGGACATCCTGGAGGCCGGCTCCGTCGAGTGGCGCTTCTCCGGCGCATGCGTACGCCGCGCACGGCTCGCTCTGCGCCTGCAGCGGGATCTGGAGGTCAATCTGGCCGGCGTCGCACTCGCGCTCGACCTCATGGATGACATCGAGCAGCTGCGGCGGGAGCTGCGGCGCCGGCGGCACTGATGGACACCGTGTCCGCAGATGAGGCCGTCGCCGACGCCTTCGTGTTCTTCGGGGCGACCGGCGACCTGGCGTACAAGAAGATCTTCCCGGCGCTTCATGCCATGGTCCGGCGTGGAGAATTGAACATTCCCGTCATCGGCATGGCACGTGCCGGCTGGACGCTCGAGAAGCTGCGCCAGCGCGCCCGTGAAAGCATCGAACACAACGGGGATTTCGATCCGGACGCCTTCGCCAGACTGTCGGCGCAGCTCAAGTACGTGGACGGCGACTATGCGAACCCGGCGACATACGCGAATCTGAAGAAGGCGCTCGGCGGATCCGTGCATCCCATCCACTACCTTGCGATTCCCCCGAGCATGTTCGAGAGCGTCGTCAAGGGACTCGCCGGCTCCGGCGCCGCTGCCGCCGCGCGCGTCATCGTCGAAAAGCCCTTCGGCCGCGATTTGAAGTCGGCGCAGATGCTCGATCGCACTCTGCATGAGGTGTTCGACGAGTCCTCAATCTTCCGCATCGACCACTATCTCGGCAAGGAAGCGGTGCAGAACCTGCTGTATTTCCGCTTCGGCAACACGTTTCTGGAACCGATCTGGAATCGTCAGTACGTCAAGGACGTGCAGATCACCATGGCCGAGCATTTCGGCGTCGAAGGCCGCGGCGGCTTCTACGAGGAGGTCGGTGCGATCCGCGACGTCGTGCAGAATCATCTCCTGCAGGTGATCGCGCTGCTCGCCATGGACGCGCCGGTGGGCCACGATGCGGAATCGATGCGCGCGGAGAAGCTCAGGCTGTTCCGCGCCATGCGGCCGCTGAACCCGGCGGAGGTGGTGCGCGGCCAGTTTCGCGGCTATCGCGACGAGCGCGGCGTGGCCCCGAATTCCACCGTGGAGACCTTCGCCGCGCTGCATTTGCACATCGACACCTGGCGCTGGGCCGACGTGCCGTTCTACATCCGCGCCGGCAAGAACCTGCCGATCACGGCCACGGAGGTCGTGGTCAACCTGAAACGGCCGCCGCTGCCCGTTTTTGAGGCAGTTCCGGTCGTTCCGGGAAATTACTACCGTTTCCGGCTCAGCCCGGATGTGGTCATCGGCGCGGGTGCGCTCGTCAAGCAGGTCGGCGAGCAGATGCGCGGCGAGCACGTCGAATTGATCGCGCGGCACGAGTCGCGCACCGAACAATCCCCCTATGAGCGGCTCATCGGCAACGCGATCCACGGCGACACCACGCTGTTCACGAGCGACGATTGCGTCGAGGCGGCGTGGCGGGTGGTCGATCCGGTTCTCGATTCGGCGGAACCCGTGATCCAGTACGAGCCCGGCACCTGGGGGCCTTCCTCGGCGTCGGGCATCATGCAGGACGGCGAGATCTGGCACGATCCCAGGCCCGAGAGGTCCCCGCCGTGCTGAACGGCGGCGAGCGCGTGTTCCTGCTGGACGTCGACAACACCCTGCTCGACAACGACCGATTTGCCGCGGACTTGAGCGCCCGGCTGGAGGGGAGGTTCGGAGCGGCGGAGCGCGAGCGCTATTGGGATATTTTCAACGATCTGCGCGATGAACTGGGGCGCGCCGACTATCTGGCGAGCATGCAGATCTTCCGCAGCGGATTGGATGGCCATCCGGAACTTCTGCGCATGTCCGAGTTTCTCCTTGAATATCCGTTTGCGGAGCTGCTGTATCCGCGCGCGCTGCAGGCCATCGCACGGCTGCGGGAATTCGGCACGCCGGTGGTGCTGTCGGACGGCGACATCGTGTTCCAGCCGCGCAAGATCCAGCGCGCCGGCATCTGGGACGCGGTGGAGGGCCGTGTGCTCATCTACGTCCACAAGGAGCGTGCGCTCGATCAGATGCAGAGACGATTTCCGGCCCGGCATTACGTCATGGTGGACGACAAGCCGAATCTGCTGGCGGCGATGAAGGGCTCGCTCGGCGGCAGGCTCACCACGGTGTTCGTGCGCCAGGGACATTACGCAAAGGCCTACCGGTCGCAGATGATCGGGCCACCGCCCGATCTGGCCATCGACAACGTCGGTGACCTGGTGGATATGAACCCTTACGAATTCGAGGACGCCCCATGAAAATCACCCAGAAACTTCATGAATTGCCGCAGAGCCTCTGGCTCGACAACATCACGCGCGAGATCCTCGACAACGGCACCCTGCGCGCGTACGTGGACGAACTGTCGATCACGGGCCTGACGTCCAATCCGACCATCTTCGATGAGGCCATCGGCGGCACGTCCACCTACGACGTGAGTATACGGACGAAGGCGCGCACGGGCCTTGCGGGCGAGCAGTTGTTCGTCGAACTCGCGCTCGAGGACCTGCGCCGCGCAGCTGAGTTGTTCCGGCCTCTGTACGACGCGACCGGCGGCATGGACGGCTGGGTTTCGATGGAGGTGTCGCCGCTGCTGGCCGACGACACCCGGGGCACCATCGAGGCGGCGGCGCGGATCCGGTTGCAGGCCGCCTGTCCGAATCTGTTCATAAAGATTCCGGGCACGGCCGCCGGCATCCCGGCCATCGAGGAATCCATCTTTGCCGGCGTGCCGATCAACGTCACGCTGCTGTTTTCCCGCGAGCATTATCTGGCTGCGGCCGGCGCATACATGCGCGGCATCGAGCGGCGCATCGCCGCGGACCTCGATCCTTTGGTGGTTTCGGTGGCCTCCGTTTTCGTCAGCCGGTGGGATCGGGCGGTGGCCGACAAGGTGCCGGATGATCTGCGCAACCGGCTCGGAATCGCAATCGGCGGACGCACCTACCGCGCGTACTGCGATCTGCTCGATTCGAAGCGCTGGCGCGATCTCGCGGCCGCCGGCGCCCACGTTCAGCGCCTGCTGTGGGCGAGCACGGGAAGCAAGGATCCGAAGGCCTCGGATACGATGTACGTCGAGGCGCTGGCGGCGCCCGACACCATCAACACAATGCCCGAGAAGACCCTGCTCGCCTTCGCCGCGCATGGCGCCTTGAATCTCACGCTTTCCCGCGACGGTGGAGACTGCGAGGCGGTCCTGGCCCGGTTCGCCAAGGCGGGCGTCGACATCGACGCGCTCGCGGCGAAATTGCAGATCGATGGCGCCAGGGCGTTCGTCAAGTCGTGGCAGGAACTCATGCAGCTCATTGCAACCAAGAGTCAGGCTCTTACCGGCACATGAGTGCGCCGAGTCCGCTCGCCGGCAAGCCGCCGCCGGCAGCACTGCTGGCGGACATACCCCGGCTGATCACCGCTTACTACACCGAACGGCCCGATCCGACGGTGCGCGCGCAGCGCGTTGCCTTCGGCACGTCGGGTCACCGCGGCACCTCTCTCGACTGCAGCTTCAACGAAGCGCACGTGGTGTCGATCACGCAGTCGATCTGCGCCTATCGCAAGCAGCAGGGCATCGACGGGCCGCTGTTCATGGGCTTCGACACCCATGCGCTGTCCGCGCCGGCATTCGCCAGTGCACTCGAGGTGCTGGCCGGCAACCGCGTCGAGGTCATGATCGCCGCGGGCGATGAATTCACCCCGACGCCGGCGATTTCGCACGCCATCCTGACACACAACCGGGGACGCAACTCCGGCCTCGCGGACGGCATCGTCATCACACCGTCGCACAATCCTCCCGAGAGCGGCGGCTTCAAGTACAACCCGCCGAACGGCGGCCCCGCCGATACCGGGGTGACCGGCTGGATCGAAGCGCACGCCAACCATCTGCTGCAATCCGGACTTCTCGAAGTGAGCCGCGTGGGTTACGCACGGGCGCGCCGCGCCCCGAGCACTCATTCGCACGATTTCCTCAGCGCCTATGTCGGCGACCTGGGTGCGATTCTGGACATGGATGCGATTCGCGGCGCCCGCGTGCGCATGGGGGTCGACCCGCTCGGCGGCGCCGGCGTTCACTATTGGCCGCGCATCGCCGAACTCTACCGGCTGGATCTGACGGTCGTCAGCGACGAGGTGGACGCGACGTTCCGGTTCATGACCGTGGACTGGGACGGCAAGATCCGCATGGATCCGTCCTCCCGCTGCGCCATGCAGCGCCTGATCGGGCTGCAGGGCCGCTTCGACATCGCATTCGCCTGCGACACCGATCACGACCGTCACGGTATCGTGACCTCGAGCGGCGGACTGATGCCCCCGAATCACTACCTGGCCGTGGCCGTCGATTTTCTTTTCCGCAACCGCAGGCGGTGGAAGCCGGACGCGGCCGTAGGCAAGACGGTCGTCAGCAGTGCGATCATCGATCGCGTCACGGCCGGCCTCGGCCGCAAGCTCTATGAGGTTCCCGTCGGTTTCAAATGGTTCGTTGACGGGCTGGTCGACGGTTCGCTCGGCTTCGGCGGCGAGGAGAGCGCCGGCGCCTCCTTCGGCCGGATCGACGGCGGCGTGTGGACCACGGACAAGGACGGCATCGTCCCGGCGCTGTTGTCGGCGGAGATCACCGCGCGCAGCGGACGCGATCCCGGTGACCGGTATCGCGAACTGACCCGCGAACTGGGTGAGGTGTTCGCCGACCGGGTCGAGGCACCCGCCACCGCCGACCAAAAGGCCAAGCTGGCGAAGCTTGCGCCGCAACACTTGCGCATCGGCGAGCTGGCCGGAGACCGGATCGACCGGGTGCTCGCCCAGGCCCCCGGCAATGGCGCGCCCATCGGCGGCATCAAGGTGGTCTCGGCCGGCGGCTGGTTTGCAGCGCGGCCGTCCGGCACCGAGGATGTCTACAAGATTTACGCCGAAAGCTTTCGTAATGCGGCGCATTTGCGCGGCATCCTGAGCGAGGCGCAAGCCATCGTGGATGATGCACTCGCGCAAGCATAGGTCGCGCTGAGTGGAGCCCGCAAAGAGGCTGCTGCCCTGGCTGGTGGCGGTGGCTTTCTTCATGGAATCGCTCGACACGACGATTCTGAACACGGCGGTGCCCACCATCGCGCAGGCGCTCAAGGTGGCGCCGCTCAGCATGAAGGCCGTTCTGGCGAGCTACACCTTGAGCCTGGCGGTTTTCATTCCCGTGAGCGGCTGGATGGCGAACCGCTTCGGTACCCGCCGGGTGTTCGCCTCGGCCATCGGCACCTTCACGGTGGGCTCGTTTCTTTGCGGGGTGTCCAACGACATCCATCTGTTGGTGGCGTTTCGCGTGCTGCAAGGCTGCGGCGGCGCGATGATGCTGCCGGTCGGCCGGCTCACCATGGTGCGGACGTTCGCCAAGTCGGAACTCATCCGCGCCATGAGCTTCGTCGCCATCCCGGGCCTGATCGGCCCCATGCTGGGCCCCATCGCCGGCGGACTGGTCATCCGGTATTTCCACTGGAGCGTGATATTTTTCCTCAACATACCGATCGGCATCGCCGGCCTGATCATGATCTACCGGCACCTGCCGGATTATCGGGAAACGCATAATTTTCCGCTCGATGTCGTGGGGCTGGTGCTGTTCGGATCAGGCGTCGCGCTGCTGTCCTATGTGCTCGAGGTGTTCGGCGAAACCACGCTGAGCGCCAGGGAGATGCTCGGATTGCTCGCGGTCTCCGCGGCACTGCTCGCGGCCTATGGCATCAACAGCGCCCGCATCGCGCATCCGCTGTTGCGGCTCGAATTGTTCCGGATTCGCACGTTTCGCACCGCGCTCAGCGGCAATTTCATCACGCGTCTGGGGGTGGGGGGCATGCCGTTCCTGTTGCCGCTGCTCTACCAAATCGGCATCGGTTTCAGCGCAATCCAGTCCGGCTTGCTCATCATGCCGCAGGCGGTGGCGGCGATGAGCCTGAAGATCACCATGCCGTCGATTCTCAGGAAGTTCGGCTATCGCAGGGTGCTGATCGCCAATACCATCGCGCTGGGTTCGATGATCCTGATGTTCTCGAGCATCGGTTTGCGGACTCCGGCCTGGTCGATCGCCCTCATGGCCTTCATCTTCGGATTCTTCACCTCGATGCAGTACACGAGCATGAACACCCTCGCCTATGCCGACGTCGGCGAGGAGCAGGCGGCCGGCGCCAGCACCATCGCCAGCACCGTCCAGCAGATGTCCATCAGCTTCGGGATCGCCACCGCCTCCCTCGCCACCGCCCTGTTCGTCCCCGACCGCTTCCACACCAGCCCCCCGCAGATGATCCACGGTATCCATCTGGCGTTTCTGGTGCTCGGCGGCCTCACCATCGCGTCGACCGTCGTGTTCACGTCCCTGCGCGGCAGCGACGGCGAAGCGGTCAGCCGGCACCGTGCCGAGCTGCCGGCGTCCTAGTCAGAGGAGCCTGTCTGAGTATTCGGCGTGGCCTCGACCGCGACGGATTTGCGACAGGCTCCCCGTCAGGGTTCCTTTTTGATGGCGTGACCGCCGAATTGATTGCGCATCGCCGCCAGCAGCTTGTCCGAGAAGGAGTCGGCGTCGCGCGATCGCAGCCGCTCGAGCAGCGACTGGGTGATGACCACGGCCGGCACCCCGAGTTCGATGGCCTCCGCCACGGTCCAGCGGCCTTCGCCAGAGTCCGCCACGTAAGGCGCGATGCCGTGCAGGGTCGGATTCTTCTGCAGCGCATCGGCCGTCAGGTCGAGCAGCCAGGAGCGCACCACGCTGCCATAGCGCCAGATTTCGGCAATCTGATGCAGGTCGAGGTCGAATTCCCGCTTGTGTTCGAGAATCGAGAATCCCTCCGCGTAAGCCTGCATCAGGCCGTACTCGATGCCGTTGTGGATCATCTTGGTGTAATGGCCGGATCCGACCTCTCCGACCCGGCCCCAGCCGCGGTCCGCAGCGGGCGCGAGCGTCGTGAACAGCGGGCGCAGAGTCTCGACCACCGCCGCATCGCCGCCGATCATCAGGCTGTAGCCCTCCTCCAACCCCCATACCCCGCCGCTGGTGCCGGAGTCCACGTAATTGATGCGCTGTTGCGCGAGGGTGCGCGCGCGGCGCTGCGTATCCCGGTAGTTCGAGTTGCCGCCGTCGATGACCGTGTCACCGGCGGCGAGCAGCGGCTGCAGCGCGCTGATCGTGCCGTCGGTGATCTCGCCGGCGGGCACCATCATCCACAGGGTACGTGGCGCCTTGAGTTTTGCAACGGCGAGTTCGAGCGTGGGCGCCGACTCGGCACCCTTGCTTTCGAGGAGCTTGCGCGCGGCCTCCGACGGATCGTAGCCGACGACGCGGTGTCCGCCGCGCATCAGACGTTGCGCCATGTTCGCACCCATCCGGCCGAGACCAATCATGGCGAGTTCCATAGGGTTCAACCATCGTCGCGCGAACGCTTGGGCCGCCATTATAGGGCGCGCCGCGAGCATCGGTACAGGGAAACGCAGCCTCGCCCGGCGATTCAGCGGCGCGCAGCGCCCGGCATGGGTATTGCCCGGTGGGCGTTCACCATCACCATCACCGCCGGGCTGCCGACCGGCTCGAAGCGGCCGGTGAACTGCAGGGCGCCGCTGCCCGGCGCTATCCGGAACGACGTGATCGAATCCGCCCGCTGATTGCACGAGTACATGAATTGGCCGGTCGGATCGATGGTCAGGCTGCGCGGATAATCCGCGTGAACCCAGACATCCGCGATCATTCGCAGCAATCCGTCGCCGCCGACGGCGAACACGGCGATCGCGTTGTGCAGTCGATTGGCCACGTAGAGGCTCTTGCCGTCGGCGCTGATGAGGATTTCCGACGCCAGATTGCTGCCTGCGAATCTGAGCGGCAGCGTGGAGACCAGCTGCTTCTGTTTCATGCCGCCGCGCACGGGATCGAAATCGTAGACCGCGATCTTTGCGTCATGCTCGTACAAATTGTAGAAGTGGCGGCCGTTCGGATGGAACGCGAAGTGGCGCGGCGCCGAACCTGACGGTGCCACGATGGCCGGCACGTCGGCGGGCAGCAGACGCCCACCCTGCGCATCGAGCCGCCATACCAGCGTCAGGTCGAGGCCCGCGTCGTTGGCGACGACGAACTGGCCCGTGGGGTCAGGGGCGACCATGTGCACGTGCGGACTGAAATGGTCGCTGACCGCGAATTGTCCCGGCGGATCATCGGCGGCCCGCGCGCGGTGCCGCGGGCCGACGCTCGGGCGTACATCGGTGGCCTCCCCGAGGGCACCGCTCTCCGCGACCGGCAGTACGGCGACGCTGCCGCCGCCATAATTGGCGACGAACACGAATTTGCCGGACGGATGCACGCTCAGGTGCGCGGGCGTGCCGCCGCGCGAACTGACCACACCCAGCCGCCTGAGCTGCAGGGTGACGGCGTCAATCGAATAGCTGGCGACGGCGCCGTTGTGCTGGCCGTCGAAATTATCGATCTCGCTGACGGCATACAGCCTGGTTTGCGCCGGATTCAATGCGAGCCATGAGGGATTGCGGATGTCATCGAGCACCTGCAACTGGGTGAGCGCGCCCGAGGATAGGTCGCTTTCGAACAGGTAGATTCCGCCGCCATTGGGGGTGTAGGTGCCGACGTAGGCATAGGCGAATCCTTGCGCGACGGCCGCGGACGGCGCGCCGAAGGCGGACGGCACGACGATCGCGGAGGCGGTCGCGCCAAGAAACTCGCGGCGTGTAATTCCGATGGGTGTCAACGGGTCACTATGATCGGCTGGTTAACTGCAAGCAGGGTTCGGCCGGGTCCGCTGTCAATTGTTCAGGGTCACGGTGATGCCGGTGGCGGTGAAGGTGTAGTCCGATGCGCTGTACAGGCCCTCCGCCGTCAGGTTGGTGGCGACGTTGGTGCCGTTGAGATAGCTTTGCAGCGCAGTGATGAAGGCCGCGTAGGTGTCGAAATTCTCGACCCGGTCGGTGACCGAATGTCCGATGGAGAACGCGATGTCGCTCGAGGTGCTGTTCGGCACGATCAAAGGATCGGACGCCAGCCCCGTGACGTCGGTCGCCTGCGACCCGATGGTGATCTGATGGCGCGGACCGATCGCGGCGTTGTTGCGGTCCAGATCGATGTCGGATCCGGTGAATTCGACGAACGGCGCCGCGGTACCGGCGCTGCCCCAATCGACCACGAGTTCCGCCTGAATGGTGGTCGGATCGAGCAGCGTCGTGGCCGTAAAGTCGGGGGGCGCAGCGCCGAACGCGGTCACCGTCCCGGTGACCGCCACCGGCGCTCCCTGCGTGGTATTGGTCAGGTCGAGCGCGCCGGTGGCGATCGAGTACTGCCCGGCGCTCGCGTCGGCCCCGGATGTGCCCGTGCCGGAGAAATCGAAGGCGCCGATCGAGCGGCCGCCGAGCGAGCCCAGGTTCAGCGTCACAGTGCCTGATCCCTGCGCGGTCACCAGGCCGGACGCGTTGCTGTTGCCGACGCGCACCCGTCCTGCGCTCGCATCCAGGGTGACGTCCCCGGAACCCGGCGTCGTGGCCATGCCGAATGCACGGATGTTCGAGCCGACCGAGATCTGCGAGGTGCCGGTGCCCACGGTGGCGCTGCCCTGGCCGAAGGTCGTGACCGCCGTGTTCGCGCCGAGGTCGACTGTGGTGGTGCCTGGAATGAAGGTGCCGGTGCCGTCGTTGGTCACCAACGTCGCATCTTCCATGGTCAGCGTATTGCCGCTTCGCGCCGACACCACGCCCGACACGCGATCGAATCCGGAGCCCTGCACGCTGCTGCCCGCCAACACCTGGGTCGCGGTGAATGTCAGACCCGCGACGGTGGTCGTTGTGCTGGTCGTGCCCGTGGTGCCGGTCGTGGTGGTCGCAGAGGTGCTGGTGGTGCCGCTGACCGTGGTCGAGGTGGTATCGCTCGTGGTCAGGGTGCCGAATGCGACGGCCAGGGTGCCGTTGCCCAGTGCGGCGAGCTGCGCCAAACCCACCGAGCCGCTGGACGCGGTGCCGTTGATCTCGTAGGTGGTCGTCGTGCTCGGCGTGATCTGCAGCTGTCCCGCGCTGCTGACCGTGGAGTCGAACGGCGAGACGCCCGTGCTGTAGACGCTGTCGGTGGAGTTGACGCTCGCCAGCGGGCCGCGGACGATCACCGGCTTGCTGTCGATGGGCATGGCGCTGGCCACGATTATGGGCGTGACCGTTACGGTCTTTTGCACCAGATTGACGCGGTTGGATGCCGACAGCCTGAAGTCCAGGGCCAGCCATACGGCGCTGTTCTTCGTGACCGTCAATGGGTAGCTCGGATCGAGATCCACCGTGATCTGTACCTGGCCGAGATTCTGTCCATTGGCGTTGACCGGCGTGAGCGCCACGCCGTTAACGCTGCCGTCGTCGAGGACGATCTGGGCCGAGGTGTAATCCAGGGTGATCACCGCGTTGGTGTAGGTACCCTTGGTCACGGACGCGGCGCCCAGTATCTCGCTGACGCCGCCGAGATTCACGAGGTCGACCGTGGCGGCGGTCGGCAGCGCCTGCACCGACTTGCCGGCGGCGGTTTGCAGCGAGACCGAGTCGAGGCCGACGCGATAGGCGAGAAAGAAGTTCTGCGGCAGGGTGCTGGTCATGGTCACGACCGCGCTGCCATTGCATCCGGCGAGTGTCAACACCCACAAAGCGGCCAGGATCGGGCGTAGTTTTGACGAACTCATGACGGACTTGACCACGGGTGCTGCCTGATGTTCAACCGATTCTTGCGGCTATCCGTATCGCTGGCAAGATAAGATCTGTCAAGAAATCAATAACTTTGACGAATCACCGGACGGCGCCCATGGCGCCGTCGCCGGGCGCCGACAGGGGCGCTCACAGCGACCGGGATATCAGCTCTTTCATGATTTCGTTGGTGCCCCCGTAGATGCGCTGCACCCGGGCATCGGCGAACATCCGGCACACCAGGTATTCATTCATGTAGCCGTAGCCGCCATGCAGTTGCACGCACTCATCGAGCACCTCCTGCTGCATGTCGGTGACCCAGTACTTGGCCATCGAGGCGGTCACCGTGTCCAGGGTGCCCGCCACGATCCTGGCGATGCACTCGTCGACGAAGACGCGGGCGATGCGGGTCTTGGTGGCGAGTTCGGCGAGCTTGAATTTGGTGTTCTGGAACTCCGCGATGCTCTTGCCGAAGGCCTTGCGTTCCTTGACATATTTGATGGTCTCCGCAAGCGCACCCTCCATGGCCGCCACCCCCACCACCGCGATCAGCGCGCGCTCATAGGGCAGATCGCCCATCAGCTGGTAGAAGCCCTTGCCCTCGGCGCCGCCCAGCAGATTGGCCGCCGGCACCCGCACGTTCTCGAAGAACAATTCGGCCGTATCCTGGGACTTCATGCCCATCTTGTCGAGGATGCGGCCCACGCGAAATCCCGCCAGGGCCGCGGTTTCCACCATCAATATGGACGTTCCCTTGGCGCCCTCGGCGGGCTGGGTCTTGACCACCAGCGCGATCAGCCCCGACAGATAGCCGTTGGTGATGAAAATCTTCGAGCCGTTGACGACATAATCATCCCCGTCGCGGATGGCTCGCGTCCTGATTCCCTGCAGATCCGATCCGGCCGCCGGCTCGGTCATGCCGATCGCGCCGATCAACTCGCCGCTCGCCATGCGCGGCAGCAGGCGATGCTTCTGGTCCTCCGTGCCGTGATTGACGAGATAATGCGCGCAGATGCTGTGCACTCCCTGGCCGAAGCCGGACAGTCCGCGGCGCGCCAATTCCTCGTAGAGCACCGCTTCGTGGCGAAAGTCGCCGCCGACACCGCCGTATTCGACAGGCACATCGGTGCACAGCAGGCCCGTCTCGCCGGCCTTGCGCCAGATCTCCCTGCCCACGTGTTGCTGTTTGCGCCAGCTCTCCTCGTTCGGCACCATCTCGGTCTCGATGAAGCGGCTGGCCGCGTCGCGAAAAATCGCGAGTTCATCATCCATCCAGGGCGACACCCGTGCGTTCATGGGCCCATGATAAGGCATAACCACAGCCGTGCCGCTAATGGCCGCCGCAATTTGCTAGCATTCAGCCATGTCATCGCCTGCACCGGATCCAAAGCCGCGCCCGCTGATCGTCGGCATCGGGGGGACCACCCGGCCGGGGTCATCCTCCGAGCGGGCCCTGCAATTCGCGCTGTCCCGGGCCAGGGATCTCGGCGCGGACACCGAGATGCTGGTCGGTTCCGGGATTCTGTTGCCGATTTACGCGCCCGAGTCGCCGGAGCGCAACGCCGCCGCGCGCCATCTGGTCGCGGCCCTGCGCCGCGCCAACGGCATCATCGTCTCCTCACCCGGCTATCATGGCTCGCTGTCCGGCCTCATCAAGAACGCGCTGGACTACGCGGAGGACATGCGCAACGACGCGCTGCCGTATTTCGAGGGCCGCGCCGTGGGCCTGATCGCCTGCGCCAACGGCTGGCAGGCGACCGGAGCCACTCTCACGGCGCTGCGCTCGATCGTGCATGCACTGCGCGGCTGGCCCACACCACTGGGTGTCGCCATCAACACCACCGAGCAGACCTTCGCAACGGATGAATCGGCGAATACGGCCACCCTGCAGCAGCTGTCGATACTGGCTAGGCAGGTGGTGCAGTTCGCCGAGCAGCGCGCCGCCCACGAAGTGGCCGGCTGATTGCGCCGCACCGCGGCTCATTCGACCGGTTTGGCGGGGACCGGCTCGGCGGGCGCCTCCGGCAGGCTCGACCGGCGCTGCTGTTTCGCGTCCTGCCTTGCCTTGCGCGCCGCTTCCTTTTGTTTCTTTGCGTGACGGTAATTCGGTTTGGCCAACTGCTCTCTCCTGACATCGTGGTCAGTCGATCTTACTCCGCCTGCACGGAAACGCGTACCGATAAGCGATGCCGGCCGCCGCCCACGAGCACGCCGCGCAACGGTGAAACATCGCCGAAATCCCGGCCCCAGGCGAGCGTGATGTGGTCCAGACCCGCGCGCACGTCGTTGGTGGGGTCGAGGGCGACCCAGCCGAGCGGCGGACAGAACACCGCCACCCACGCGTGCGAGGCGTCCGCACCGACCAGGGAAGCATCGCTGATTCCCGCGGGCAAGGTGCGCAGATACCCGCTCACATAGCGTGCGGCCATGCCGCGCGAGCGCAGACAGGCGATCATGATGTGGGCGAAATCCTGGCACACGCCGCGGCGGGCATCGAACGCCTCGGCCGCCGAGGTCTTGATGGTGGTCGCACCCGGCGCATAGGCGAAATCGCGGTGAATCTTGTGCATCAGATCCTCCGCGGCCGCCAGCACCGGCCGTCCCGGGGGGAAGCAGTCCTCGGCGTAATCGGTGAAGATCTGCTTGACGCGGACGTAGGCGGATTCCATGCGGAAGCGGCAGGCTCTGAGATGATCGGGCTGCGGCACGCGGCCGGCATAGGCAAGTTCGGCGCGCACCGCTTCCCAGGCCTGGCTGCCGGCCGGGTCGGCCGCAGGCGGTGCGCGCACCTCGATGTCGATCGCCGCCACGACCTCGAGCCGATCATGCGGCCGGTCGTATTCCAGGCGGGTCACGACGTTGCCGAAGGGGTCGACGTCGTCGCGGCGCTCGCTCGGCGCGGGCGACAGCGTGATTGCGTGCGACCGGCAGGTCTGATCCGGCGAGTCGCGAGGCGTCAGGTGCAGCAGTTGATGGGAATGCGCGACATTGCCGCCGTAGCTGTAGACGGTCTCGTGCCGCACCCGGTAGCGCCTCGATTCGCTCATGCGGGGGGCATGCTCATGCGGCGGACATGCTCATGCGGCGACCATGCGCAATTCCGCATCGATCATCGAAAAGTGCTTCAGCGACAGCCGGTCGGAGAGCAGGCCGGCGGCGGCGGCGAGCTCGCCGAGCCGCTCACCCAGGGTCTGCCGCGCCCGCTCCGCACGCGTGCTGTCGCCCTCGATGGCGACCGGTTCCATTTCCTGCACCAGCGCGACGGCCGGGTCGAGTGTGTCATCCGGCGTCCCGCCGAGGGAAGCTGCGACGCGCAGCAACGAATGGTCTATGGCCTGCCATTGAAATGCGAGGGCGCGGGGATTGCTTTGATCGAACACCAGCAAATCGACGGTGGCGCCGAGCCGCGGCGAGGCCAGATAGCGCGTGCGATAGGTGATCGTGCTGTCGCCGATGTCGAGCAGCCATTCGAGTTCGCCCTGGTTGGGGGCGGCGCCGGAGGCCAGACGCAAACCCAGCAGTTCGGCTAGGAACTGCAGTCGCTCCAGGCGGCGCCCCAGCATCATCAGCCGCCATCCGTCGTCCTGCGTCATGTCGTCCAGGGCAAATCCCGCGAGCGCGGCCAGCGACAACAGCATTCGATCCAGCGCCTCGCGCGCGTCGCCGACGGTGGCCGCCGCCTCCTGAAATTCCCGCTGCAGAACGCCGACGGCGCGCCAGTTCTCGGCCGACAGGCGGCTGCGGGCCTGCGCCGCGCACCAGCCCAGGCGTTGAAGATCGGCGCGCAGACCCAGGGGGTTCGATTCGTCGAACAGCTGAATTTCCGCTTCGCCGCTCTTCGACATGGCGCCGAAATGGCGGCATATGTCGGCCGCGTGCGGCCACAGAGAATCGTGGGCGCGCACCCCGAGAGTGGCGCGCAGCAGCCGCGCTTTCGCTTCACAGCGCTCGCCGTAACGGCCGAGCCAGAACAGGCTCTCCGCCAGGCTCGAAGGCAGATCGTCATGACGCGCCGGGGCGCGCGTCGCCGCGGCCGCGGCGCCGCTCTCATCGATCGACCGGCGATCGGGCGCCAGTATCCAAACGTCTTTGCTGCCGCCGCCGCGCTGCATCGACACGACATCGACCGCCGCATCGGAGGCTATCCGCGCCAGACCGCCGGGCATGACCCGGTAGCCCGCCGGCGTGGCTATCGCATAGACGCGGATGCCGAAGGCGCGGGCCGCGAATCCCTGCGGGCTGGAGGTGCGCCACACCGGCGCCTGCGAGAAGGCCAGCCGTTCCTGGGCGACATAGGCGTGCGGCCTCGCCCGCAGGCGATCGACGAGCGCCGTCTTCGCGGTGGCGTCGAGATCGCGGCCGAACACCGCATCGAACCGCTGGTTGGGAAACGTCGGCTTGATGACCAGCCGCTCGATGTTCTCGATCACATACTCGAGGGCCGGGGTTTCCCCGCACCACCAGGTGGCGACCGACGGCAGGCGCAGTTTCTCACCCAGCAGACGCTCGGAGATCGCCGGCATGAACCCCATCCACGCCGCCGATTCGAGCACCCCGCTGCCGAGCGCATTGGCGATCGCCACCTTGCCGGCGCGGACCGCGCCGATCAAGCCGGGCACACCCAGCGCCGAATCGGCGCGCAGTTCCACCGGATCGCAAAAATCATCATCGAGCCGCCGCAGGACGGCGTGCACGCGGCGCAGTCCGCCCAGGGTCTTCAGGAACAGGGTGTCGCCGCGCACCGTCAGGTCATGGCCCTCTACCAGCGGCAGCCCGAGTTGCCGGGCAAGATAAGCGTGCTCGAAGTAGGTCTCGTTGAACGAGCCGGGCGTGAGGACGACTGCCAGCGGCGATTCGCCCTCGGCCGCGTGGCGCAGCAGATTCTCGCGCAGCGCGACGAAAAAGCCGCCGAGCGGCCGCACGCCGAGGTCGTCGTACAGCTCCGGAAAGATGCGCGTCACGATGTGGCGGTTCTCCAGCGCATAGCCGGGTCCCGAGGGGGTCTGGGTGCGATCCGCCAGAGCCCACCAGGTGCCGTCCGCCGAGCGCGACATGTCGACCGCGTGGACGTGCAGCCAGCGGTTGCCGGGCACGGATATGCCGTGGCAGGGCCACAGAAAATTCGGATGTCCGAACGGCAGCTCCGGCGGCACCAGGCCGGCGCTCAGCAGTTGTTGCGGGCCGTACAGATCGGCGAGCAGGGCATCCAGGAGTCGGGCACGCTGCTCCACCCCGAGTTCTATCTCCCGCCACTCCGCGGCGGTCAGCAGCAGCGGCAGCGGATCGAGCACCCAGGGGCGGTCGCGGCCCTGTGGATCGGCGTAGACATTGTAAGTCACGCCGTTCTCCGTGATCAGGCGGCGCGCCAGATCCGCGCCCCGGCGCACCGACTCGGCGCCGTCACCGGCCAATCGCTCGATCAGCGGCCGCCAATGCGGGCGCACGTCGCCGGCGTCATCAAGCAGCTCATCGTAGCGACTCGCGTCGCTCGCATAGGTGTCAAGGCGCGTTTCGGCCATCGCTCGGTTTGCGCAGGTCGAGTGTGAACGGAAACTCCGCGTCGGCGGGTTCCGCCGGTACCTGCATCGCGCCGGGCGTGTGGCCCATGCGGAAAAAGCGCGCCAGACGGCGGCTTTCCGCCTCGAATGAATTGACCGGAAAAGCCGCATGGCTCAGGCCGCCCGGATTGGTCACGTGATATTGGCAACCGCCCTGCGATCGCTGCATCCAGGCGTCGTACAGATCGAAGGTCAGGGGCGCCTGCACGCCGATGGTCGGATGCAGCGCCGAGGCAGGTGCCCACGCGCGGTAGCGCACGGCGCCGACGAACTCGCCCACGCGTCCCGTGGGCCGCAACGGCACCCTGCGGCCGTTGCAGGTGACGGCATAACGGTCGGGCGCCAAGCCGGAGACCTTGACCTGCACGCGCTCCACCGAGGAATCCACGTAACGCACCGCGCCGCCGGGGGCGGCCTCCTCTCCCATGACGTGCCACGGCTCGAGCGCCTGGCGCAGCTCGAGCTGCATCCCATTCACGCTGAAATCGCCGTACTTGGGAAATCGGAACTCCAAGTGCGGCGCGAACCATCCTTCCTCGAGCGCGAAGCCGGCGGCGGCGGTCTCGGCGATCACGTCGGCAAAGTCCTTTTCCACGAAATACGGCATCAGGAATCGATCGTGCAGCTCCGTGCCCCAGCGTACCAGCGTGCCGGGCTGGTACGGCGTGCGCCAAAAGCGCGCCACCAGCGAGCGCAGCAGCAGCTGTTGCGTGAGGCTCATGCGTGCGTGCGGCGGCATTTCGAAGGCGCGCATCTCGAGCAGGCCCAGCCGCCCCGCCGCACCGTCCGGGGAATACAGCTTGTCAATGCAGAATTCCGCGCGATGGGTATTGCCCGTCACGTCGATCAGCAGATTGCGCAGCAGGCGGTCGATCAACCAGGGTGGCGAGGCATTCTGGACGCCGGACGCGGGAAACTGCCCGAAGGCGACCTCGAGTTCGTAGAGCGAATCGTTGCGTGCCTCGTCGACGCGCGGCGCCTGGGAGGTGGGGCCGATGAACAGTCCGGAGAACAGATAGGACAGCGAGGGATGGTTGTGCCAGTAGCTGAGCAGGCTGCGCAGCAGGTCGGGGCGCCTGAGGAAGGGCGAATCCGGTGCGGTCGCACCGCCGAGCACGAAGTGGTTGCCGCCGCCGGTGCCGACGTGGCGTCCGTCGAGCATGAATTTCTCCGTGCTCAACCGTGATTCGCGCGCGGCCTCGTACAGATGCGTGGTCCGCTCGACGAGTTCGTCCCAGGCCGCCGACGGCTGCACATTGACCTCGATCACACCGGGATCCGGAGTCACGCGGAAATTGCGCAGCCGCGGATCGACCGGCGGCTCGTAGCCCTCGATGATGACGGGCTGATCCAGCGCCTCGGCCGCGGCCTCGACCGCGCCGATCAGCTCCAGATAGTCCTCGAGCTCGCGCACCGGCGGCATGAACAGGTACAACACGCCGCCGCGCGGCTCGGCACACATCGAGGTGCGCGTCAGCCAGCCGGCGGATTCCTGCGTCGCGGGAATCTGCGCCGCCGTCAGCGGCGCCCGCGCCGCATCCCGTTCGCGGAACTGGCGGCGGATGTCGGCGTGGCGCGGCAGCGTCGCAAACGCACGCGACTGATCGGGCGCATGAATGAAGGGATAATCACCGCTCGCGGCCCACGGCTGGGAATCGAGCGGCAGTCGATAGCCGATCGGCGAATCGCCGGGAACCAGGTAGCAGCGCTCGCTGCGCAGAAACCACGGACCGCTTTGCCAGCGGCGGCCGTCGGGCGTGCGCGAGACCGGCAGCACGTGGCCGATGATGTTGTCCAAGCCCTGCTCGAACACCTTGGCCAGGCGAGCGCGCTCGAGGGGATCCTTGAGCTGTGAATCGAACGGGTCGACGTTGACGGGAAGACGGCGCTCGCGCCACAGGTAGTAGAATGCATCTTCATAGGCCGGAAACACGAATTTTGGATCGAAGCCGAGTTCCGCGGCCACCCGCTCCAGAAAGCGCGCCGCGGATGCATCCGTGACACCGTAGTCCCTGGCCTCGTCGGCGACCAGCGCGGGATTGATCCACAGCGGCTCCCCGTCCTTGCGCCAGAAGCAATTCAACGACCATCGGGGCAGCTGTTCGCCGGGATACCATTTGCCCTGGCCGAAATGCGCGAGACCGAGAGGCGCATATTTGCCCTTCAGCCGATGAAACAGATCCGCGGCGTAGCGGCGCTTGGTCGGACCGAGGGCCGTCGTGTTCCACTCTTCCGCGTCCGGATTGTCGACGGACACGAACGTCGGCTCGCCGCCCATGGTCAGCCGCACGTCCAGCGACTTCAGCTGCGCATCGACGTCATGGCCCAGCTTTTCGATGGACCGCCACTGCGCGTCGCTGTAGGGTCTGGTCACCCGCGGCGCCTCCCAGACGCGGCGCACGCTCATGTGGTGTTCGAAGCGCGTTTCGCACTCGTCGACCGCGCCGCTGACCGGCGCGGCCTCGGAGGGTTCAGGCGTGCAGGCCAGCGGAATGTGACCCTCGCCGGTGAGCAGACCGGATGTGGGGTCGAGTCCGATCCAGCCGGCGCCCGGCAGGTACACCTCGCACCACGCATGCAGGTCGGTGAAGTCCTGCGACGGCCCCGGCGGCCCGCCCAGCGGCTTGACGTCAGGCACCAGCTGGATGAGATAGCCGGAGACGAAGCGCGCCGCCAGACCCAGATGGCGGAACAGCTGGACCAGCAACGCGGCCGAATCACGGCACGAACCCGATCGCAGCGCGAGCGTGTCCGCAGGCGATTGCACGCCGGGCTCGAGACGGATCACATAGCGTATGTCGGCCGCCAGCCGGCGGTTGATGTCCACCAGGAAATCGATCGTGCGGCGCGGCTCGCGCGCGATCGTGGCCAGGTAATCGGAGAAGAGCGGGAGCGCCGGCGCCCTGACGAGATACGGGGTGAGTTCGCGCCGCTCATTCGGCTCATAGGTGAAAGGAAATTTCTCGGCATTCGGCGTCAGGAAAAAATCAAAGGGATTGAGCACCGCCATTTCCGCCACCAAATCGACCTCGATGCGCAGCTCCCGGGTGGGTTCGGGAAACACCAGCCGCGCGAGGTAATTGGACTGCGGGTCCTGCTGCCAATTGATGAAGTGGCCGGTCGGCTGCACCTTGAGGGAGTAGGCGAGGATGCGCGTCCGGCAATGCGGAGCCGGACGCAGCCGCACGATCTGGGGACTCAAGGCCACCAGCCGGTCGTAGCGGTAATGCGTCAGATGATTCAAGGCAACGTGGATCGACACCCTTGCTCTCCGCTGAAACTTACCCGTCGGCACGCACCATGACGGTGCACATCGCCGTAGCGACACTCGCCTGGCCGGAAGTGTATAACGCGCGGCGCTGCCGTAGGCGCGCGAAGCGTTACGCCGGTCGCATTTGGCATAAGTGTAGGTGCGTGTTGCAGACCTCGCGCCGACTGCTCAGACAGGCTAACGGCTGACGAGCACCCGGTCATGGGAATGCGCCACCTCGTGCATCGGCAGGCCCTCGCCGGCAAGGCGATCGCGAGTCGCCATTGGCATCACGGCGAATCCGTCGGAAAGGGCCCGCCAGCGACTGGCGAACTCGGCCAGGGTCGCGATGCCCTGCGCGGGATCCTGCCGCAGGCCGAGATCGAATTCGTCCCGGTAGTCGACCAGCAACAGCGTGCGACCGGCATAGTACGGCAGCGATTGACCGTAGCATTGCACCGAGAATAGCGCAGCCGAAGCCGGCGCGGCCGCTTCGAGTGCCAGGCCAAGCTCCCGGCTGCTGTAGAGCGCCTCGGCCCGCTGGGCGCCCACCAAAATCGTCGCCGCTGCCAGGAACCAGCCCGTGCACTGCACCGCCAGGGCCGCCGGCGCGTGCCCACGGCGCAGCAGCGTCGCGGCGCCGATTGCGGCCGCCGCCAACAACACACCCGTCCATGGCAGCACGGGCTCAAGCTGCACCCAGAGCGCATGGCCGCCGCCCGAACTCCATGCGCCGCCGGCATAGGCCAGCGCGCCGGCGCCCGCGGCGGCCGACAGCAGCACGCCGGCCGCCAGCGGCCTGCACCGCAGGGCGCCCGCACCCGCACACAACAGCGCCAGCGTCGGCACGGCGGGCAGGATGTAGGGGATCAGCTTGGAATCGGAAAATGAAAAAAACACCAGCACGAACACGGACCAGATCCACAGCAGCCGCCCGGCATCGAACCGGCCGCGCGGCGCCGATGCGCGCCAGCCCCGGCCGAGCGCGCCGAGCGCCTGCGGCAGCCAGGGCAGAATCCCGCCGGCCAGCACCGCGATGAAAAACCACCACGGCTCGCTGCGGTGCTCGATCGGCGTCAGGAATCGCTGGAAGTGCTCGCGCACGAAGAAGAACTTCAGAAACTCCGCATTCGCATGCGCCGCGAGGATGAACCACGGCAGCGCGATCGCTGCAAACAGCGCCGAACCCCAGCCGGCATTGAGGCGCAGGGCCCGGGAGTCGCGCTGCCATATGGTATAGACCGCGAGCGTCGTCGCGGGGATCAGCACGCCGATCAGGCCCTTCGTCAGCACGGCGAGCGCGGCGGCGCACCAGCAGCCGAGCATCCAGGCGCGCTGTGCGCGCGGGCTGTCGCGTCGCAGTTGCGCCTCCACGAAGCAGGCCAGGCAGGCCAGCAGGAAGAAATTCAGCGCCATGTCGAGCGTCAACTGATGACCCAGCAGCACGAACAGCGTCGAAGCCGCCGTGAGCATCGCGGCGCGCAGGCCGGCGGCAAAGCCCCACAGCCGCGACCCCGTGAAAAACACCAGCACCAGCGACAGATAGCCACACACGCCCGTGAACAGGCGCGCGCTGCCCTCGCTTTGTCCGAATGCCTCGTAGGCCAGCGCCGTCATCCAGTATTGCAGCGGCGGCTTCTCGAGGTAGGCGAGTCCATCCAGGTGGGGAATCACCCAGTCGCCGCCGCTCAGCATTTCGCGCGGTATCTCCGCGTAGCGACCCTCGTCAGGATCGTACAGCGCGCGGCCGCCGAGCTGGGCGAACCAGATCAGCGTGAAAATCAACGCTGCGGCGGCGAGCAGCCCCTTTTGGCCAGGCGTCAACATGGTTTGGGGCGAAACTTTAAACCTAAATGCAGCCATGCATTGGTACTATTGAACGCGCCATGCCGAATCTGCCATTGCGCGCGCGGAGCTCCGCGGGTCTCGGACTTGCGATCCTCGCGTTCGTCAACCTGTTCAATTACCTGGATCGGTTCGTGGTCTCGGCGCTGTTCGAAAGCCTGAAGCACTCCGAGCTAGCGCTGTCGGATTTCAAGCTCGGGTTCCTGATGACCAGCTTCCTGATCGTCTACATGCTCACCGCGCCGGTGTTCGGCGTGCTCGGCGATCGGCGCTCGCGGCCCCGCTTGATCGCCTTCGGTGTAGCCTGCTGGAGCGTCGCCACCACCTTGTCGGGATTTGCCGGCAGTTATCTCGCCCTGCTCGCGGCGCGCGCCACGGTCGGCATCGGCGAGGCTGCGTACGGCACCATCGCCCCCAGCCTGTTGGCGGATTACTTTCCCGCGCCCGAGCGCGGCCGCGTCATGGCGATCTTCTTCTGTGCCATTCCCGTCGGCTCGGCCCTCGGCTACGTGGTCGGCGGTTTGATGGATGTGCATTTCGGCTGGCGCGCCGCGTTCTTCGTGGCGGGTGTGCCGGGGCTGGTGCTCGCCGCGCTCTGCCTGAAGCTGCGTGATCCGCCGCGCGGCACGCAGGACGCCGGCGGCGCGGTCATCGCACCGCGCGGCGGCGCACCCGAGGCCGTGCGCACCACCTACCGGCACCTGATCGGCAACACCGCCTATCTGTTGACCATCCTGGGATACGCGGGCTACACCTTTGCGGTGGGCGGCCTGGCCTCCTGGATGCCCGCCTTCCTGGAGCGGGTGCGCGGCATGCCGCGCTCCCAGGCCACCGTCAGCTTCGGCGCCATGGTCGTCATCACCGGTTTCGTCGGAACCTTCGCCGGCGGCTGGCTGGGCGATTATTGCGCGAAATATTCCCGGCAGGCTCTGCTGTGGCTGTCGGCCTTCGCGACCCTGGCAGCGGTGCCGCTGGTGTGGGTCGCCCTGACGGCCGGGTCGCCCCGGCTGTACCTGATCAGCATGGTGGCGGCGCTGTTGTTGCTGTTCGTGTCGACCGGTCCGGTGAATGCCGTCATCGTCAATCTGGTGTCGCCGACCGAGCGGGCATCGGCGGTGGCGCTCAGCGTGTTCACCATCCACTTGCTGGGCGATGTGCTGTCCCCGCCCCTGATCGGCGCGCTCTCGGATGCGACTTCGCTCGCGGCCGCCGTGAGGATCGTGCCGTTCGCGGTGCTGGTCGCGGGTGTTCTGTGGTGTTGGGCGGCGCGCGCGCAATGGGCGGCGCAGCCTGCGGCGGCGCGGGCGGTTGCGGCGACGTGATCATTCGCGACGCCATCGAGGCGGATTTGCCGATGATCCTCGAGATCTACAACGAGATCATTGTCAACACCACGGCGGTGTACAGCGAATCGCCCGTAACCCTCGATGATCGGCGCGGCTGGTGGCGCGGACGGCTGGAGCGCGGCTATCCCGTGCTGGTCGCCTGCGAGGACGGCCGCGTGAACGGCTTTGCGTCATTCGGCGAATTTCGCGCGTGGCCCTGTTATCGGCACACCGTCGAGCACAGCGTCCATGTGCGCGCCGAGCGCCGCGGACACGGGCTGGGCAGCGCGCTGGTGCAGGCCCTCATCCCGCAGGCGGCGAATCTCGGCAAGCACGTGATGATAGCCGGCGTCGATGCCACCAATGGTGCCTCGCTGCGCATGCACGAGCGGTTGCGGTTCGAAAAGGTCGCGCACTTTCGCGAGGTCGGCCATAAGTTCGGCCGCTGGCTCGACCTCGTGTTCCTGCAGCGCATCCTCGACGCGCGCCGGATCGGCCGTGGCGTCGTACAATAGCGGCGTATATCGAGAACCCGAGGGAGGCTTTATGACATCGATTCAGCTGCGCGCATTCCTTGCCGCATTCGCCGCCGTGCTGTTGTGCGGTTTCCCGGGGCCGGCGCCGGCTGGTGCGCCGCAGCAGAAAACCCAGGTGCCCGGTTATTACCGGCTGATGGTCGGCGACATCGAAGTCACACCCCTCAATGACGGCACGTTCCCGATGCCGGTCGGCAAGCTGCTCACCGGCATCTCGCCGCCGGCGCTCGAGGCCGCTCTGGCGCGCTTCTTCCTCAAGGATCCGGTGGAGACTTCCGTCAATGGCTTTCTGGTCAATACGGGCACGCGGCTGGTCCTGATCGACACCGGCACCGGTGGCTCGATGGGACCCACCACCGGTATGCTCTTGGCGAATCTCAAGGCATCGGGCTACCAGCCCGAACAAGTCGATGAGATCTACATCACCCACATGCACGGCGACCACATCGGGGGGTTGCTGAGCGGCGGCCAACGCGCCTTCCCCAACGCCGTGGTACGCGCCTCCCGGCCGGAGGCGGATTTCTGGCTGAGCAAGGCCAACATGGAGGCGGCGCCGGCGGATCGCAAGGAGGGGTTCAAGCGGGCCATGGAGGTGCTCGCTCCGTACATCGCAGCCGGGAAGTTCAAGCCGTTCGAGGGCAACGCCGAACTGGTGCCCGGCGTGCGTGCCGTGGCGGCACCCGGCCATACCGCCGGTCACACACTGTATGTGGTGGAAAGCGCCGGCAACAAGCTGCTGCTGTGGGGCGATCTCATGCACGTCGCCGCGGTGCAGTTCGCCGATCCGTCGGTGGCCATCCGCTTCGACACGGACTCCACCTCGGCGGTGGCGCAACGCCGGCAGATCTTCGCGGATGCGGCCGCCAAGGGCTACTGGGTGGGCGGTGCGCACCTGCCGTTTCCGGGCATCGGCCATCTGCGCACGGCGGCGTCCGAGGGATATGTGTTCGTACCGGCCAATTGGGGATTGCCGCACTGAACTCCCGGGGCCGGGTGACTAAGGTCGCCCGGACTGCGGTGCCGCCAGGCGTGCCGCGCCGATCGCCGCGAACTGCGCATCGAGATCGACGCGCGCAATGATGTCCTCGACGTCGTGCGTCAGCTTGCGCTGCCAGTTCGGATATTCGTGATAGGTGCCCGGCACGTTCACCGGCTCGGTCATGCCGAGCAGGTCCTCGATCTGCACGGCGGCGAGCGCCGCACCGGAGCGCGCAAGATACAGATGCAGCGCGAGTGCCAGCTCCGGGGTGAAGGGTTCGTTCGCCGCGGACGGCCGCGCCGGCGCGAGGCCCTGCTCCCTCAGTGCGGCGAGCAGCGCAACCCGGTCCTGCCCGCGCTCGCGCAGGATTTCGGCCTGCACCTGCGCGCTCGGAAAAAGATTCAGGCGTTCGCGCAGTCCGATGTCGCGCCCTTCCCAATAGCTGCGCAGCGTCGGCATGTCGTGNNCGCGCATCTCGTCCGGCACCACGCCGAGATCCTCGCCGACCACCAGACAGGCATTGCGCGCGCTCTCGAGCGCAAGCACCGTCAACAGCTGATTCAAGGGATAGTGCACGTAGGCCCCATCGGTCGACGGGCTGCCCGCCGGGACCCACCACAGGCGGAACAGGGACATGACGTGATCCAGCCGCAGCGCGCCGTAGTAGCGCATGTTGTCGCCGATCAGCTTCACGAAACCCTGCAGATGCCGGGCTTCCAGCACGACAGGGTCGGGCGGCGGAATGCCCCAGCCCTGGCCCTTCAGGGCAAGCGGGTCGGGTGGTGCGCCGATTTCGGCACCCATGCGGTAGGTGGTCTGATCCGCCCAGGTCTCCGAACCGGAGGGATTGGCCCCCACGGCGTAATCGCCGTACAAGCCGATGGGCATGCCGAGGCTGCGCGCCAGCGACTGTGCCGCCGTCAGCTGCCCGTGGGCCAGCCACTGCAGATACAGATGAAACTCCACCTGGCGCGGATATTCGCGCGCGAAGCGCTCGGCCGCGCCCTGCAGCGGATCGCGGTACTCCTCCGGCCAGCTCAGCCAGCCGGACGCGCAACCCCGGGTGGCGTGAAAATGGCGGTCGAGCGCATCGAACAGCGCATGCATCTGCAGCCTGCGGCCACCCGCGGCGACGAACGCGCGGAAATTCGCCGCACGTTCGCTGTCCGCCCCCAGGTGCCGCTCGCAGAAGTCGCGATACAACAGTCCGAGAACCTCGAGCTTCGCGGCTGCGACGCCGGCGTAGTCGACCAGGGGCTTGGCGCGCAGTGCGGCCAATCGCGCTGCGAACGCCGGATCGGCGGCGCGTGCGCGCGCCGCATCGCAGCCCTTGAATTCCGCGATCTCGGGCACCGCGATGTACAGAATGTTGAGGAAGTGGCGGCTCGAAGCGCTGTATGGGCTCGCCCGCAGCGGATCGGCCGGCGCCAGCGCGTGCAGGGGATTCAAGCCGATGAATCCCGCGCCGCGTGGCGCCAGCCATCTGATCAGCTGTTGCAGATCGCCGAAATCGCCGATGCCCCAGTTGCTCCGGGACCGCACCGTGTACAGCTGCACCGCGAGGCCCCACAGACGCCGGCCGGCGACGATGGGCGGCGGCTCGTGGCACAGCGGCGGGGATACGATGAACAGGCTGCGGTGCGCCTCGCCGCCCGCCAGCCGTGCATCGAACTGATGATACCCCGGGGGCAGTTCCCGCGGCAGCTCGAAGCGGCGGCGCGTCACCCACGTTCCTTCCGTCTCGCCGCGCCATTGCTCCGCACAGGCGGCCGTGGACACGCTGCCCTCGTGCAGCGTGCCGTCCTCGAGCAGCAGCGACCAGATCAGGCTGGCGCCGAGGTCACGCGCCGCGACATTGATGTCGAAGGCGATGCGCGCGCCCTGCGCGGCCACCACGGGCGGCAGCAGACCGCGTGACCGCTGAACCTCGAGCGCGCTGATGGCGGCGGTCAACGAACCCGCGTCGTCGACCGCACAGCCCATGGCACGCAGGATTCCGGCTTTGGTCCCGAGGCTGAAGTAATGCAGCGCACCGCGGAAATCGTGGTATGCGTCGCCGACTCCGCGCAGCCGGGCGAGCCGCTCGATCAGCGCGCCGTCCACGTCTTAGCACTCCAAAAGCGCGGCGCTGCGCGCAGCGAGCGGATAGTGGCGCATGTTGCGCAGGCTGGTCAGATCGAGGGCGTCCTGCGCAGTGTCGAATTGCCGGATCCACGGTTCGCCCGGCGGCGCTTCGGGCAGAAGGAATTGCACCGCGCCGTCGCCGGCATTCAGCAGCAGCAGCAACCTGCCGACCGCGCTGCCGCCCTTTCCGAACCAGACGCCGAGCACGCGCAGATCCGAATTCTGCCAGTCCTCCTGCGTCATTTCGTCGCCGCGCATGTGCAGCCACGCGACGTCCTTGGCGGCGGCGCGCACCGCAGCGCCCTTGAGGAAGGTCTCGCGGCGAAATTCACCGTGGCGGCGGCGCAGTTGCGCCAGCAGCTGCACGAATTGCAACAACTCCGCGTTGGTGCTGCGCAGCCGCCAGTCCACCCACGACAGGTCGTTGTCCTGGCAGTAGGCGTTGTTGTTGCCGCGCTGGGTGCGCGCGAATTCATCGCCCGCCTGCAGCATCGGAACTCCCTGCGAGAGAAACAGCGTCGCGCAGAAATTACGCATCTGGCGCTTGCGCAGCGCCAGCACCGCTGCATCCTCGGTCGGTCCTTCGGTGCCGCAATTCCAGCTCAGGTTGTGGCCGTGACCGTCGGCGTTGTTTTCGAGGTTTGCCTCGTTGTGCCGTTCGTTGAAGGAAACCAAGTCGCACAGCGTGAAGCCGTCGTGCGCCGTGATCATGTTGATGCTCGCGGTGGGCTTGCGGCCGTTGTGGCGGAAGATGTCGCTCGATCCGGCCAGCCGCTCGGCGAATTCGCCGATCCTTCCCGGGTCGCCACGCCAGAAACCACGCACCGTATCGCGGTAGCGGTCGTTCCATTCCGACCAGCCCGCGGGAAACCGTCCGAGCTGGTAGCCGCCCAGACCCACGTCCCACGGTTCGGCGATCAGTTTGACGTAGGCGAGCGAGGGTTCCGCCCGCAGGGACTTGAAGAAGGATGAGTTTTCATTGAAGCCGTCGGAATCGCGGGCGAGCACGGTTGCCAGGTCGAAGCGAAAGCCGTCAACGTGCATCTCCTCGACCCAGTATTTCAGGCAATCGATGATCAATGCGCGAACCTGCGGGTGTTCACAGTTGACGGTGTTGCCGCATCCGGTGAGATTCTCGTAATAGCGGTTGTCCTCCTTGATCAGGCGGTAGTAGGCCTTGTTGTCGATACCGCGAAGGTTCAAGGTGGGGCCGCCTTCGTTGCCCTCCGCGGTGTGATTGAAGACCATGTCGAGGATGACCTCGATGCCGGCCGCATGCAGCGTCTTCACCATGGTCTTGAACTCGGCCACCGGGTCCTGCACCGCATATTCGCCGGCTGGGGCAAACCAGGCCACCGGGTTATATCCCCAGTAATTTCGCAGGCCGCGCTCGAGCAGGAATTGCTCGCTGATGAACGACTGGCACGGCAGCAGTTCCACGGCGGTGACACCGATCGACTTCAGATGCTCGATCACCGGTGCGACCGTCAGTCCGAGGAACTTGCCGCGCCAGGCCTCGGGCACCGCCGGATGCAGCCGTGTGAGACCCTTGACGTGCAGCTCGTAGATCAGCGTGTCCCGCCAAGGCGTGGACGGAGGCCTGTCGGCCTCCCACTTGAACCCCGGCTCGACCACCAGCGACCGCAGCGGCGCCGCGGCGGACAGCCGGCGGGCGCACGGATCGATCAGCCGCGAGTCCGGATCGAAGCGCAGACCATTTTGCGGATCGTTCGGCCCGAACACGCGGAACGCATACGGCGTCCCGGGTCGCGCGCGGCGCGACGACACCATTCCGTGCCAGGTGTTGCCCGTGCGTCCGGGCAATTCGTGGCGCGACAGCTCCTCGCCGCTCGTCTCATCATAGAGGCAGACCTCCACCCGGTCCGCCGCGCTCGAAAACAGGGCAAAATTCACGCCGCGCTTGGAACAGGTCGCCCCCAGGGGCCGGGGCGACCCCTTTTGAATCGACTTCATTTATACCGGCCCGATGAAGAATATGGCGCCGAGCGGCGGCAGATCGAGCGGCAGCGAGAACGCATAGCCCTGGGCACCGTGCTCGCCGGCGGTGATCTGCGTCTGACGGTTGTATCCCGAGCCGCCGAAGCGCGCATCGTCCGAATCGAATATCTTGCGGTACTCGCCCGGTTCGGCGACGCCGACGCGGTAACCGTCGCGCGGCACCGGTGTCGCATTGAACACACAGGTATATGGAGCGCCCTTGTCATGGCCGGTGCATCGCCGCTGGAACGCCCAGACGCTTTCGTCCGCATTGTGCAGGTCCGCCCAGCGGAATCCCTCGTGATCGCAGTCGCTGCCGTACAGCTGCGGACTGGCGCGGTACAGGTTGTTCAGTTCCATTGCACAAAGCCGCAGGCTGCGGTGCGCGGGGTCCTCCAGCAGATACCAGTCCAATTGCTCCCAATCGCGCCATTCCTGCCACTGTCCGAATTCCGATCCCATGAACAAGAGCTTCTTGCCGGGATGCGCAATCATATACGCGATCAGCAGGCGGAAATTCGCCCGCTTCTGCCAATCATCGCCCGGCATCTTGCTGAGCAGGGAGCGTTTGCCGTGCACCACCTCGTCGTGGGAGATCGGCAGGATGAATTTTTCCGACCACGCATACATGAACGAGAAGGTGATCAGCTGGTGATTGTAGCGCCGGTACACCGGATCGAGCGCCACGTATTTCAGCGTGTCGTTCATCCAGCCCATGTTCCACTTGAAATTGAACCCGAGCCCGCCGTGTTCAGGCGGATGCGTCACGCCGGCGAATGAGGTCGATTCCTCCGCGATGGTCAGCGCGCCCGGAAATTCACGGTGGACGATCGAATTCATCTGGCGCAGAAAATCAATCGCCTCGAGATTCTCCCGGCCGCCGTGCCTGTTCGGCAGCCACTCCCCCGGCCTGCGGCTGTAATCCAGGTACAGCATCGAGGCGACCGCATCGACCCGCAGCCCGTCGACATGGTAGCGGTCCATCCAGAACAGCGCGTTCGCCACCAGGAAATTGCGCACTTCGTGGCGCCCGTAGTTGAATATCTTCGTGCCCCACTCCATGTGCTCCCCGAGGCGCGAGTCGGCATGTTCGTACAGTGCGGTTCCGTCGAAATGCGACAATCCGTGATCGTCGCGCGGGAAATGCGCCGGCACCCAGTCGAGGATGACGCCGATGTCCGCCTGATGGCAGCTGTCGATGAAGAACATGAAATCGTGCGGTGAGCCGAAACGCGAGGTGGCCGCGTAATAGCCGGTGACCTGGTAGCCCCAGGAGGCGTCGAGCGGATGTTCCGCCACGCCCATCAGCTCGATGTGGGTGTAGCCCATCTCCTTGACGTAGGGTATCAGCTGGGACGCGGCTTCGCGCCAGCCCATGAACGGCGGCTGCCGGGTGTCCCACGGGCGGCGCCAGGCGGCGAGGTGCACCTCGTAGGCGTTCAGCGGGCTTCTGGCGGAGTCGCGCTGGTCCCGGGCATGCAGCCATTCACCGTCGTGCCACTCGAAACCGTCCAGCGAGGTGAACACCGAGCAGTTTCCGGGCCGCAATTCCATGGCGAAACCATAGGGATCCGCCTTGAGGAACAGGTGCCCGTCGCGCGTGCGTATCTCGTATTTGTAGAGGGTTCCCGGCACGATTTCCGGGATCTCGAGCTCCCAGACGCCGGACGCGCCGCGATTGTGCATGACATGCGACCGGCCGTCCCAATGATTGAAGGGCCCGACGACACTCACGCCCGCGGCGTTCGGCGCCCAGACCGCGAAGCGCGCGCCGACGGCGCCCATGGCGTGGGCGCCCAGTCTTTCGTAGATGCGGTTGTGGTTTCCCTCGCCGAACAGGTACAGATCGAAATCCGAGATCGCACTGTCGGGCGCTGAGTTGGCGTTCATATCACCGGCTTGACGGCCCAAATACGATCGGCATATTCCCTGATGCTGCGATCGCTGGAGAAGAAGCCCATGCTCAGGCAGTTGAGCACGGCCTTGCGGCTCCAGGCATCCTCCTGCCGGTACAAATCGTCGACCAGATCCTGTGTCCGGGCATAGGCTGCGAAATCCGCCAGCACCAGGTAGGGTTCGTCGTTGGCGAGCAGCCGCTCGACGACCGCCCTGGCGTCCTCCGGACGCGACGGTGAAAAGAAACCGGACGCGATCAGATCGAGCGTGGCCGCCAATTCACGGTTGGTCTCGAGCTCCTCGCGCGGGCGGTAGCCGGCCGCGCGCCTGGCGGCAACCTCGTCCGAGGTCAGCCCGAATATGAAGATGTTCTCCGCGCCGACGTGATCGCGGATCTCGATGTTGGCCCCGTCGAGCGTGCCGATGGTGAGCGCGCCGTTGAGGGCGAGCTTCATGTTGCCGGTGCCGGAGGCCTCCATGCCGGCGGTGGAGATCTGCTGCGACAGGTCGGCCGCGGGCATGATTTTCTGGGCGAGCGACACGTCGTAGTCCGGAAGGAACGCAACACGCAGCTTGTCGCGCACGGAGCGGTCCGCATCGATCGTCCTGGCGACGTTGTTGATGAGCTTGATGATCGATTTGGCCATGACATAGCCGGGCGCGGCCTTGCCCGCGAATATTACGGTACGCGGGACCACCTCGGCACGGGGATTGTCGCGTATCCGCATGTAGCGGGTGACGATGTACAGCAGATTGAGCAGCTGCCGCTTGTACTCGTGGATGCGCTTGACCTGCACGTCGAACAGGGAGTCGACGTCGATCTCCACGCCGGTCCGCCTCATGACCTCGTCGGCCAGATGCAGTTTGTTGGTGTGCTTGATGCCGCGAAAGCGCCGCCGGAATTCGGCATCCTCGGCCGCGCCGATCAGCCGCCCCAGCTCCTCCAGGTCGTTCTCCCACGCGAATCCGAGCCGTTCGGTCAGCATGGCAGACAGGCCGGTGTTCGACTCCTTGAGCCAGCGGCGCACAGCTATCCCGTTGGTGACATTGATGAACCTGTCGGGCCAGATCTCCGCGAATTCTGGGAACAGGTGCCTGCGGATCAGATCCGAATGCAGCTGCGCGACGCCGTTGACGCGATGGCTGCAGATGACGGCCAGGTGCGCCATGCGGATCCGCTGATCGTAATCGTCGCTGATTATCGACAGGCGCCGTTGCCGGTCGAGGTCGCCCGGATACCTCGATTCGACGATTTTCAGGAAATCCCGGTTGATCAGATAGATGATCTCCAGGTGCCGCGGCAGCAGCCGCCGGTACATGGCCACCGGCCAGGTCTCGAGCGCCTCCGGCAGCAGTGTGTGATTGGTGTAGGCGATCACGGCGCACGCTATCTTCCAGGCCTCCGCCCACGGCATGCCGTGTTCGTCGATCAGCAGCCGCATCAGCTCGGGGACCGCGACGGTGGGGTGGGTGTCGTTCAACTGGATTGCGATCGAATCGGGAAGCGACTCGAGCGAACGGCCTTCGCTCAGATGCGTCACCAGCATGTCCTGCAGGCTGGCGCTCACGAAGAAATATTGCTGCTTGAGGCGCAGCTCCTTGCCCTGCGGAGTCGAGTCATCGGGGTACAGGACGCGTGACAGGTTCTTCGCCTCCACCTGTTCCTGAACCGCAGCGGAATAATCGCCCGCATTGAAGGCTTCAATGCGAAACGGCGTGATGGCCCGGCTCGACCACAGACGCAGGTGATTGACCGTCGGACTGCGGTTGCCGGGGATGAACTGGTCGAAGCCCACGGCATACACGTCGGTGGTGTCCACCCACCGGTGCGGCATGCTCGCATCGCCGCCCTCCGGAGCCAGGCTGCGGCCGCCGAAGCGCACCGTGTAACGCACGTCCGCGCGCGGTGTCTCCCACACATTGCGAAAGCGCAGCCAACTGCTCGCCACCTCGCGCTGGCCGCCGTCGCTGCCGATGATCTGGGTGAAGATCCCGTAGTCGTAGCGGATCCCGTAGCCGATGGCCGGATACTGCAGCGTCGCGAGGGAATCCAGGAAACAGGCCGCCAGCCTGCCGAGACCGCCGTTGCCGAGGCCCGGATCGACCTCTTGGGCTGCGATGTCATCCAGATCGTAGCCCATGCCGCGCAGGGCCGTGCGCGCCTCCTGCACGAAGTCTCCCTCCAGGCTCGACAGCGCATTCATCAAGGAGCGGCCTGGCAGATATTCGACCGACAGGTAGCAGACGCGCTTGACGCGGGCCTTGGCGACGCGCCGCTGCGTGGCCAGCCAGCGCAATCCGAGTTCCTCACGGACCGCGAGCGACAGCGCATCGTAGATGTCGCGCGGCGTCGCCGTTTCCGGATCCTTGCCGAGGGCGCGGGTCAGGCGATCGAGCAGGGCCAGATGCAGCATTCCCGGCTGCAAGGCGACGTTGCGGCGGGTCGTGAATTGCTTGGGGGCGGACTTCACCGCTTTGGCTTCGTCGTGTTTACGCATACTTTAGTTGTTCAGGGTGCTCGGTTTAGCGGTTATTATAAAGGCTCGCCTCATCCGCGGGGCGGAACCTTAAGGGTACCGATTCGATGAATGCCTCATCATTTGCCATTGGCGTCGATGTGGGTGGCTCGTCGATCAAGTGCGGACTGGTGGACCTTCAGACCGGCGAATTTGCCGGCGAACGGTACAGCACACCCACGCCTGCGCAGGATTCTACAGCCACCTTGCTGGCCGCAATTGCGACGGTCGTCGCAGACGTGCCCGGAAATCATGCAATAGGTCTCGCATTTCCCAGTGTGATCGTGCGCGGCACGGTGCGGACGGCGGCGCATCTGAACAAGGCCTGGATCGGCCAGCCTCTGGCGAAGCTCGCCACCGAACACCTGCGCCGGCCGGTGTATGCCATCAACGATGCGGACGCAGCCGGCCTGGCGGAGCTGCGCTACGGGGCCGCGCGCGGCGTGTCCGGCACGGTGCTCCTGCTGACCCTGGGCACGGGCATCGGCAGTGCGCTGTTCATCGACGGACGGCTGGTGCCGAACACGGAGCTCGGCCATCTGCAGGTTTCCGGGCGTGAAGCCGAGGTGCGTGCATCGGGACGCACCAAGGTCGATCAGAAGATGAGCTGGGATGAATGGACGGAGCAGCTGAACATGGTGCTGCGGGAGCTGCATGCGCTGCTGTGGCCGGACCTCATCGTGCTGTGCGGCGGTATCACCGAGGAGCCCGGGAAATTCCTGGACAAGCTGCGCTGCGAATCGCCTGTGCGCATCGGCGCGCTGCGTGCGCAGGCGGGCATCGTGGGCGCAGCCTTCGCCACCACGCTGGCCGGGAATCCGGCCTGACCGCCCTGTGTTGCCGCCCAAGTGGCCAGAGCCGTACTCATCCTGACACTGATGGCGGCGCTCGCCGCCTGCGCCGCGCAACCGCCCGTGCGCCACGGCGCACCGGCCCTGGTGGATTCCGCGACCATGATGCTCGGCCAGCCCTATCGATACGGAGGCTTCGCCCCGGGCGGCTTCGATTGCAGCGGCCTGGTGTATTACGCGGCCCGCAGGGCCGGTCTCGAGGTTCCGCGGACCGCGGCGGCACAGCTCGCCAGCGGCACTGCGGTGGCGCGCGCCGCGGTGCGCGCGGGTGATCTCGTATTCATGCACCTGTCACACAAGGAATTGCACGTCGGGATCGCCGTCGGCGGGGAGCGTTTCATCCATGCGCCCTCCAGCGGCGGTCGCGTGCGCATCGACTCGCTGAGCGCGCCGCCGTATGACCGCGGCTTCTTCAGCGCGCGGCGCATAGCGCCCGACGCCGATTGAGCCCGCGGGCCGGCCGGAGGCGCCCCGCGGCTCAAACCACGGCCGCCTCCTCCGCCTCGGCACCCACCACGGCGAATTGCAGAGCCGCGAGCCTTGCATACAGCGGGCTCTGCAGCAGCAGCTCCGCGTGCGTGCCGACCGCAACTTTGTGGCCGTGGTCCATCACCACGATGCGATCGGCCTTCAGCACCGTCGCCAGCCGATGCGCAATGATGATGGTGGTGCGCCCCTGCATGAGCTTCTCCAGCGCCTGCTGGACCAGCCGTTCGGACTCCGCATCGAGGGAACTGGTCGCCTCGTCGAGCAGCAGGATGGGCGGATCCTTGAGAATGGCGCGCGCCAATGCGATGCGCTGCCGCTGGCCGCCGGACAGGCGCGTGCCGCGCTCGCCGAGGAACGTGTCGTAGCCCTGCGGCAGCTTGCGCAGGAATTCGTCGGCGGCGGCGGCCTGCGCCGCAGCCTCGATTTCCGCTTCCGTTGCGTCGGGGCGCCCATAGCGGATGTTCTCCCGCGCACTCGCGCCGAACAGCACCGTATCCTGCGGCACCAGGCCGATCTGGGAGCGCACATCCTCGGGTCGCAGGTCCACCAGCCGCCGCTCGTCGATCAGCAGCCGGCCCGAATCCGGATCGTAGAAGCGCAGCAGCAGCTGGAAGGTCGTGCTCTTGCCCGCTCCTGACGGGCCGACGAAGGCGATGGTCTCGCCGGGGACGACGTCGAGGCTGAAATTTGCCAGCGCGGCGGTCTCGGGCCGGGACGGATAGCGGAAGGTCACGTTGTCGAAGCGGATTCTGCCGGTGATGCGCGCCGGCAGCTCGAGAGGCTGCGGCGGCGGGCGGATCGCCGGGCGCGCCTCCAGCAGCTCGCTGAGCCGTTCCATGGCACCGGCGGCCCGCTGCACCTCGCCCCACATTTCAGTCAGTGCGGCGGCCGAGGTGCCCACGAACACCGCGTACAGCAGAAACTGTCCGAGCTGGCCGTTGGTCATCGTGCCCGCGAGCACCGCGCGCGCGCCCAGCCACAGCACGATGGTGATGCCGCTGAAAACCAGCATGACGCCGAGGGCCGTGAGCAGGGCCCGGACCCGCGTGCGCCGCACCGCGATGTCGAAACTATGCTCGACCGCGACACGATAGCGCTCGCTCTGCAGCTCCTCGAGCGTGAAGGCCTGCACCGTCTGGATCGCGTTCAAGGTCTCGTCCGCCAGACCGCTGGTGTCGGCGATGCGATCCTGGGATGCGCGCGACAGGCCGCGCACTCGGCGGCCGATCACGATCAGCGGCACGACCACGACGGGGATCAGCACCAGGATGACGCCCATCAGTCTGGCGCTGGTCAGGCCGAGCATGACCAGCGCCCCCACCAGGCTCAACGTGGAGCGCAGGACGATGGACAGATTGACGCCGGCAATGGCCTGTACCAAGGTGGTGTCGGTGGTCAGCCGCGACAGCACCTCGCCGGTGCGGGTGACCTCGTAGAACGTCGGATCCATGCGCACCACGCGACGGTAGACCGCGGTGCGCACGTCCGCGACCACGCGTTCGCCGAGCCAGGTGACCAGATAGAAGCGCAGCGCCGCGAACCCGCCGTAGACCACTGCCGCGGCGAGAAAGCCGATGAAATACAGATTGATGGTGCCCGGGTTTTTGGCCGCGATGCCGTGGTCTATGAGCTGTCGGAGGGCCACCGGCAGCGCCAGCATCGCCGCGGAGGCGAAAATCAGCGCCGCCATGGCGGCGGCCAGCACCCCGCGATACGGCCGCAGGAACGGCAGCAGCGCCCGCAGCGGGCTCAAGGACTTCGCCCGCGGGCGGTCGGCTAGGGTATTCATCGGCGCCTTACGCGGCCCTCACGGACTGCAGACCGCAGGCCTGCTTGGCGGACTCGACCAGGATGTCCAGTCCCTCCTCGAGCACGGCGTCCGGAATGGTGAGCGGCGCGAGCAGGCGCACGACGTTGGCCGACACGCCGCACGACAGCAGGATCAAACCGCGCTGCTCGGCCTGCGCCAGGATCGCGGCGGTGAGCGCGGCGTCGGGTTCCCGGGTGTCGCGATCCTTGACCAGTTCGAACGCCATCATGGCGCCGAGGCCGCGCACATCGCCAATGGCCGGCAACTGCTTCGCGAGGGTCTCGAGGCGCGCCCGCATGCGCTGACCGATGCCGGTCGCCCGGGCGCACAAATCTTCGGCTTCGATGACGTCGAGCACCGCGTGAGCCGCCGCCAGGCTGAGCGGGTTGCCGCCATAGGTGCCTCCCAGACCGCCGCGCTGCGCCGCATCCATGATGGCGGCGCGGCCGGTCACCGCCGAGAGCGGCAATCCGCCGCCCAAGCCCTTGGCGGTGACGATCAGGTCGGGAATCACGCCGGAATGCTCGATGGAGAACATCTTGCCGGTGCGCCCCAGGCCGCCCTGCACCTCGTCGGCGATGAGCACGATGCCCTGGGTGTCGCAGAGCCGGCGCAGCGCCCGCAGGAAATCCGGGGGCGCCACGTTGAAGCCGCCCTCGCCCTGCACCGGTTCAATGATGATGGCCGCAACCGATCCGGCATCGATGTCGCTGTGCAGCAATCGGTCCAGATCGGCCAGAGCCCGCGACGTGGTCATGCCGCGATAGGGCTGCGGAAATTCGGCGTGATAGACCTCAGCGGGAAACGGCCCGAAGCCGCGCTTATAAGGCGACACCTTGCCGGTGAGGGCCAGCGCCATCAGGGTGCGGCCGTGAAAGGCGCCGGAGAATGCGATCACCCCGGTGCGCCCGGTGTGGCAGCGCGCCACCTTGATCGCGTTCTCGACGGCCTCGGCGCCGGAGTTCAAGAACAGGGTCTTTTTGGCGAAATTCCCCGGCGCCAGCGCGTTGAGCCGCTCGGCGAGGCGGATGTAGGACTCGTACGGCAGCACATGGAAGCAGGTGTGCGCAAAGGCCTGCGCCTGATTCGCCACCGCCTCCATGACGCGTGGATGCCGATGTCCGGTGTTCAGCACGGCGATGCCCGCCGCAAAATCGATGTAGCGGCGGCCTTCCACGTCCCACACCTCGGAATTCATCGCCTTGGCGACGTACACGCCCTTGGAAGAGACTCCCTGGGGTAAGGCCGCTTCCTGGCGGGCCAGCAGATCCGTGGATTTCGACATCCGATGACTCCTATTCATGGTGTGCGGCGATGGCTGAACGGTATCATTGGGGAGGTATACGGGCAAAATTCACCCATGGCGCGGCAATGACCATACCCGACCCCCTCGAACCGGCGCAGTCTGCCGCCGCCGGCACGCTCGGCCTGCGGGTCTGGCGGGCCGGTCAAGGCGGCTGGGTGGCCGCCGATGACCGGGTGGCCGTCGAAGCCCCCTTGGAGATCCAGCTGCATCACCCCGCGTTGGGCGGTGAACCGGCGTCCTTCGGCACCACCATGCGCACTCCGGGCGACGATGAGGCCCTCGCGGCCGGACTGCTGTATGGCGAGGGGATCATCCAACACGCATCGGATATCGATGCGATCGAATCGGGCACGCGCCGGCCCAATGTGGTGAACGTGCGCCTGCGGCCGGGGGTGATGATCGAGGTGACGCCGGCGCGGCGCTTCTCGGCCGGCTCGAGCTGCGGGGTGTGCGGCACCACCGGACTCGATGCTGCGATCGCGCGTGCCGCGGCCACCCGTATCCTCGGCACGGCCCAAGCCCAGCTGCCGGTGTTGTTGCGCCTGCCGGCACGCATGCGCGAGGCGCAAACCCGGTTCGGCACCACCGGCGGCATTCATGCCGTGGCGCTGTTCGACCTCAGTGGATCGTTGCTGGCAATCGCCGAGGATGTCGGCCGTCACAATGCCTTCGATAAGCTCGTCGGCGAGCGCCTGTTGGCGGGGGAATTGCCGCTCGCGAACCGCATCGTGCTGTTGAGCGGCCGCGCCAGCTTCGAATTGGTGCAAAAGGCGCTGCGCGCCGGGGTGGCGCTGCTCGCCGCCATCGGCGCTCCATCGAGCCTGGCGGTCAATCTAGCGGCCGCCGCCGGCCTCACGCTCGTGGGATTCCTGCGCGATGCGCACTGCAACGTCTATGCACACCCCGAACGGCTCGGCGGCTTCTCGTCCTCGGCTTCCGGATCCGGTTGCGGCGGATCATAGGGCGCTTCATGCGGCTGATCCGGACTCGGATAAGAAGGCACGTTCTCGCAAATCATGGGCGCAGCATGCCGCCCCGCGCCGCCGCCCGCCATCGGTGCGCGGCTACGGGGCTCGTAGGATTACACCCACACCCACGGCCCTCTGGTTCAATTCACCTGATAGCCGCGAGCCTGCAGACAAGCCGACATGGCCCGCTCGTAGTTGTTGCGGGCCCGATCCACGTCGCCCGAAACCCCGCCGCCAGCCTGGGTCGGATCGAATCCGGTTTGTCCTCTTGCCCAGTTGTGGCATTCGTAGCGGTCGGCGGCCTGCTGGTCGTTGCTCTGGCCGTTCTTCGGATAAATGATCAGATCATCCTGCGCGCCGCCGCCGGGACCGGAGTCCTGCGGAGCGGCCGAAGGCTGGTCGGCGTTGTCCGGCGGATCCACGACCGCATAGCCGTTTTGGGCGGGCTGCCAGGTGTAGTAAACGTCGTCCGCGTAGTAGTACGGAATGCCCCCGAACCAAACCGTCGAATAGTAGGGAGGCAATACCGTGATGACCAAACCGGCGGGCGGTCGCACCACCACGAAACCGGGGCCGCGCGGCGCGTACCAGATGCCGCCGCTGAAATAATAGCGCCCGCCGGCGTGATAGTAGGGATGGTAATCGACCGGTAGCGAGGCCCTCACGGTGCCGAATGCCGGGTAGTAATGGCCGTGATTGTAACGGCCGTCCAACACCTGGCCGCGTGCATCCACATCCCGTCGCACGGCAGGCGCGCGCGCGCCATCCGCCGGCCGGCCGGCGCCGGGATGCTGCTCGGCATGTTGGCGGGCAGGCGCATGATCATGATCGCGTTCGTCGGCACTCGCCTGCAATGCCCATCCCAAGGCCAGGGGCCCTGCGAGCAGCGCCAGACGCGCGGTCAGGGTCACTCGCACGGGCGGCTCATTGGATCAACTGACCGTATAGCCGCGGCCTTCCAGGCAGGCGCCGATCGCCCGTCGATAGGACTGGGCACGCGCCATGTCGGATGCCTGACGCTGGCTGATCTGGCCTTGAGCCTGCTGCGCCTGCGCCTGGGCGTTGGCATCGGCGCTCGCCCCGACGATGGCGCCGGTCGCACCGCCGAACAAGGCCCCCGCGCCGGCTGCCCGCGGGCCGGCAATGATCGAGCCCAGGATCGCGCCACCGATGGCGCCCGTCACCGTGCCCGCACCCGGGGCCGGCTGGACCACCACACGCTCATACGGACGCGCATCTTCGCGGCTGGGATCGACGCCGGTTTGCTGCACGGCCCAGACATGGCATTCGTAACGGTCCCGCTCCAATTGTTCCGGGCTCTGACCATTGGCCGGATAGACGAAAACCTTGGGCGGCGGCGGCGGCGGCGCCACCGCCACGGTGCGCACGGGCGGAGCCACACAGGCGGCCAACAGGGCGAATCCCAACAGCGGGGCGCCGTAGCGCATACCGGCACCGGCGATCCGGGTGATGTCGATCGATTTCATGAGTTCCTCTACCGATATAACAGCGTGCAACGTCTTTGGCACGCATGGGTTGACAGCCCAAAGCCGTGGGAGTTCGCCGCCAGGCGCCCCTCGGTTAGTGCGTTGCGGCAGGCTTACGGAACTTTAATATGAAAACATCGGTTTTTCCCTTAACCGAGGCATCGAATACGCGCGCGGTGTGAGGGTCATCGGTTCGATGCAGCAGATCGCTGCTCCCCGCCAGCACGAAACCCGCCGCCAGGACTTCCTTTTTCACCACGTCGGCGTCGATCCGATGCAAGGTTCCGGTATCGCGCACGCCTGAACCGGCCTGCGCGGCGTGATCCAACACCAGGAAGATGCCGCCCGGCTTCAAGGCATCGAACACCTGTTTGTTGAAAGCCGCCATGTCGAAGTCCGGCACATTGTGCAGATCGTGATAATTCAGCGAGGTCCATACCAGATCGACCGGCGCCGGCACGCTCACGGCGCTGAGCGGCTGCACCAGCACGCTCAGGTTGGCATAGCCCGATTCCGCGGCGATGGCATTGATCTTGGCCGCAGGATCCGGGGCGTCCGCCGGCGCGGTCGGCGGCCGCGGTCGCACCAAGGCGTACACATGCCCGGTGGGGCCGACGGCCTTGCTGAGGATACGCGTGAAGTAGCCCCCGCCCGGCAACAGTTCGGCCACCGTCTCGCCGGGCTTGAGGCCGACGAATGCCAGCGTCTCGGCCGGCTTGCGATTTGCGTCCCGCTCCGTGTCCGCCGCCGGCCGGGACGGATCCGCCACGGCCGCCCTGAGGAAGGCCGGTACGCCCGCGGCAGCCGCAGGAGCCGCCGGTACGAGCAGCAGCGCCGACACAAGCGCCGCCAAATGGAATGTTGATTGTTTCATGCCCACCCCCCGGAAACCCGGCCGCGATTTTAGCACTTTAATACCGGGAAATGCGTGCAAGAATGACCGGATGACCTTAAGCGTCTTCGATATTTTCAAGGTGGGGATCGGCCCTTCGAGTTCGCATACGATGGGTCCGATGAATGCGGCGCGCAGCTTCGTCGAACTGCTCGATGGGCGCGGATTGCTGGAGCGCACCGCGCAGGTGTCGGCTCAATTGTACGGCTCGCTCGCGCTCACCGGGCGCGGGCACTGCACCGACAGGGCGATTCTGCTGGGGCTGGAGGGCTTCAGTCCGGACAGCATCGATCCGGCGCTCATCGAGCCAGCCTTGCAGCGCATCCGCGGCAGCGGCCGCATCAACCTCGCCGGCCGTCGCGAGATCGCCTTCGACGAGCCGTTGAATCTGCTGTTTCATTTCGATCAGGTGCTGCCCGGGCATTCCAACGGCATGCGTTTCAGCGCGCACGATACGGACGGCTCGCTGCTGGCGCGCGAGGAATATTACTCGGTGGGCGGGGGCTTCGTGGTGCGCGCCGGCGAGGAAGCGGACGCCGCCGCGGTACGCGCGGCGACACCCTACGAATTCGATTCCGGCGCGCGCCTGCTCGAGCACGGGCGACGCCAGGGGCTGGAGATCCACGAGTTGATGCTTTGTCGCGAACGCACCTGGTACGCCGAAGCCGACGTGCGCGCGGGGCTGGCGCGCATCTGGCAGGTCATGCAGAACTGCGTGCGGCGCGGCTTCGACGCCCAGGGGTTGCTGCCCGGCGTCCTCGGCGTGCGCCGCCGCGCGCCCAAGCTGTACCGCCAGCTGATGAGCGGCGACCCGTTGAGTCCGATGCACGCCCTTGATTGGGTCAACGTCTACGCACTGGCGGTGAACGAGGAGAATGCGGCGGGCGGTCAGGTGGTCACGGCGCCCACCAACGGTGCGGCCGGCATCGTCCCGGCCGTGCTGCATTACTACCGGCGCTTCGAGAATGGCGCCGACGACGATGGCGTCATGCGTTTTTTGCTCACGGCCGCCGCTATCGGCATGCTCTACAAGCAGAACGCCTCCATCTCCGGTGCGGAAATGGGATGTCAGGGCGAGGTCGGCGTCGCCTGCTCAATGGCGGCGGCGGGGCTGGTGTCCGCGCTCAACGGCAGCAACGAGCAGATCGAGAACGCCGCGGAGATCGGCATGGAGCACAACCTCGGTTTGACCTGCGATCCGGTGGCGGGTCTGGTGCAAATCCCGTGCATCGAGCGCAACGCCATGGGGTCGGTCAAGGCCATCAACGCGGCCCGGCTGGCGCTGCGCGGCGACGGCTCGCACAAGGTCTCCCTCGATCAGGTGATCGCGACCATGCGGCAGACGGGCCTCGACATGTCGACGATTTACAAGGAGACATCGCAGGGCGGACTGGCCGTCAACGTACCAGAATGCTGAGCTGGTCCGCGCGGTCATGCAAGGCGCCCTGCTATCCCGTCGCCTGCAGCCCCTGCGCGATGCCGCTGATGGTGGCGCGCACCGCGCCGAACAATTCCGGGTCGCGGCGCAGGGTGGCGCGCCAGCGCTTCAGTAGATCCACCTGCATGAGGTGCATCGGATCGATGTACGGGTTGCGCAGTGTGATCGAGCGCTGCAGGGTCGGGTCGCCGTCGAGCAGCCGGGCGCAGCCGCGCAGCCGCAGGACGTGTGTCACGGTCAGATCGTATTCCGCCCTGATCGGCTCCGCCATGGAACGCAAGGTGCCCCCGGACAACGCGTCGTAGTACGTCGCGATCTGCAGGTCGGTTCGCGCCAGCATGGCCTCGACGTCGTCGAGCAGATGACCAAAGAACGGCCAATGCACCAGCATGGCGCCGAGCACGGCTTCCCCGTGCGCCTCGACGGCGGCCCGCAATCCGCTGCCGATGCCGTACCAGCCGGGCAACATGTGGCGGCTCTGGGTCCAGGCAAACACCCATGGAATGGGCCGCAGGGCGACGATCCCCTCCGCGCCGGCACGCAGCGCCGAGCGCGAGCCGATGTGCATCCGCTCGATGACATCGAGGGGGGTGGCGGCGCTGAAGAATTCGAAGAACCGCGCATCGCCGAACACCAGCCGGCGATACGCCTCGCTGCTCTTGGTCGCGATGGTGTGCATCGCGGCGCGCTGCTCCGGCGGAACCGGCGGCTGTCCGGCGTGTGCGCTCGCGAGTGCCACGGCCGCGAATGTCCGCTCCAGGGTGCGCATCGCGATCGGCCGCAGGCCGTAGTGCTGATTCACCACCTCGCCCTGCTCGGTCAAGCGCAGGACGCCGTGCACCGCCCCGGGCGGCGCGCTTTCGACCAGGTGTTCGGTGCGGCCGCCGCCGCGCGCCGACGTGCCGCCGCGCTGATGAAAAATGGTGACGGTGACGCCGGCTTCGCGCGCAGCCTCGATCAGCTGCGACTGCGCGACGTGCACGGCCCAGCGCGAGGCCGCGATGCCGCCCAGCTTGTTGGTGTCCGAGTAGCCGAGCAGCACCACCTGGCGATTGCGGCGCGCCGCCAGATGCCGCCGGTAGGCGGGTTCGTCGTGCAGCTCGCGCAGGATCTGCCCGGCACGCTCCAATGAATCGATCGATTCGAGCAGCGGCGCGACGTCGAGCGGACACTGACCGGTGTGCTTGTCGGTGATGTCCGCCCAGCGCGCGAGCAGCAGCACCGCCAGCACGTCCTCCGGCCCCTGTGCGCCGCTCACGATGTATTCGCCGATCGAGTGGGATCCGAATTTGCTGCGCGCCCGGGCGATGGCCTCGAACACCCACAGCGTGCGCCTGCCGCCCGCATCGAGCGGCGCCGTCGGGCCCTGGTCGCGTGCGAGCAGGTCGCGCAGCCGGCTCAGCCGCTCGCCCGCGCCCAGCGACGCCCACTGCGGCGCTCCGAGGCCCTGTGCGATGACCTCATCGTGGACCCGGGCGTGCTGCGTGATGTCCAGGGCGGCCAGATGGAAGCCGAAGGTTCTCACCCGGCGCATGAAGCGGCGAACCAGGAAATGGCCCGCGTGCCTGCCGTGATTCTCGATGAGACTCTGGGCCGCAATCCTGATGTCGGCGAGCAGTTCCTCGGAATTCTGGTAGCCGTTGGGACGTGCCTCGTAGGAGGCCTTCAGGCGTTCGCCGATCTGGCCGAAGAACACCCGGTAGGGCATCCGGTCATGCCTCGCCGGAGCCAGCGCCTGCGAGACCGGCAGCAGCGCCGAATACGTCACGATGCGCCCGGCCAGATCGGCGCTCACGCCGACCCGGTGGGCGCTCTGGCTGAGCGCTTCGGCCAGCTGTTTGCACTCGGCGAAATAGGTGGAGATGACGAGCTGACGGTGCCGCTGCAGGGTTTCACGTATGGTCTTGCCGTGCACGTCGGGATTGCCGTCCATGTCGCCGCCCACCCATGACCCGAAGCGCAGGATGTTGGGCACATCGATCGACTCCGCGGGGACCTCGTAGGCGCGCGCCAATGCGGCCTCGATTTCTTCGTAAAACAGCGGCACGACGCGGTACAGGATGTCGACCAGGTAGAACAGCACGTGCTCGCGCTCGTCGGCCACCGTGAGCTTCTCGCGTGGATGGTCCTCGGTCTGCCAGATCGTCGTGATCTCGAGACGCACCCTTGCCCACAGGGTGTCGAGTTCCGCCGGGGCGAGCGCCGGGTTGAGCCGGTCGAGCAGATCCTGCGCGATGCGCTGCTGCTTGCGCATGATGGTGCGGCGCGTCGATTCTGTGGGATGCGCGGTGAACACCGGCTCTATACTCATCGATTCGATCAGCTCCAGCGCCTGCGCGAGCGACATGCCCTCGCGTTTCAGCCGCGCGATGCAATCGGCGATGCCCCCCGGCTGCACCGTGCTCGAGTCGCTGAGATATTGGCGGCGGCGGCGCACGCGATGCACCTTTTCGGCCGTGTTGACCGCCTGGAACCAGATCGAGAAGGCACGCGTCAGATCGCTGGCCGCGGTCGGCGAGCGCCCGTTGGTGCGGGACTGCAGTTCGGCCCCCGCCGCCTCGCCGCCTTCGCGCCGGCCGATGGCGGCGAGACGGTCGCCCTCGACGAGTTCGAACAGCGCGTCGCCGCCCTGATCGCGCAGCGTCTCGCCGATCAAACCGCCGAGCGCATGCACGTCCTCGCGTAGCGCGGCGTCCTTGACGGGGAACTGGATGCTTTGGCGGTACATGAGACCCGTTTGGCGGTACGTGAGACCCGGCTCTTCGATTCGACGGCGCATATTATGAGATTGTTGGGGCGTACCGCCACAACGCCGCGGAATTTCGCCGCTATCGGGTGCTCAGAAGCACGGTCGTATCGAAGCTCTCGAAGCCGGTCAGCACGCGGCGGTAGGCGTTCTGCATCAGCCGCTCCGCAGCCTTGTCGGTGCGCGCGCCCAGCAGCATGCGGATCATGACGTCGTCCGCCGGACGGGCGGCGTCCTCGCTGAGGATCTGGTGACCGAAACGCGCCAGCCGTTGGTTCATTTCGTTGCAGAATTTCAGGCGCGCCACATCGTCGCCGTCCCCGACCTTGGCCTCATCCGACACTTCACAGATCAGCCGGGTGATGAATCGGACCTTGTCGATCAATCCCAGGTCGCTGAAGAAATCGATTTCGGATTGGATGTTCATCAGGCGGGGAAAAAATCGATAGGTTTGGTGGTTGTAAGCGGCGCCACATCCTTGGCCTCGAATTTGAACAGTTGGATGCGGGCTTTGAGCTTGGCCTCGAATTCCGGATCGCTCAGCTCGCTCGACACGATCCGCACGGCGGTGATGTCCCCGGAGGGCGCAATCGTGAGCTCGACGACCACCTTGCCCTGCATAGCCGGCTTGTCGCGCAGCGCCCGGGTGTAGAGCGCGTAGATCGCACCCTTGTTCTTGTCGAACACCAGCGCCACCTCTTCGGCGCTGCGCGAGGCCTTGCCGCTGCCCCCGGAACGGGTGGTGCGGTTGCCCGCGGCGAGCGAAGGATCCCTCACCTCGGTCGTGTAGATGCCATGCAGCGAGCCGGAACCCGCCGCCAGCCCGCTGCTGATCGACGAGGTCGCGATGCCGCCACTGGTGCTGCCCACCTTGGAGGTGATCATGGAGCGCTGCACCACGCTGACGTCGCCCGGGTCGTTGGTCTTCGCCTGATTCTTCGAGAACTTGTCGAGATTGACGTCGCGCAGCGCGGCGAGCTGATCCATGTTGGCCAACAAGCCGCTCTTCGACGCCTTGGCGCGCGCATCCACCACCTTGGGCACGGGCGTCGGCTTGACCGGCTCGGCGATCGGCTTCGGCTTCGGCGGCGGCGGCGGCGGCGGGGGCGGCTCCGCGATCAGCTTCACCACGCGCTCCGGCAGGGACTCGGTGTTGGTGACGCGTTCCTGCCGCGGCAAGAACGTCACGAGCACGGCGCAAACGACGAACAGGATCGCGAGATTGCGCAGGATGACGCGGTAGCGCCGCTCCATCTCCTCGCTCGGCGACCAGGGCAGATCATAGCGCCGGAAATACGGAGGCAGACCTTCGGCGACTTCGCGCTGCGCGGGATTGGCGGCGGACATTTAAGTGGCCGCCCGTTCGCGCTCGACCACGGCGAGCGAAACCTTGCCGTAGTCGGCTTCGGTGCAGGTGGACATGATTTTCTTCAGCACGCTGTAGGGTGTGCTCTTGTCGCCCATGATGGTGACTTCACGCTTGGACACGTCGGCACGCTGCGCGGTGCTCAATATCGAATCGTTCTGCGCCATCAGCGCCTGTTTGAGCGGCTCGATGACCGGCGCCGGATTCGCGGCGATGTTGGCAAGCGAATCGACCAACCGCCCATCCACGAACAGCGAGTCCTTGGTGACCATGACCACCACCGTCGGGTTGGGCTTCTTTTCGGACAGCGACTGCGGTATCGCGATGTTCTTCGAATTCGGAAGTATGTCGACCTCCGCCGTGTGCGCCAGCAGGAACACCACCAGGATGGTCATCATGTCGATGAACGGAATGAGGGCGAAATGGCTGGCGCCATGCTGCCGCTTGCGGTGGCGCTTGATGCGATACGACGTCATATCGGCGCGTCCCCGATGGAGACGTCCGGAAACAGCTCCGCCTTCTGGAATGGCGCGACGGGGAGCTGGTACACCCGCACCGTGTCCATCACCTGCACCAGCGTGTCGTAGGGCACGTTGGGCCCGAGCAGCACGCTCGCATCGGTCATCTGTGGAAACTGCGATTTGACGGCGCGCATGAACTCCGACAGGCCCTGCAAATCGTAGCCGCCGGCCGTGTTCGCGAAGGTCTTGAGCGGTCCGGAGTTCTTGTCGTTGACGACGATGTCGTCCGGCCGAATGATGACCTCGAGCTTCAGCCCCTTCGGCAGGTCGGGTATCTGCGTCGGGTTGCTCGACGGCAGATTCAACTCGAGCACGTTGGTCTTGGAGAACACCGCGGTGAAAATCAGGAAGAACACCAGGATGACCATCATGTCGATCATCGGCACGATGTTCAGATCGTCGCGGCCCTGGTGATAGCGGGCGTGGTTGCGTCTGACGAGGCGTGCGGATTTCATACGCTATGCACCATCGGTTGAGGCGTGCCGGTCAGATCGTGCCGCGTGCCGCGGCGGCGGGGCGTGCCGCGGGCGGCGCGGACGGCGCTGCCGTCGCGGTGGACTCGTGCTGCCGCTCGGTGACCGAATTCAGGAACTTCACCGACGCGATCTCCAGGCTGTCGATCAGGGCGGTGGTCTTCGATTCCAGGAACATGTGCGACAGGAGCAGCGTGATCGCGACGAACAATCCCGAGGCGGTGTTGTTCATGGCAACCGAGATCGCCGCGGCCAGCAGGCTGGCCTTTTCGGCCGGATTCGCGGTCGCGACGGCGCTGAACGCGCCGATCAACCCGATGATGGTGCCGAGCAGTCCGATGAGCAGGCCGACGTTCGCGAGCGAGGACAGGTAGTGGGTGCGCTTCTCGATGCGCGGAATCACCTCGAGCAGGCTCTCATCCATGGCCTTCTCGATGTCGTCCCGGCGCCTGGCGCTCGCCACCCGCGCCACGCCGTAATTCAGGATGGTGGCGATCGAGGCCTTCGAATTCTGCGTGAGGGCGATCACCTGCTTGAAGTTGCCGGCGCTCAAGGCAGGCACCAGTTCCTCCCACAGGCTGCGGTTGCGCATGGTTTCACGGGTCAGGTAGACGAATCGCTCGATGGCGATCGACACGCCGATGACGAAGATCAAGGCAAGCGGATAGAGAAAAATCCCGCCGTCCTTGAAGAAGGTAACCAACCAATTGATGAAATTCATCTACGCGCTCCTAGATAAGCCCGACCGCTTCGAATGGCAGATTCAACCAGATTCAGTAAAATAGGCTACGACTCACTTCTCACCCTGCTTGGGCGGGGCAACCTTATCGGGTGGTGGCGGCCCGGTCGCACCGTTTTGGGGCGATTCCGCCTTAACCGCTTGATAATAAATAACCTCGCGACGGAAGACGTCGCGGTCCACCGGGGCCAGAACCTCGTCCAACAAGCTGTTCATGGGCTTGCCTCCCAGGTCTCCGATGTCGGATTTCTTCCAGGGAACGACGTACATCACCTTGGGCAGTTCGCGATTGCCGGTCACCGTGGTGGTATCGAGTTCGACACGATCGGCGGGCTTCGGCGATTTCGCAGCGGCTGCGGCCGGCCGGGACGCGCGCGGCTCGCCCGCCTCCTTTTGTGCGGTGCTTTGTTGTGGCGCGGCATCCGCCTGAACTGCCGATGGGGCAGCGGGCGCCGTGGACGGCGCCTGCGCCGCCGCGAGCGCGAGCGGCAGCAGACTCAGCACGGCCATCAACAGCGGTTGGCTCCTGCGATTCATGCGGGCTCCTTTTTCGTCGCCGGTGCGGCCGGCGGAACGACACGTTTGCGCAGCTCCACGACCCAACCGGCCACCTGTTTGTTCTCACCGGCCAGCGCGATGTACCGCTCATATTGTTCGAGCGCCTGCTGCGGCTGGTCGAGATATAAATCGTAGAGAATGCCCAAATTAAGATGCGCCGGGGCGAAATCCGGCCCCACCGACAGCGCACGCCGATAAGCCTCTTCCGCCGCGGCGAATTTGCCGAGCTTGCGCTCCACGATGCCCAATTCATTGCCGGCCACCGGGTTTGCCGGGGCCAGGTCCTGGGCCTGCCTGAATGCGGTTTCGGCGTCCGTCAACCGGGAATCGCGCAAATACAATAATCCCAAGTTCAGCTGCGGGCCATCGAATTGCGGGTGGTCGACCGCCAGCTGCCTGAATTCGGCTTCCGCCTCGCCGGCCTCCCCGGCCTGCATGTGCTGAAGTGCCTGCGCAAATGCCCTGGCCGCCTGCTCCGGAACCGGCGTGGTTGGCACAGGCAGGGCTGCGGCCGGCATCGCGATCGCAGCGGCCGGCACCGCTGTCGCGGCTGCTGCAGCGCCGGGCGCACCGGGCGCCGGCGGGCGCGCCGCGTCGGTCGGTGCCGCGTCGCCGGGTGCCGGCGCGTTCGCTGCGGGCGGTGTCGCGATCGTGCTCACCTGCGGCTCGCCGATCTCCATCTTGGCGTAGCGTCCGGGGTTGAGCTGTGCCAAGGCCGCGAAGCTCTTCTGCACCGATTCGTCGTAGGTGCCTTCCTTGGTGCGCGCGGCGTTCACCTCGTAGATCTGGATGGCCTTCTCTTCGAAGGGGAATGCCTGCTCCTCGAGCAGCACGTCATACTGCTCCAGTTCGTCCTTCGACAGGTTCTTCGGGCGCTGCGAACCGATCAGGTCCTTGGCCAGCTGGCGGTATAATTCGCCGCTCTCGAAGGTGGCCGCGGTGGTGACTTCGGTGACCCGGTAGTCGGCAGCCAGCGAATAGGCGTTCAGCGCCGCCTCCATCGCCTTGCGCTTCTGTGCCAGCGATTTCTTGAGCGGCATGACGAGCTTGATGCGGTAAAATTCGTCGCGGACCGGCGTCGCCAGGGTCAGCGTGGCCTTGGCCGCCAGGCTGCGGCTGCGATCGGTGCGCGCCGCGCCGGCCGCGCGATCCGCGGCAATCATCTCCTTGAGCCACCGGTTGGCGGCTGGCGCATCACCGGCCTTCAAGGCGATCTGCTCGAGTTTGTCGCGCGCATCCATGGCGGGATTCAAGGGCTGCGGATAGCGTTGCACGAACGCCTCCAGCATGGCGGTGGACTTCGCCGTATTTCCGGCCTTGTCGTACAGATCGGCCGCCTGCAGCGTGGCTTCGCGCTGCACCTCCGGCGTCTCCTCGGGCGTGCGGGCGATCTTTTCGAATTCGACCGCCGCCTGGCCGGGACGGTTGGATTCGGAGTACGCCACCGCCAGTTTGCGCGTCACGTCGGGCTGCAGCGGGCTCTGCGGGAAGTTTTGGCGGAAGCCAACCAGCACCGGTATCGCCCGGTCCCATTGCTTGCCGGTGATCAGCAGCGCGGCCGCGTCGAAATCCGCATTGGCGCGCACCTTGGAGTCCGGCGCCAGTTTGGAGACCCGCAGGAAATCCTCCACCGCGGCACCGCTGTCGCCCGCCTTGCTCTTCGACTCGCCTTGCTTGTAGATCGAGGCAGCCAGGCGCTCCACGATGACGGGCCGCTCCGGATCGCTGGCGGTCATCAGCATCTGTGCCTTCAAATAGGCAGCCTCGGCCTTGTCGTACACGCCCTGGTCGAATTCGGAGTTCGCGATCACCGTCCAGGCGACCCGCTGCTTGACCGCATCGGCGGCCGGCTGCCGCGCCAGCAGTTTCTGCGACGCCGTAATCGCCCGCGGATAGTCCTTGGCGGCGTACAGTTCGGTGGCCGCACGCGTCAGCACTTGCGCGGTCTCCGGATGCTGCGGGAACGCGTCCGCGAATTTGAGTGAGCTGTCGATGGCTCGGCGGTGCGTCGCCGCCTTCTCATCGCCGCTCAGGGTCTCCTCGTACTTGCCGAATGCGACGACCGAGGCGTAGCCGGCCGCGGCCGCCTTGTCGTGGACACCGTAGCCGTACGCGGTGCGCTCGTATTCGCCGGCCGCGTCGAGGTATTGGCGGCTGTCGAACAGCGTGTCGGCCAGCAGGTAGTTGGTGACGGAGGAATCCGGGTCATCGGGGAAGGATTTCAGATAGCTGCGATACCACTTCGCCGCCTCCTGATAGTCGGCCACACTTTTGGTGCGTCGCGCCTGGGCGTGGTAGTACTGCGCCACGTCCTTCAGATTCGTTTTCAGCTCCGCAACGACCTTCGCTTCGGTCTTCACGTTCCGGCCCTCCCAGTAGGGGGTTCCGAAGGCGTACTCCTCGACGAATTCCTTCTTGCCCTGCAGCACCAGCTGCGGGAAACCGCCCTTGCCGTACGCCTCGATCGCCTGCATCTGCAGCAGCGGCGCTTTTTCGTTGTTGCGGTCCTGGGATACGAAGGCACGATAACTGTCCGCCGCGTCCGTGTAGCGCTCCTTCTCCATATAAAGGTCCCCGAGTCGGGAATACAGCAGGTAGGAATAGGGGCGCAGCTTCAACCGTCTGACGAATCCGTCGACGCTCTTTGCGCCTTCCATATAGGAGAACGTGATGGACATGACCCGGAAGGTGTCCTCGACCAGTTCGCGGTTGGGACGGCTGAGGCTGTCGATGTCGATGAGTTCGTTCGGAGCGCGCTTCGAAACCAGCACGGAATCGAGCACGCCGGCGAAGGAGTCCAGGCTGCGCTCGTTCTCGCCCTGTTTGAACAGCGACCAGCCGTTCTTGTACAGGCTCTGGTTGTAGAACTGCGAACCCGCGCCGTGGGCGATGACCGCCGAATACGCCTGCTCCGCCTGGGCATAGTGCTGGGCGGAGAATTGCAGCTCACCCCGGCGGAACTGCGCCTCGTCGACGTAGCGGCTCTTCGGATAGGAGGCAACCAGCCGGTCGAGCGCCACCAGCGCCTTGTCGGGTTCGGCGTTCAATTCATAGGCGCGTGCGAGCTGATAGAGCACTGAATCATTGCGCTCGTACTTCGGATAAGCCTTCAGCAGCGCCGAGTACAGGGTAATTGCCTCTGTGGCGCGCAGGCCTTCGTTGGTGATGAGTTCGCGTTCGATGCGCTCCGACTCGGAACTCTCCAGGTTCAGGTCGCCGAGCCGGCGCAACGCCTCGGCGCGCAGATCCGCGTCGCCGGCATTGAGGTCGAGAAAATGCCGGTAACTGTCCATGGTCTTCCGGGTGTCGACGCCCTGCGGCGGGTCAGGCTTCACGTCGACTTCCTGACCCTCCAGATCCTTGATCGTCGGCGGCGCACCGGCCGCACCAGCGGTAATGGGCGCCAACGCCGGCAGCAGGGCCGCCAGCACGCCGCAGTGCATGATGCCGCTGCACCTCCTCATGGGGCCGCCTTGGGTTTGCCGTTGATGGCGCGATCGTAGATGTCGGCCAGGGCGTAGCGGGCTTGGATCTGATAAGTGCCGATGCGCTCCTTCTGATCCTCGAGTTCGTGGATGGCGATCGCCTGCAGGTAGCGGTTCTGCTGCTCGGAAACCGCCGCGAGCCGCTGTTGCAGGCGATCCATGCGTGCACGCACCGCCGCCACCCGTTTGGCGAATTCTCCGCTGTTCGCAGGCACGGCCTGGCGGGCCTGCACCACCTGAACCGCGCGATTCTGCGTCTCCTTGATGTCGGCTTCGAGTTCCTTGACGGAGCGCCGCTCGTTCCAAACGCGGGCCTTGAAGCTCTCCGACAACCGCCAGTACATCACGCCCATCATCAGCCGATGCTTCTCGCGCATCTCGGCCAGATCCGGATCGTCCGGGTGGGCGGCCAGATACTCCTCCATGCGCTTCAAGCGGGCCCAGGTCTCCTGTTCGGCGGCGGTTCCGAGCGCCGCAACATCGCCGGATTTCTCGATGTCGTTGATGCGCGACTCGAAATCCACCCGCTTGCGCGTCAGTGCGCCAATGTCGGTTGCCGACAGAACCGCCTCGGACTTGGGCACCCGGTCCGCGTAGGCCTTGTCGCGCGTCGCCAGCATGTCGTCGAATGCCGAGACGCTGTCGCGCCAGGATTCCAGGTTATGGCTCATGTACTTGAGCTCGCGATAATTCCTCAGGCCTTCCTGGAAGTCGTTGGTCGCCAGCAGCTGGTACAGGTAGCGCGATTCGGGTGCATCGGGAAGGTTGTGCAGCTGCCAATACCAGCTGACGCCGTTCTTGTCGTCGTTGGCGAGCAGCCGGTCGAGAAGATCGCCGTTGCGAATCCGGCCGATCGACTCATCGATGCGCTGCAGCTCCGCATCGAAGGACTGGATCGCGGAGTTGTAATACTCGGCGGCCTGCCCGTTCGCCCCGAGCTTGCCGAAGGCATAGGGCACGGCGAGAAAGGACTCCTGCACCGCGGCGTCGAGCAGATTCCGGTTGTGCAGCGCGAGCCAGGGAACCAGCGCGCGCTTGTATTCGCCGCTCATCGCGAGCGCCCAGCCCGCGCCGAGCAGTGCCTTGCTGGAGTAGGGTCCCTCGAGCCGCACGCGCTGCAGCACCGGGGTGGCCTCGGCCGGGCGCTGCGCCTGCAGCAATGCGAAGCCCAGGGCGAGATTCGCCTTGTCCTTGAGCGCCGCCGATTCCTCGTCATGCGGTTCCGCTCGGCCCACCGCGTCGAGGAAGGGGATGGCATCGGAGAGCCGGTCCTTGCGCACCAGGGCGACTCCCAGGTTGAACTGCGCGTAGGAGGTCCATTCGGCCGGCCCGTGCCAGCCTTTCAGCACGACGATGGCGTCGTCGTAGCGGTTCTCGCGCATCATGATCTGCGCAAGCAACATGTAGCGCTCGGCGTTGATGCGCGGATCCATCAGGTCCGACACCTGGCGCAGTGCGCGCTCGGATTCGGGCAGATAACCCCGCAGATACCAGACCTTGCCCAGGTAGTACCAGGCGCGATTGCGCACCAATTCGGTGGTGTTGCCCGCCAGCAGGGCCTCGAATATGCGCCCCGCCTCGATGTGTTCACCGAGCGACAGGTACAGGCCGCCGAGCAGCAGCTCCGCCTCTCCTTCGGTGTTCGGAATCAGACCGAGCTCGCGCGCGGCGAGCAACCGCGTGATCGCGGCGAAATAATCGTCTTGGAAGAAGTAGAACAGCACGTCGCCGTAGCGCAAATCCCTGACCACGTGCGGCGGAAGGCCGTTCGGATCGGGCTTGACGTCGCCGGCCGCGCCGCACGTCCACGGCAGCGTCAGCGCCAACCCGCCGATCAGCGCCAAAAACGGCCCCTGCCTGTCAGCCGCGCTGCGCACGTCTCATTCCCAGTCTTTGACCATGAACTCTGGCTGATGCTTGGGAACGCGGTCCGTGATTTTCAGTTCCAGATACTTCGCGCCGACGCCCTTCTCGAAGTTGATCGTCGCTCCCCTGCGGTAATCGCGCTCCACCGGGCCCTTGCCGGTGAAAAAGGCCACCAGCTCGTGTTTACCCACCTTCAGGTTTCCGAGGTACACACGGTGCACGCCGCCCTTCAGCAGGGCGTCGGCTTCGCGGGCCGTGTACAGATAATTGGCCACTTCCTTGTTGTCGATCTTGATGGTCACCGAATCCAGCGCGAAGAACGTGCCGACGTCCATCGACAGGAACACCGCCACCTGGGTGTTCGCCGGGAACAGCAGCTCCTCCTCGAGCACGAACAGGTCCTTGTTGAGGTCGATGACTTCTTTCTTGAGCCCCTGCACCTCCTGGTCCAGGGACTTGAAGTCCGCCGGCGGCGCATCGCCGGCACTCGCCGGGCCACCGGGGGCGACCGGGGCAGCCGTGGCCGGCGTGGGGGTGGCGGGCGTGGCCGGCGCGGCGGGCGTGGCCGGCGCGGCGGTTGTGGCCGGCGCGGCGGTTGGTCCCGCGGCCGGGGCCTGCGCCGCGGCGGCGCCGATCCAGGCGCCCGTCAGGATGGCCGCGCGCAACATGTTCCAAACAGCTCGATTGGGATGCATAGCTAACCTATCGTTTATTCGCGCAGCAATTCGCGTATCTGATCCAGATACAGGCGTTCATCGCCGCGCTTGAAGCCGAGTTTCGTGAAGCGCACGATACCCGATCGGTCCACCAAAATCGTCATCGGCACTTTTTGCAGCAGGTAATCCCTGCCGATCGTGGAGCCGGTGTCGAACAGTATCGGATAGGACACGTGCATCGAGCCGGCGAACTCCGCGGCGTGTTGCACGTCCTCATCCACCGAGACCCCGAGCACCACCAGACCGGCGCGTTCATAGGTGGTCTTGATGTGGTCGAGCGCAGGCATTTCCTGGCGCGAGTCGCCCGCCCAGCGCGCCCAGAAATTGATCAGTACCACCTGCCCGCGATACTCCGACAGACGCAGGTTGCGGCCGTCGAGATCCTTCAACACGAAGTCCGGCGCCTCCTTGCCGATGAGCGTGGGTGCTGCCGCACTGCAGGACAGCGCCACGGCCGCCAGAATCAGGCCGCGGGCGAATGGCGATTTGGGCATCCGCCGATTGTCTCAAGTGTGAACGCGCTTCGCCAAGACTTTGTTCGATTACTGCATGACCCAGCGCACATCCGCCAACTTTGCCCGTTGTCTCCGGACGCCGACAGGCCGGCTGCAGGAAGCGCCGACGTCAGCCGGCGATCTTGCCGTTGACCAGCCCGGCCAGAGGTTGAAACGCGGTCAGCACATCCTGGGCAGACGCGCCGCCCAGCGTGTTGTTCACATTCGGTGCGGGATACAGCGTGCTGAAGTTCCCCTGGGTGCCGTGCAACGCCATGTAGTTGAGGACCACGGTCTGCACCAGGTTGAATACGTTATTGGCGGCCGCGCTTCCCGTCGTGTTGACCGAACCGTCCGGATCGAAGTACCCGAGTTGCAGGCTCAGCTCCGGATTGCTCTGCACCGGCTGCGGCTTGCCGGCCGGATTGAACACCAGGAAGTACGAGGCGGCCACGTTCGAGTTATCCGCGGTCCACACGCCCTTGCCGCGTCCGGCCGCCGACGTGTCGATCATGCCGTTGCTGGCGAGCGAGCCGTCGCTGAACACGTAGATCATGACCGGCTTGCCGCGGCGGGCGGCGAACTCGAGCACGGCGCCGATGCAGGTGCCGAGGCTGAAATCGCGGGTCTCGCCGGTGGCCCGCTCGCCGGTGTGGTAGTCGAAGCCGTCCATCTCGATCGTGCCGGCGGCGGCATTGCCCTCGATGACCAGCTTCATGATGGCGGCGGTCTTTTGATAATCGGCATTGCCGGTGTATTCGGCGGTGGTGAAGATGCCGCCCGGCCCGACGATGTCCGGATCGAGATCCGGATTCACGGCCGACGGGCTGTTGTACTTGTCGATGACATAGGCCGCCTTGGTGTAGCTGCAAGTCTGCAGCTGCTTGGCGGCGGCGTCCGCCGTGGGATCGGCGTAGGCCTGCACCTGCGGGTATTTGGCGTCGCTGATCCGCTTCATCGATTCCATCACCTGCGTGACGTCGTCGGGATTCGGCAGCAGGGTGCTCAGCTGGCCGGTGTTGACGAGACCCGTGCAATCGCTCGAATCCGCCACCTTGGTCGGCTGGGCGCTGGCGACGATCATGGTGGTCGGAGCGAGCGAATTGCCGCCGGAGACCGAGGCCTCGGATCCGATCAGATCGAGCAGCGCGCCGCGGGCACCCACCTGCCAGATGCCGTACATCGGATTGTGCGGATTAACATTGGAGTCGTTCTGCGACAGCGCCGGGATCACCGTGCCGCTGGTGTTGGCCATGGCCATGGCGCCGGTACGGGTCTTCATGCCGCGCAAGTGCGCGCTGTCGGAGTGAAAACGCAGGCCGAAGGTGCTGTCGACGAAGCTGCCCGAGGCGCTCGCGCTCGGAATCATCGTGCCGGGCAGGCCCAGCTTGTTGTAGCCCGCGGTGGTCAGAAAATCCAGCTGGCCGCCGGGGCCGCCCACCAGCACATTGGAACCGGCGATGTTGCCGCCGCCCGCCAGATCGAAGCAGATGAAGGGAATCAGCCCGGCGCCGAGCGTGATGCCGCAGGGCGCGAGCAGCGCCGAGATGTCGCCGGCCAGCGCGGCCCGCGCCTTGCGCGGCGTCAGCAGGCCGAACAGCGAGGGTGCAAGCACGGTGGCGGCGCCGGTCATGAAACTTTGCGCCACGAATTCACGGCGCGTCCGCGGCCGCGAATGGTCCTCGTGCCGCAGGGGTTCGTGCAATCCAAGGCCTTTGCGAATCTTGCCCATTAAATAACGCTCCGATTCCTGACTTTAGTTGATCAGCATGTCGGCGCTGCCGAAGGCCGCCGCACAGGCGGCGCTGGTCACCGCCAGCACGCGCGCCGTGGAAGTGCACGGGCTGGCGCCGCTGCACAGATTGCCGATCAGGCTGTTGAGTTCGCCGGTGACGGTCGAGGCCGCCGGCTGGCTGTTGAGGCCCGTTCCGAGCACGCGCGCCGCGAGCGCGCTGGTGACGGAATTGATGCCGGCCTGGGTCGAGAACAGCGTGCTGCTGAAGGTGACGCCGGGGAATACCTGCGCCTGCAGCGTCGGGGTGTTGATCATGACGTTGCAGTACTGGATCGCCAGCTGCGCGATGCCCACCTGATTCGACGAGAGAAATCCTTCGAAGGTGGGATCCGAGGGCAGCTGCTGCTGCACCGTCTGATAGGTCTGGCTCACCGCCGATTGGCTGGTCGGCACGCCGGTGAGCGCCGACAGGCTCGAGTTGATCTGGGCGAAGGTGCGCACGCCGATGGCGGAGACCGGCGCGAGATCCGTCGGGGCGGATGCCACCGGCGTCGGCTCCACCACCACATTGGTCTGGCTGCCGAGCTGGTCGAAGCTCAGGAAGAATTGATCGGTTGCCGGATTTTGCAGTGCGATCACCGTCCCGATGGGCGACAACAGCTCGCCGCGCGAGGTGTAGTTTGCCGACGTCACGGTGGTGTTGAGCGGGATGTAGGCCTGGCCCACGGTCGGGATGGTGCCATTGAGGCCGATGCGCATGCCGCTGACCGTGATGCCGTTGGGCGTGACGGTCGGATCCAGCGAGATGAACGTCGGCTGCGCGAACAGGTAGCTGTAGCTGTCGTATTGGCTGACGGTGAACATCACGTACGCCTGGGAGACGCCGGTGACGGACGCCACATTGAACAGCATGTAGTAGCTCTGGCCCACGCCGGCATTGAAATTCTGCAATACCTGCGCCGGGGTCAGCGCACGGTTGTGGATGGCGACGAACTTGATCAGCCCGGTCCATGAGCGGTCGCCGGAGACCTCATTGCCGAGCACCAGCGCGAAGCTGTCGTCCCAATTGCTGATGGTGGTGCTGCCCTTCTGCGGATCGATGACGCCCGTTGATACGCCGTTCACGTAGATCTGGCGGCCGTTGATCGGATCGTAGGTGAGCACCACGTGCTGCAGTGCCGCCTGCAGATCGAGCGCCGCGTCGGGGGTCTTGAGCTGCGGCATGCCGTTCAGATCCGATGCGGAACTGCGCAGCATGAAGTCGTAATCCTGATTGGTCTGGCCGAGGGTGAAATTGCGGGTCGAGTCGCCGCCCGAATAGCTGACCATGTACGAATTGTCGACTGCGACGCTCGCCGGCGCGACCCACGCCTCGACGGAGAATTCGCCGGTCGCTTCGATCAGGTCGTGAATCTTCTTGCTGGCCGCGGTCGATGCCTGCGCCTTGCCGCCGGCGGCGACGTTGATGCCCCAGCCGCCCGCCCAGGTCACGGGACCCGAAAGGGTCATGTCGGCGCCCGGATCGACGCCGCTGGTGTCGAAGGCCGTGGCGCCCGAGCCGGTCTGGAATTCGTATTTGGCGATCGCGTTCGCGTCGAATCGATTCGCGCCGCTCGCCACGATCCCGTTGGACAGGTTCAGCGCCTTGCTGATGATGAGCGAGGGATCGACGCTGGTCAGCGGCACCATCGCGGCGAACGCCTGTATCGCGGCGAGCATGGCGGCGGCGTCGTTGGCGCAGATGTCCCAGCAATTGTGGGACTCGGTACCGAGCCGCACCACGAAGCGCGAATCCGGCGGATTGTTCAGGTCCATCTTCGGCAGCGCCGCCTGATACGCCTGATTGACGTCGCTCGAGGCGAAGTACGGCGACTGCGGAACCGCGGCGTTCGGGGAGTGGCAGCGGGAACAATACCGGGTCAACAGCGGATACACCGTCTGCTGGAAATCGGTCGGATCGGCGGGGAAATTCTTGCTCTGCCCGACCGACTGGATGGTCGGGGCGGTGAGCTGCACCTGGGTGCCCGTGCCGGCGGAGGCGCCCGCCCAGTTGCTGATCCAGGTGGTGAGTATCGCCGCGCAGGCGCTGTTGTCCGTCAGCCAGCAGTTGTGGCCGCCCGCCACCTTCACCACCACCATCGACTGCCCCGGATTGGTCAGATCCACGACGGTGTTGGCCTGGGCGTAGGCGAGATTCACATCGTCGCTGCGCGCGAAATTCGGCAGCTGGGCCGGACTGGTCGCGTTGTGGCACTGGCCGCACCGATTGGCCACCCGCACGTTGTTCCAGAAATTGACCGCAAAGGCCTGCACGTCCGCGGTCGCCGGCGCCGGTCCGGTATAGGCATCCGCCGAACTGGTCGGCGCGGCCGCGGGCGTGGCCGTGGTCGGGGCACCGCTGCCGCCGCAGGCGCTGAGTGCGAACGCCGCCGCGAGCGCGAGGCCGGTCGTGCGAGTGACATTCATGCTCAATTCCCCATGCAGTAAACAGCGGCTTCGGCGAACACCTGCTGCAGCGAATAGTTGTGCGCCTTGAAGGAGGCGATCATCGAGCTGACCTGCGTGCGGTCGGCCGAATTGCTGGGCGCACGGAAGCAGACGTCCTTGAACACCCGCTGCACCTGGCAGCCCGCGAATGCGGCGCTGTTCTCCAGCTCGGTGCCCAGCGCCTTTGCGCCCTCTCCGCTGCCGGTCTGGGTCGGGTCCCAGCCGAGCAATTGGTTGGGACCGGTGCGCCAGCGGTTGTCCCAGTGGTCGTCCGGCGTCGAGTAGCCCAGCGGGAAGTTCGTCGCGTTGATGTGGTACTTGGGCTGGACCTGTCCTGCGGTGTAGACGATCTGCAGCGCAGTCGGGTCGAAGTTGTAATACGCGAACGCCTGCGCCATGGGATCCATTCCGCTGTGGCATCCGATGCAATTGTTCAGGAACAGCCGGCTGTCCCCGCCGGGGCTGCGCGTGACGTCCTGGCGGATCCGGTCCGGCGGCCGCGTCGTGTCCATGATGGTCTGCAGATCGCTGCACAGATGGTTCATCATCGTGAAGCGGAACATCGCGCGGTTCGTGCCGGCGATGAAGAAGGCGGACGCGGCACCGCGGGTGGTGATGACGCCGGCAGTGGCGGCGGCCGGGACTCCCGTGACCGCCGATTGCGTGCTCGCAACCAAGTGTGCCTTCAGATCGATGCTGTTGTCGTCAAGCGCCTGATACAGATTATTGTTTGCGGGGGAATACGCCGGCACGCCCGCAGCAGAATCGGCGATGTACACCAGATCGGCGCTCAACAGGGTGTTGAACGGCACGTTGTCGCGCACCATGCCGACCACGGTGGCGGTGTAGTCATTGAGCGGGGCAAACACCGTTTGGGCGCGATTGGTCCACGGCGTCGCCAGATTGCGGATGGTGTTGTTGTAGAACGCCGGATCGCTCATTGCGACGTAGGCGGCGCTGATCGGGTCCGTTGCGGTCATCTGCGTGAGCGCCGCATCCGAGGCCGGCACGCCGGCGATGCGATCGTAGATCCTCTTCGCCTGATCGCGCGTGGGATTGGCCGGAATGGATTGCGCGTGCGCCGGCGTGCAAAGCAGTGCGAACGCGGCGGCCGCGATCGCGGCGCGCCCAGGCGCGGACGGCGGCTTCATCGGGCCGCATCCGGCTGCGTTTTTCGGGGCGTTCGTGCCATTGTTCATATGCACATCCACTCTGCGTGTTTTGTGGCGAAGTGGGGCGCAATATACGCAAGGAGAAAGGCGCGGCGGAATGTCTCATCCGCCCGACGTCGGTGATTCGCGACATTACCTGCGATGCGCGCGCGCTATAATCTGCGCTCCGATGAACATCTTGGCGCCCTGTCGACTCCGTCACATTTTGCCCACGTTGGGGCTTGCGCTCGCCGCGCTTGCGGTGGGCGGCTGCAGCAGCGCCACCAGCGGCCATGCGCCCGGTGTCGCGGGCGGCGAGACGCCGATTGCCGGTCTTACGACCTTTCCGATGGCCTATGTGAAGCGGCCGGTGCCGGCCGCGGACATCGACGCGCGCGATCTGATCACCTCCACCGCCGGCGGCGATCTGTACGTGCGCGACCAGGCAAGCGCCGCCGGGGTCGAGATCAACGTCACGAAATCGATCACCAAGGGCATGGGGGATGTGAAGGATCTGGACGTTTCACCGGACGGCACCAAACTCGTGTTCTCGCTGCGCCTGCCGCTGCTGCCGAACGTGACGGCCGACAAGCAGCCAACCTGGCTGATCTATCAATACGACGCCGTTGCGCAAACCGTGACGCAGCTCACGAATGACTCGGTCACCACGGGCCACGATATCGGTCCGCATTATCTGCCGGACGGTCGCATCGTGTTCGCCTCGACCCGGCAGACGACCACCCAGGCGGTGCTGCTCGACGAGGGTCGTCCGCAATACCCCGCGCAGACCGATGTCGCGGCGGACACCCAGGGCAACAAACAACCGATTTTTCTGCTGCACGTCATGAACGGCGACGGCACCAACATCCATCAGATCAGCTTCAATTCGGATCACGATTTCGCGCCGTCCGTGCTCAACAACGGCCAGATCGTGTTCTCGCGCTGGGAGATCGTGAACGGCGTCAGTCAGATCAGCCTGTACCGCACCAATCCGGACGGCACCGGCCTCGAACTCTATTATGGCGCCAACAGCCACGCGACCGGCGCCAACCTCGCGGGAACCAACGACACCGTCATCGAGTTCCTGAATGCACGGCAGCGCCCGAACGGTGCGCTGCTCGCGATCGCACGGCCTTTTCTCGGCACCCAGCAGGGCGGGGACATCCTCAGCATCAACGCGCAGGCCTTCGTCGAATACAACCAAACCACGCTCGCCGCCGCCGGCACGGCCGGCCCGGGTCAGGCGAGCGCCACCGTGCTCGGCGTCACCACCGATCCGAACCTGCCGTCGCCGGGCGGGCGCTTTGCCTCGGTCAATCCGCTCTACGACGGCACCAATCGCATGCTGGTCAGTTGGGCCCCCTGCCTGGTGCTCAATTCGAACTCCACCACCAGCATCTGCAATTCCGGCAACACCGGCGGCGCGAACGTGCAGTCCGCCCCGCCCCAGTACACGATCTGGGTCTACGACTTCGACAGCAGCACGCTGACGCCGGTCCTCAGCGCGCAATCGGGCATGATGATCGTGGATCCGGTCATTTTGCAGGCGCGCGCTCCGGTGCCGACCTTCATCCCGGATACGGTGCCGGCGGGGGCGGCGCAAACCCTCGCCGATAACGACCTCGGCCTGCTGGTGATCCGCAGCGTGTACGACTTCGACGGCACCGACACCGCCGTTCCCGACATCGCCGCGGTTGCGGATCCGAAGCTGACCACCGCCGATCAGCGGCCTTATCGCTTCGTCAGGATTCACAAACCGGTCGAGATCCCGGATCGGACGGTGCGCAAGATCAACGCCTCGGCTTTCGGCCCCGCCGGCCTGGGTATGCGTGAAATACTCGAGTACGCCCCGGTGCAGCCGGACGGCTCGATCCAGATACAGGTGCCCGCCAATGTGCCGTTTACCGTCGAGGTGCTCGACAAGAATGCCCGGCGCACGGGCGCACTGCACACCAGCTGGATGCAGGTCATGCCCGGCGAAACGCGCACCTGCAATGGCTGTCACGCCGCCAATGTCCCGCACAGCACCACTCCATCGCACGGACGCACTGGCTTGACCGCCTCGGTCAATCCCGGTGCCGCGACCACCGGGGTGCCGTTCCCGGATACGCTCGCCGCGCTCTCGCCCGACGCCGGCGAGATCATGGCCCAGACGCTCGCCCGCATCAGCTGCCATACCGCCGCGAACTGCTCGGAGGTGCCGAGCGCGAACGTGATCTATACCGACGTGTGGACCGATCCGGTGGCCGCCGGCCGGGGCCCCTTCCCGAGCATCATGGACCTGTATTCCGATCTGCTGACCACGGCGCCCATCAATGCGAATTGCCTGCCGGCGTGGGGCGCGATCTGCCGCATCAACATCGACTATCCGCTGCACATCCAGCTGCTGTGGAACCTGCCGCGCCAGACCATCGCCGGCGGCGTGGTCACCTCGGATCACACCTGCGTGCTGTGCCACAATACCCAAAATGCCACCAATGCCGCGCAAGTACCGGCCGGACAGCTCGATTTGACCGATGGGCAATCGAGCGACGATCCGACCGTCGTGACCTCTTATCGGCAACTCCTGTTCCCTCACAACGAACAGCAGCTTAATATGGGTGGATTGCAAGACGTGCTGGTGCCGGCTCCCGGCCCGCCGGATGCCAACGGCAACCCGACCACCATTCTGGTGCCAGTTGCGCTGGCTCCGCCGATGGTGGCCGGCAGCGCCAGCGCGTCGTCGACTTTCTTGAGGATCTTTGACGGCAGCTATCAGGACCCGGTTCTCGACCACACGGGCTTTTTATCGCCAGCGGAGTTGCGGTTGATCGCTGAATGGCTAGACATTGGCGCCCAGTACTATAACGATCCCTTCGTCGCACCCGCAGCGAACTGAGCTGATGTTGCGTCTGCTCCCGCTGCTGCTGTTGCTGCAGGCGTTCATTGTCGTAACGGCGAATGCCAGGGAGCCCGGCCTTGAGCTCGTCGTCACGGCGCCCTACCTCGAGATGCACACCGGACCGGGACGCGGCTATCCGGTGTTCTACGTCGTCGGCCGTGGCGAAACCGTCACCGTCTTGTTCAGCCGCACCGATTGGTACAAGGTGCGCGCGCCCCGCGGCCAGGAAGGCTGGGCGCGGCGCGAGGAGTTGGCGCTCACCCGGCTCGCCTCGGGGGAACCTGCGCCGATTCCGCCCTATCCGGACTTCTCCACCCACCGCTGGGAGATCGGCGCGGGCTACGGCGTCTTCAACCGCCAGAATCTGGTCACCGGTTACGCCGACTACGGCATCACCGACAGCCTGGATGCCGAATTTGTCCTGCAACAGGCCCTCGGCACCATCGACAACCGCTATGTCGGCACCATCGGGCTGCGGCATACTTTCATGCCGGAGTGGAAGTGGTTCTCGCCGACCGTCGGGCTCGGCGGCGGCTATCAATACATCGACGACAAGGTGCCGCCCGCGCCGCTCGAGCGCACCGATCAGCTGGCCTATGTCTCGCTCGGCGCACGCGGTTTCATCACCCGCCGGTTCATGTGGCGATTCGACTGGCGCAGTTACGTGGTATTCACCAAGCAAAACTCCAATGAGGAGCCGGAAGAATGGAAATTCGCCTTAGCAGTGTTCTTTTAGCGGCGGCGCTGCTTTCCGGCTGCAGCTGGTTCCATCGCGGCGACAAGGCGCCCGCGCAGGCGGTTCCCACCGAGCCGCAGGGCGAACCGTCGATCATCGAGCCGCAGGTGCAGCGGCGCGAGGTGAAGACGCCGAAGATCAAGGCCAAGGATTTCGAACTCGGCGCCTATTTCGGCGCCATCAGCATCCAGGACTTCGGCACCAATCCGATCTACGGCGTGCGCGCCGCCTATCACGTGACCGAGGACGTCTTCCTGGAGGGCTTTTTGGCCCGCTCCAGAGCCGGCACCACCAGCTTGGAGGATGTGTTCCCCGATATCACGGTGGTCAGCAACTCTGGGAGACACTTCACGTACTACGACCTCGACGTCGGTTACAACGTGCTGCCCGGCGAGGTGTTCCTGGGCCGCGGCCGCGCATTGAATTCGGCCCTGTACGTGACCGCCGGCATGGGCGATGTGAAATTCGCCGATGTCGACCAGTTCGCCATCAACTTCGGTGCGGGCGCGCGCATTTTGATCACCGATTGGCTGGCGACCCATTTCGACGTGCGCGATCACGTGTTCGAGACCGACCTGACCGGTCGTACGAAGAACGTGCACAACATCGAAGCGACGCTCGGCTTTACGACTTTTTTCTAAATGGCTTGCACCGGCATCGAGGAGAACCCCATGGCACACACCATCGCAGGATTGTTGAGGCGCTGCGCCCTGGCGGCGATCGTCGCGACGACCGCCGCCGCCGCCGTCGCCGGCGATTCGTCCGGACCGGCACCCGCATTCACCCTCACCGCCCTGACCGGACAGCCGGCCACGTTGAGCCAATACCGGGGTCAAGTGGTCATGGTGAATTTTTGGGCGACCTGGTGCGGACCGTGCCAGCAGGAAATGCCGCTGCTCGATCAGATGTACAAAAAATTCAAGCCCGCAGGCTTTACCCTGCTCGGCGTGAACGTCGACAAGGACACCCCGCCCGTCAGGGAATTGCTGGCGCGCAAGCCGGTGAGCTTTCCGGTGCTGCTCGATCCCGCCAACAGCGTGAGCAAGGCGTATCACGTCGATGAGATGCCGAGTTCGGTGATCATCGACCGCAAGGGCGAGATCCGCTACGTGCATCGCGGCTACAAGCCGGGCGACGAAAACGAGTACCAGGATCGAATCCGCCAGCTCATCCGCGAATAGCCAGGAGCATTGGAATAGCCATGAGCATCCGCCGCCGCTCGATGTTGATCGCCGTGTCGCTGGCCCTCGGGGCGTGCGGCAACCTGCAGCCCTGGGTGAAGCCCTATGAGCGGGATCGACTGGCAGACCCGATCATGTCGTGGGACCGTGACGCCGTCTCGGCGGCCTATCTGGATCACGTCTACGAATCGCGCGAGGGATCGCGCGGCGGCACCGGCACCGCGGGCGGCGGCTGCGGCTGCAATTGACGCGCGCGATGCGATCCACGAACGTGCTGCACCGTCTGCTTCGATTCTCACCGCTGGCTGCGCTCCTGATGCTGCGCGTCACCGGGGCGGCCGTGCTGCCCGACGATCGCGCCGACGTGTTCTACAGCAGCTATAACGGCGGCGGCATGGACATCACGGGCGAGTCGGTGCTGGTGCGCAAGAAATTCGCCGAGCAGTTCGCCGTCGAGGCCAATTACTTCGTCGACACGGTAAGCGGTGCCTCGGTCGACGTGCTGAGCAACGCCAGCGTGATCAAAGACAAGCGCAAACAGAAGTCATTGAGCGTCGAATACATCCACGACAAGACCACGTATAACCTGTCCTACACCAACAGCACGGAACGCGACTACATCTCCAACACCACCCATTTTTCGCTCAGCCAGGACATGTTCGGCGANNCGCAGCCGCAATCAGGTCGGTGAAAATGACGGAACCAGCTTCGCGCCCATCATCGACTGGCTGGGACACTCCGACAGCCGCAGCTACGACGCCGGGGTGTCGCAGGTGATCACCCGGAATCTCATTGCCGGATTGACGTTCGATGTGATCACGGATCAGGGCTACCTGTCCAACCCCTATCGGTTAATCATCTACTTCGATCCCACCAACCCCCGGGGTTTCTCCGAGGGCGATCAGGTCTATCCCAAGACCCGCACGAGTTCCGCGGTCGAGGCCCGCGCCAAGTACTATCTGCCCTATCGTGCCGCGCTGTCCGCTTCGTACCGCTATTTCAGCGACACCTGGGGAATCCGCGCGAATACCACCGAGCTGACCTACACCCAGCCGGTGTCGAACGTGTGGATACTGGAGGGGCGCTTCCGCTATTACAGCCAGGGTCATGCGACGTTTTACAGCGATCTGTTCCCCTTTGCCGGAGCGCAAAATTTCGAGTCGCGCGACAAGGAACTCGCCGCATCGAAGAACAACACGGTCGGCGGCAAACTGACCTACACGTTCCTGCCGGACGGTTGGAAGATGTTCAAACGCGGCACCGCCACCCTGGACATCAGCCGGATCCAGTTCAAATACGGCGATTTTCGCGACATCAAGGACTTCGCCGGAACCAGCGAGGTCGATGCACCCCTGTACCGCTTCAACGCAACGGTGTTCCAGATCTACCTGTCGATGTATTTCTGACATGCACCCGACGCGGCGCGCCCTGCTCAAGTCCATCGCGCTCGGAGCAGCCGCCCTGACGGTGGCCCGTGCAGGCGATACGGCGCATCTGGATGAGACGGATCCCGCGGCGCTCGCCCTGGGGTATGTCGAGGATGCCGGCCGCGTGAACACCGCCAAGAACCCGGGCTATGCGCCGGGTTCGCGCTGCGACAACTGCCTGCAGCTGCAAGGCAAGGCAGGGGATGCCTACCGCCCCTGCGGCCTGTTTCCCGGAAAGCTCGTTTCCGCCGGGGGCTGGTGCAAGAGCTGGACCCCCGAGATTTGACCCGGGCAGTGTCCGGCTCAAGCCCGCGTGAACGCGTCGCGCACCCTCACCCCGACCGCCGGAAAATCCGTGAAGAACCCGTCGATACCGCGGCTCAAATAGCGGTTGATTTCCCCCGCCAGGTCTCCGTGATCGGTTTGCGAATCCCCGCGGCGCAGATCCGCAGGCAGAAAGGCATTTTCCGCGCGAAACGTCCAGGCGTGCACCTTGAGCTTCAAGGCGTGCGCCTCGCGCACACAGTCCGCGCCGGCCAGCGCCTTGTCGATGCCGATGGCGTCGGCGTATTGCGCGGTCTCGGCGAGGCTGCCGAGCTGATTCTCGCGCAGCTGCACCAGCGGTAGGTCCGTGATCCCGCGCAGCAGCTTGAGGTTGGCCGGATCGAATGATTGGATGAAAACGGGAGAGGATTTGGCGGCGTAGCCGTGGCGCGCCAGCGCCTCCAGCAGCGGCGCCTCCAGCGGCAGTCCGATGCGGGTGAAATGCGCCGGATGCTTGGTCTCCGGGTAGACGCCGATGCGCGCCGCGGGCCCGCGGCGTTCATTGGCCGCCACGGCAAGCTGCATGATTTCATCGAAAGTGGGCACGATGAAGCGGCCGTCGAAGGCCACGTTCTTCGGGCGCAGCTCCGGCAGGCGCTCGCGTGCGCGCAGGGACCTGATCTCGGCAAGCGTGAAGTCCTCGGTGAACCAGCCGGTCATGGACTCGCCGTCGATGACCTGCGTCCGCCGCCGCCGCGCGAATTCCGGATGCGCGGCAACATCGGTGGTACCGCCGATCTCGTTCTCGTGGCGTGCGATGAGGACGCCATCCCGCGTCATGACCAGATCGGGTTCGATATAGTCGGCGCCCTCATCGATTGCCAGGCGATAGGATTCGAGCGTGTGCTCCGGCCGCTCGCCGCTTGCGCCGCGATGCGCGATTACGATGACAGGTTGCAAGACGCTCCTTAGGATCGCCGGATGGCTGGGCGCCAGTCTACCTCCTCGAACCGCTCTCGCGGCGGGAACTCACTGAGGCGGTGCCAGCGTGGCCATCCGGGTCTCATAGGCCGACATCGGACTCACCGTACCCGGAACCCACGAGCGCTGCTCCGAGCTGCGACTCGGATCCTCACGGTCAGCGGGTTGGGCGGCGAAGGCGATGCCGAAGGCAAAGACCGCCGTCGCGGTCCAAATCACTCGTGGACGACGAATCATGCTGTGCTCCTTACTGCGGCGGGTGCGTGCCGATTGAATCCCGGACCTCGAATTGCGGCGGATGCGTGCCGATTGAGTCCCGGACCTCGAACTGCGGCGGGTGCGTGCCGATTGAATCCCGGACCTCGAATTGCGGCGGATGCGTGCCGATTGAATCCCGGACCTCGAACTGCGGCGGATGCGTGCCGAGCGAGTCATGGCGGACGTAACCGGCGCCGGCTGGGGCATCGGCGCGCACTTCGGTCTGCAGGGCATGAGCGCCACTCGAGACGGCAACCCCGGCCACCAGGGCGAATACTGTCATCTTCATGGATTTGTTCCTTTGAGTTGGGAAAACCGACCAATAAGTTGAGAAAACCGGCCATCCGATTGCAACCAAGCAAGTACGGCGGTCGTTGCCGAATAAAGCGACACCGCCTCTCGAATTCCCTCACGTTGCGTCGCGGCATGCCGCGACGGGTGTTCCAGAAGGCAGCGGCGCGGCATGTGGCAACGAAACATGAGAGAATTCCTTGACTGGCGATGCAGTTTGCCAGGCCTGATAAATGGCTGTTTTAACAATAGTTTTTTTACTGATTCCCTGGGATTTCGTGGCTGCCCCGGGATGGACTTCACCGCGATGTCAGCAGCAACTTCCTTCACACAACTATTGACCGAGTGGAGGTCCGGTCAGCCCGACGCCCTCGAACGTCTGACGCCGCTCGTGTACGACGAGCTACGCCGGCTGGCGCGCAAGTACATGCGCGGCGAGCGCGGCAACCATACCTTGCAGGCGACGGCCGTGGTGCACGAGGCGTTCATGCGGCTCATCCAAGCCGATGTGTCGCTGCAGGATCGGGCGCATTTCTTCGCGCTGGCGTCGCGGCTGATGCGCCGCGTGCTGGTGGACCATGCAAAATCGCGCTCGCGCGAGAAGCGCAATGCGGGTGTGGTTCAAACATTGCCCGATGAGCTGGCGGGCGATGCGGGGGCCGCCGACTTCAACGTGATCGCCCTCGACGATGCGCTCGAAAGCCTGTCGCAACTCGAGCCGCGGCTGGCGCAGGTGATCGAGTTGCATTATTTCGGTGGCCTGACCTATGACGAGATCGCTGCGGCCATGGGCATCTCGGCCGCCACCGTTCATCGCGATATCCGGCTGGCGCGGGCGTGGCTCCTCAACGACATCGCCAGCACCGGCAAACCATGATGCGGCGCGAACGATGGCAGCAGATCCAATCATTGTTCGAGGAGTTGGTCGACGTCGAAGCGGCTGAACGGGCCACCCGCCTCGCCGGCGCCTGCGCGCACGATCTCGATCTGCGCCGCTCGGTCGAGTCGTTGTTCGCGACGGATGGCGGGCCCGAAGATCCGCTGGTGCAGGCCATCGGCGACGCCGCCCGATCGCTGCTGGAGCAGCATCGGGACCGCCTGCTCGGCACGCGTATCGGCCCGTTTCTCTTGGATTCCATCCTGGGGCACGGCGGCATGAGCACGGTCTATCGGGCCGAGCGCGTCGACGGTCGATACCAGCAAACCGTCGCCATCAAGGTGCTGCACCATACGATGCTGCACCCGCGGCTGCGCAGCCGGCTGCACAGCGAGCGCCACATTCTCGGCACGCTCGATCATCCCTGCATCGCCCGTCTCATCGACAGCGGCGAGCTCGAGGACGGCACGCCCTATCTGGTGATGGAGCACGTCGATGGAGACTGGATCGACGCGTATTGCGAACGTCGCAATCTGTCCATAGGGGGGCGCATCGAATTGATGATCCAGGCGTGCGCGGCGGTGCAGTATGCGCATCGCAACTTGATCGTGCATCGGGACATCAAGGCCTCGAACATATTGGTCACCGGCGACGGTACGCCCAAACTGCTGGATTTCGGGATCGCCAAGTTACTGGCGCCGGAGAGCATGGCGCATACCGTGCCGGTGACACGGCTGCACGAGCGCATATTGACGCCGGAGAACGCGGCGCCCGAGCAGGTGCTCGGCCGGCCGATCACCACCGCCACCGACGTCTATGCGCTGGGTGTGCTCCTGTATCAACTGCTCAGCGGACGCTCGCCATTCCGCCTGCTGAGCTACAGCCAGCTGCAGCTCGAGCGGGCGATTTGCATGGACGATCCGGTGCGTCCGAGCCAGGCGGCGGCGGCACAGCTGCGCACCCGGCTGTCCGGCGACTTGGATGCGATCGTGGCCATGGCCATGCGCAAGGAGCCGGATCGGCGCTATGCATCCGCGGAAGCGCTGGCCGACGACCTCAGGAATCACCTGCTCGGCAAGCCGGTGGCGGCGCGGCACGGCGACTGGCGCTACAAGGGGGCGAAGTTCATGCGCCGGCATGCGCTGGCGGTGGGCGTCGCGACGGCGGTATTCGTCGGGCTCATCGCCATCGCGGCCGCCACGCTGTGGCAGAATCATCGGATCGAGATGGCGCGTGACGCCACCGCCCGCGAGCGCGACCGCGCACAGCTGGTGTCGGCATTCCTGGTGGATGTGTTCTCCCAGTCCGATCCCTACAAGGCTCGCAACCGCGATTCAACCGCCAAGGATCTGCTCGATCAGGGCGCGGAGAAAATCCAGAAAAACACCACCTTGCAACCCGAGGTGCGCGCCGAATTGCTCGAAAGCATCGGGCTTGCCTACCGGCGCCAGGGATTCAGCGGCCGGGCCATCCCCTTGTTCGAACAGGCGCTGGCAATACGTCGCGACGAACGTCCGGCCGACAATCTGCGGGTCGCCGCGGCGCTGGCAAATCTGGCGAGCGCCCTGTCGGACGATGGCAACGTGGTTTCCGCCCAGGCGTATCTGCAGCAGGCGCTGGCCATCTCGAGACGCGGCAACGGCCCGGATTCCGTAGTGACGGCCGAAATATTGATGCAGTTCGGGCATCTCGCGCTCGACACCGAGAGCCAGCCGCAGCGCGGCATCCAGTTGTTTCGCGAGGCTCTCGCGATCTACCGAAATGCCGCCGGCGACCACAGCTTCATGGTGGCAGCCACGTTGAATGATCTCGCCTCGGCGGCGGTATGGAGCGACGATTTCGCGGGTGCGGAGGCATACGAACGCGAAGCCCTGAGGATCTTTCAGGAGGGCGCCGGCCGCAATCACCCGGAATATGCCATGGCGCTGAGCACCCTCGGCCACATATTGACGGAAAGAGGGAAATACTCGGAGGCCGAGCAGATGCTGAAGGCCGCCCTCGAAGTCGAATACAACGTCTATGGTGCCGGCAATCCGCGCGTGGCGGAAACCGAGGCGCAGCTGGGAGTTCTCTACGGAAGGAGCGGAGATATCGCGCGCGGCATCGCAGCGAGCGAGATGGCCGTCAAGATCAGCATGGATCGACTCGGGACGGGCAATTATCTGACCGGTTACCACCTTGTTTCGCTGGCCGACCTGTATATGAAAGCCGGCAACTTGGCCGCCGCGGAGCGCGCCGTGCGCCAGGCCCTGGGGGTGTACGCCGGTACATTGCCGGCGCGGCATTTATATGTTGCTTCCGCACGCCAGTTGTTGGGGGAGATTCTTCTGCGCCGCGGTGAGCTCGCCGCCGCAATGATCGAATTGCGCGCCGCCGAGGAGCTGTGCAGTGCCCTCGCCGGCGCGGATAGTTGGCGCACCGCCCGCGCCCGGGCGAGCCTCGGGTGGAGCCTGATCGCCGCCGGCAACGCTCAGGATGGCGAGCCGCTGCTGACCGCGGCGCGCGAAAGGCTGGTCTCGAGTTTGGGCCCGTCCGATCCGGCATCGCAGCTGGCCAGCGCCCGCCTTGCCGATTATTATCGCTCCCGCCATCGGGATGCCGAGGCGGCCAGGATCAGCGGCGCTTCCGCGGCGCGCTAACCGGCCGGAACTTATCCTCTCGATCGGCACCGGCGCCGCTACAATGGCGCCTCCAGCGATATTGCAAGGAGAGCCGATGTCCACTCGAACCACCCGCCTCACGATCCGTGCAGCCGCTGTCGTGGCGGCGTTCCTGACGTTCGTCAATCTCACGCAGGCCGGCGCTCGTGAGGAAGGCAGGCTGTTGATCGCGACGGAAGTGATCGAAGAGGTGCAGGGCATGCCCGACCAGCGGGTGCCGGATGCCCTGCTGTCGCGCGCCTACGGCATTGCCGTGATACCCGATGTGACCAAGGTCGCCTTCATCTTCGGCGGCCGGCGCGGCAAGGGCGTGCTGGTGGTGCGCGACAAGCTGACTTCGCCCTGGAGCAATCCGGCCTTCGTCACCCTGACCGGCGGCAGCTGGGGTTTTCAGGCGGGCGCGCAATCCTCGGACATCATCGTGGTGTTCACGACCAAGACCGGCGTCGAGGGGATCGAGGGCGGCAAAATCACGCTGGGCGCCGACGCGTCGGTCGCCGCGGGGCCCGTCGGCCGGCAGGGTTCGGCCGCCACGGACATGACATTGAATTCGGAGATTTATTCGTATTCCCGATCGCGGGGATTATTTGCGGGCGTTGCGGTGGATGGCAGCGCCCTCACCATCGACCGCGCGGCGGACGCGTCGTTTTACGGGAGCGGCGATGTGACGACCCGGGAAATCATCTCCGGCCAGGCGCCCACGGCACCCGTGGCCGCACAGCGCTTCCTCGAACGCCTGGCGCAAGCCACGCGTTCCCCGGTGCGAGGCGCCCCGTCGCAGGCTGATGGACCCGCGTCGGGGCCCGCTCCGGCGCCTGCCGCGGAGGCGCCGCGCACCTATCCGCTGGAAGAGCAGCACACGGCGCCGGAACCCGCACAAAAGTAAGAGGCAACGACATGAGGAGGGATCGAGCATGACTTCGACGTCCGGCAGAGGCTTGGGGGCGGCATGCGCCGCGCTTTTCGCGATGAGCCAAGCGCAGTCCGCGGATCTGGTGCCACCCAAAATCAAGCTCGGCCTGTGGGAAGTTTCCACCAATCCGAAGATGGGCGGCCAGATGCCAATCCCGGATGACGTGCTGGCGCGCATGCCGCCCGACCGCCGCGCTCAATTAGAAGCCAGCATGCAAAACCTGGGCAACAAGCCCCGGGTGATCAAGCAGTGCATGACCGCCGAGAAGGTCGCTCGCGGCTTCAGCACCGGCCGGGACGACAATCCCTCGTGCCGGAAGACGGTGGTGTCGAGCACCAGCAGCGAAATGGACATGCGCCTGGAATGCGAGGACGCACACTCCAAAACCGTGATGAAGATACACTTTCAGCTTCAGGGCTCGGACCAGATGACGGGCAGTACAACATGGTCAGAACCGCCGGTGACAAGACCATGACGATGGACAACACCATCCAGGGCCGATGGATTGCCTCCAGCTGCGGCTCGGTCAAGGACATCGAGATCGAGCACTGATCGTCAGGTAGGGCTGGCGAGCACGAACAGCAAGACGCCGGCGACGAGCGCCGCGGCCAGGCATACGAACAACGCGATCCGGCCGCGGACGGTGCGAACGCCGGAACCGCCGGGTTGCCATCCCGGCCGGACGATCATGATGTACAGCAGAACCAGCACCGGCAGGGCCACCATCCCCACCAGGACTTTCCCTGCCGCAGGCGTCAGGCGCGGCAACAGCATCGCGGCTCCCACCAGTAGGATCATCAATAGAACCGGCAGCTCGAGGAGGTAACCACGTTGCCGCCGGCGGATCGATGGCATGAGGTGCAAACTGAAGCGGCGGTCAGCGCGGACGTTGCGCGGCGATGCTGATGTCAATACGGTCGCGCGTCGTCACTTCAACCTCCGTCCGGCCCTCGTTCACCAGTATCCATGGTAGCGGCAGATTATCGGACGCGACAGTGATGACGTGACGGCCGGTCGCCACGGATGGAAAATGAAACCGGCCGTTCGCATCGCTCTGCACGGAGAACCGGCCGTCCAGCATCACCGTGACGTTGGCAGCCCCCGCCTCGCCGGCATCTACGCGGCCGTTGCAGTTGGCATCGAGATAGACGATGCCCGTGATCTCACCCGAGCCCCCGCCGGGGGCACCGCCCAGGGGTGCGAAGTGCAATCCCGAGGAGTGCTGGTAGCGAAACGTCAGGAACACGCCGCGCTCCTGTAGCGCCGGAACCGGGGCTATCGTCGGCGTCAGCGGTGACACCACCGTCAACGGCACGAAGGATCCGACACGGCTGTCGTAATACGTGGCCAGCAGTGTCCAGCTGCGGGACAGCTGCCAGGTGAGCGCCACGTTGGCGGACACGCCCGGCGCCGCCCTGCCCTGCACGACGGCCGCCCAGCGCACGTTGCCCTCCATGCCGAAGCGGCTGCCGAGTTGTCCACCGCCATAGGCGGCAACGCCGAGCAGGGTGCTGTTCTCTTGCAGGCCGTACGGGTCGGCACCGGCGGTGCTCTCCAGCCAGCCGGATGTACTGAGGCGCAAGCCGGCGGGCGTCGACCAGGTTTGGTCCAGTGTCAGGGTATCGTCCTTCCCCGTGGTGGTCCTGGCGGCATCGACCTGCACCCGCCCGGTGCCCCAGCGGTTCACCTGATCGACGAAGCCCTCGACAGACCAGCTGGTGCCGCCCTCGAAGCGGCTGGCATTGGCGACGCCGCCAATGCCCCAATCGCGCGACCACTGATAGCGCGCATCCCCTGTGAGAAAGGTGGTGTTGACGCCGCCGGCGGAGACGGAGCGCACTTCGTCGATACCGGCGTCCGCCAGCCAGCGCCTGCCCTGATAATCCAGCCGGTAGTAACCGCCTTGTGCGTCGTTCGTGATCAGCTGGTTGCCCCAGGTCAGATTCGGATCGATGCGAAACAGCCCGGCATTCTGCTGAATTCGTCCCTGCACCATCGACCCATCGATCCAGCCGCCGACCGAATTCGGCTTGCCGTTCACATCGCCGTCGAGAATATTGAACTGCAGGCGGTCGCCGTGATCCTGCCAGGCGGCGGTCAGCAATTCCGTGGAGGATGACAGCAACGTGTTGCCGTCGATCGTGGGGCCGAGGGCGAGGTTGACGTCGTGTGCTTCGATGACCTGTCCGCCGACCGTCCACTGGGATGCGGGCGACCACTGCGCCCCGGCGGTGGCGGTGGATCCGCCGAGGGTGTGGAAGTTCGGCACGACGATGCCATCGTACAGCCCCGGCACCCCGCCGCCCGCGACGAGCTGCAGCCCGGAGGGTCCATGCCACTCCGTGTCGAAGCCCTGCACGGTGCCGGTCGGCAGATAAAAGCGCGGCTGGACGCGCGCCATGGCGATGTCCGGCGCGTTCAGATCTCCCGCGGCATTATCCGCCTGCCAGCCCCCATCGAAGGGCATGCCGCGCTGGCGAAGCGTCACGGTGCCGCCCTCGCCCTGTTCGGACGGTCCGAGGTTGGAGCCGCCCGTGCGCCCGGAGGCATCGAGCGACCAGGATCCGAAGTCGGCAGTCTCCCACTGCGCCTTGGCGACGATGCCGTCCTCTTGGACGTTGTTCGAGGATCCGCCACCGCGCGTGGCGATCGCGCCCACCACGCCGTCGATTTGCAGCGAACGGGACAATCCCGATGCGTCGAAAGCCTGGTCCTCGTCGCCGGCGACGTCCGGCGGGAGCGACCCGCCGTTGATGTACCGGTCCTGGTACTGCGGTGCGGCCGCCTGCGCGGACGCCAGCACGCACAGGCCGACCGCGAGCGGGACTGCGCAGTTGCCATGGCGCTTCATTCAAACCGCTGGTTGAGCTCGGTCCTGTGTGCACCCCACTCGAGCGTTCCCTTGACCGTGACCGGATAGGTGAGCGTCGGGTGCTCCTGCGTCGGCGTCGACGGCGAGAGAAACACCTCACGCTCCTCATGCGGCAGGATCGGGAAATCCGACGGCGTGAAATCGTATGACATTCCCTTCGCGTCGGTACCGGTCAGATATCCGCTGATGCGGCCGTGGCTGGAGCCGGAATTGTGGATGCGTAGCGCGGGCACCCGCTGGCCATTGAGCGTGGCGATCATCGGTCCGAGCAGCTGCAGGTCCGGCGCCCCGTCGCCGACACTGACGTAGACGATGACGCCAATCCGTCCGGTGACGGGCAGATCGATGCCCTTGCTCACAGCCAGCGATGGCTCCGCGCCCTCGATCATCACGCCAAAGCGGCATTCGCCCGCGGGCGCGTCGGGCGGTACCGCCACCTCGAACCGGTAACGGACGGTTGCCCCGCCCGGCACGACGACTTCCGGCCGTTCCAGGGCCACCCAGGGTCGGCAGCTGCCGGCCTGCAATTCGTCCTGGAAGCTCACGCTGTAATCGCGCGCCAAGCCCCAGTCGGCCGTGCGGATGAGATAGTGGCCGGGCGAGGTGGACCGGTTGCTCACCTCGATCACGCCGCGCAGCGTCTTGCCGGGTTGCGCTTCGAATTCGAAGCGCGGCGGTGAGACCAGCGCGGCAAAGCCCTGCGCCTGCACCCACCCGGTGAGTGACGATCCGCTCAGCATCGCAAGCAACAGTACGGCGGGTCTCATGTTCATTCCTCATCCATCTCGAAGTGGTAGGTCACAGGGAAAGCGCCGCGCACCCGGCTGCCTGCGACGTTGAATTGGAAGGTGAGTACGTCTTCCATGAACGGCGACGTGATGGGGCCGGCATAGACCAGCGCACGGTTGCCGGATTGAACCTGACCCGCCAGCAAGCGCCCCTGTGTCGTCCATGAGGCGCCGATGGGGCCCGGCTGCTGCGCCGGCAGCGCCAGATAGATCCGTCCCGTGTGCCTGAGCCACGGCAGCACATTGATGCGCACGCGGATGGCGGTGGTACCGACCATCTGATCGTCGGCGGCAAAGCGCGGGGCGGGACTCTTCCAGCGCAGCTTCACCGAGGGTCCGAGGGCCTGCGATCCGGAGTCATCGAGCGTCGTGGTCCTCGCGGGCGCCGGCGCGGGCCAGATTATGCCCAACATCAGGGCCAAAAAAAAAGCCGGCCGCCCCGCGCCGCGGTTGGCAATCATGGCGTGCTCAGGGTGTAGACGACGACGCCGGTGAAGGTGCCCGCCGGCGGCACGGTGTTGTTCATATAGGAGAACGTCAAGCAGCTCTCGTTCCAGGTATTACTGCTCATCGCACCTACGTTCTGCACGCCGCCGTTGACGAAGGCGCCGGCCGGAAACGGCTCGGCCCCGTTGTCGCCGTTGCCGCTCGAGGTCCAATGGATGTTCGAGAAGGGCAGCACGTCGCCGGCCGCGTCGGTCAGCGCCGCCGGCACGACGGCCGTGACCTGCGCTGCGCCGGTCACATAGCCGGTGGTCCGATAGAAGCCGCCGATGTACAACTGGCCGGGCACGCTGCAATAGGTGTAGCCGTCCCAATAGCTCTGCGCGGCGGCGCTGTTGGTGGTCATCGGCTGCGCGCTGCCGTTGCCGACGGCGTTGGGGGGCACTGCCGCCGATACGGTGTTGATGGCGGCGTTTCTCTGCGGCTGGCCGCCGTAGATGTAGTCGTTGGTGAAGCTGCCTGCGCCCACCTGAAGATAAACCGTCACAGGATTCGCCGGATTCAGATTGACCGTGTAGGCCGACGCGCACAACGCGGCGCCGAGCATGGCCGCGCCGCCCATCGCCGCGCGCAGCCGCCGATGGCGGGCTTGCATGCGATGGGAGGCGCTCAATCGGCGCTCGTGAACCGCTTGCGATGGCAGGTTGGAGCGCATGATCTGCCGAATTCCATTCGGATCAGGGCATCGTCGCCGTGTAGACAATGCGGCTGTTGTTCAGGTTGACTCCGCCATAGGTGCCGCCCGGCACCGCCGCGGTGTTGGCGTACGCGAACGTCCACTTGGCGTCGGCATTGATGAGCTTGTTGGCGGCGGCCACGACGGTGATTGCAGCCGTGGTATTGCTGAGCGGCGGCGCCGCCAATGTCGTGGCGAGCGTGTTCGCCGCGGACGTGGTGGCGATTTGCGCGAACGAAATCGTGTCGCCTGTGGCATCGGTGAGCATGCCGGTGGCGGTTGCGCTCAGCACCACGTTGCCGGCGTTGCTCACGAGGGCCGCAGTCTCCCCGCCCGTCGCAATGTCACCGCCGGTGCCGGGAACCGCGACGCCGTTGCCCACCGCGCCGAGGGCCGGTGCGAAGGTGATCAGATCGATGGTGTTGACGGAGGCGAGTGCGGCCGTCGTCGCATAGGCCGATCCGGTGCCGACGCGCAGATACAGGATCTTCGGGATGACGACCGAAAAATCCACGTGCGCCGTCGCAGTGAGCGCACCCGCTCCGTTCTGGTAATTCGATTCCGAATTCGCCAAGAGCGGCAGTGACAGCGCCGATGCGCCCAACAAAAACTTCAAGGCTCGAGTGGTCTTCATGATCTGCTTCCTGTGCTGACTGACGATCCGCTGCCGATACTAGGGATTGCCCCTAACGGCACGTTGAACCAGGTCGCACTTCGGCTCGCAGATGCTCAAGTTCCGCGCGCTGCGGCCGATACAGCGCGGATTTTGTGCACCAGTTCGCAATGCGCGCGCACCAACAGCCGCCGCGGCAAAGTCAAATGAGGCGGGAACGTAGAAGTGCAGTCGAAGCTAAGGAATCGCCGCCGTGCACACCAGGCGGGCTGCGCCGCCGGCCGGCAGCCGGCGGCTGTCGGACCGGCTACAGGCCGCGTCCTGCGATATGACCTTGCCGGCCGCGGCACTCAGGATCACGTTGACGCCGTCACCGTCGGCATGCCGCAGGGTGGCGGCCAGCGTGACGTTGCGGCTGTTGCTGAAGATGGACACGGTCTGGAGGGCACCGGCGCGGGTGTCGAGAGACAGAACCCTGGGGATGATGACCCTGAAATCGAGGTGCGCCGCCACGCTCATGCCGCCGGCCGCTGCGCTGCGGACTTGGGATCCCCCCGATGCCAGCGGCGGCGCCATCAGGCCGGTGCAAATCATCAGCCAGCCGAGCGACCGGGACCATTTCATCTGCGCATTCCTGCTACCTCGAGAACCCACCCGGTTTATCGACGGCTTTCGGCAACCCTGAAGCGCCCGGGCGCCATCCGCATCACAAAGCGCCACCGGCGACCGGCAGGTCCGCTTCGAGTCCGACCGTGGCAAGCACCCCGTCGGCCTTCTGCAGAACCTCCCGTGCGTAGTCCCAATGGATGGCGACAGTGCGGTCGCCCACCGCGGCGCGTAGCAATTCGGAGAACTGATCGACGTCAGGCTCGAAACTCTGCCCCTGCGCGTCGACCGGCGGATGCGCCTCCAGCAGCAGTTCGCCATCCACCCAGGCCACTTTCACCGCATCGTCGATCAGACGCACCGGCGTGCCGACCCGGATCAGTGCAAACAGCGCCGCGACGTCATCCGGATACAGGCGGATGCAGCCGTGCGTCACCGCGAGACCGACGGCGATCGGATTGTTGGTGCCGTGGATCAGGTAGGTGCCATTGCCCGCGGCCAGCCGGATGCGATACTGGCCCAGGGGATTGGCGGGACCCGGCGGCACGCTGGCGGGCAGCGGATCGCCGTCCTGGGCGTGCTCACGACGCACGGATGCCGTGGGGTACCAGGTGGGGTCCTTCTGCTTGGAAATCACACGGGTCAGTCCGAGCGGCGTGCGCCAATCCATCTTGCCGATGCTCACCGGATACGTGATGACCAGGCGGGGTGCGCCGCGCTTTGGCATCGGATAATAATAGAGCCGGTGTTCCGGCAGATTGACGACGATGCCCTCGCGCGGCCCCGGCGGCAGGATATGCCGGCCCGGGACCCGCAGTTTCTTGCCGGCACCCGGCAGCCAGGGATCGACCTCGGGGTTGACGCGGATGAGTTCCTCGGATCCCAGGCTGTATTGACGTGCCAGATCGTAGAGGGTGTCCTCATAGACCGTCACCACGGTCTGGTCCTCGCCAACCACCTGCTCGTCCGCACTCGCCAGGGTGTATTCTGTGGCTTGCACCACCCGTGGGCCGGCGATTGCAATCAATGCCGAGAGAACCCCCGCCGCCCCGCGTACTTGGCTGCTTGTCATCGGATGAAGCCTAACACGCGGCCGTTCAGTCAGTGCCGGCGGGTAATCCCCGCCGGCCTGCGCCGAGGATCATGCCAGATCGAAACGATCCAGATTCATCACCTTGTTCCAGGCCGCCACGAAGTCCCGCACGAACAGCTGTTGAGAGTCGCTGCACGCGTACACCTCCGCGAGCGCGCGCAGCTGGGAGTTCGATCCGAAGACGAGATCGACGATGGTGCCCGTCCACTTGAGCCTGCCCGCCCGATCGCGCCCCTCCAGCACTCCTTCCGAAGCGGCGGATTTCTGCCACTTCGTGCTCATGTCGAGGAGATTCACGAAGAAATCATTGCTCAGTGTCCCGGGCCGCTGGGTGAACACGCCCAGCGGGGACTGGCCGAAGTTTGCATTCAATGCACGCAGGCCGCCGACCAGAACCGTCATCTCGGGGGCCGTCAGCGTCAGCAGGTTCGCCCGATCCAGCAGCAGTTCAGCCGCCGCTCCCGCCTGTCCCCGGCGGATGTAGTTGCGGAACCCGTCCGAAGTCGGCTCCAGTACGGCAAACGAATGCACGTCGGTCTGCTCCTGCGACGCGTCCATGCGACCCGGAGAAAACGGGACCTGCACCTCGTGGCCGGCCTTCAGCGCTGCCTGCTCGATGGCCGCAGCGCCGCCCAGAACGATCAGGTCAGCCAGCGAAACCTTCTTTCCGCCGGACTGTGCGCCGTTGAAATCCGACCGGATCGCTTCGAGCGTCTGCAGGACCTTGGCCAGCTCGGCCGGCTGGTTGACCTGCCAACCCTTCTGCGGCGAGAGCCGGATGCGCGCGCCGTTCGCCCCACCGCGCTTGTCGCTGCCGCGGAAGGTTGCGGCCGATGCCCAGGCCGTCGCGACCAATTGTGACACGGATAGTCCGGATGCGAGGATCCTGGCCTTCAGTACCGCAATGTCCGCAAGATCGATCACTGGGTGATCCAGCGCCGGAACGGGGTCCTGCCACAGCAGCGGCTCCTGGGGAACGAGCGGACCGAGATATCTCGCCCGCGGGCCCATGTCGCGGTGCGTCAGCTTGAACCACGCCCGGGCGAATGCGTCCGCGAACTGACCCGGATTCTCGTGGAAGCGCCGGGAGATTTTTTCGTAGGCAGGGTCGAATCGCAATGCGAGATCGGTGGTCAACATCGACGGCGAGTGATGCTTCGACGGGTCGTGGGCATCCGGCACCGAACCTGAGCCCGCGCCATCCTTCGGCCGCCACTGGTGCGCACCGGCCGGGCTCTTCGTCAGCTCCCAATCGTAGCCGAACAGATGGGAGAAAAAGCTGTTGCTCCACCGGGTCGGCGTGCTGGACCAGGTGACTTCCAGACCGCTGGTGATCGTGTCGCCACCCTTGCCCGTACCGAAGCTGCTCTTCCAGCCGAAGCCCTGCTCCTCGATGCCGGCGGCTTCCGGCGCGGCTCCCACCAACGCCGCATCGCCGGCACCGTGGGTCTTGCCGAAGGTGTGNNGCGAAGGTCTCGCGGATGTCCCGCGCCGCAGCGACGGGATCCGGGTTGCCGTTGGGGCCCTCCGGATTCACATAAATCAGGCCCATCTGCACGGCAGCCAGCGGCACTTCGAGATCCCGATCGCCGGTGTAGCGCTGGTCACCCAGCCAGGTGCTCTCGGAGCCCCAGTAGATGTCCTCTTCCGGTTCCCAAACGTCCGCACGTCCGCCGGCAAAGCCGAAAGTCTTGAATCCCATCGACTCCAGAGCGACGTTGCCGGCGAGAATCATCAGATCGGCCCAGGATATTTTCCGGCCATACTTCTGCTTGATNNCCGGCGCTGTGCCATGCCATGCGGATGAACAACGGGCCGTAGTGGCCGAAGTCCGCCGGCCACCAGTCCTGTGAATTCGTCATCAGGGCATGGAGATCCCCGACGACGGCGGTCAAGTCGAGGCTCTTGAACTCCGCGGCGTAGTCGAAGCCCTCGCCCATGGGGTTGGACTGGAGCGAATGCGGGTGCAGGATGTTCAGTTTCAGCTGATTGGGCCACCAGTTCGCGTTCGATGGCGCTCCGGCCACCGTGTGTTTGCGGGCTTCGCCCGCGAATGGACATTGGGTTTCGCTTGCCATGTTGCTCTCCGATTGAATCCAGAAGTATCTGAACGTGCCGGGACAAACTAACGCCCCGACCCGATCGAATCCAATCGATCCTGTGCGGCAGAGCAATAGAACGGATCTATCGCAATTTCGCTTCGATGAACCGCCGGCGTGCGCGTCTATTGGCTGTTGGTGGCCGCCGGCGGATCGACCGGTACCACGGGCAGGGAATAAGGATCGACCTTCTTGGCCGCTTCCTCGGCCTGACGCCGGGCATCTTCGGCGAGCCGCAATTGCTCGCGACGGTGCTCGAACTCCGCATCGCGTTTGGCCGCTTCGGCCCGCTCCTTCTCGGCAGCTATTCGCTCCACGGCCACCCGCGCATTCAGGCAGTCGCCGTCGGTGTCGGCCATGGCCGGCTTGCGGTTGCACTTCAGCAAAATGCCGTCACGCGTGACCCGATCCTCCATCAGATCGTTCACGGTCGGGTGCGCCGGCCGCCCAGGACGGCACGCCGATGCGGCGAGAATGACGGCACACGCAAGGGCGATATTTGCACTGCATTTGACTGGAGTTCGCATGGGTTTCCCGTCACCTATGGTACCGAATACGACGCGCCGGCCTGCCCTCCGGCTTGTGACGCGTTTCACGGCTTGACAGGACTTAACACGTCGCCCCGCGTTTGACCCGGTTGCCGCGCATGTGTACCGTTCCCCGGGCCATGTCGACCAAAAGAGCCGAAAAAGAAGCCAAGCCCGTCGACTTCGAGAGCGCGATGCGCGACCTGGAAGAGATCGTCGAGCGCCTGGAAACGGGTGACCTGCCTCTCGAGGAGTCCCTTGCCGCATTCGAACGCGGCATCGCACTGACGCGCAGCTGTCAAACGGCGCTGAAGGAGGCGGAGCAGAAGGTGCAGATTCTGCTGAAGAAGGCCGGCGAACCCGTTTTGGATGACTTCGATAACGACGAATCTCAAACTGGCTGAGCCGCACACCCCGGGCAACGATCTGATCGATGCGCGTGTGCGCGGGTATCAGGCGCGCATCGAATCGGTGCTCGAAGCGGCGTTGCCGAGCGCAACGCAGGTGCCGCAGCGGCTGCATGCCGCGCAGCGCTATGCGGTGCTGGGCGGCGGCAAGCGGCTGCGCCCGTTGCTCGTATATTGCACCGGCGAGGCGCTGGGGGTGTCCGTGGACGTTCTGGATGCGCCCGCCGCCGCGGTCGAACTGATTCATGCCTACTCCCTGGTGCACGACGATTTGCCGGCAATGGACGACGACGACCTGCGGCGCGGCCGGCCGACCACGCACCGGGCGTTCGATGAAGCCACCGCCATATTGGCAGGCGATGCACTGCAGGTGCTCGCCTTCTCGCTGCTGGCGGATGATCGCACCGCCGGCGCGGTCCCGGCGGCCCGGCTGCAATGCATCCGGATTCTCGCCGAGGCGAGCGGCACGGGGGGCATGGCCGGCGGTCAGGCATTGGACTTGGGCGCGGTGGGCCGCAGTCTGCGGCTCGAGGAACTCGAGGCCATGCACCGGCTGAAGACGGGTGCGCTGATCCGCGCGAGCGTGTCGATGGCGGCAGCGTGTTCGGCCCCGCTGACGGAGGCGCAGAGAACCGCCCTGGACGTCTACTCGCAGGACATCGGGCTCGCTTTTCAGATCCAGGACGACATCCTCGACGTGGAGGGCAATACCGAGGTTCTGGGCAAAACGACCGGTGCCGATGCCGCCCGTTGCAAGCCCACCTACCCCAGCATCATGGGTCTCGCCGCGGCAAAAGCCCGCGCCCAGGAGCTCAAACAGCGCGCCTGCGGCCAGTTGCGGACCCTGGGGTCGCGGGCCGAGGTCCTGGCATGGTTGGCCCGCTACGTGGTCGATCGTCGAGTTTAGCCGGTGGGCACTGTAAACTAGAGCCCATATGACGCTCAGTCAGGACTTTCCGCTGCTGTTCCAAATCCAGTCGCCCGCCGATCTGCGCAATTTATCGCGCACGGATATCGCGGCGGTGGCGGAGGAGCTGCGCCGTTATCTCATTCTGACGGTGAGCCGCATGGGCGGGCATTTCGCCGCCGGCCTGGGCACCGTCGAACTCACGGTGGCGCTGCACTACGTGTTCGACACGCCGCACGACCGGCTCGTATGGGACGTCGGACACCAGGCCTATCCGCACAAGGTGCTCACCGGCCGGCGCGACCTGCTGCGCACGATCAAGCAGCATCGCGGGCTCGCACCCTTTCCGACGCGCTCGGAGAGCGAATTCGACACCTTCGGCGTCGGTCACTCGAGCACGTCGATCAGCGCGGCTCTCGGCATGGCCATCGCCGCCGCGGCGCGCGGCGAGCGGCGGCGCGCGGTTGCGGTGATCGGCGACGGCGCGATGACCGCCGGCATGGCGTTCGAGGCACTGAACCACGCCGGCAGTCTGGATGTCGATCTGTTGGTCGTGCTCAACGACAACGACATGTCGATCTCCAACAACGTCGGTGCGATGTCAAATTACTTCGCCAAGGTGCTGTCCGGCAGGCTGTATGCCAGCCTGCGCGAAGGCGGCAAGAAGGTGCTGCGTCAGATGCCGACGGTTTGGGAGCTGGCGCGCCGCTCCGAAGCGCATATGAAGGGAATGATCCTGCCGGGCACGGTGTTCGAGGAGATGGGTCTGAACTACATCGGCCCGATCGACGGGCACGATCTGCACGCACTGGTCAAGACGCTGGAGAACATGCGCGACCTCAAGGGGCCGCAGCTGCTGCATGTGGTCACCCGCAAGGGCAAGGGCTACGCGCCCGCGGAAAAAGATCCGATCAAATGGCATGGGCCCGGTCCGTTCGATCCGGCGAGTGCGACCATCTTCAAGGAAAAGAGCAGCGGTCCGACCTATTCGCAGATCTTCGGCCAGTGGCTGTGCGACATGGCGGCCAAGGATCCGCGCATCATGGCGGTGACGCCGGCGATGCGCGAAGGTTCGGGGCTGGTGGAGTTCGAGAAGAAATTTCCCGATCGCTATTTCGACGTCGGCATCGCCGAACAGCACGCGGTCACATTCGCCGCGGGCATGGCCTGCGAGGGCGCACGGCCGGTCGTGGCGATCTATTCGTCGTTTTTGCAGCGCGCCTACGATCAGCTGGTGCACGACGTGGCGCTGCAGAATCTGCCGGTGGTGTTCGCCATCGATCGTGCCGGGCTGGTCGGCGGCGACGGCGCTACGCACCAGGGCAGCTATGACCTGAGTTTCATGCGCTGCATCCCCAACATGGTCATCATGGCACCGAGCAACGAGGACGAGTGCCGGCAGATGCTCTATACGGCAACCACCCTCGAATCGCCGGCCGCGGTCCGCTATCCGCGCGGCACCGGCCGCGGCGTGGCCATCCAGGAGGAGATGCGCGCCCTGCCGGTGGGCAAGGGCGTGCTGGTGCGCGAGGGCCGCAGCGGCCTCGCCCTGCTGGCATTCGGCAGCCTGGTTGCGAGCGCCGAGGCCATCGGTGAGCGATTGGACGCCACCGTGGTCAACATGCGCTTCGTGAAGCCCCTCGATAGTGAACTGGTCGATCGAATCGCCGGCAAGAATCAATATATCATCACCCTCGAGGAGAATGCGATCGCCGGCGGTGCCGGCAGCGCCGTCGGTGAATTGCTGGCATCACTGGGGCATCGCAGCGCGCTGCTGCACATCGGCATTCCGGACCGCGCCATCATGCACGGTACGCGCGAGAATTGCCTCGCGGAGGCGGACCTGGACTCGGCGTCCCTGCAGAGGCAGATCGACGCCTGGTGGCAGCCGCGGCTCCTGCGCCTTGCAGAAATTGGCTAGCCGCGGCTCCTGC
>PLET01000056.1 GCA_003137095.1 Gammaproteobacteria bacterium
TCAGCCCCGTACCATCAGCCCCGCTCACAATCGGCCCCGCTCAATCGGCCTCATACAGCGGCTTCTTGAGTCGCCAGCGGCGGTAGCTCCATACCCAATCCGCCGGACTCCTGAGCACGTCCGCCTCGCAGGCGCGCGCGTAGCGCTCGGTGATGTCGCCGGGCTCGGTGACCTCGCGCCCATCCCATAGGCGCGTCATCTGAACCTGGTAATGACCGCGGCGGACGCGGCGCATCACCGCGTAGATGACCGGCAGCCGGGCCGCGCGTGCGATCTGTTCCGCGCCGACATAGAAGGCGGTGTCCTGGCCGAGGAAACGGCTCCAGTGGCGTTTCTCGGTCAACATCGGCGCCTGATCGGCATTGATCGCCAGGGCGCGCACGATTTTGTGCCGCCGCAGGTGATCGATGAGCAGATCCTTCGCCGGCACCAGCCGCGCGCCGAAGCGCGAGCGGATCTCGAGCGCCAGACGTTCCGCCCACGGATCGTGCAGCGGTTTGTAGGCGGCATCCACGGGGTACCCGAGCTCCAGGGTCACCGACTGCAGCAGCCATTCCCAATTGCCGAGATGCGAAGTGACGAACATCACCGAGCACCCTGCATCCAGGTATTCGCGCGCCGGCCCGAGGTCCAGCATGCGCACCCGGGCGCGCATCTGCGAATCGCTCATGGTCACGGACTTGATGATCTCGACCATGACGTCGCAGAAGTTGCGCAGAAACCGGCGGTGGATACGCGCCCTCTCCGCGACGCCCGCCTCCGGGAACACCTGGACGAGCTGCTCGGTTATCACCGCATGGCGGTGGCGCACGACGTAATAGGCGAGGAAATACAGAAACGTGGAGAACGCATACAGCGCCCACATCGGCAGGCGCGACAGCGATTTGAGCAACGACATCAGCACCGACACAGGGTAGACTGGCGTCGATCAGGCGGCAATAATCGCATACGACGAAGACCGTTCAATGAGATCCCGACGATGACCGACACCTGCCGGCATTTGGCCTCGATCCAGCAAGTCACACCGAGCGCCCGCGGTTGCGAGGAGTGCTTGAAGAGCGGCAGCGTGTGGCTGCATCTGCGGATCTGCAGAACTTGCGGGCATGTCGGCTGCTGCGACCAGTCGCCGGGCAAGCACGCCACCAGGCACTATCACACCACCCATCACGCGATCATCGAGGGATATGATCCCCCCGAGGGTTGGGGCTGGTGCTACGTCGATGAGGTGTTCATCGATCTGGGCAAGAACACCACCCCGCAGCTCGGGCCGATTCCGCGGTATTATTGAGCCTGTTGCAGGCCGCGCAGCAGGCCGCGCGCCTTGGCCCGGGTCTCCTCGAGCTCGCGTTCCGGATCGGAATCCGCGACGATTCCGGCGCCGGCGCGGATCTCCAATATCCCGTCCGCCACGCTCGCCGTACGAATCAGGATGTTCAAATCGAGGCTGCCGTCGCGGTTCAGGTAGCCCATCGATCCCGTGTAGGCGCAACGCGCCGCGCCCTCGATCTCCGCGATCAACTGCATGCAGCGGAATTTGGGGCAGCCGGTGATCGTACCTCCGGGAAACACCGCACGGATGATGCCGCCGGGCGTGATGTCGGGCCGCAGCCGTCCGCGCACATTCGAGACCAGGTGATGCACATGCGCATAGGATTCCACCACGCAATACTCGCTGACCGCCACCGTGCCCGGACAGCAGACGCGCCCGAGATCGTTGCGCTCCAGATCGATGAGCATGACGTGTTCGGCACGCTCCTTGGCGCTGTCCATCAAGGCGGCGACCGCCGCCAGATCGTCGGCTTGCCGCGGACGGGTGCCGGCGATGGGCCGCGTCTGCACCCAGCCGCCACGTGCCTCCACGAGGCGTTCCGGTGAGGTGCTGAGCACCTGCAATCCGGCAAGCGCCAGCATGCCGGCGAAGGGACCGGGGTTGGCGCCGCGCAGCCGGCGGTATATCTCGCCGTAATCGATATCGAGCGGAACCCTGGCCGCCCACCGGCGCGACAGATTCGCCTGGTAGATGTCGCCGCGCCCGATGTGGCCGATGGCGGTCCGGACGGCGCTCAGAAACTCCGCCGGATCGTCCTCCGCGAATTCGGCAATCCAGCCGCCCGGTTCGGGCGTCGGCGGCGGCACATGCAGATCCGCCTCGATGTCGTCAAGCAGATCCTCCCGGCCGTGCTCCGCCACGAGGGTGATCTCGCGGGTGAGGTGATCGTAGATCGCCGCTGCCGGACAGCGGATGGCCACGGCGACCGGCGCGTTCCCCGCCGGCAGGCGCAGCCGCGGCTCCAGCTCTGCGGCCAGTTCATAGCCGAGATACAGACACCAGCCGCCATGAAAGGGCAATTTTGAATCCTCGCGCGCGATCCGCTCGGCTTTCCACCAGGCATCCAATGCCGCTATGAACCCCCCCGCGTCGGCATGATTACCCGAGAGCCGTCCGTCGTGCGCAAGCGTGAGCAGACCCTGATCCGCGCGCAGCAGGACGTCGTACCGCCCGAGCTGCCCCGAGGTGGTGGCACTTTCGAGGAACGCCGGATAGCGCAGCGGATGGGCGGCCTGCCAGCGGCTGAAATCGGGTTTCTCGGAGAGGTGCAGCGGACGGGCGCAGCTCGTCGACATGGTTTGACTTCCGGCATCAGGCTGGCGGCGACGTGCCGAATGATACCCGCATGAGCGTCAGCGTACCGGAACCGTCCGACAGATGGATCCAGCCGTAGGTCCGGCGCCGTAGCCCCCGTCGTCATCTCGCGAGTAAGGGCGTGATTGACATCGCACCTGCCGACACCAGTGCTCGCATTACCCGCCCCCGCACCTTATTCTTCGACCATCGATGCCCAGACCTTCCTTCCTTCGCAGCGCCATACGGCTCATCCGCCCGCATCAGTGGTCCAAGAATCTGCTGATTTTCGTGCCAATGGCGTTCGCGCATCTGTTGGGCAACCCGGTGGCGGTACTGCACGCCACGATTGCATTTTTTGCCTTCAGCTTCACCGCCTCGGTTGGTTACATATTCAATGACATCCAGGACCGGGAACGCGACCGGCTTCACAAGACCAAGAAACACCGGCCCCTCGCCTCCGGTGCGATCACCGCACCGATGGGGGGCGGCATCGCGCTGCTGCTGCTGGCGGCCGCCGTGGCGATGGGCGCCTACCTCGGCCGTTATCTGCTGTGTTCCATGGCCGGCTACCTGCTGCTCACGACGGCGTATTCGAGGTGGCTCAAAAAACGCGTGCTGATCGACGTCATGCTGCTGGCGAGCCTGTACACCTCGCGAATCATCGTCGGGTCCGTGGCAACCCAGGTGGTCCCATCCATGTGGCTGCTGAGCCTGTCGATGTTCATCTTCTTCAGTCTGGCGTTGGTCAAACGCCTCACCGAACTCATGCCATTGCATCCCGACAAGCAGAGCGGCAGCCTGCACGGCCGCGATTACGCCTACCCGGACTCCGATACGCTGCGTTCAATGGGGATAGCAGCCGGCACCACCGCTGTGCTGGTTCTGGCGCTTTACATCGACTCGGCGCAGGCGGCCAATCAATATGCAAACCCGCTGTGGCTCTGGCCATCATGTGCCGTGCTCTGGTACTGGATTTCCAGGATGTGGATCAAGACCGCGCGCGGAGAGATGCACGATGATCCGATCGTCTACAGTCTCACCGACAGGGGCAGCTGGGTGTCGTTTGCGGCGATTGCGTTCTGCTGGGTCGCCGCCAGCCTGGATTTCGAGCCGCATCTGCGGTGAGCGCCGTCAGGGCGCGAAGACCTCCGGTCCCGCATGCTCGGCGACTGCGGCGGACGGCCTCGGCCGGCAGACGAAGGCGAGGTAATACAGGACGAACCAGGTTGCAATCCACGGCATGTAGCCGCTGATCAGCGGCAGCGCCGATTTGAGAACGGGAACTATGCTGGTGTTGGTCTGCACCAGCATCAGCACGCCCACCAGTGGAACCATCAGCCGGGGTTTCAGCGTTCCGCGGCTGACTTCGCGAACGACGTACAGACTCGGCATGAGCAGCAGGATGTAGGAGTAATCCTTCATGCGCGGCACGATCAACGCGTACAGCACGCAGAAGTAGTAAATCGCCAGGCGCGGATCCTTGTCAGCCAATTCGACCAGCGATTTTCGCGGAATCCACACGAAGATCAGACCCACCAGCGCGATGTAGGCCGCATAGATCGCGTTGGTGATCGTGCGGTCGACAGGCAGCCCCCGCTTTACGGCGATGTCGGCCAGGTCGCGAATCAGGGCGAGCGAACTCGGATTGACCACGCCGCGCTCATCAAGATTGGGATTGGCCGTGGCGAACGAATGGATGTACTCGGTCATCGAACCGGGGGTCAAGAGAAAATTGAGGGAGAATATGGCGCCGAACGCCACAAGCGCAACGCCGAACGGGGCCCAGCTGCGGGTCGGGCGGATGAACAGCAATGTGCCGAGGAACAGCACGGGTATCAATTTGAACTGGGCCACAGCGGCAATCACCACGCCCGCGAGCAACGGCCGGCGCTTCAGCAGCAGATAAAATCCGAACCACATGCCGAGTTGCTCGAACAGCGATATGTTGCCCGCAACCAGATCGCGCAGCAGGGTGGAGTTGTAGGCCATCGTCAGAAACACAAACCAGTAGGCGTCGAGCGGCTCGAAATTCCGGTGCCAGAGGCGGATCAGCACGAACAGCGCCAGCACTTTCATTGCGAGCCACACCAGTCGCGCGACATCGAACGACAGGCCGCTCAAGGGCTGGAAGGCATACAGCGCAACCGGTGGATAAAGATAGGAAAGCCCGGACGGCATCAGGGGATTCGGATGCGCGGCATAATACGGGCTGGCGCCGGAATTCAGCGCCTGAGCGGCGCTGTGGAAGACCCTGAAATCCCACTGGTCCTGGTTGCTGTGCGCCACGAAGAAAACGCAGATGGCCAGAATCAACCAGCTGTGCGATGCCGCCCACCGCACGCGATCCGCCGTGGCCATGCCTGAACCCCTGTTATTGGTCTCCCTCAGATGCAATCAGTTTATACCTGAAAAAAGGGGGGTGGAGAATGCGATCACGCGCCGGAACCGGTATCGAGCCGTCTGTAAAACGGGTTCTTGCAGGCGATCATCGGATCGTAATAGCCGAGATATGTCACACGCCGGCTCGTGTCGGCGCCGTTGGCGAAGAAATCGCTCGAGATCAGGAACTGGGTGGTTATCCGGTCCTCGGTATGGCCGATTTTGGTGCCCAGCGTGCCGTTCGCGGAGGCGCTGAGCCGGGTGTAGATCCAGCCGGCGGCATCGTAGACGCGCAGGCGCGTGCTCGACACGAGTTTCTCCCTAACCGCATCGGCGGCAAAGCGTGCGGCATCCGCATCGTCGATTTTCAAATAGTGCAATTTCTTCCTGATGATCTTGACGATGGCGGATTGATCGTCGCTCACCGCGACACGCAGACCCACGGCACCCAGAACCGTGGCGGCGGACGCGGCGATGAAATTTCTGCGTTTCATGCCTTGGCTCCGAACAGATGGTCGGCCGCCCACAGCGACAGCGCCGAGATGGTCACCGACGGGTAGGCCGGACTCGCGGTGGGAAATGCGCTCGCCCCCAGCACCAGCAGATTGCGGTACTGGTGATGGATGAGGTGCCGATCGACGATGCTGGTGGCCGGATCGTTCCCCATCACCACCGTGCCCTGGATATGCGCGGAGGTCTGGCCGCGCAGCGAATCGACGACCCTTTCGATCGGCAGCGCCTCGGCGAGCTTGTCGATCATCTTGGGCACGAGGCTCGCGCCACGCTCCGCGTAGTCGGAATAGCCGGCAAAGTAAGCCTCCGCCATGCGCGGATCGTCGCGACTGACGGTCACCGTGTTGTCGTCGCGCGGCAGATCGTCGAACAGGAAGCGGATGATCATCCGCTCGTTCCAGCGGCCTTCTTCCGAACGCAGCGCGCCCATGAAGTAGCCAAACGGCGAATTGCGCGTCTCGATCATGCAGGCCGCGTGATCGCGACGGTGCTCTCCCTCGTAGAAAAGATAGCCGAGCCCGGTGAGAATGGTGCTGCCGTTGTACGATTTGACTCCCTTGAGATCGAGCACCACGTCGATGGGCAGCTGTTCGTGCAAACGCTTGCCGAGCAGCGCGTGCGTCATCCCGGAGCGCAGCATGATGTGCGGATTGAACATGGCGCTCGCACCCAGCACCACCAGTTCAGCGTCCGCCTGCTGCTGCCGGCCGTCCTGCCGGTAGCTCACACCGGCAGCCATGCCCCCCGCGGTCACGACACCGTCAACCTCCGAATTGAGCTGCAGGGTCACCCGGGGATCCTCGTAGATGAAGGCCAAGCCGTTCTGCACGGTAAATTTCGCATCCACGGGGCATAACTCGCAATAGCCGGTGGCGCAGCAGACTCCGCGGGTTGGAGTCGGCACGCTGGCCCGCGCCGTGGCCATCTGATACCAGCCGTCCGGGAAGTGGCGCTTGAGCAGTGCATCCGGATCGGAGAATCGATGCGGCGGCAGCGGAAAGGGCTTGGACCGCGGCATCGGGCTGTCGGCAGGTCCCGATATCAGCATGACCTGCTCGGCCGTGCAGTAGTGGGCCTCGAGATCGTCATAGGTCATCGGCCAGTCGATGCCGACTCCATATCGGGTCCTCAGCTGAAAATCGCCGGGCATCATGCGCGTGGCTCCGGCCATCCAGCACTTGGAATTGCCGCCAAATCCCGGGCTGGTGAACCAGACTTTTTCCGGCGTCTTATTATGGAACACCTGCGCGGGATCGATGCTCGAGGAGCGCCGATGCTCGAGCTGCCACGGCTTGGGGTCGCGCGCGCCGCGCTCGAGCACCAGCACCCGGGCCGTTGCCGGTGCACGCTCGAGGTAGCGCATCAGAAAGAATGCGCCGGCAAACCCCGTACCGACGATGATCAGATCATAGCGTGAGGCCATTTCGGATCCTGCTGCTGGGCAGCGGTCATATCCCGACCGCCACGCATGGCGATGGGTAGATCCATTCTAGGCGAAGAACAACGAAGCTGGTGCGAGACCACGCACATCGTTGTTTCAATTATGTGGAATAATCCGGCCGCAGGCCGGCGGCTTGGACATAAGCCGGGCCGGCCGATCGCCCGCACCGCCTGATGGTGCTTACTTGCCGGGCTTTACCGGCGTCGAACCGATGGTTGTCATGAATCACGCGGGCGCCAACATCCACTTTGAGAGCCCGGTCCGGGCGCAAGAATGAGCAACCGGCCCGCGGCTTCGCTATGCTATCGGCAGCAAAACGAGACGGAGCTCCTGCATGCGCCTGCTCCCACTGACATTGATCGCCGGCTTCGTGGCTTGGTCCCAGAGCGCCGCGGCGCAGTCGAATACTGGCATTACGGTGCTCGACAATCCGGGCGGGGGCACCATCGCCTATGCGCAAATGCCGGCCCAGCACACGTTGCCAGGTGCGATGGGCAAAGTGCTGCAGTACGCCCATCGCCGCTTCGGCGCGCGCCCGCAAATCTCCCGCGTCATGCGCGGTTCGGACGGCAGTTCGCTGGCCGTGATCTTCACCGTGAAACCGCCTGGTCAGGGCAATCCGGAAATTGCCGGCCTTGCACTCGTCGCCGTATCGCCGTCGGCCGCCGGGAAGGGAGCGGTCCTGACCGATCAAGCCGACCGTTTTCGCTCCACCGTGGGACCCATGCTGAAGCTTTTGCAATCCGGCGCGGGACTGTCGGGACCGAAAAGCAGCCCCGCATCGGCTGCGGCCATTGCGCCGGCTTCAGCGCCCGAATCCCCGGGCGCGCCCGCCGCGCCACTGCACCAGACGCCATTTCCGGACGGCTCGGGCAGCATCGGCTTGCCCGATGGCTGGACCATCACCGGGGCCCATGCCGGCGAAGTCACCGCCCAAGGCCCGGCGCCCGCCGCGCTGCATTTTGACTGGCAGATCCCCGCCCTCGATCCGAATGATCCCCGATCGCGAGGCTTGATGAGACCGGGCACCGCCGCCGGCTTTGTCGACATTCCGTACGGCACCGATGCAGCAACCACGTTCAGGTTGGCATTGACGCAGTTCCTGCAGAAGCGCGGCAAGGCGCCGCCGACGATCGAGATCGTCGAATCGACGCAAGTAGGCCCCAAAGAAGCCCTAGTGTCGGCGAGGATGGGTGCGATCGACGGACACGGGCCGACCACGGCTTTGGTCGATATCGGCATTGGTGCGCCAAACAATCAGGGGAGCTATCTCATCACGCTATACATCATCAGTTTCCCGCAGGAACTCGCGCAGCGATCGCAGGCCACCGTCGTTGCCATGCTCCACAGTTACAAGGTCAACCAGGATGTGCAGTTGGCGCAAATCCAAGCCGACGCGCAAAGGACCCAACAGATGACCGCTCAAACGCTGGCAGAGATGCGCCGTCGCCAGGCCGCCTCGGATCAGCAATTTGCCGCGTATCAACGCAGGCAGGATACCCAGGAGCGGCAATTTCAAGCGTTTGACAATAATCTGCTGGACCGCACGGTCATTCGTGACACTGACTTGAACGCCCATGGAACCGTATCGAACGATCTCGCGGATGCGTTGGTCGATGCCAATCCCAACCGCTTTCAAGAAGTCTCCCCGAGCGAATACGTCAAGGGCATTGATTACTAGGGTGCCGGAGCGTCCACGAACCCCCGGGCTCTAGTTGGAATTAAGGCCCAGCCGTTTGCCGATGTAGGTGATCTCTGGCGACTGATTGCGCAAGAGCTGCGTAAACTCATCCACCGGTAGCGGTCTTGCAAAGTAAAAGCCCTGCAACTCGTCGCAGGCGTGCTGCCGCAAATGCTCGGCCTGCTCCTTGGTCTCCACGCCCTGCGCCACCACGGTCAAACTCAAGGATTTGCCCATGGCAATGATGGCATCCGCCAACGCAGTGTCCTGCGGAGTGCCGGCGATATCACGCATCAACGAGCGATCAATCTTGATGGTGTCCAAGGGCAATCGCTGCAGAAGGGCGAGTGAGGAGTATCCCGATCCAAATTCATCCACTGCGATCCGAACCCCCAGGGCTTTGAGACCCGTCAGGATGCGCATCGTGTTCTCGACGTCGTGGATCAGCAGGCTTTCATTGATCTCGATCTCGAGAAGCGGCGGGTCCATTCCGGTTTCCGCGAGGATCGAGGCCACATCGGTGAGCAGATGCTCGTCCAAGAATTGGGCTGTCGTCAAATTAACCGCAATGCTCAAGGGTGGCAGGCCTTGGCGCCGCCAGGCGATGCTCTGTAAGCACACGGTTTTGAGCACCCATTTGCCGATCGGGATGATGAGCCCGGTCTCCTCCGCGATCGGAATGAACTGCATCGGCGCCACCGTCCCCAAGTCCGGGTGCTGCCAGCGCAGCAGCGCCTCCATGCCGGTAATTTTGCCGCTCGCGATATCGCGTTTGGCCTGATAATGAAGCCGGAATTCGCGGCGCTCGAGCGCGTGGCGCAGGCTGGCCTCCAAGGCGAGGCGTCCGAGGGAATTGGTATTGAGCTTCTCGGAATAGAACTGGAAGTTATTCCTGCCCTCGGTTTTTGCCTGATACATCGCGATATCGGCATTCTTGGTGAGCGTCTGCTCATCGAGCCCGTCTTGCGGATAGGTGCTGATGCCGATGCTCGCCGTCACCCGATATTCCTGGCCCATCAGGGTAAAGGGTCGTGCGACGGCCGCCAGAATCTTTTGGGAGACGACCGCGGCGTACTTCTCGTCCTGAAGGTCCGGCAGGAACACAACGAACTCATCGCCTCCCAGGCGCGCGACCGTGTCGCTGTCCCTGACGCACCCTTCGAGGCGCATGGCCACCTCCTGTAGCAGTTGATCGCCGGCGTCGTGGCCCAACGTGTCGTTGATCTGTTTGAAGCGGTCAAGATCGAGAAACGCCACGGCCAGGCGCCGCTGATAACGCTTCGCTTCGCTGATACTCTGACCCAACCGTTTGCTGAACATGCTGCGATTCGGAAGCCCGGTGAGGCTGTCGTGATAGGCCAGGTATTCCACGCGCTCGGCGTACGCGAGTTTCGCTTCCCCCTCTCGCGATCGCCCCTGCACCAGTTGCCAGCTCATGCGGCCCAACAGGCCCGTGAACATCACCACGAGGAGGCTCCCAAAGGCCGCCCACCCCAGGGTGACACGCCGCTCGCGCTGCGCGCCGGCCATCTGCTCATTCACCGAGATACCGACGAGGACGGCGAGCGGAAACCCGTAGAGCTCGCGGGCATTGGTCCAACGCGGCACCCCATCCCAGCTGCTGGTTGTCACAGCAGCCTCCTTGCTGTCATCCTCAGCCCCCGCCACCATAGAGGCATAGTGGACCGCATTCCCGGAGACCACCGTATCGCCGGAGCGCATGACCCGAAAAACGCCGTCGGTGCCGAGAAGCCCGAGCACACCGTGCTCACCCAACTTCGCCGGCTCGTAGCCGCTCACGAAATAGTCCGCATCGACGGCGACGATCACTACGCCGTCAAACGCTCCGTTTGAGGCGCTGAGCCGACGGCTGAACACCAATTTCCCCGCACCGGTCGGACCCCGTGGCAGCTGTCCGACGAACGAGGTGTCGCCCTCGCGTTGCCGGCGAAAGGCGGCCTGATCGGCGATGCTCGTGCCGCCCATCGGGCGGGTGCTCTCGAGCACAACGCCATTCAAGTCGAGAATGCTCACCGTAAAAAGCAGTGCCGGTGGCAACAACCCCGTTTGCTTGAGCTCCGCGAGCGCGTGGTGGCTCGACTGACGGTAAGGCCAGAATTTGACGAGATCCAAAGTCTGGTCGATCTCGCCCAACGCCCGCACGACCTGGGCTTCGTACGTGCCCAAGATTTCCCGGCTCGACGCCGCCCCAGCCCGTTCGGCGTCGGCGTGTCTTACTCCAAGGACGCTGAAGGTGGTTCCCCAGATGACGGTCAACACGCATACCGCGATGAGCGGGAACAGAATCTGCGGTTCCGTTGCCCGGCCCAGCCGGCGATGAATTGCGTCCTTGAACCACACCTGTTTGGGTTTCCTTCGCGCGAAACTTAGCAAATACCGGGCCGGGCGTCTGTGAGCTTGTCGCGATAGCCGGGAGGGTAAGGAGTTGCGATCAGGGGAAATTCACCGTTTCCCGAGACAATGTTCGGTAGCGAACATCACCCGTCGAATCAATTCGATAGCATAGCGCTTCGCATCGGTTCGCAGGTCATCGCGATGATCTCTCCGGCCGGGACGCTGGAGATCGCCGCCGATTGCCTCAGGGTCGCCGCATCGGCGCGGCGAGATAGCAGCCGAACTCCTTGACGAAGTCGACTGAGACCCGGGCATGTACGCGGCCCTGACGGTCGAGGAACTCGGCCTCATCGTCCAATGGCACCACCGCCCCGTGCCATACATTGGGATGCAGGTACAGGCCGCGGCCACCCTCGCACCAGAACGTCACGAACTTTTCCGGCGTTACATCATCGCCGGGCGGCGCAAGAGGAATGACGAAACTTTGCCCGTGCAGAGGATAGAAGAGCTGGCCGCCGTCGGGGTGATAGTTCGCGCGCCAGATCAGGGCGCGCTCTCGCGCTCGGTCGCAGGTACTCGCAGCTTCTTCCGGCCAGTTGCTCCAGCCGAACAGATAACTGTCTCCCACCGCGTTGTTGCGCGCGAACAAGGTCTCGCCCTTCCAGCAGAACTCGAACAGACCCTCGGTGATTCCGCCCTGATCGCCGGAATTGGGGTCGATGGGTCGCCACCCCCGCGCCGGCCACCGGACGATCTCAATGAGGAAGTTCCTGGGATCATCGACGAGACACCCCAAGCCTTCGAGACTGGCCGCCGTGGCGAGGACGACGGGCGTCTCGTGCGCCTGCCGTACGCCGGTACTCGGCACATAGGCGAATTGCCATTGAGCAATATCCATGACGGCTCTCGTTCCGGTGGTAAGTGCGTCGATTATGCCGCGCGGCCGGACGCCTTGTCCGATTTTCCGCCAATCACCCGCTGTGTGTGCGAAACGGCGGCATCTGGGTACTCAGCAGCCGGATCGTGACCGATCAGCACGGCGGTGATCCCCGTCAACAGCACGCTCCCGGCGACAACCAGCAGCCCCCAGGTGAAGCTGCCGGTCGCCTCCTTGATCCAGCCGACCATGAAAGGTCCGGCGAATCCTCCCACATTGCCGAGCGCGTTGATCAGGGCCATGGCGCCGGCCGCCGCAGCGCCGTCCAGAAGCGCGGCCGGCAGCGTCCAGAATATCGGCAGGATGGCCAGTGTTCCGGCGGCGCCGATCGAGATCGCAACCACGGACCACAGAGGAGAATCCATCAGCCACGCGCTCGCGGCCAACCCGACAAACGCAACCAAAGACGCGACGGCAATGTGCCATACCCGCTCTTTCATCCGATCCGAGTGCCGTGACCACCACACCATGCCGATCGCGGCCACGGCGTAGGGTATCGCCACCGCATAACCTACATTGCCGGCGGCAATGCCGGCATGCGCGAAAAATTGGGGTACCCAGAGAATGACCCCGTACAAGCCGATCTCCACCCCGACGTAGCACAGACTCAGCGCAAGAACCCGCGAACTCCTCAGCGCCTGCAAGACCGTGGGACGAGGTTGAGCACCGCGGCAAGCTCTCTCCGCCTCTAGTTGCCGGGTAAGCCACTCCCGCTCTTCGCTTGTCAGCCACGCGGCTTGCGCAGGGGTATCGGGAAGATAGATGAAGGTAACGATTCCCAGCGCCAACGACGGAATCGTCTCGGTCAGGAACAACCACTGCCATCCCGACAGCCCCATGGCGCCGTCCAGTTGCAAAATCGCCCGCGAGATCGGGCCGCCGAGCGCGGTGCTGATCGGAATCGCGGTCATGAGAGTACCGAGCAGCCTGGCGCGTTCGGCGGCGGTCACCCAGTAGGTCAAGTAATAGAGGATGCCCGGAAAGAAGCCGGCTTCTGCGACGCCCAGCAGAAAGCGCAGTGCGTAAAAGCCGGTCGCGCCCTTGACCATCGCCATCGCAGCCGCGATGACCGACCAGGTGATCATGATTCGCGCCAACCAGCGCCGTCCGCCCATCTTGTGCAATATCAAATTGCTCGGGACTTCGCACAACGAATAGCCGATGAAGAAAATACCGGCGCCCAGGCCATAGACATACGCCGAGAAGCCCAGATCGCGGTTCATCTGGGCCGCCGCAAAGCTGACGTTGACCCGGTCGATGAATGCGGCGAAATACAGCATGGCTAAGTAGGGAACGAGGCGGTTGCCCACTTTTTTCAACGCGCTTGATTCCGGTTCGAGAGACATTGGTCGAACCCGCGCCGTCAGCGCGGCGCTTCCACCCAGATCGGATCGGTGTAGGCGGTCTTGCCGATGGCGTCCTCCACCGTTACCACGTAGAAGCCGGGAGCGGTCGCGGTGACGGCAATGCGCGAAATCGTCTCGCCGGCACGGTAGTCGACTGTCTTCACCGGCAGTCCCCGGCCGATCACCGTCGCCCGCTTCAGGCCCGCGACGGCTTTCAAATTGAACGTCAGATCGACGCTCCCGCCTTTCAGTGTCGCCGTCTCTCCAAACATCGGGTCGGCGAAAATCAGCGGTCCGTGAGTGACGAAGGCGTGGCCTCGCTTCAGGCCGTCCAGGAAGCTCGTCGCCGTCAACGGCCCGTCCACGTGCACATAAACACGCGCATCACCGGATCGGTCGTTCCATACGTCATGGGTGTCGGATCCTGCGGCGAGGTAAATTCGCTTTCCCTCGCTCCAGAATCTCCAAGCCGCAGCGAGAGTTTTTTCATCCTCGTCGGGCTCGGCGCCATTGATCTCCAGAAAGTTGAAATCCGGGTCGAAACCGCCGGCGGCGACACCGCGATCCAGGCTGGCAAAGTATCCTTCTCCGGGATTATAGGGGTGGTTCACCGCGATGAGTTCCGCGCCCATGCGGCGGGCCTCGGCAAACACATCCTGCACCGTCGCCTTGCTCATTTCGAGGGTCATGGCTGCGCCAAGCTTGATCGGAAACGCATTGAAGTGACCCCAGGATGGCGACAGCTCGATCGAGGGGATGAAGGGCACGCCGCGCGAATCGGCGATCTCTTGCAGCGCATTGTGGTTGACGGTGGTGTCATGGTCGCTGACGAACAGCACATCGAGCCCCGCCGCCAACTCGGAACGGGCGAGGTCTGCCGGAGCAGTCACTCCGTCCTCCTGGTCGGAGTGATGGTGCATGTCGGCGCTGTACCAGCCGTCCTTCTCCGCATTGACTATCTGCTTTATGGCGACCGCGAGCGGCTGCGCCTTGCCGGAGACTACGGTGACTGGAAGGTCGAGCGCATTCGATGAAAAGCCCGCGCCCGATCCGACGGTCAGTACATAAGGTCCCGGCGCGAGGGCGATCTGCGTGCGCCCCTTGGGTTGCAGGTCGGTGAAGAAAACATGCTTGCCGAGGTACTCGACCACCGGCTTCTGGCCGGTCCTTATATCCAGGCGCGCATCAAGAGGCGTGCCGCTGACCTCATCGGCGACCGACACATCCAATCGGCCCGGCGGCTTGAGCCCGGCAAAATCCTGCCGCAGTCTCTCATTGGCCCGGACGGAGACCGCAACGTGAGCGGTCTGCGAATAGCCTTCGCCCGTGGCATAGAGGCCGTATCGCCCCGCCGGCAACTCGAGCGCGTAATGGCCGCCCTGGCCGAGAGCCCAGGCGTAAGGCGCACCGTCCCTTTCCGCCACCACGACGGGTGCCTTAAAGATGGAGCCGTCGGCAGACTTTACCGTTCCTGCCACTTCGCCGCTGGTCAGCTTGCGGCGGCGGATCTCGGCCTTCACGACCGGCGTCATGTCGCCAGTTCCGGTGATTTGCAGCCATGCCTCAAAGGTGCGGCTCTGGCCAGGCGCCAGGGTATGCCGAAGGTAGAGATCCCTCTGTCCATAGCCGAAGTGGTTGAATACCGGCTCGTGGAGCGCGATCAGCCAGTCCTTGTCGTAGGCGATGATTCGATCCGCCATGGCGCCGGATGCGGAACCGGACATCTGACGCGGCAGCCCCGGTATGCCAAAAAAATAGCCGCCCTGCGACCAGAGAACGAAGCCGGACAGGATGTCCGTTACGGGAGTCGTACCGCCGTTGGCCATGGTGACGATCATGTGGATGCGGTCTTGCCCCGCCTTCAAGGAATAGGTCGTGACGATCCTCACAGCGTTCCAATCCCGTATCGCCCGCACCACCGCCAGCGTCGGCGTGTCGGTTATGATCTCCACGTGCTGATAGGTGCTGGGCCATGCGCTCCAGCTGTTCGGCAAGAAATCGGCGAAGGCGATGCGATCGCGCTCGATCGAGCCGTTCACAACCGGTGCGGCGTCGATCAGCGCGCCCTTGGGAATCGCCCAGGGCGGCGCGGAGTTCACTGCGATGGCGGCAGCGAGCTTGTCGTTCATGATGGTGATATCGCCCGGCGCGTTGGCTTGGCCGCCGGGAATCGGCGTCGGACCGACGATCACCCGCACCGCGGCTGCGGACGGGGCCGTCCAATCGAGCAGCGCGACAGTGACCGACAGGAGTACGTGACGCAGGTTCACCGGGGATACACGGTCGACGTCAACAGCACAGGATTGATCTCGATGATGTTAGTGTCAACCGTATCTGAGATCTGTGCTCTGTCCGACCTCGATAATATACCCGTCGGGATCGCGGATGTAGCAGCGCGTCTCGCCGTACTTGGGGATCGGCTCCGTAATGAACTTCGCTCCACGACTTTTCCATAATTCATAGCACGCTTGAATATCCGCAACGCGGAAATTCATAAAGCTGTTGATGTGATTAGGGTCGGGGACACTGAGAGTTACCGTCGGCTTGTCCGGGGTCGGCCCGCCTCCGACGTTCAGGATCATCCAAATATTCGCAAGCTGAAGGTACGCAGGCGCGTTGCCGTCACCCAGGCTCAGAATGCGAGCGCCGAAAACCTGTTCGTAGTAGCGAGCCGATCTCTCGATGTCGGCGACGGTGAGGAAATGCGCGATGCTGATCCCCTCTTGCGGGGGCATCTCATAACTATTCTGCCCGATTTGTACGCTGCTCATTAGACGACTCCAATTCCGATACACGGTGCAGAGCTTCCCTGGGCGGATGATAGACCAACGAGAGCGCCGATCTCCGCCAGCATGGCAGCCCGCTTGCTCTCCGGTCCCAGGCACTGGGTGACGAGGGCGGCAACCACGACGGGCGGCCTGCCGGATGTACTAAAGTGCTTGAGCGATGCCTGCGTTCGAAGGGCTTGTACCGCGATACTCTGCAACGCAGAGTACTTGCTTATGCACAGTGACTTTGCTACGTTGCGGGAGTGAGGAACACGGAGCGAGGCGACATGTCCCCATCGAACCTGGTCGAGATCGATTCCCATGCGGCGGAGACCCTTCAATACATCCGTAGTTCCATGGATGCGGCTACGGCAATTAGAGTCCACGGTGCGGCCGGCGTCAGCATGGGCCTGATTGGTTTGGCCGCCATGGCGTTGTCTGTGATCCCGCGTCTCGCGGCCCATTGGCTCGGGATCTGGCTCTCATCAGCTGTCATCGCCGGCGTGATAGGTGGAGCACTCGTTGTCCGGCCCGCCTCCATCAATCGGCTTGCGCTCAGCGGGACACCGATACGAAAGTTTGCGATATGCCTGGCAGCGCCCCTCTTTGTCGGCGCGGTGTTGACTGCGGTACTGATCATGCACGGTGCGTTGGACGTCATTCCAGGGACCTGGCTGTTGCTATATGGGAGCGCGTTGTTTGCTGCCAGCGTGATGACTACGCGGACCATCGGTGCGATGGGCATATCGTTCATGATTCTGGGGCTTTTCACCTTCCTGTTACCCATGAATATCCAGATTCTTGCGCTGGGGGTCGGCTTCGGTGGCCTTCATCTGATCTTCGGCTGGTGGATTTCCCGGGAATCGCATGAGCGCCAAGTCTAACCCACGCACGGCACCGGCCGGCGAACCGCGCAAACGCCCGAGACTATCAGCGGTGAGCGCGACTGGGCGTTCGGAAGACAGCCAATTTGACCGCCTCGTATACGAAAGGGTCCGATTAGGGATCATGAGCGCCCTTGCGGTGCGCGAAGAATTGACATTCACGGAGCTGAAGGCGCTGTTCGACGTCAGTGACGGCAACCTCAGCGCACATGCACGCAAGCTGGAGGAGGCGAAATATCTTACCTGCGCCAAATCCTTCGAGAGCCGTCGCCCCAAAACGTCTTATCGACTGACGACCCTGGGCCGGAACGCCTTGAACCGGTACTTGGATCATGTCGAAGCGGTGATCAAGGCGACTCGTCGTGGGTGATTTTTTTGCCAATTAACTTTGTAATCTAGAGTACTTTATTATGCACATTGCAATCATCATGGATGGCAATGGTCGGTGGGCGGCGCGGCGCGGATTTCCACGCACCGCCGGACATCGCCAGGGCGCCGAGGCGGTCAACGCCGTCGTTGAGGCCGCCGCCCGCAAGGGCGTCGACATCCTGAGTCTCTACGCGTTTTCCGCGGCCAACTGGAACCGGCCGCCAGACGAGGTGGGGGCGCTGTTTACGCTGCTTCGCCGTTACCTGTTGAACCAGACCCAGCGCTGCCTCGAACAATCCATACGGATCAATGTTATTGGCCGTCGCGATCGCCTGGATTCGAAGCTCCGGCAGGTGATCCAGCACAGCGAATGCACCACTGCGCATTGCACCGGCATGCTGTTGCGCATTGCGGTCGACTATTCCAGCCAATATAGCCTGATCGAGGCAGCAAGGTCGATTCAGCTCCAAGGGAACGCAGCGCTCGACAATTTCACCGCTCACCTTGCTGCGGTAGATCACTCCACGGCGCCGGCACCCTCAGTCGATCTGTTGATTCGTACCGGTGGGGAGAAGCGTCTCAGTGATTTTTTGCTGTTCGAGTGCGCCTATGCCGAACTGTACTTTACGGAGTGCTACTGGCCAGACTTCGATGCCCATGCATTCGACGCCGCGCTGCAAGAGTTCGCCCGGCGAGACCGCCGCTTCGGCCAAGTTGCTTCTCCCGCATTGGCAGGCGCGAGTCATGGCTAGAGGCCTCAAGCGCAAACTGACGACTGAACTTTTTTTCAGCAGTGATCATCGGCCGGACAATCGCCAGAGGAAAGATGGAACGTTCGAGCACCCATCTCGCATGTGGGTCTGGGTAATCTTGCCCGGGGCGCGGTGGTTTTGCGGGTGGCACGGTGAAGGTCGCGAAAACGCAAATCCAGTATTACCAAAAGGTCATGCTGGATTTTTCCGGTCTGACTTGGCCGCAAGTATCCGTTGATTCGCTGGTTCCGGCCGCGCCAGTAGAAGATCACTTGCTGCCCCTGACTTGAACGGCAACAAGGTAGCAGTCGGAACGGGAAACCTGGACGGAGCGACAAGGTATAATTGCCGCGGGGGCATTCTGGCCCCCGGTGATCGGGTTCGATTCAATCTGATAACGGGATGGAGCAACGATGAAAATTAAGAGCTTTATGGTCGCGTGCGTTTTGGGGTTGGCGGCGGTTGGCGCGGCGGGGGTATCGAAGGCGGAGGACGTGCGGATGTTCGTGCGGCACCAGGTGGCTGATTACGGTGCGTGGCGCAAGGTCTATAACGGATTTTCCGCCATGCAAAAGAAGGCGGGGGCCGTCTACAGGGCAGTGTATCAGTCGACGGATGATCCGAATGACGTGACCGTGGTCAGCGACTTTCACAGCCTAGAGCAGGCGAAGGCGTTTGCGGCATCTCCGGAACTGAAGGCCGCGATGGAGAAGGCTGGGGTCAAGGGGCCGCCGCAGATTTGGTATACGACGAAGAGTTTGAAGTAGACATCAGTCGCGTCGGCGTAAGAGGCCCGGGGTAAAGGGACCTTTCCCGCGCCTGCATGAACCTGTCCCTGGCGCCTGCGGGAAAAACTTTCCGCCCACCCGCTCCAGCTACGGGCGGAAAGCCAAGATCCAGCTATGCCAGAAACGGCGATTCGATATTTACTAGGCTAGGGCCGGAGATTTGATGGTCGACAGAGACCGATGAGGTTTGTCGCGACGGTGTATGCTCAGCTGAGGGAAAACACCATGCGCCAGCTCCTTATTTCACGATTAATTTGCCTGGCAGCGTTAACAAGCGGGGTCACAACCCAGTCTTTCGGGCAGGCGTTACCGTTAGGGTGGTCATCGTCTGCGAAGAAAAATGATGGTCCAGTTGTCCCAATCGGCCGCGATCCTTCGTCAAGCACCGCGACGTACACGTCGCTGAGGCTTGGCGTAATTTTCACAGACTTTGCTAAGAAAGCCTTGGATTTCACGGGTCAGACACGAGACCGATTTAAACAAGGCATCTTCACAAATACGACGGCAATGAACGAATTGGACCCAACCTATCTGCCCAAGACCATAAATGAGTCATTGAAGCGCCGATTTAAGGACGTTGTGGTTCTCGACGGGTTTGACGATCCGCAGAGAGCGGCAATCGACGCAGTGATGTTCCTCGATCTTCAGATCACAATAGGCACCCACTCTGGAGATCATACGCATATCACAATACAAGGCAATTTCGTCGATATCGGACAGAAACCGATCGGTCACGCAAGTGGTGACGGCGAGACTGTTGTGGGTTACCCCGCGTGGTCCGCGAAGTTCAAGGCTGCTGCGGATCAAGCAGTGGAGCGCTTTGCCCAAGCGCTCGATGGATCGAAAGAACTGGCAAACAAGCTATCGACATCCATGGCACCTATTGCGCAAGTAAGCGCCCCACTTCAGCCTTCGCCGTTGCCGAATAGTACAAACGCGGCGCGCGACGGCAAACGCGTCGCATTGGTGGTCGGGAATGCTGCGTACCGAAATGTGCCGCGACTTGCCAACACTGCAAACGATGCGCGGTTGGTGGCAGAGACGCTTAAAAGGATCGGCTTTGAACTCGTCGGGGGAGGTCCGCTTCTTGATCTTGATCGCACTGGTTTTGTCACGGCGGTGGCAAGTTTCGGCGATAAGCTGACTGGCAATTCCGTGGGCGTGTTTTATTACGCGGGCCATGGCCTCCAGATGCAGGGCGCCAATTACCTCGTGCCCNNCCGTCCGACGCGGACGTGCAACTGGTCGACGCAAACATGGTGCTACACCAGATGGAGGATTCCGGCGCGAAGCTAAAGGTGGTAATTCTCGATGCCTGCCGCAACAATCCATTTGGCGGCCGTGGCCTGCGCGACGCCGGCGGCGGGCTGGCGCAGATGCGCGCACCCGAAGGCACGCTGATCTCATACGCCACCCAACCGGGTAACATCGCTCGCGATGGTGAGGCGGGCGGCGACAGTCCCTATACCATGGCACTCGCAGAGGCCATGGTGACGCCTGGTATGGATGTGCTGGAGCTGTTTAATCAGGTGGGAGTGCTGGTAGATAACGCTACCGAGGGTCAGCAGCAGCCGTGGGTTGCGAGTTCCCCAATCAAGGGCAAGTTCTACTTTGTAGTCAAATAGCTATTTTCGGACAGATGCCAGTTGGCGGGTGAAACTCGCTGCCCTGCTTCTGTTGGCGAGTCCTTTGACACCCATCGGAAGTTAAACCTTTACAGATTGACCAACCGCAGGTTGTCGTCGACTCGATTCTTCTGGATGTTATCCAAGCCATTCGCGCGAATGCGGCTCTTCGATATGTTCCCGCCCGGGCGTCAGAGCACCGCGCAGTTCGGCGGTGACTGTCATGGGCGGCGCGGCCTAGCTCTCATGCGGCAAGACCGGCTAACGAAGCCGGAACGTCGGCGACAGCTGGGCGGGATCGACGAGCAATTCGAGCAACGCGGGTCGCCCGGCGTCCCCGGCCCGACGGAAGGCCGCGGGAAATGCGGCGCTGGAGTCGACCCGCTCGGCGTAGGCTCCCTGAGCCCGCGCCAAGGCGGCAAAATCAGGATTGAGAATGTCGGTTGCGATCACTCGGCCGGGATAGCGGCGCTCTTGATGGACGCGAATCGTGCCATAGGTTCCGTTGTTGACCACCAGGATGATCACATGCGCGCCGTGTTGTACGGCGGTGCCGATTTCCTGCGGATACATCAGGAAACAGCCATCACCCGCAAAGGCGACGACCTCGCGTCCGGGATAGCGCAATTTTGCGGCGATGGCCGCGGGCACGCCGTAGCCCATCGCGCCGCTGACCGGTGCCAATTCGGTCCGCGGCTGTCGATATCGATAATAGCGATGCACCCAGACCGTGTAATTGCCGGCGCCGTTGGCGATGACGGCGTCTTCGGGCAGATGATCGCTGAGCCAGCCCACGACGAATGACATGTCCACATACCCGGGCAGCGGCGCAGGCGGCGTGCTGAATCGCACATAGGCTTCACGGGCTGCCCGCAAGAGGGCGCCGCGACCGGCCTTCTCCGGAATCGCGACGGAGGACAGAGCATTGCCGAACTCGGCAAGACTGCAGGCGATACCGAGTGCCGGATCATAAACGCGGCCGATTTCATTCGGATCGGGATGCACGTGCACCAGCTTTTGAGCCGGGAGAGGCGCGCTCAGCAGCGAGTAACCGTTGCTCGTGTTCTCGCCGAGTCGGCTGCCGACCGCGACGATCAGATCCGCGGATTTCAGCCGCTCGGCCAGCGTGGGATCCACGCCGAGGCCCAAATGGCCGCAATAATTGGCATCGCGATTGTCCATGAGATCCTGGCGTCGAAAACTGGAGACGACGGGGAGTTCGCTGCGGCGCGCGAAATCCAGGAGCGACCGGCAACCCTGGGACGTCCAGCCAGCACCCCCGACAATCAGCATGGGACGGTCAGCCGAGGAGAGCATCGCCGCGAGCGTCGCCAAATCGGCGGCGCGCGGAGCTGCGGCGGCTGCCACGGCGGCGCCCGGCTGCGCGGGCCGCAATATCGTTTCGGACAGCATGTCCTCCGGAAGCGACAAGACTACCGGCCCGGGCCTGCCGGAAAGCGCCGTATGGAATGCCCGCGACACGTACTCCGGAATGCGTTCAACCTGATCGATCTGCGCCGCCCACTTGGCGAGGGGCGAAAACATGGCGCGGAAGTCGACTTCTTGAAAGCCTTCCCGGTCCTGCGATCCGCGCGCAACCTGACCGATGAACAGCAGCATGGGCGTGGAGTCCTGAAATGCGGTATGCACTCCCACCGACGCGTGCGTAGCGCCGGGTCCACGGGTCACGAAACAAACGCCCGGCCGTCCGGTGAGCTTGCCGTCCGCTTCTGCCATGTTGGCGGCCGCACCTTCGTGGCGCGAACTCACGACGGCAATGTCCGGAACATCGACGAGCGCGTCCAGCACCGGCAGATAGCTCTCGCCCGGAACGCAATACACGCGATCAACGCCCTGTGCGCGCAGCGCGTCGACCAATATCTGGCCCCCGCTCTGCCTTGCCGGCGGCTCGGGGCTGCTGGTACCGTGCATCAGAGCGCGAGAATCGCATATCAGGCGATGCGCAGGCAAATTGCGACCCCGATCGCTTAACGAACCAACCGAGAAGCTTTCGATGGGCGATCCTAAAGGTTGCGCCTCGGGCGCCGGGCACTGATGCCCTTGGCCGGCGTCCGGCTGAGGGGGCTAGGCACAAGGGCTGCGCCGCGCAAGCGGATGGCGAAAACGACACCGCCAAGGTCCTTCACACGGTCATTACGATCTGGCTCGTAGCCAGATGATGCGACCAACCTGTTGTGTGACGCTCAAGTCCGGATCGGGGATGAGCATGGTCCGCGTTCAATCGGGCCGCTGAAGCTTCTCCAACTCGGACTTGAATGCCTCAGCGGTGACAATTGCAAAATGCATCTTGCCGCGGACATCCAGCAGGTCTCTATCCCCCGTAACCAAAAAGGCGGCCCCGGCATGCGCCGCCAATTGCAGGAACGGCAAATCGCCTGAATCTCGGCACGCGGGGATCTTCGGCGTCTTGCGGGGGAGTCTCGCTGTCGTGCAGTATGGAAGGTAGTCTGCCAACAGTTCATCACGATCCGCGGAAGAGAGTTTGAACTTCGGGTAACTCAGCACACGAATCAATTCCCCGGTCGTCGCTGCAGATACCAGCGGCGCAAACTCTTGCGCCTGCCAGGCGAGGCGGATGGGCGCGAGCCGGCCGTGTGCAAAAAGGAGCGCGGAGACGGCGATGTTGGTATCCAACACCGCACGCACTGCGTTCTTATCTTTTGACTTTTCCACCTGAACTGCGCGCCCAATTTACGGCGCCTTCGACGTCTGTATCCTTAAGGTTCAATTCCGCAAGCTTGGCCCGAACTGCATCCGCCCGTTGAATACGCACGGGGGTCAGCACGATTTGGCCATCCTTGGCTTTGACGTCAAAATACTGCGCGGGCCCAACGGCATTTGTTATTGCCTTGGGCAGGGTCAGTTGGTTCTTCGAAGTCATCTTGGCAAGCATGGCAGTCAGCCGTCGCAGTAATGATTCCTTACTTTACGATATCCTTGGATCGCGGGCAATTCGGATCGCATTCACGAGCGTGATACCCTACGCCATGCGTCCTCTGGCTGCCTCCTGGCTTCTGTTGGCGCCGGCGCTGTCATCGACGGCCGCCGACACCTTCAATATTCTCGGCAACGGCGGCTTTGAGTACGGTCTCATGTGCTACTGGGACTACGAATGGAGCACCGCGGGCCAGGACTCCAAAGGAGACTACGAGTTCCGGCTCTCGACGGACTCCCACTCCGGAGCCTATTCTGTCGAGATCCGCTGCGCGGGACCGGATTGCGAAAAAGCAGCCATCGTCTCGCAAAAAATTCCCGCCTCCCCGAATAGCACCTACACACTGAGCCTTTACGCGAAGTGCCCGGCGGGGCGCAAGGCGGCTGTATTCATTCCCGGCACGACGACCGGCGATGTTCTGCAAGGCCTCATTTGCCGCGACGACTGGACCTTGAACACGGTGACGTTCAAGACCGCACCCTCGGCGACCCATTTCGCGTTTTATGTCTATAATCTCGATACGGCGTGGCTGCGATTGGACGACTTGGTGCTGAGGTTCGCGGATGGCACCGTTCCCGCACGCAAGGCGGTCATTCATGCGGGCATCCGCCGTGTCGGCAGCACCGACGCCTACGTCACCGTCGATGGGAAACCCTACCTAGCCCTCGGTTTCTTCAATGTCCCGTACGAGGATTTGAAGCGGGTGGCGGATGTCGGTGCGAATTCTGTGATTCCCGATACCGCACCCGGCTGCTTTGCTACGGCTCAGGACGATTACGCAGACCGGGCGTATGAACTTGGCGTGGGAGTCGTGCCGGATTCAACCGCTTCGGCCCGACTGCGTTCGCCCGGCATATTTGCGCCCATCCTCGGGCGATTCGCCGTGCACCTCTCCAACATCGCCTGGTTCCTCGTGGATGAACCCGACCAGAAGGACGTGACCTGGTTCTACGTGCCGGGCCCGACCCTGGTGGCCGAGTACGATGCCGCCAAGTCACACTCCACCCTGCCGGTGATGGTCGACCTGCAGCGCGCGGCCTGGTCGGTTGCGCCGGAGATCACGCCGTATGCGTCTGCCATGGATATCTGGATGGCCGAGCCCTATGGTCCGGATTTCAGCGGCGTCAACCACGCCATCAGTCTCTTCAACTCGATTCGACCGCGGCCCATATGGGTCGCTCAGGACGCGACGGTTTCCAGCCTGATCGTGCCGAAGACGTACTGGGCATTGATCCATGGAGCCACCGGAATCATGTATTTCGCGTGGGACGATTTCAAGGGTGATCCCGGGAAGCTTCGAGCCGCGGGTAAAGTTTTCTCCGAGCTGAATCAATTGAAGGATGTCATTTTCGCCACGCACATCGACGAGCGGCTGGCCGTCACAACTGCGGTTTCCGCGACGCCAATCGTCAAACCGAGTCCCTTTGCGGAGCTGAAACACTGGATTGCCCAATGGCTCGGGGGACACACCGACACGGCGCCGGCACCGGTCGCATTCATGGCGCGTCAACACCAGGGGGGCACCTATATAATTGCCGCCAATTACACATTGCAGCGCGTACAAAGCACCTTTTCGGTGCCCGGTCTGATGACCGGCCGGCAGATCAGCGTACTCTTTGAGGGCCGCACGCTGTCGGCGACTTCAGGCACCTTCTCCGACACCTTCGAGGGGCCCTCGAGACACGTTTACCTGATCCGATGAGGCAGCATGGGTACGGCACGGCGCCTGAAAGCGGCGCCACAGCTGTGCGCACTGAAGCGGACTTCCGCATTCAACGAGTGTGTGCTTGCCAGGCCCATTCGGCCATATGCTTCGCCAGGACGCCATCGACCTCGCGGCGTCAATTCGCCATCAGGAGGCGCGGCGTCAAGCTCGTCATCTCCGACGCCGACGAAGGGGGCAGGCAAATCACTTCCCGTCCTTAGCTGACCACGTGGAGCTTCGCGAGCTCCGTGGTATTGATGATCACGACATCTCGGTCGTAACCAGCATCCGCAGGTGTAGAGCCGCCGGTCAGACCTGTATTGGCCGCCTGCATGATAACGATCTTGTTGGGCGACGACGCAAGCCTCGAGCACACGCCATTGCTGGACGAGCGTACGAGGGCGCACGACTGCCAGCGCCTTGCCACCACCGCAGCGAAAGCCCGTCCGATATGGGCGACAGGGTCTTGCGAGTGACACGGCTGTCTAGATTACCTGATCCTTTCCGCGAGGCACGTGAGATATTCGCAGCGCTGGACCACGGAAGCAGCGAGCCGAGCGGCAACCGCTGGACGTAGGGTCGTCAGTTTCATGGCCGGTTCTTCCTTCGCCAGTGGGTCAGCCACGACCTTAAGCAAGCGACCGCAGCGGGTCTGTACGCTGGCACCCACAGCGACCAGGGCGCCGCTGCGCCCCATCGCTCATTGCATTGGCATTTCGTACAGACTGATGCTGAGCTTGGGGACCGTCACGCGGCCTGGCATCCCCGTCGCCGGACTCTCCACGATTCCGACCATCGGCGGCTTGCCCGGCTCGTTGTCGTCGGTCAGGTCAGAGCCGGCAATACGCCACACCCGCCCAGGATCGTGAACTGTCACGCCCTTGATGGCGACATCGAGCGACTGCTCGGATTCCGTCGGGTTCACGATCGCGAGCGTCAGGAACTTCCTGTCGGCGGTCACTGCCGCCACGGCGTCGAGCGGATAGGTATCGCTGCCGGAGGAGACCCGTGCCTTGTCCACCCAGACGGTGCCCTTCACGTCATGCTGCGGAGCGTTTCCGGTCAGCTCCACCGGAATGGTCCCAAAATGCCTGCGGTAGAGCTCGAACATCAAGCCGATCGGATGCACCGTCGCATCGGTCTTGCCGATCGCGAGCAGGCTCGGCGCCGCGGTGTAGGCCGAGATGACGAACATGTTTGAGTGCCTGAACATCTCGTGCATCGCCTGTGCGGAGGCCAGCGGGGCAAACATCGAAAAGCCGGGGGCGGGCCTCCCACGTTCCCCGGTCCATTCGGATACCCACTCATCGAGCGCCACCGGGTAGCGATTCATGTCGAGGGCCGGATATCGCCGCTGGTACTCTCCCCAGGCCTCGACCACCGCGTGTACTGCATTGGCAAGCTTGCGGGCACGGGCTACCAGGGGTTCATCGACCCTCACGTAGTCCTGCTTGTCGGCGTCGAAAGCAAGGTCCACCATCGACGGATAGATGTGTTCGGCGGCCGCATCGATCTCATCCGAGGAATGCGCCAGCAGCGCACCGGTGAAGTCGGCCGGTCCGCCGAATTCGGCCACGTGCTTGCCGGTGATGGCGAGCGCCGCGTGACTCTGGCTGGTCTCGACCGGCGACCCGCCGGAGCTCACCAGCTTGATGCCCGGATCCACCTGCCGCATCGCCTTGGCAAACATCTCGTGCTTGATCGCGTACTGCTCGGCCGACATGAAGCCCATCTGCTGCGGATTCCACATCTCGTTGCCGATGTTCCACCAGGTGACCTTATAGGGCTCGGGATGCCCATTGGCGGCGCGCCACTTGCCCATCGGAGTGCGCACCGAGCCCATGACGTATTCGACCTCCTCGGCCGCCGAATGCGCGTCGCCGAAGCCGGCATTCACGCAGATATACGGCTCCATGTTCAGCAGCCTGTTGAGGACCATGTAGTCATCGATTCCGACGTCGTTCTGCTGCACCTCATCCCAGGCGGGGTTCAAGCGTGGCGGCCGCTTATCGGGATCGCCGATGGAATCGCGCCAGTCCCACGACGACACCATGTTCCCGCCCGGCCAGCGGAACATGGTCGGTCCTATCTGCTTCATCAGCGCGATCAGATCCGCGCGAAAGCCATGCAGGTTGTCAGCCGGCATCAGGGACACGGCGCCGATGTGAAATGTTCCCTTTCCCGTGCCGACGATTTCCAGCCGGGCGTTCTCGCTGTCCGCCCCGGCCGTGAAGCTCAATGGAATTCGGGCGAATGCGCCTCCTGGCGGCTTGATCGGAATGGTCTGCCGATCGTCAGGACCCGGCCCCCAGACGAGGCTCACCGTGATCTTCGCGCCGGGATCGGCCGCCAGGATTACGCGGCCGGAATACTTCTTGCCCTTGCGCACTCCGAGGCCTGCCTGTTTGATTCCATGCGGAACCGCGGCCTCCAGTTTCACCATCGGACTGTGCTCGCCGACGTAGACCTGCTGCCGGTCCATCACCACGAATGCGTCCGGACCGATGGGGCTCCACCGGGGCGCCCGGGGCCTCATCCTGCGCCCCGGGGACGGTTCGCGATCCTTGCCGGAGTCCACCGGGTTGAAGAATTTCCGGTCGCCGAGCATCTCGGCCCAGAAGCCGCCCTCATTGTTGGCCTCATGCAGTTCGGTGAAGAAGCCGTACAAATAGGGCGAGATCGGCGCGCCGGCCTTGCTCACGTCCACGGTCATGGCGGGCTGCTGGGCATCGCCATGCTGCGCGACGCCGCACAGCAACAGCGCCGCCAATACTGCCTGGAGCAGTGCAGACTTGTTCATAGGCTTCCTCGTGCGCTCGAGAATTATTATTTCGGCCGGCGGATCGTACTCCCACTCCCGTGGTGATGCACGCTACGGATGCAGCTGGAAGCGGGCCTATCTCGAATTGAGACCGCATCAACGATGCAGTGGCGTGTCGCGAGCGACGAATACGCCGCCTTGAGCGAAGATGCGCAATCAACTGCTTTTTCAGTACCCCGCGGGTCTGCACGAACAGACTTCGATAAATCGTCTCGTGTGACACCCATAACTCCGGGTTATTTAGATCAGCACGGGGCCGTACTAGGGAAGCTCTGCACAGG
>PLET01000126.1 GCA_003137095.1 Gammaproteobacteria bacterium
GGATGCTTGCGCCCGCCCTGCGGGGGCACCGAGGCGATGGTGCCCTCGATCAGCTTGAGCAGCGCCTGTTGCACACCCTCGCCGGAGACATCGCGGGTGATCGAGGGATTGTCGGATTTGCGGGAAATCTTGTCGATTTCATCGATGTAGACGATGCCGGTCTGCGCCTTCTCGACGTCGTAGTCGCACTTCTGAAGCAGCTTTTGAATAATGTTCTCGACGTCCTCACCCACATACCCGGCCTCGGTGAGGGTGGTGGCATCGGCGATGGTGAACGGCACGTTCAGCAGCCGCGCCAGCGTTTCGGCGAGCAGCGTCTTGCCGGAGCCGGTCGGGCCGATGAGCAGGATGTTGCTCTTGGCGAGTTCGACCTCGTCGCGCGAACGGACGCCCTCGCCGCCGCGCGTCTGCAGGCGCTTATAGTGGTTGTACACGGCCACCGACAGCACGCGTTTCGCGCGCTCTTGGCCGATCACGTATTCGTCGAGGACCTTCTTGATTTCCTGGGGCTTCGGGAGCTTGTCGCGAGTGCGCTCGGCGCGCTCTTCCAGCTCTTCGCGGATTATGTCGTTGCACAGCTCGACGCACTCGTCGCAGACGAACACCGACGGTCCGGCGATGAGCTTGCGGACCTCGTGTTGGCTCTTCCCGCAGAAGGAGCAATACAACAGCTTGCCGTCATCATGTTTGCCGCGGGAATCTTCGCTCATGCTTTCCTCAGGTTGACCACGGCCCGCTCCGGCGGCTCAGTTCGAGCCCAAGCGGAGATCGGGTCGCAGCTACAGTTCCGACTATATAGCACCCGGCGGACTTCACGCAAAGGCGCGGTCGATCAGCCTGTGACTGAGGTCCGCATGGCGCAGTCCGCGGGGAAAATCGGCCAACTCAAGCCTTGGCTGGCGCTTCTTCGCCCTTATTGGGGAGTTCGCCGCGCTTTTCGAGCATCGAATCGATCAATCCATAGGCGCGGGCCATCTCGGCGCTCATGAAATTGTCCCGGTCGCTGTCCTGTTTGATCCGCTCGATGGTCTGGCCACAATGCTTGGCGAGTATCCGGTTCAGCCGCTCCTTGGTCTCCAGCACGTCGCGGGCGTGGATGTCGATGTCCGAAGCCTGGCCTTGGAAGCCGGCCGAGGGCTGGTGGATCATGATCTTGGAATTCGGCAGCGAATGGCGCTTTCCCGCAGCCCCGCCGGCGAGCAGCACGGCGCCCATGGAGGCCGCGAGGCCCACGCAGATGGTGCTCACGTCGGGCTTCACGAACTGCATGGTGTCGTAGATCGCAAGCCCGGCGCTGACCGAGCCGCCCGGCGAATTGATGTACAGGGCGATGTCCTTCTCCGGATTCTCCGATTCGAGGAACAGCAGCTGCGCCACCACCAGATTCGCCATGTAATCCTCGACCGGGCCGACGATGAACACCACCCGCTCCTTGAGCAGGCGCGAGTAGATGTCGTAGGCGCGTTCGCCTCGGGCGGTCTGCTCGACCACCATCGGAACCAGATTGAGTGCGCGTGTTGTCATGAATGGCCCTTGTCTCTTGAATGAATCACCGGCCGTAACCGGCCTACCACAGTGGGGACTGTTCGGCCCGAATCAATGGGCCTGGTCAATGGGCCCGGGCATTGCGGGGCGGGTGCCGGGTCCTCCGCACCGCGGTATCAGCCTTCGAACTTCATCACTTCCTTGAAGTTGAGGCCCACGTCGCGCACTTTAGCATGCGCAAGTATCCAGTCCACCACCTGGTCCTCGAGTGCGATGCTCTCGACCTGGCGCAGGGCGTCGGCATTCTGGCGGTAGGCCCGCTTGAGGGCCGCCGCATCGCCGTAGGCGCCCGCCATCTCATCGAGCCGCGCCTCGGTGCGCGCCGGATCAAGCGCCAGCCCCTGGCGTCGGATTATGTCGTTGAAGATCAGACCGAGCGCCACGCGGCGCCGCGCCGGCGCCACCAACGGCTCGCGCGGCGGGGCCTGCGAGGCGTCCTTGGCGCCGGCGCGGCGCAGCGCCTCGATCTGCATGTCGCGGACTTGCGTCTCGACCAGCGCATTCGGCACCTCGAGCGGATTCGCCTGGTAGAGTCTGTCCATGACCACGGTCTTGTTGTGGTTGCGCAGGGTCTGCTGCAGCTCGCGCCGCATGTTGTTCGCAACGTCCTCGCGCAGCTTCGGCACCCCGCCCTCGGTGACGCCGTAGGACTTGCAGAATTCCTCGTCGAGCTCCGGCAGCGCGGCTTCCTCCACGGTCTTGACCTGGACCTTGAAATCCGCCTGCTTGCCGGCCAGTTCGGTGGCACGATAATCCGCGGGAAACTGCACCACGATGTCCCGGTGTTCGCCCGCCGCGGCGCCGACCAGGCCCTGCTCGATCTGCGGCAGCATGCGGCCCTCGCCGAGGACGATGGCGACGTTCTCGCCTTTGCCGCCGGCAAAGGCCACGCCGCCGATGGAGCCCTCGAAATCGACCGTCGCCCGGTCGCCGGTCTGCGCGGCGCGCGTCACGGCCGAGTACTTCGGCTGCTGCTTGCGCAGGCGCTCGATCATGGCGTCGACGTCGGCGTCGGTGACCTCCGCCGTGGTGCGCTCCACCTCGAGCTTCTCGATCGGCTGCAGCACGATCTCCGGGAACACCTCGAACGTGGCGACGTATTTGAGATCCTGGCCCTCATCCATGCTCTGCGGCTCGATGTGCGGACTGCCGGCGGGCGCCAGTTTTTGCTGGCTGACGGCCTCGGCAAAGCTCGACTGCAGCAGCTCCCCGATCACCTCGCGGTGCACCTGCACGCCGAACTGGCGTCGGATGACGGCGATCGGCGCTTTGCCGGGCCGAAAGCCGTTGAGCCTGGCGGTGCGGCTCAGGGTCTTCAGGCGCGAGGCGATCTCGCTCGTCACGCGCTCTGCCGGCACCTGCACCAGCATGCGGCGCTCCAACTTGCCGGTGCTTTCCACGGAAACCTGCATGCAAAACCTCTGATGATCGACTGCGACCGATGAATGCGCGCGTGGTGCGAAAGGCGAGACTCGAACTCGCACGGGTTGCCCCACTGGATTCTAAGTCCAGCGCGTCTACCAATTCCGCCACTCTCGCATCGGAATAGCCGCGTAGTATAGCGCAGGCGGGGGTGCGCACCCAGCCGCGGCGCTCTAGCGCGGTTTGCTCTCGCGCACCAGCAGGCGCGCCACCTCGCGCAGCGCGGGGAGCCCTTTCTCCAGCATGAAATACAGCGGACTGTCGCCTTCGAAGGGCGGCCCCTTGCGCGGCGCATGCAGCCAGGCCCAAGCGCGGTCGGCCGCCGTGGATTCGGCATGCAGGGACGACTGGATGTTCGCGAGCAGCGCCGCCCGCTCCTGCTGGGATGCGGACAGGCGCGGCGCCTGGCCGAGGCGGTAACGCTCGAGCACCTGCGGCGAGGGGATCTTCAGCAGCCGGCATTGCTGCAGCGGCGAGAGCTCCCAATCCTCGGCGATGGCGAAAAAGCGCTTGAGGGCGGTGCTGCTGGTGTGCCGCGCCGCGCGGCGGCTCGCCGGCTGCAGCACCAATCGCGGTCCGGTATGAGGTTTGCTGGACAAAGCCTGTGCTCACATGGGTTCGTTAGCATACTCCCTAATGCGCGCGCCGCTCGCTATCATGGCGCATGTCCGCCTGCTTTTCCGACCGGCTCGAGGCTGCGCAAACGCATGCCCGGAGCCTGGTTTGCGTCGGCCTGGACCCGGATCCGGCCAGGCTGCCCGCCGACCTCGCGCAGACGGCACAGCCGTTTTACGCCTTCAACCGCCGTATCGTCGATGCGAGCTTCGACCTCGCGGCAGCCTACAAGCCGCAGATCGCCTTCTACAGCGCCGAGGGCGCCGAGGAGGAGCTCGCCGCCAGCATCCGCTACATCCGTGAGCGGGCGCCGCACGCGCTCGTGATCCTCGACGCCAAACGCGCCGACATCGGCAACACTGCACTCGCCTATGCGCGCGAGGCCTTCGATCGCTACGGCGCGGACGCGGTCACCGTCAACCCCTACATGGGCGGGGATTCGGTGGCGCCGTTCCTCGCGCGACCCGACCGCGGCGCGATCCTGCTGTGCCGCACCTCCAATCCCGGAGCCCGCGACTTCCAGGACCTTCGGATCGACGGCCTGCCTCTGTACCTACGGGTGGCCGAGCGCGCCGCCTCGAGCTGGAACCCGCACCGCAACCTCATGTTGGTGGTGGGCGCGACCTTTCCGCGCGAAATGGCCGAACTTCGCCGCCTGTATCCGACGCTGCCCTTCCTGGTCCCCGGCATCGGGGCGCAGGGCGGCGATCTCGAAGCCACCTTACAGGCGGGGCTCGACGCCCACGGCGCCGGACTGCTGATCAATTCCTCGCGCGGCATCATCTATGCGGGGGGCGGTGCGCCCGCGGCGATCCGCGCCGCCACCGTCGAGCTGCGCGAAGCGATCAACCGCCGTCGTCCCTTGGCCGCCGCTGCCCATGGCACTGCTGCGCATGGCACTGCTGCGCATGGCACTCCTGAACATGGCCGATAGCACCTCCACCGAGGGGCCCTGGCCGCCGCAAAACGCTGCCGCGCCGCCGGACTGCGCCTGGGATCTGATCGATGCGGCCGCCGACGGCATCGCTGTCACGCGGCCGGATGGCGTGCTCGTCCACGCCAGCGCCGCCCTGGCGCAGCTGACCGGGCGCCCCGCCGCGCAGCTCACGGGCACATCGGTCTTCGACCTGTTCGCACCCGAGGCGCGCGGTGCGCTGCGCGAGCTGCAGCGCCAGGCGCTGTCGGGCGGCGTCGCACCGCACCGCTGCGTGCGCGGCGCCGAGGCGCCCTTTGCGGTGCAGGCCGTCCTGCGCCGCGTCGAGCGCCCAGCCGGGTGCCTCGTGGTGTGGGCGCTGACGCGCATCGCGGGCGCGGCGCCGGCGCCCGAGCCGGCGCTGTGGGGCAGCGAAATCGGCATCTGGGAACTCGACGTGCCGGCCAAGGCGGGGCGCTGGTGGAACAAGTGGTGCGACTCGGTCGACATCGATCCCTGCGACGGCGCCGATGAGTGGGACAAATGGCGCGCCTCCGTGCATCCCGACGACCAGGTCGCGGTCTCCCCGAGTTTCAGCGCGCTGCGCGAGGGCCGCAGCGACCTGTACGAAGCCGAATACCGCATGCGAACACGCGCCGGCGGCTGGCGCTGGATCCTGACCCGGGCGCGCGCCACCGCCCGCGACGAGGCCGGCCGCGCCCTGCGCATCGCCGGGGTCGCCGTCGACATCGACGCGCGCAAGCGCGCCGAGCTCGCGCTGCGCGAATCCGAGTCAAGGCTCGAGGCGGCCGTGTGGGGCACCGACATCGGGCTGTGGGAACGCCAGGTGGGCGGCAGCTTCCGCTGGTTCGATGACTGGTGCGCGCGCCACGACATCGATCCGTGTGAAGGCCCGAACTCGCTGTCGCGCTGGCACCAGCACGTGCATCCGCAGGATGTCGAGCAGTACGCGCGCACCAAAGACGACACCTGCCGCGGTCTGACCGGGCATTACGTGTACGAGTACCGGGTGCGGACCCGCGATGGACAGTGGCGCTGGCTGCATGAGCGCGGCAAGGTGACCGCGCGTGCCGCGGACGGCCGCGCACTGCACTTCGTCGGCGTCTGTTTCGACGTCGATGCACGCAAACAGATGGAGTGGGCGCTGCGCGACAGCGAGGCGCGACTGGAAACCGCCATCTGGGGCTCGGATCTTGGGCTGTGGGATTGCGATTGGGACAGCGGCCGGCTGGCGTGGCTCACCAACTGGTCGAAGCGCTTCGGCATCGATGCGGCGGCGCCCCCCAACCAGCGCCACGAATGGCTGGCCCGCATCAGTCCGCTCGATCGGCGCCGCTATGAGGCGGACGATCAGGCGCTGATCGACGGCGTGCGCAATGCCTGCGAGAGCGACTACCGGATTCTCTCCTCGCAGCTGGATTGGCGCTGGGTGAACGTGCGCAAGCGGGTCATCGCCCGCGACGCCGGCGGCAGGGGACTGCGCATGGTCGGCGCCTGTATCGAGGTCGACTCACGGCGCCGCGCCGAGCAGCTGCTGCGCACCCAGGCGCTGATCCTCGACACCATGCGCGAGGGCGTGGTGCTGTCCGATCTGGACGGACAGATCGAGTTCACCAATCCCGCCTTCGACCGCATGTTCGGCCGTGACGCCGGCGATTTCGTTGGGACGTCGTTGATCGACCTGTTCATGCCGCAGCGGCGCGGCCGCGGCCGCGCGCCGTCGGTGGAACGGCTGCTGAAGCGCTTCAGCGCCCCCACCGGCAAACGCGACGTGGTGTTTCGCCGGCGCGACGGCGGCCAATTCGCAGGCGAGGTGCTCGCGGGCAAGATCGAGCTGAGCGGCGAGACCAAGAGCCTGGTGGTCATCCAGGACGTGTCGGAGCGCAAACATCTGGAGCGGGGAATCATCGAGATCGCCAATCGCGAGCGCCGCCGGCAGGGCAGCGACCTGCACGACGGCATCGGCCAGGAATTGACCGGCATTTCGCTGATGCTGCGCAGCCTGTCGACGCGCCTCGGCACGGCCGCGACCCAGGTCGCGCCCGAACTCGATGAAGTCATCGGCCTGGTGAACCACGCCATCCAGAGCGCGCGCACCATGGCTTTGGGCCTCTCCCCGGTCAACCGCCAGCACGGCGGCCTGCAATCGGCGCTCACCACCCTCACCGGCTGGTCGCGCGAGAACTACCACATCGACGTGCGGCTGCGCCTGGTCAACTCCGCGGCGCTCACCATGGACGAGGCGGCTGCGACCCATCTGTACCTGATCGCCCAGGAGGCCATCAACAACGCCGTCAAGCACGGCCGGGCCCGCATCGTGACGGTCACCCTGCGGGTCAACCGCAGCGTCGTGACCCTGGCGGTCGCCGATGACGGCATCGGCATCGCCGCCAATCCGGCGCGCACGCCCGGCATGGGGCTCAAGATCATGGAGTACCGCGCCGGCATGATCGGCGGAGCGCTGCAGATCAAGCAGCTGCAGCGCGGCGGCACCCGGGTGCGCTGCGTCTGCCCACAACAGGCGGCGCCGATCCAGGCCCCGACCGACAGCCAGGCCCCGGGCCAAACCGCCCGCCGGGGCCGGGCGAGGTGAGCGCCGCCTTTCCGGTGCTCTATGCCCTGCTGTTCGTCGCCGGCGCCGTCACGGCGTGGCGCCACCACCCGCTCTATTCCGGGCGGCAGACCTTTCGATTCCTCATCGTCGTCGTGCCGGCGATTGCCGTGGTGCTGGCGGTCATCGCGGCGGCGGTCGACCTCACCCGCAACAGCCCGCCGGCCGTGGTGGGCGGTGCCATGGCGGCGGTGGTGGTGTTCGGCGCGCTGTCTCTGATATTCATCATCCAGGCGGCGAGCACGCCGAAGGCGGCGCGGCTGCAAACCGCGCTGCCGCCCACGGCACCGCGCGTGGCCGTGCATCGGCACGCGGTGTACCGCTGGGCGCGCTGGGTCGCGGTGCTGCTCGCCGCGTGCGCGTTGCTGGGAATTCTCCTACCCGGCAACGCGCGCTTTGCCGCCCTCGCCCTGGGCGGCGTGCTCTTGCTGCTGGCGGCCGTCCTGCTGCCCGTCATGTATGTCAGCGCCCGCAATTTCGACCGCTCCCTGAGCGCGCTGGAATGGAGCCCCTGGATCCATTGGACCTACCCGCCGGCCGACTGGACGAGCTGGATCGCGGTCCAGGTCGAACGCGCACGGGCCGTGCCGCCGCCGGTCGTCTGGCGGCGTGATTGGCGCAAGCTCGGCGGCGTGCTGGCGGCGATCGCCGCCGGCATCGCGCTGTTCTCCCCGGGCAGCTGGCTCGAGAAGGGCCTGTATGCCCTGTGCTGTTGCACGGCCCTGTCGATGGTGGTGGTGTGGAGCGTGCGCGCCGGCCGGCGCGGGCCGGAACGGCTGCGCGCCGCCCTGCAACGCGCCGCTGCGGAGACCTACTTCGGTCATGACGGCCTGTACTGCAACGGTGTGTACCGCACCTGGCTCGGACTCGACGTGTACCTGACCGCGGCAACCGTGGACTCGCGGCCGCCCCGCAGCCTCGAGTTTCGCTTCGAGAAGGTGGTGCCGAATCCCTACGCGGGCAATCAGATCATTCCGATCGTGCAGAGCGTGCTCATCCCTGCGGGCGCGGCGGCCGACATCGCGAGGCTGCAGACCGAGCTTCTGGCCCGCTGCCCGAAGGCGCAAATCCGCCTCGCCTGAGGGCGGCCGACACGCGCGTACGCGCTCAGGGCGGCGCGGAGCGCACCAGCCGCGCGGAAAAATAATACACCGCCGTCAGCACCGCCACCGCCGGCGACAGCAACGGCATCACCAGGCCGGCAACGGCCGCGGCCTTGGAATCGGCCGGCACGAACAGCCACAGCAGCAGCACGGCAACGATGCCGAGCAGCGCCACCCGCGAGATTTGCAGCCACAGTCTGTGGAACAGATGCGCCACGACCGGGCGGTCCGGCAGCGCCGCTTCGGCCACGTTGAACCAGCGGCCCGTCAATGCCGCGGCCGCCAGCATCGCTGCCGGAAAGCCCAACATGAAACAGACCACGAGCTGCAGGGCCATGGCGAAGAAAAACAGCACGGCCGGCGTGTCGGCCATGTGCTGTTCACCGCCGATCGCCAGCACCAGTCCCTGCATGCCGAACATCACGATCAGCGCCGCGATGATCAAGAAGAATACGACGCAGCCGCCGACCCACGCGTAGTACTCCGTCGCAGCGCAACCGGCGGCGATGGAGCTGAGCTGTGCCTGCTCCGCTTCCGAATAGCCGAATCCCGGCCAGCGCATCCCGCGGCGGTAGCCGAGCGTCATGTTGAAAGCCCAGTAGCGGACCAGCAGCGCGAGCCAGCGCTGCAGAAACGGCCGTGGAGCCGCGAAGGTGTTCACGCGCCCGAGAATACCACGCGCACCGGATGGAGCACTTCGGCCAACATGTTGCACGGCCGCGCGATATCATTAAATGATGCCTGCATCCGCTTCCGATCTGCAGACCAACGTCGTGAAAGTGCTGTCCGCCGGCGGTCCACCGATGACGCCGCCGTTGATCGCCAGGGCGCTGCCGGTGGGCGGCCGCCCGACCCTGCCGGCGCTGAAGAAACTGCTGCTGCAGATGGCGCGGGACGGAGCCGTGGTGCGCATCGCGGGGCGCACGGACAAGTACGTGGCGGCGCCGGTGGAGGTCTGGGCCCGCAGCCATCTGCTCGAACTGCTCGCCGAGGGGCCGCGCGCGGAAGCCGCCTTGAAGAAATCACTGACCAGGGCCCACGACCATCTGTACAGCGGCTTGGTGGAGGCGCTGCTGCGCACCGGCAGGATCCATCGCCACCCGCCGTTCACCCGGGGCAGGTCCCTGCTGGCGCTCGATCCGCCGGACGTCACGGCCTATGTCGGCGCGGAACTCGACAACTTGATGAACACGCTGGCCGCGAAAGGCTTCGCCGCCGCAGCGCTCAAGGCGGCGATGCTGCGGCATCTCGGTGCGCCGGCGCCGGGCGCCGCCGCGGGCGGCGGCGTGCCTGCCGCGGGTGCCGGCACGCCCATCGCGGCAGAACGGCCGCCCGCCGAGGCCGTCATCGAGGCCATGCACCGCCTCGAGCCGCGCGTCAACGAGGGTGCGGCGGTGTCCATCGCGAGGCTGCGCGATGTGCTGAGTGCGCGCTGCGACAAGGGCGCCTTCGACGGCGCCGTGCTCTCCTTGTTGAAGCGCGGCGTCCTGGAATTGCAATCGCATGCCTGGCCGGCGCGCTTGAGCGCGGAGGAGAAATCGCTGCTCATCGATAACGGCCAGGGCGGCTGGTTCGACAGCGCCGCGCTCCTGCGGAGCCGCCGGTGAGCGCGGATCTGCTCGCCCGCGCCCGCGGCACCCGCAATCCCTTTCTGCTCGACCGGGTCGACTCGGCCTGGGACGGAGCATTCACCGATGTCGATTCCATCAACCAGGCGGCTTTCGCGCAGTGCATCCGCACCATCGACACGGTTCGCGACACCTTTCAATCGCGCGGGCTGCTGCTCACCGGCGAGCCGGGATCCGGCAAGAGCCATCTGCTGCGCCGGCTGCGTCACGCCGTCGGCGCCGCCGGGCGGGATTGCTTCGTGTACGTGCCGCCGGTGGCTACCTCGACGCGCCTGTACAGCGAATTGCTGCGGCGGGTGGTCGGCGACATCATCCGCCAGTCGCACGAGGGTGCCGCGACCCAGCTCGAAGCCATGGTGGTGCGGGCACTGCTGCGCGACGGATCGCCGCTCACCCCCATGCAGATCTGGACCGACATGCGGCGCCGCTGGCCGCCGGGACCGACGCTGTTCGGCCGGCTGGAGAATCACTTCGAACAATTGACCCTGCGCATCAATCTCGATCCGGATGTCGGGCTGGTGCTGCGGCATTACCTCGCCGAGCACCGCAGGATCGATGCCTATCGGTGGCTCACCGGCATGTCGGTACCTGAATCGGTGTTGAGCCGTCTGGGCGTGCCGCGCACGCTCGAGGAGGACGACGATGCGCGCGGCGTGCTGTTTGCGCTATCGACCTTGACGGGACACTCCTCGGTGCTGGTGCTCGCCTTCGACCAGCTCGAGGGCATGCAGCTGCGGCCCGACGACATCGAGGGCGTGCGCGGCTTCGGCAACGCGGTGGCGGACATGCTCATCAACTGCCGCAACATCGCGGCGGTCAGCTGCGTGCAGCAGTATTTCCGCACCGATCTGGAACGCGCGCTGCCGCGGGCGCACATCCAGCGCATCGCCCAGGATCTGGGCCGCATCGACCTGCTGCGCCAGGCGGACGCCGAAGCGCTCACGGCCGCGCGTTTGGCGGCCAGCGCGGATGTCGCCGCCGCACGCCAGACCCTGCATCAGGACCCGCTGTGGCCGATCACCTCCGGCGGACTGCAGGCCGCGCTAGGCCCGTCCGGCGGGGGCATCACCGCGCGCGCCGTGCTCAATGTCGCCCGCAGCCTGTTCGAGACCTGGCGCGAAGGCGTGGATGGTCCGCGGCCGCGCGCGCCGCTGTCGGATGGACTGGCGGAGCAATTCGAAATCCGCCAGGCAGCGGCGGCCACCCAGCCGCCCGACGAGAGCACGCTGTCGGACGGGCTGCTCAAGCTGCTGGACCTGGAGCGGCCCAACCGCGTGCGCCGCTCCGCCCATCCGGGCCTTGACATCGAAATCGACGAAGCCGCCGGTGCCACCGGCATCGCCGTCTGTCAGACGCAGAACATGACGCGCTTCGCGGCCCGTCTCAAGCAGATCGGCGAGGCGCTCGACCGCCGCCAGATCCGGCGCGCTGTCATCCTGCGCGATGAGCGTCTGCAGATCAGTCCCACGGCCAAAGTCACCCAGGCGCGGCTGCAGGCGCTGCAGCAGCGCGGTCAGACGGTGCTGCGCCCCGGCGCCCCGGCCTATGCCGCGGTGACCGCCGCCCGTCAGCTGCTCGCGGACGCCGCATCGGGCGATTTGTCGATCGACGGTGACACCGTCTCCTCGGACGAGGTGCGCCAGTGGTTGCTGCGCGTGCGGCCGGCCGCCGCGTTCGAGGTCCTCGACAACCTCGACAAGGCGCCGAGCGACGTCACCGACGAATTGCTGGAGAAGCTGCGCACGGTGCTCGACGGTGCCTGGGTGCTGCCGCTGCAGCAGGCCGGCGAAGCGGCCGGCGTCGACGTGACCGCGCTGGCGCAGCGCCTGACCACGGGCCAGCGCATGGTGGGGCTGATCGCCGGAACGCCGAGCGTCGTGTTCCTGCGGCCCGACGGATTGCAGCGGGGCTGAGGATGCGGGTACTGACCGTCACGGAGGTTCGCCGGCATCTGTATTGGGCCGCCGGCGGACCGCGCGCGTCCGCCGGCGGCAGCCCCTCGGCGGCGCTGCTCGGCCAGCTGTTTCACGATCTGTACGCCGCCCTCACCGGCCGCGACCCGCAGTCGAACCTGGCCGCACCGCTCGAGCTCGCCGATGCCGCCGAGTCGGCATGGCGGCAGGCCTTGATCGACCACGCCTTCACCGCCGTGGTGGCACCGGCACTGGCGCGCCACGAGAGCGCGCTGCAAACTCACGGTGCGGCGGTGCTCGCCTTCTGGGCCGCGGCGCAGGAGTTGTGCGGCTGGCTGGCCGGCTTGATGCATGCACAGCGCGCCGCGGACACCACCCGCTCGCTCGATACGCTGCGGCGCGAGCTGTTCGCCGCCACCGAAGTCGAACTGGAACTCGAGCTGACGGATGAGCGCTGGCCGGAACCCATCCGCCTGCACGGACGGGCGGACGCCGTGCTGACCCGCCTTGCGGATGCACAGCAATGCCTGGTGGAATTGAAGCTCGGCCGCACGCACCCGGAGGCCGACCTGCTGCAGGGCTGTCTGTACCGCCTGATGCTGGCGCAGCGCGGTCCCGCCGACACCGCCCTCGCCCTGGTGAGCTTCGAGCCCGGGCGGCGCGAAACGGTATTTCCCGCCGCGCGCCTGCGGGAGGCGGAACGCGAGCTGAAGGACTTGCTCGGCGAACTGGTCGGATTCGAGGCGCCTGCACCGGGTGCACCCGCGGCGGCCGCCGCGGCGAATGCCCTGCCGTCCGAGCAGCGAATGGCCGTCGACGTCGCACCGCTGCCGGCCGGCGGACTGGAGGAGATCCGGCGCAAACTCATCGCCGCCTTCACCGAATACGGCGCGCCCATCGACATGGCGGACGAGGTGCTGTGCGGGCCGGCGTTCATCCGATTCCTGGCCACACCGCAGCGCGGTGTCTCGGCGGCCCGGCTCGCGCGCCTGGCGGAGAACGTCTGGATGCGCATCGGCAGCAAGCAGCCGCCGCAGGTGGGCCTATACAAGGGCCGCGTCACCATCGACGTGGAGCGGCCGGACCGGCAGGCCGTGAACTTCTCCGATTGGCGCGCCCGGCTGGCTGCGCCGGCGCCGGTCGGCAGCGCGCGCTTCGTGATCGGGGTCGCGGTGGATGGCGTGCTGCACGCCGCCGACCTGTCGCAATCGCAGTGCCCGCACCTGTTGGTGGCCGGCACCACCGGCAGCGGCAAGAGCGAATGGCTGCGCGCCTTTCTGGCCTCGCTGCTCGCGGTCAACACGCCGGCGACCCTGCGCCTCGCGCTGATCGACCCGAAGCGTCTTGCCTTCGGCGTATTCGAACGCAGCCCCTTCCTCTGGCAGCCGGTGGTGCACGATGAGGGCGCGGTGGCGCTGCTCGACCGTTTGATCGACGAGATGGAGCGGCGCTACGCCCTGCTGTCGGCGGCGGACGCGGATGACCTCGCCCGCTACAACGAGACGAGGGTCGCGCGCGCAGAAACCCCGTGCGCGCGCATCGTCTGCGTCTGCGACGAATTCGCCGATCTGGTCCTGCGCGACAAGACCACCCGCGTCGCGGTCGAGGAGCGCGTCGCACGCATCGGCGTCAAGGGCCGTGCGGCCGGCATTCACCTGGTGTTTGCCACCCAGCGGGCCGGGCGCGAGGTGCTGAAGGGCACCGTCGACGCCAATCTGCCGGCGCGCGTGGCGCTCAAGATGCCGCGCAAGGTGGACTCGCGGCTGGTGCTCGGTGAGCCGGGCGCCGAAGCGCTGCTCGGCCGCGGCGACTTGCTCTACAAGGACATCGGCGCGCCCATCCGGCTGCAGGGCCTTCTGACGACGCGCGAAGAGCTGGCCGCGCTGGCGGGCGAGACGCCGTCAACGCGAACGGCTGGCAGCCGTTGAGGGAGTAACGCTTTCACGCCCGCACGGCGCCGAGGAGGAGCCCTGATTCCGCGATACTCTCGAGGCGGCCGACTCGCCGCTGCGGCCGCAACCCTCGGCTGCGCCGTGCTCGCGGCCGGCGGGGCGGGCTGCGCGTCGCGCAGCGGCGTGGCAGCGGCCGATGCCGCGGCCTCCAGGGGCGCCGCCGCGGAACTTCCGGTGTTGCACCGTCAGGACACGCTGTGGCTGCAGCGGGTGACCTTCGGACTCGACAGCCGGGGCGTCGCCGACTATCGCCGGCTCGGCCGCGAGCGCTTCCTCGCGCGCCAGCTCGATGCCCGCGACGGCGAGCTGCCGGCGCCCATCGCCGCCCAGATCGCCGCCCTCGAGGTCTCGCACGCGGAACCGCTGCAGTGGCTCGCCGAGGTCAATGCCCGCAACAAGAGCCTCAATGCCATGCCCGACGGCGCGGACAAGGAAGCCGCCCGCAAGACCCTGAACGAGCGTGCCAACAAACTCGCCTACGAGGCCATCCGGCGCGATCTGCTGCGGGCGGTGTACTCGCCGTCGCAGCTGCGCGAGCAGATGGTCTGGTTCTGGCTGAATCATTTCAGCGTCTACCAGTACAAGGCCAATCTGCGCTGGCTGATCGGCGACTACGAGGAGCGTGCGATCCGCCCGCATGCGCTCGGCCGCTTCAAGGATCTGGTGCTCGCCACCCTCGAACACCCGGCCATGCTGCAGTATCTGGACAATGCGCAAAACACCGCCGGCCACATCAACGAGAACTACGCACGCGAGCTCATGGAACTGCACACCCTCGGGGTCGGCTCGGGCTATACCCAGGAGGACGTGCAGCAGCTCGCGCTGGTGCTCACCGGCGTCGGCGTCAATGCCGGTGATGCGCCGAAGCTCAGACCCGAAATGCAGCGCCTGTACCGGCGCAGCGGCGCCTTCGAATTCAATCCGTCGCGCCACGACTTCCGCCGCAAGGTGCTGCTGGGATCGGTGATCGAAGGCCGGGGCTTCGGCGAGGTCGAGGACGCGGTGACGCTGATCGTGCGCCAGAGCGCCTGTGCGCACTTCATCTCCCGGCAGATCGCCGGCTATTTCGTGGCGGACGACCCGCCGGCGGCGCTGGTCGAGCGGATGGCGCAGACCTTTGCGAAAACCGACGGCGACATCGCGGCGGTGCTGCGCACGATGTTTCTCGCGCGCGAATTCGACGCCGCCCTCGGTGGCAAGTTCAAGGATCCGAAGCGCTTCGTATTCTCCGCGGTGCGCTTCGCCTACGACGGCCGCCCGATCGGCAACGCCCGTCCGATGCTCAATTGGTTGAACGGCCTGGGCGAGGCGCCCTATGGCCGCCAGACGCCGGATGGCTATCCGCAGACGGAACTTGACTGGGCGAGCTCCGGTCAAATGAGCAAGCGATTCGAAATCGCCCGCGCCATCGGCTCCGGCAACGCCGGCCTGTTCGATTCGGAGGACGGCGGCGCACCCGCCGTGGGCGGCTTTCCACAGCTGTCGAACCGCTTGTATTTCGAGGCGCTCGAGCCGTTTCTGTCGGCCCGCACGCAAGAGGCGCTGCAGCGCGCGAATTCCCCGCAGGAATGGAACACCTTCCTGCTGTCATCACCGGATTTCAATTATGAATGACCGCCTAGTCTCCATGAATCGCCGCCAACTGCTCACATCGGCCGGCACCGCCCTCGCCGGCTTGGGTCTTGGCGGCTTCGGCCTCGCCGGGCGCCTGTATGCCGCACCGCCCGGCGGTCCGCGTTTCCTGCTGGTGTTCCTGCGCGGCGGCTATGATTCGACCAATCTGCTGATCCCCTACTCGAGCGCCTATTACTATGAGGCGCGACCCGGTATCGCGATCCCGCGCCCCGATCCCGCCTCGGCCACCGGGGCCCTCGCGCTGAACGCCAACTGGGCGCTGCACCCGGCCGTGCGCGACACCGTGGGAGCCCTGTATGCGGCACGGCAGGCCGCGTTCGTGCCGTTCGCGGGCACCGAGGATCTGTCGCGCAGCCACTTCGAAACCCAGGACAGCATCGAACTCGGCCAACCGCTCGGAGGGTCGCGCAATTACCGTTCCGGCTTTCTCGGCCGTCTCTGCGACTGCCTGCAGGCGGGCTCGGCCGATGCGCCGCCCATCGCCTTCACCGACGCGTTGCCGCTCGCCTTCGAAGGCGCCGTCACGGTGCCGAACCTGTCCTTGAAGAGCGTCGGCAAAGCGCCCTTCGACGAGCGCCAGGCGCATATATTGCGCGACATGTATGCCGGCCATCACCTGGAATCCGCGGTCAGCAACGGCCTGGAGCTGCGCCAGGAGGTGGCGCAGCAGATCGCGGAGGAGATGCAGGCGGCGAATCGCTCCGCCATCAACACCAAGGGCTTCGAACTGGAGGCCGAACGCATGGGACATCTGATGCGCGACAAATACCGCATCGGATTCATCGACGTCGGCGGCTGGGACACGCACGTCGGACAAGGCAGCGTGCAGGGCACGCTCGCCACCAATCTCGCCAGCCTCGGCCGCGGATTGCAGGTGTTCTCGCAATCCCTGGGCGGCGAATGGAACAACACCGTCGTGGTGGTGCTGTCGGAATTCGGCCGCACCTTTCGCGAAAACGGCAACCACGGCACCGACCACGGTCACGGCACGGTGTACTGGATATTGGGCGGCGCCATCAGCGGCGGCACCATCGCCGGCGAACAGCAGGCGGTCGGGCGCGGCACCTTGTTCCAGGATCGCGACTTGCCGGTGCTCAACGACTATCGCGCGGTGCTGGGCGGCCTGTTCCGCACGCTCTGGGGACTGTCGAGTGAGCAGAGCGGCCAGATCTTCCCGCAGACCCGGCCGCTGGATCTGAAGCTCGTATGAGGGGCGCGCAAACGACGCCGGGTGCCGTGGCGCGGCTGTCCGGCGCGGCGCTGCACAGCAGCACCGCGCCGTAGGACCGGACCTCCCTGAGGACCCGGCCGCGTCGACTACTTGCCGTTCTTGTTGGCGGTCTGCGCCGCCTGCTTCAATTCGCTGTTCGCCTGGTCGAGCAAATCCTTGGCCTTGGCTGCATGGCCTCCCAGGTCGAACTCATTGGCTTCCTGAGCGGCGACGATCTTCTGATACGCGTTGGCGGTAAGCCTCTGTGCGGCGGCGATGTTCGGGTGACGCTTGCCGCTGACGTTCTTCACCGGCGGGTCCGCAAATACCGCGGACGAGGCAAAAGCCATGGTGGCCAGTATTCCGACGATTGCAAACTGTTTCATGAGTGACTCCGTTTTTTGATTTTGGCGACTCGCTGCCTCGACCCCCCAGGTCCGAGCGCAGCCCGGCATAGTTTTAGGCCGTTGACCCGTGCCGTCAACTGACGGAACGCGGGGCTCATGTCGCTTTTGTGATGGCCTTTGCATCCCGCGGCTTGGCGGGCTGGTTACCATAAGATACTGAATTCTTACCTCCAGTCTTCCCGGGACACCCATGACGAACCCTTGGCGGGCCGCCGCACTCCATCCCCGAGCATCCGGTGCCGCGCTGTTGGCCTGCAGCCTCAGCCTGGCGGCGACGCTGATCGCTCCAGCGGCGCATGCCGAGGCCACGCCGCCGCCGGCTGCCGCCGCGCCGGTCGCGCCCGCGGACCCGCGCGATGCGCGCGTCGAAGAGAAGCTCGGCAAGCTGCTGCGCGACACAGTCGCCTCCGGCCGCATGTCCGGCGCGGTGATGGTGTACGTGCGAGACGGCAAGATCGCGCTTGCCGAAGGATTCGGCTACGAGGATCCGGTCAGCCACAACCCGATCGACCCGTCGAAGTCCCGCTTCCTGGTCAACTCCGTGAGCAAGGTGTTTGCCGCCGTGGCCATCGCGCAGCTGAAGTCGCGCGGCCTGATCGTCGATTATCATGATCCGGTCAACCGCTATCTGACCGGTTACCGGCTGCCGGACTCGTACGGCCGGGCGATCACGCTCGAAGAACTGCTGACGCATACCGAGGGCTTGGACGAGGGCGATTTCGACGTCGCCTCGGCCCGCCCCGAAACGCGCTTGCCCACACCGGCCGATTACGAGGCGCACCGGCCGAAGTACATCGTCCCGCCGGATGTGCTGCCTGTGTACACCAGCTTCGGCATCGACATGCTCGGCCTGGTGGTCAGCGACGTGACGCACATGCCGTACCGCACTTATCTCGAGAATTACATCCTCAAACCGCTGGACATGACGAGCACCCTCGTCGACAACGGCGACCAGCCCATACCCCACGAGGTATTCGGCTTCCTGCCCACCCGGCCCGAGCACGTCGAGCCGATACTCTACAAGCAGCCCTTCGCGTGGCCCGAGGGCGCGCTGTTCTCGACCGGCGAGGACATGGGCAAGTTCATGATTGCGCTGCTCGATCACGGCGCCAGCCAATCAACCATCACGGCGGGCGCGCGCGACGATCTGTTCGGCATGCATCATGAGGTGGTGCCGGGCCTCGGCTATGGCATGGTCTTCGAGATCTCGCATCTCGGTTCCGAGGTCGCCGTGTACCACCGCGGCGGCGGCAGCGGCATGGTGTGCGGCCTGATCACGCTGCCGGCACAGCGCGTCGGGCTGTTCGAGTGCATCACCAACACGCGTGCGGTCCGCGGAACTCCGGCGGACAAGCTGCCGATCGATGATGCCGTGGTGGACAAGGCGGCCTTCGATGCCCTGATACCGGCGACCGACTACCCGGCCGCCGTACCCGAGTGGAACGACGCCTGGTCGGCACGCATCGGCAACTACGTGTGGACGGATCGCCACCATTACGGCTTCGGCAGGCTCATTGCGCTGCTGCACCCGGACGTGCTGCCCGTGCGGCGCGGCAAGAGCGGTCTGCAGATTGCGGGCATCGACGGCTTCCGGGAGATCTCTCCCGGCCACTTCGCCGCTCCGGGCGTGCTCGAAACCTTCACCTTTTTCAATAAGCCGGATTTCGGTCCGCTGCTCATCCGGGGGACCAATGCCAGTTCCTTCGAACTACCCGGGCCGCTCGACAATCCGCACCTGATCGACACGCTGCTCGCGCTGGTGCTCGCCGCCTCGGCCAGCGCCGTGATCTGGCCGCTGTGGCCGTACGCACGCGGCCGGCGCCTCGCGTCCGCGGCGGCGCTGCTGTTCGGTGTGTGCATGATCGGCGGCACCGGCGTGCTGTTCATCACGCACGCCCAGGGATTCCGCTACTCCATCGGCACCCTCTGGCCGATTCTGCTGGTTCGCGCCTGTGGATTTCTCGTCATCCCGGTGGCGCTGGCGCTGGTATGGAGCGCGATCCGTGCGCCGCGCGCCGCGGGCGCGGCGGCAACCCTCGCCCGCATCCATCTGGCTCTGCTGGCCGCCGCCGCCGTGGTGGCCGTCGCGGCGCTCATGGACGTCGGGGTGATCGGCTTTTATATCCGATAGCCTGGCTTAGCCGATGGCCTGGGTTTCGGGCCGGACGTGCTTGGAGCGGAAGATCACGAACCGGCTGGCCGCAAAATTGAAGCCGGTGCCGACCAGCACGCCGATGAGCGCCGGCACCTGCTTGTGCTCGAAGGCACCCCACAGCCCCAGGGTGACGAAATAATTGACCACCGCGCCCACCGAGCAGGCCGCGACGAAGCCGATGAACTGCCGCACGACGGCTTGTCCGCGGGCGTAGGAGAAGCTGAATCGCCGGTTGAGGACGAAGTTCCACACCATCGACAGCGCGATCGCGAGCGCCACATCGAGCTTCTGCGGTCCGAGCACGCGCAGCAGCAGCGTCAACGCCGTCAGGTTGACGGCCAATCCCGACAGGCCCACCACCAGGAACTGCACCAGATGCGACCAGGTGCCGTATTTGTAGATGTAGAGGCGGCGGCAATGCTGCAGATATTTGAGCTGTTCCTTGAAGGACAGCTTGCTCTTGCCGAAGCGGCGGTTGTCGAAATGAATGGGCACATCGACCGCGCGCACGCAGCGGCACTTGATGATCAGCTCCAGCAGAATCTTGTAGCCGACGGGATTGAAGTCCCGGCCCGCCTCGAAGGTCGAGCGGCGCATCGCAAAGAAACCGCTCATGGGGTCGCTGAGGCGGGCGAGCGGCATGGCGAACAGCGTCGCCACGCGGCTGTTGAGCCAGCGCAGAAATCCCCAGTCATCGGCGGTCGAACCGCCCTCGACGAAGCGCGAGCCGATCGCCACGTCGGCGCCGCCCTCGACCAGGGCCACCATCTCGGGAATCTTCTCCGGCGGGTGGCTGAGGTCGGCGTCCATGACCACGAACACGTCGCGTTTGGTGTGTTTGAGCCCGTCGAGGACCGCCCAGCTGAGGCTGCGATTGGCGGTGCGCGTCACCATCTGCACCCACGGCAGCCCGAGCGCCTGCACGGCTTCGGCGCTGCCGTCGCGGCTGTCGTCATCCATGAGCAGGAGGTTCAGATCCAGCCCGGACTGTTCACGCACGCCACGCACTCGCTCCACCAGCAGCGGGATGTTTTCGACCTCCCGGTAGGTGGGCACCACCACCGTTACCGAGGTGCGCGTTGGATTCAAAATGAGTCCCTGCCGGCTCTATGTCGGAATTTGTGATGCCCGTATCATGGCATAGCGTACCCGGCTGGGTAATATAAATTATTGAATCCATTTCACTATTTGCAAACTTACACGCGTGGCAAACATGACGACACCCGTTTCGAAAGTTGCGACCACGCCGGGATTCAGAGCGCCGGAGCTGCGCCTGGTGTCGCTCGGCGCAATCACCGTCGCCGCCTACATCGGCATCTTCTTTCTGCAGCGATCCATGCGTGACCATTTCATCGCACCGACCTTGGGCTATGTGCTCGTGACGGGGATCACGTTTCTCATCTACGGGGCGATCCTCTCGATGTCGCGCAGTGGCGAGTTGGATCGGCCGCGGGTTCGGGCCTGGGCGCTGGCGCTGCCCTGCTTCATGAACGTGCTGCTCGTGCCGTGCGTGCCCGTGCTGTCGCAGGATGTGTTCAGCTACATGGCGCACGGATTCCTGGGGACGCTGCCGGGGGGCAATCCCCTCACCCAGGCCGCGAACGCGGCGCGCGACACCGCCATCGGACCGATACTGGCCTCGTACGGCTGGACCACCGACGCCGGCATCACCCCCTACGGCATCATCTGGACACAGATTGAAGTCGGCATCATGAAGCTCTGCGGCTTGAACGTTCCGGCGGCGCTGGTGCTATTCAAGAGCGTCGTCGCGGCGGCGAGTCTCGGCACCGCCTACTGCATCTGGTCGTTTCTCGGCCGCGTGCGCCCCGCGGATCAGCTCACCGGAACGCTGGCCTACCTGTGGAATCCGCTGTTCATCGTGGAGTTCGCCGCCGAGGGCCACAATGATGCCGTGATGCTGCTGTTCGTCGCCGCCGCGCTCGCCGGCTGCGCGGCGCAACGGCCGTTCGCGTCCACGCTCGCACAGCTGTGCGCGGTAATCTCCAAATATGTGCCGATATTGTTCGCGCCCGCCCAGCTGGTCTTCCTCTGGAAGTCGCGGCGCAGCGCCGCGCACCTGGCCGTCGGAATCACCGCCGCCATCGCGGCGGCCGGCGTGCTTGCCGCCGTGCTGTACGCGCCGCTGTGGGTGGGCTCGCACAGCTTCGACGGGCTGCTACAGCGCGGTGAACCCATGAGCTCCGCCACGCTGTTCGGCGGGCTGAACTGGATCCTGCGGCGCTCGCCATTGAGCGCACAAGCCGGTCCGCTCACGCTGGCGCTGATCTATCTGCCGGTGCTGGCATTCATCGCGTGGCGGAGTCTGCGCGTCACGGACGCGGCCAGCCTGGCGCGCGCCTTTGCCTGGATCGCGGTCGCCTATGCGCTGGTGGCCTCGCCGGATTACTGGCCGTGGTACGTGTGCATGCCCGTGGCGCTGATTCTCGTGGCCGACACCGATGGACTGCTGTGGCTCGCCGTGCTCATGAGCTTCACCGCACGCCTTTGTGCACCGCTCGATTTGCTGCGCGAGCACCACTTCATCTCCAAAATCATCGCCAAGGGCGCCATCACCGGACTCGGTGCAACGCTGCCCCTGATCGCGGTGCTGGTCTATGCCTATCTCAACCGGCGGCGGGCGCCGGCCGGCGCATAGCCTAGTAGGACGGCACGACGCGCGCGAGATCGGCGAAGGACACCCAGCCCGTGGCGCCTGTGGGGGTCTGCACCAGCACGAAACCCTCGTGCTCCGCTCTCACCCGCACGGTCGCGCCCTCCGGCAGCGAGGACGGCGAATCCCCCATGGGCACCGGCGCCACGCGCAGCGGCGCTGCCGCCGCGATCACCACCGCCGCGTGCAACCGGGGCCACAGAATGAATGCATTGCACACCGGCATACCGAGCATCGCGACGCCGAGCAGCGCGCCGGCGGCTCGTAGGAACCGATGTCGCGCAGACAGCAGCCCGGCCAGCAGGCTGATGCCGGCGATGAGCAGTCCCATGACGCCGATCCAGGCCATTGCCCCGCTTCCGGCGACGGTGGCCGCACGCTCGAACCCGCTGCGGGTCTCGGCCGGCAGATGCGCTGTCTCGCGAACCGAACGCAGGTTGGCTTCGATGTCGGGATCGTTCGGCTCGAGCAGCCGCGCCCGTTCATAGTTCAGAATCGCCATGCCGGGCTTGCCGGCACGCGCGTAGGCATTGGCCAGGTTGTACAGGCTCGCGGCCGAATGGCCGGGTGCCGGCTCCGCCCGCACCGGGACGACGGCGAGCATGGCGATGAGCAGCGCGATGCTGCGGATCATGAGGCGTCTGCGCCCAGCCGGCGCTGCACGATTTGCGTCCATCGCGAATAATCGGTGGCCTGTGGTGCATGGCCCGAATAGCTGGCCTCGTCCGCAAGCGCCAGCAATTGACGCACATCGTCGCCGTCGCCGCCCGAATCCACCAACGCCGCGCGTGCCGCGCGCAGAAATGCCGCGGCGTCGCCGGCGTGGGCCGCCGCCTGCATCTGGGCGAGCGCGCGTTTGCCCGCGCGCGACGTGCCGCGGCCGGGCGTCGCGGTGCGATGGGCCAACGGCGCATGACGTCGCAGCGCCAACCATGCGCCGGCAAATGCCAGACCGAGCAACGAGGGAATCGCGAGGAACGGCGGCCGCAGGTACAGCGGCACGAGGCTGTCGGCGAGGTCGCCGGACGCGGCGTGATCGGGCCGCAAGCCGCCCGCCACGCTGCCGGCGGCCGCGGCAGCGGTCTCGGTCGCGTTCGCGCCGGCGGACACCCGGTCCGTCGTGAGCGAGGTGTCTGCCGGCGACGGAGAAATCGCCACGCCGAGCGGCGCGCTTTGCAGCGTTTCATAGCGGCGCGTCGCCGGATCGAAGTAGCTGAAAGCCAGTCCGGGCAGCGTTTGCGCCCCGGGCTTGAGCGCCACCACCGGCTGTTCGAACAATTTTTCGCCCTGATAGCCGACGGCATCGAGGGGCTTGAATGTGGCTTTCGGCGGGTAGGTCTTCCAGCCGTCGAGATGCGTGAGCATCGGGGTGTCGACGCGATCGAAGTTGCCGGAGCCGGCCACCCGCAGACGCAGCGTGAGCGGGTCGCCCGCCTGGGCGCTGGCGGAGGAGATTTCGCCGGCGATGGTGAAGGCGCCGACCGCGCCGCCGAAATCCGCGGGCCGGCCGGCCGCCGGCAGCGCCAGCACGGTCAATGCGGATGCCGGGCTCGACACCTTGATGTCGCGTTGGATGCTGGCGCCGAAGAAATTCTGCATGAACGGATCCCCCAACTGATCCTCGAGCAAGGCGTCGCGCTGCGACCGGGTTCTGATTCTCACGGTGAGCGGCGCCTCGGCGGAGATCGAATAGCTGCCCGGCTTGACCGCCGCGAGGACGCTGTGCCACGTCAGCACGGTGAAGGGACTGCCGTCGATGTTCGTCAATTTGCGCTCCGGCTGCCGGGAGAGATTGTTGAGGGTGAAATCGCTGCCGGAGAGTGTCGGCAAACCGTTGACGGAGGTGACGAATCCGGCGCGCATCCCCACCTCGATGACGACCGGCACGCTCTCGCCCACGAACACCTCGCCTTTGGGCACGCTCAACGTCATGAACGCCGAACCATCCGCCGTCAGGTGAATGCCGCCGGGAAGGCCCGCGCCCGGCACGGGGGAACTTATCGGCGGCGCGCCCATGCCGTCCGGACTTACGTGCAGCACCAGCGGCTGGGACTGCGGAGTAACCCCCGGGATGGTGAATATACCGGCGCTCTGCGGGGTGACCCGCACCACCGTCGTGGTGGTTGCCAGGGTCGCGCCGTGGATGATCTCGATCCGGCGCGATTGCCCCAGCACCCGAAATTCCAATCCCGCGACCACCGGCAATGTGATGGTCACCGCACCGCTGCCCAGGCTCGTGATGGTGAGCTGCGCCGACTCGCCCACCGTGATTTGCGCGGGCTGCAAGGTGGCGCTCACCGGCGGGGGGGCAGCGAACGCCGCTGCGGCGAGAGCCGCGGCAGCCAGCAGCGCGATCCCGGCACCCCGGCGGTTGAGCGTCGCGCGCATCTCACCAGTTCCGATACGGCTTGTCCGGCGGCTGCTCGGCGTCGCGCAGCGCG